>JBGTGQ010000080.1:0-77844 GCA_041746635.1 Terrimicrobiaceae bacterium | reverse complement strand
CCGCCGGGTACATAACTCACCCCGAATGACCCGCGCCTCTCTTCTGCTCTCGGTTCTTATGAATTTGAAACGCGATAAAATAATCGCCTGCGGAAGCTCTTTGCCCCTTGACAAAAACGCAACCATATCAACGTCCGCGATGACCTGCCCCGGAAAGCTGTATCGAAGAGGTGCCGGTGTGCCCTAATCGAATAAAAATCTTCACGCCGCTAGGCTATGCTCGGCATGCTCCAGCACAGCCTCCACCTGCAGGCGGGTCACGCCGGGAAACCATTCCAAAAATTCATCCACCCGCGCCCCCGCCTCAAGATTCTCAAACAGAGCGCGCACGGGAACCCGTGTGCCACGAAACACCCATGCTCCACTCACCCGATCTGGATGACGCTCCACGGCACCACACTGCGTCCACTCAAGCATGAGAAGACACTAAAACCCCTTCCCCGAAGAGCAAGTCCGCACTTTTTCGATAGCCGATGCACATGCATTCTTGGAGGGCAACGCCTTGTCGCTGCCCAAAGCTCTCCGGTTCGTCCGCCTGTGCAGTTTGGGAAATGACAAAGCATTTCCCTCCAAGCTAATCGGAAGCAGAATTTAGAATGAGATCAATAATTCTCTCCGGATAATGATCCCGAAACGGAGGGATCGGCTTGGGAACAAGAGCGGGCCTTGGAAAGACGGAAAATCTGGGGGGAAACTTCAGAAAAGTTTCACTGATTGCACAACTGCCCTTCAGGCTGACGGGGAGCGGGAAGGCATTCAGGCTGCAACCAGTTCCTTGGCAGGTTGAATTTTCTCTGTGAGCAGTTTCTTTTCCTTTGCCATGGCGCGAAAGTCGCATTCCGATTGGAGCCCATGCCAGAAATTTTCTGACTGGCCGAAAAATACACCGAAGCGGATCGACATGGCTGGCGTGATGGAGCGATGGCCGAGGACAATTTCGTTGATTGCCCGCGGTGGGACTCCGATTGCACGAGCCATCGCATTTTGCGAAATGCCCATGGGCTTCAGGTATTCCTCCAGCAAAATTTCTCCCGGTGTGATCGGTGGATTCATGGCTATAACGTATTGCGTTATAGCTGGGCGTCAATGGTAATCCACAATCGAAACCTCTGTCGGGCCGGAATCGGTCCAACGGAAGACGATGCGCCATTGGTCATTCACCCGGATTGAATGAAAGCCCGCGAGAGGGCCTCGCAGAGCCTCGAGTCTGTTGCCGGGAGGGACAGCCAGGTCATCGAGTTTTACCGCATGGTTCATTTGGAATAGTTTTCGCAAGGCTACGCGGGTGATGGCACCAAAGCGCCGGTTCGATTCGAAGACGAACAATTCTTCGGTGTCTTTGTCGGAAAAGGACTGAATCATGAAATTGTTGATGCATAGTGATTCTCCGCCGAATGCTGACGCAATCGCGAAATAACTTCAAAATCCGGCGACCGCTTCCATACTCCCCACCGTCATGTCCATTGCTCCCAATCTCGTCGCCGTCATTGTCGCCGCGGGTTCGAGCCGGCGCATGGGGTTTGACAAATTGTTTGCTCCGCTGGGTGGACGCCCTCTCATTGCCCACAGCCTGGCCGCATTTGCAGCCTGTGCGGACGTTGATCACATTGTGTTGGTTTGTGCCAGGGAACGCATGGCGGATTTTCAAGCCGTGGCCGACGCCTTCCCGAAAGTGCGGAGAGTCGTGGCGGGAGGAAAAGAGCGGGTGGATTCCGTGCTCTGCGGAGTCGGAGCCTTTGCGGAACCCCGGCCGATCTTTGTGGCGGTGCACGACGGAGCGCGTCCCCTTATCACCCCGGGGGCCATCAGCGCCTGCTACTACGCGGCCACGGAAACCGGCGCGTCCGTCTGCGCCGAACCCGTCACCGACACATTGCATCGCGTGGATGGCGAACATCACACCATCGAAACCGTCTCACGGAAGAATCTCTGGCGCATGCAGACCCCGCAAATCCTGGAACTCGCCGGCTTGGAATCCCTGCTGCAGGATGTGCGCGATTCCGGCGGTTCCATCACCGATGAAATCTCCATGCTCATCCGTTCCGGCGGCAAGGCGAAGGTGGTGGAGAACCCGGACTGGAACTTCAAGGTAACCTATCCTCGCGACCTCGCCCTCGCGGAACTGATTTTGCAAAAACGATCCGAATGAAAGCCGAACTGACAACTCTTCCCGGCGGCCTGCGCGTCGCCACCTGCGAAATTCCCCACGCGGAAACCGCCGCCATGGGCATCTGGGCCGGGGTGGGTGGCCGCGACGAGCCGGCGCGCCTGAATGGCATCTCGCATTTTATCGAGCACATGCTTTTCAAGGGCACGGCCAAACGCACCGCCCGTCGCATCATGGAAGAGGTCGAGGGGGTGGGTGGCGACATGAATGCCTTCACCTCCGAGGAGCGGACCTGCTACTACGCGGCGGCGGCGGCGGAATTTTTCCCCCGGCTTTGTGATGTGCTCTGCGATCTTTATCTTAATCCCAAATTCTCCCCGCGTGACATCGAGCGCGAACGGGGGGTCATCGCGGAGGAGATCCTCATGTATCGCGACGAGCCCTCCTCGCATGTGCAGGAATTGCTCAATCAACGCTACTGGCTCGGTCATCCGCTGGGCCGTCCGCTCACGGGCACGGTGGCAAGCATCACCACCTTTCAGCGAGAGGATTTTTTGGATTACCGCGTCTCGCATTATCACGCGGCCAGCACGGTGATTTCCGCCGCCGGAAAAATCCGTCACGAGGATGTGGTCGAAAAAGTTTCCCGTCTTCTGGAGAGAATCCCCCGCGGCCGCAAACGCAAGCCCGGCAAGCCACCCGTGCCCGCGCGAGGCGGTCCCCACGTCACGGTGGAGAAGCGCGACACGCAGCAGACCCAGCTGGCCATGGGCCTGCCCGGTGCGAGCCATCACGATCCGCGGCGCTATGCCTTGCAGATCCTGCACATCATTCTCGGCGGCAACGCCAGCTCGCGGCTCTTTCAGGAACTGCGCGAGAAGCGCGGCCTGTGTTATTCCGTCAGCACCCATCCGGCCTCGTTCGACGACACCGGGATGATCAATGTCTCCCTTGGCCTCGAACAGAGGAACGTCGAAAAATCGCTGCGGTTGATCGGCGAGGAATTCGAGCGGGTGAAGAAAAATCCCGTCCGTCCGGCGGAACTCAAGCGCGCGAAGGAATACGCCGTCGGCACCAGCCGGATGTCGCTGGAACGCACCTCCAGTCAGAATATGCGCATGGGCGGCTCCGTGCTCGTCCACGGCAAGATCGTGGATCCCGAGGAAATTCACGCCAAGCTACGCGCCGTCACGGCGGAGGACGTCCAGCGCGTCGCCCGCGATTTCCTGCAACTCCGCCGGGCTGCCGTCGCCGTCGTCGGTCCCGCCCCCGACGAGGCCACCATCGCGAAGATCTTGAACGCGTGAGTGAGTTCGCCGCGATCTTCGATTGGGATGGCGTCGTGATTGACTCCTCCGAGAAACACGAAAAATCCTGGGAACTCCTCTCCGCCGAAACCGGCCATCCGCTGCCGCCCGATCATTTCAAGCGCGGCTTTGGCCGGAAGAACCAGATTATCATTCCAGAAATTCTCGATTGGACCCACGACCCCGCCGAGATTGAGCGCCTGGCCGCACGCAAAGAGGAACTCTACCGCGAACTCGTGCGTGAAGACGGAGTGAAAATCCTCCCCGGCGCCCGCGAGCTTCTCGCCGCGCTCAAGACCGCCGGAATCCCGCGAGCCATCGGTTCCTCCACTCCCCGGGCCAATCTGGAAGCCATCTTCGCCTTCACCGGATTGAACGAATTTTTCGACGCCGTGGTCAGTGCCGAGGACGTTATTCACGGCAAACCCGCTCCTGATGTTTTCCTAAAAGCCGCCGCCCTGCTTGACATGGCCCCCGCCCAATGCGTCGTTTTCGAGGACGCCCTCTTCGGCATCGAAGCCGCCCAACGCGCCGGCATGAAAGCCATTGCCGTCGCCACAACCAACCCGATCCATCTCTTGCAACACGCCGATCGTGCGGTGCATAGCTTGGAGGAGATTACGGTCGTGGATTTGCAACTATTGTTTGGTTAAGGGCCGCATTTTTGCAGCGGCCTGTCTGCGCAATTGTGCTCGCCCGGTTTTTCAGTCGGGCTTTCGCATCCTCGGCTTTTGGCTTTTGTTGATGAGCCGTTGCCATACTTGACCGCAACAGTCTTTCCGTGTGTATTTTGCCCCTTGACTAGGTGAGGTGGCTGAGTGGTCGAAAGCAGCGCTTTGCTAAAGCGCCGTACTCCTAAAGGGTACCGGGGGTTCGAATCCCCCCCTCACCGGTTATTTTTATAGACCTACTTGATCTCGCGAAAAGTCAGGGCCTCGGAGTTGAGGCAGTAGCGCAAACCCGTGGGCGCGGGTCCATCGGAAAAGACATGACCCAGATGCCCGCCACAGCGTGTGCAGCGAATTTCCGTGCGCTTCATACCGTGACTCGCGTCGGTAATCTCGGTGACATTTTCCCGGGCGAAAGGCTGGAAAAAACTCGGCCAGCCGGTGCCGGAGTGGAATTTCGAATTGGAGGCGAAAAGGGGCAGCTCGCAGCCGGCGCAGAGATAGACGCCGGTTTTTTTATTGTCGAGCAGGGTGCCGCAGAACGGAGCCTCAGTGCCGGAACTGCGCAGAATGCGGAACCGGTCGGGACCAAGTTGCTTGAGCCATTCGGCGGCGGTTTTTTTCACCGCAGGGCCTTTTGCCGGTGCGGCGGGCTGGCCGTCGGGAGCCAGCAGGCGGACGGTGACTTCGGCGGGAAGTTCTTCGGAATGGGCGGGTGAGGACATGGTGACAAAAAGCACCGCGAGGGCGACGAAAGCTTTCATCAGCGAACCTGCCATCAATTTTGCTTGAGGGCAACCCCGCGTCCCGCCATTACCGTTGGGGATGTTTTGGATCGCTGTTTTCGCCACCGCGCTGGCCGCCTATTTGATCGGCTCGTTTCCCAGTGGGTTCATCGCGGGCCGGGCACACGGGCTGGATCTGCGCAAGGAGGGCAGCGGTAACATTGGGGCGACCAATGCGTTGCGCGTGCTGGGGAAAAGAACCGGCTACCTCGTTTTCGCCGCCGATATTGTTAAAGGCTGGCTGGCCGTGATGATTGCTTACCTCGTCGGCGGATTCGTGGCACCGGCGCAAACCATTCCGTTTGGGGTGCTCGGCGCGATCTGCTGCGTGGTCGGCCACATGTTTCCCGTCTGGCTGAATTTTCAGGGAGGCAAGGGCATTGCCACTTCCGGCGGCGTGATGCTGGCGTTGTACCCGATCGAAGTTTTTCTCTTCGGATTGACGGCATGGCTGGGGCTTTTTTTCACCACTCGTTACGTCTCTGTCGCCTCGCTGGCGGCGGCAGTGGCCTTGCCGGTGGGCAGTGCGGTGATGGTGGCCTTCGGGCGCTGCGACTGGCTGCGGGTTAGTATCGCGACCATGATGTGCGTGCTGGCGGTCTGGCGGCACAAGGGAAACATTCAACGCCTGCTTGCAGGGACAGAAAAAAAATTCGAGAAGAAGCGTTCCGGCGACCCATCGCCGGCTAATCCCCATCCTCATGTATAAGAACATTAGCGTCATCGGTGCGGGCGGCTGGGGCACGGCCCTGGCCCTGCTGCTGGCGGAAAACCGCGCCCGCGTTCGGCTGTGGGCTCATAATCCGGCGGTGGCCGAGGAACTGGTCGCCAAACGCACCAACGAAACCTACCTCCCCGGCGTGCGCATTTCCCCCAATGTCTATGCGACGGGCAATCTCGCCGACGCGATCGATGCCGAACTCATCCTGATCGTCACTCCCTCGAAAGCCATCCGCGACGTGGCCACGCAGATTGCCGCCCTGGGTCCCAAGCCGGAAACCGTCTTCGTCTCCTGCACCAAGGGCATCGAGCACGACACCGGCAAACTCGCCAGCCAGATCCTGGAGGAATGCCTCCCCGGCAACCGCGTCTGCGTGCTTTCCGGCCCGAACCACGCAGAGGAAGTCGCCGAACGCATTCCCGCCGCCAGCGTGATCGGCTCAGTTCATCCCGAGTTGCTCGAACCCCTGCAAAAAACCTTCTCGCTGCCGACATTCCGCGCCTACACCAGCGACGATGTCACCGGCATCCAGCTCGGGGGCGCGCTAAAAAATATTTACGCCATCGCCGCCGGAGTTTCGGACGGTTTCAACATGGGCGACAATGCCAAGGCCGGCCTTGTTACGCGTTCGTTGGCCGAGATGATGCGCATCGGCGTGGCCCTCGGCGGACGCAAGGAAACGTTCTTTGGACTCAGCGGCGTGGGCGATCTCATGGTCACCTGTTTCAGCCGCCACAGCCGCAACCGCAAGGTTGGCGAACGCCTGGGCCGCGGGGAGTCTCCTGCGCAGATCCAGGCCTCAATGCAAATGGTGGCCGAAGGCATTCCCACCGCCCGCGGGGCCTGGCAATGCGCGAAAAAATTCGGTATCGAAGCGCCCATCACTTCTGAGGTCTATGCCACGCTTTACGAAAACAAGCCCCCGCACGAGGCGATGTGGGAATTGCTCGGCCGTCCGCCCAAGGCCGAGACGGAAAAAGCGCGCGCCTGAAAAATTAGGCCCCGGCAGCCTTGAGATGATCCAGCGCTTCCTGGCGGGTCTCAAAAATCGGATAGGCGGTGTCGAAACGGGCAAGCTCAAAAACGCGCTTCACATCGCCCCGAAGGCTGCAAACGACGAGGCGCCCGCCTTTGCGTGCGAGCTTGCGCCCCGCGAGGAACAACTCGCGAAACCCCGCGCTCGCCATGTATTCGAGATTTTCCAGATCGATCAGCAGATCACTTTTTTCCTCTCCGTCGGCCAGCGTCGCCATGGTGTCCTTCAGATCCTTCCCGCCGCCGGGATCAAGCCGGCCGGACACGACGAGAATGTGGGTCGTGCCGTCAATGGTGGTTTGGAAGGCTGCCATGGTGGGGGTGTGGATGGGTCGCGAAGGACCGGAATCTTCATAGCCTTAGCGAAATATGCTTGTTCCAAGCAATCGCATTTTTATCTTTTCGGCAGTCCGATTCCGCCACCCGCCGCGATACCTGGCAACCCGCATCCATGAAACATTTGCTCCAAACCAAAATTTTCCTTTGGTTCCTCTTCGTGATCGTGGCCGTGGGCTTTGCGGGACTCTCTGGTTTCCACAGTCTGTCCGATTACATTCGCGAAGAGGCCAAGGCGCAGATGCACTCGAAGATGGATCACGTCATGGACGTGTTGGAAACCACGAACACCATCAATCTCAACCTGGTTCACTCCGCCATGCGAGTGATGAATATGCTCTGCCTGCAGAACGGCGAGCCGCGCATGCAGCCGGTGAACCAGCCGGACGGCACCACCCGAATGGGTCTTTTCTTCGGTGATCGAATCGTCGCAGGGGATTATGCGCTGGTGGACAAGGTCACCGACATCATGAATGGAACCGCCACCATTTTTGAGAAAAGAGGCGATCAGTTTGTCCGCGTTGTCACGAACGTGAAGAAGTCGGACGGCAGCAGCGCGGTCGGCACGATGCTCGATCCCAACGGCCACGCCATTGCCGCCATCCTGCAGAACAAACCTTTCTTTGGCGTGGCGGACGTCTTGGGCAAACCCTACATCACCGCTTACGAACCCATCCGCAATCGAGATGGAGAGATCATCGGCATCTACTACGTCGGTTACGCCCTGGAAACGCTGTTCGCCCTAAGCGAGGCCATCGAGAATCGCGGTGTGCTCAACAGCGGGTTCTTTGCGCTTCTCGATCAGAATGACAACATCATCTTCCAGACGAAAAACCCTGTTCTCTCCGGCCGGATCGAGCCGATCATCCGCGCCACGGTAAAGGGAGAAGATCCCGGCAAAAACTGGCGGGTTTTCCGACAGACGTTTGAACCCTGGGATTATGATGTCGTTGCCGCCCTGTACCTGCCCGATGTTTCTGCAAAGACCGTGGGAATCATCTGGCAGGTTTACGGTATCGCCTGTGCCATCATCATCGGCGTTATGGTTGTCTCGTTTTGGCTGGCCACCAAGCTATCCCAAGCCTTGGCCGGGGCCGAAGTCAGCCGCCAGGAGGCCTTGGAGGCCCGCGACGCGGCGGAATCGGCCAACCGCACCAAGAGCACATTCCTCGCGAACATGAGTCACGAATTGCGCACCCCGATGAATGCCATCATCGGATACAGCGAGATGCTCATGGAGGAGGCCGTTGATCTTGGGGTCAAGGAACTGACCCCCGACCTCGCGAAAATCCGTGCTGCCGGCAAGCAACTGCTTTCCCTCATCAACGACATTCTCGATCTGTCCAAGATTGAGGCCGGCAAGACCACGCTCTTCCTCGAGGATGTCAGGGTCGCCGATGTCGTTCAGGAGGTCGTCTCCACCATTCAGCCGCTGATGGAGAAAAATGCCAACACGCTGGAGGTCGCGTATCCCGCCGACGCCGGCACGATTCGCACCGACCTGACCAAAGTTCGCCAGACGCTCTTCAATCTTCTGAGCAACGCTTCGAAGTTCACCGAACGGGGCCGTGTCTGCCTCACCATCGAGCGGGTGCAAAAGCCGATCGGCGAACGCATTCTCTTCTCCGTCCGCGACACCGGCATTGGCATGACTCCCGAACAAATGGGCAAGCTTTTCCAAGCCTTCACCCAAGCCGATGCTTCCACCACCCGCAAATACGGAGGCACCGGCCTGGGCCTCATTATCAGCCGCAAGTTTTGCCAGATGATGGGTGGCGATATCAGCGTCACTAGCACTCCCGGCGAGGGTACCACCTTCACTGTCGATCTTCCGACGCTGGTGGTTGAAGCCTTGCCCGATCAAGATTCCGCTTCCGGCCACAAAGCTGCCTCCCCCAGCATGACCAAGCTTGTCCTCGTCATCGACGATGATCCGGACTCCGCTGATCTCCTGAAGCGCAATCTCACAAAGTCCGGATACGAGGTCCTCGTGGCCCTCAATGGCGCCGAGGGAATCGCCCTAGCCCGCGAGATGAAACCTGCCGCCATCACCCTCGACGTGATGATGCCCGGCATGGATGGCTGGTCTGTCCTCACCACCTTGAAGTCCGAACCCGAGACCTCGCAAATTCCCGTCATCATGGTCACCATGATGCATGACCGCCAACTGGGTTTCACCCTCGGGGCCTCCGAGTTTCTGACGAAACCCGTGGACCATGACAAACTTCGCGGGGTTCTGGCCAAATACTGCGGGCATCCCGCCTCCTACGCCCTCGTGGTCGAGGACGATCCCAGCAACCGCGAACTCATCTGCCGGATGCTCAAAAAGGAAAACGTTCGTTTTCAGGAAGCCGCCAATGGCAGCATCGCCCTCGAGTTGATGGCGATCGAGGCACCCGCCCTGATTCTTCTCGACCTCATGATGCCGGTCATGGATGGCTTTGAATTTCTCACCGTGCTTCGGCACAACCCCGGTTACGCCAAAATTCCCGTCGTGGTTATTACCGCCAAAGATCTTTCAACCGAAGATCGCGATCGTCTCAACGGCTGTGTGAATCAAGTCATACAAAAAGGAGCCGTGGATCGCGACAAGCTCCTCCACGATATCGTCACCATGTTGAAAGTCCACTGAGGGCACGTTCCGACAGCGTTTGGAAAACCCTCGCTTGAAAGGTTGTCGGGAATTCGTCATTCCTCAAGCGTCATAGCATCACTCTCATGCCAAAAATCCTCCTCGTCGAAGACAATGAAATGAACCGCGACATGCTCTCGCGCCGGCTTTCACGCCGCGGCTATGAAGTCGTCATTGCCACCGACGGACAGGAAGGGGTCAGCCTGGCCGCCTCCATCGCGCCCGACCTGATCCTCATGGACATGAGCCTGCCGGTTATCGATGGATGGGAAGCCACCAAACGCATCAAGGCCGCCTCCGCCACGGCTGGCGTCCCGGTTATTGCCCTCACCGCACACGCCATGTCCGGCGATCGCGAGCAGGCCCTCGCCGCCGGGTGCGACGATTACGATACCAAGCCGATCGAACTCGACCGTCTTCTCGGAAAGATCGCGGCCCAACTCGAACGCGTAGGCGCAGAGGGGAGGGCCCCCCTCGCTCCTCCAACCCCACCCGCCAACTGACCGTGTCCGACTCCGAGGAAAAAATGCCGCTGGCGAAACTCCGCCACGATCTGCGCACCCCGATCAATCACATCATGGGATACAGCGAACTCCTCGAGGAAGATCTCAAGGACCGCGGCGTGAAAGACCTTGATGATCTCACCAAAGTCCAGACCGCGGCACGCCAGCTTTTGGAATTGATCGAAACCAGGCTGTCCGACGAAAACTTCAGCGGTTTCGCCTTCCAGGAAGCCGTCGCCGCCTCCGACTACAAAAAAATCACCACCTCCCTCGAGTCGTCCGCCGCCGAGTACACCGAGCACCTGTCCAAGCTTACCGGCCGCATCCTCATCGTGGACGATCATCCCGACAACCGGGAAGTTCTCGTGAAACGTCTCGAGCGTCAGGGCCACCAGACCGCCGAGGCCGAGAATGGCCGGCACGCTCTCGAAATGATGGCCTCCGGTTCCTACGACCTCGTTTTGCTCGATGTGATGATGCCCGAGATGGATGGCTACACCGCCCTTGGCCGGATGAAGGCCGCTCCCGATCTGCGGCATATTCCGGTTATTATGATCTCCGCTCTCGACGAAATCGAAAGCGTCGTTCGGTGTATCGAAACCGGCGCGGAGGATTTTCTGCCCAAACCCTTCAATCCCACTTTGCTCCGCGCCCGCATCGGCGCGAGCCTGGAAAAAAAAGCCTTCCGCGATCAGGAACAAGCTTACCTGCGGCAAATCGAGGAAACCCAAAAGCGTTTGGAAGACGAACTTCGGGAAGCCGCCAAATACGTCATTTCCATCCTCCCTCCGCCGATGGAGAAACCCTTCCTTATTTCCTGGGCCTACGACCCCTCCACCGAACTCGGGGGCGATTCCTTTGGCTACCACTGGATCGACGACACCCGCTTTGCCATTTACCTGCTCGACGTCTGCGGCCACGGCGTGGGTGCAGCTTTACTCTCCGTTGCCGCCATCAACGTCCTGCGCTCCGGTTCGCTCAAAGAAGTGGACTTCTTGGATCCTTCCCAGGTTCTGGCGGGATTAAACGACACCTTCCAAATGGAGCGGCACAACAACATGTACTTCACCATCTGGTATGGCGTTTACCACGCCCCCAGCCGCACACTGCATTACGCCTCGGGCGGCCATCCGCCGGGCATCATGCTCAACACGGAAAGTGGCACGGATGTGGTCCGACCGCTCCCCTGCACCGGCATGCTCATCGGGGCCATGCCAGGTATGAGCTACGACAGCGATACCGTCACCATTCCTGCCAACACCCGCCTCTTTGTCTATAGCGACGGGGCCTACGAAATTAAACGCCCCGATGGCACGATGATCAGCTACGATCACGACTTTCTCCCTTTTCTGAACCGCCATGGCCGCAGCAAAACCCTGCCGGACGACGTGTTGCAATGGATTCGCGCCATCCACACCGGCACGGATCTCGACGATGATTACTCTTTCCTTACGGTGGACTTCCCCGCCTGAGTCTCTTTACAGTTACACTGACACCTGCCCATGAACCTTGCGATTATCGAGCAGTCGGAGAATCTCACTTTCCTCAGCCTGGAGGGCTCGTTGAATCTTGCCGGCGTCGAGCAGATCAAAGCGCAGTTCCTTGATCTCACCGCCGCGCAAAATAAGTCCACCATCGTGGACTTTTCCAAGGTGGATTTCGTCGCCTCCATGGGCATGAGGCTCTTGATTGAGGCGACGAAACCGCTGGTGCGCGAAGGCAAAAAACTCATCATCCTCAACCCCCAGCCCGAGGTGGACAAGGTCCTCGAATCCGCCGGCATGACGAACATCCTGGAAATCGCCTGCAGCGAAGTCGACGCGCGGGCTCTGGCGCTGGGCTGAGCCGCCGCCTCAGCCGGAACGATGCAGTTGAAGCCACGGATGACACGGATAAAAGCACCGATCAGCAAAAGACGAAGATCACAGTAAAGAGAAGCAGGGAACCCGCAGATATCACGGATTATGCTGGTGAGAACAAAGCCCTTTATCCGCTCCCTCCGCGTTATCCGCGGTTAAAAAACTCTTAGTGGGCCTTTCACAATTCTTTTACAACTTCCTTACCGCAGCCTGACATAACCCGCCGGGGGATTCGCGATGGTGCGGACGTGAAAACACTCCTCACTCTGCTCACGGCTTCGGCGCTCGCGACCATCGCGGCGGCCCAAGGATCACCCACCATCGCTCTCTCGGTCAAACCCGAGCGCGATCTCCTCCTCGCCGGCCCACGCGACGCGATCATTCAGATCGAGCTCCTCGCCAAGGATTCCGACCAAAAACGCACCATACCGATCAACCTCGCCGTGGTCCTGGATCGCTCCGGCTCGATGGCCGGGGCGAAATTGGAAAAAGCCAAGCAAGCCGCCGGAGTCGCCCTCGACCAACTTGGCCGCAGTGACATCTTTTCCGTCATCATTTACGACGATGAGGTGGAAGTCCTTATTCCGCCGCAGAAAGTCGAAGACAAGGAAGACCTCAAGCGCCAGATCAACCGCATCAAGGACGGCGGCAGCACCGCCCTCTACGCAGGGGTTGAAAAGGGCGCGGCCCAGTTGCGCAAATACTTCGACTCGGAAAACGTCAATCGCATGATCTTGCTTTCCGACGGCATCGCCAATGTCGGCCCATCCAGCCCCTCCCAACTCGCCAAGCTCGGCAAGGAACTGCGGCAGGAAGGAATGGGCGTCTCCACCATCGGTCTCGGCGACGACTACAACGAAGACCTCATGACCGCGCTCGCGGAGGCCAGCCATGGCAACTATTATTACGTGAAGGATGCCGAAAAACTCCCCGGCATTTTCACCGAGGAACTCGGCACGGTCAAAAGCGTCGTGGCTCGCAACGTCAAAGTCATCATCACCCTGCCCAAGGGGGTCAAGCCACGCGGAATTCTCGGCGAGGAAGACATCGCCTTCAACGGCCAGACCGTGACCATCCCGCTCTCCGAGTTTTACGGCTCGCAGACCCGCCGCTTCCTCCTCTCCTGCGAAGCGCCGGATATCAGCGACGCAGAAATCGCCCTCGCCCAGGTTGAGGTCTCCTACGAGGACAGTGCCAATGGCGAGGCCGTCAGGGAAAACAAAACCGCCACCGCGAAGCAAAATTCCGATGTCCGTCTGGTTGAAGCCTCGGTGAAAGCCGATGTCGCCGCCAATACCGCCATCACCCGAAACCGCCTGGCCAAGGAGCAAGCCGTCAAACTGGCGGACGCCGGAAAGTCCAAAGACGCCGCCGATGTCCTCCTCCGCCAGGCCGCCGCCAATGCGGCGCTTCCCGCCGCGGCGAAAAGCCAGTTGCTCAAAGAGGAAGACAGCGAACTCCGCGGCAAAGCCGAGGAACTAAAAAGCGCCGGTTCCCTCAGCAAGACCAGCCGCAAGGAATTCCAATATCAGAACTACCAGGACAAAAATCAGAAACGCTGACGGAGATCAGAGAAAACACAGGGAGCGCAGGCATCTTGCCTTGTGCTCCCTGTTGTTTTCGCCCTCATTCCTTCTCCCCAAAGACCCGTCCGCGCGATAAGTGAAAAGAAGTGAAACGCTCCGCGCTGATCTTTTTTGCCGCGATCTTCCTGCCCAGTGTCGTGCTGGGCTGGCTGGCCTTGCGCACCGCGGGCGATCAGCACGTGCTGATCGAACGCCAGGCCACCGACCTCCATCAGGCCGAAACCGACGCCCTCGCTTCGGCCCTCCGCGCGACCCTTGAAGAAAAGCAGAAAGCTTTCGTGGAAGTACTTCGCGCGCTGGTGGCCCGCCATGGTGCTTCCGCGCTCGCGGAAAACTACGGTCCCCTCCTCACCGAAGCCTGGTCCGACGGAGGCATTCCGTTTGCCATCACGCCGCAAGGCACCCTGGCCTGGCCGACCAGTGCTGTCGCGCGGAGGGATCGCAGCCAGTCGGAATTTCTGGGCAACAACGCCGCTTTCCTGAGCAACAGGGCCGAGTCCGAGATCTACCAAACCCAGCCGGCCTACTCCGCCAAGGAGGAATCGAAAGACAGCGCCATCCTGCGGGCCCCTGCCGCTCGCGCCGCGGGGAAATCCGTTCAACAGGACCTGCTTCAGGAACAAGACTCCCGCCAAAAAAGCCAGTCCCTCAACCGCAACATCGTCCCGCAAAAAAACGCCCCGGCGGACAAAACCGCCGTTCTCTCCAAAGTCGCGCCGGAAGTTTCCAACTTCCAAAACGCGGTGGGTGCCTCCGCCCAGGGCATCCTTGCGCGCTTCGTGCAGGACGACTTGCAGGTGCTCTTCTGGACGCGCCCCGATCCTAACGCGAATTGGCTTTTCGGCCTCATGCTCGGCCCCGCGCAATTCGACCGCCTCGCCCAAAACATCCTGCCACAAAACACCGGCGACAAAACCCAGCTCGCCGTGCTCAACGAAAAAGCCCGCCCCGTCGCCCGCGTTCCCTCCGGTTTCGCCGCCGATTGGAAACGTCCCTTCGTCGCGACCGAGGTCGGCGAAGTGCTGCCCCATTGGGAAGTCGCGCTCTATCTCACGAATCCCGGCCAACTCACCGAGTCCGCCCGCCTCGTCGCCCTCACCCTCATTTTCCTCATCGCCCTGGCCCTCGCCGCCATCCTTGCCGGCGGTTACTTCGTGGCCCGCGACACCCGTCGTCAGCTCGATCTCGCACAGAAAAAAACCGACTTCGTCTCCAACGTCTCGCACGAACTCAAAACTCCGCTCACCTCCATCCGCATGTTTGCCGAACTCCTGGCCGACGACCGCGTGCCGGAACCTGACAAACGCCGCCGCTACCTCCGCATCATCGCCGCCGAAAGCAATCGCCTCGCCCGCCTCGTCAATAACGTCCTCGATTTTGCCCGCCTCGAAAAAAACCGCAAAACCCCCAACCTCAGCGCCGCCGATTTGTATCCCGTGATCGAACGCACCTGGGAGGCCGAAAGCCTCCGCCTGCGCGAAGCCGGCTTCACTGTGAACTGGACGGCGGACCTCGGGCCCTACTCTGCCCTCTGCGACCCCGATGCCATCGCGCAGATCTTGGTGAACCTCCTTTCCAACGCCGAGAAATATGCCGCCCAGCAAAAAGAAATCAGCATCCGCACCAATTTGACCGCCCATCGCTTGAACGTCGAAGTGCTCGACCGCGGACCCGGCGTTCCGTCCGGCCTGGAGGAAAAAATCTTCGACCCCTTCTTCCGCGCCGACGATTCCCTCTCCAGCGGTGTGCAAGGTTCCGGCCTCGGCCTCACCCTCGCCCGCCGCATCGCCCGCGACCACGGCGGCGACGTCACCTGCCACCCCCGCGAAGGCGGCGGCAGCATCTTCACCCTCCAGATCCCAACGACCGATGATTAAGTTCAAAGAAAAGGAAAGCTCGCCACGGATGAACACGGATTTTCACAGGGGAAGAAAGAATGTGCCTCCTGAATCCGTGTTTCATCCGTGTTAATCGGTGGCCTAAAATGACTTTAAACACTCCATGAAACGCATCCTCATTGTTGAAGACGACCCGCACATCCGCCTTGGCTTGGTCGAAGTGCTCGGCAGCGAAGGCTACCAGATTTCCGAAAGCCGCGACGGCGCGCAGGCCCTTGCCCAGATCAAGCAAGACCAGCCCGACCTCGTGATCCTCGATGTGATGCTGCCGCGCAAGAGCGGTTACGACGTCTGCCGCGAACTCCGCGCCGCTAAAAATCCCGTCCCCATCCTCATGCTCACCGCCAAGGGCCAGGAGACCGACAAAGTCGTCGGCCTGGAACTTGGCGCCGACGACTACGTAACGAAGCCCTTCGGCATGCACGAACTCATCGCCCGCGTTCACGCCCTGCTCCGCCGCGCCCAGCCGAAAACAGCCGGCGAATCAGCCGTGCCCAACCGCCTGCAATTCGGTGATGTCACGGTAGACACCTCCGCCCTGCGCGGCACGCGCGCCGGTTCCCCCTTCGACCTCACCCCGCGCGAACTCGCCGTCCTCGCCCTGCTTTACCGCGAACGCGGCCACGCCGTCTCCCGCGACCGCATCCTCAACGAAGTCTGGGGCATCGAATACTACGGCACCACCCGCACCCTCGATCAGGTGATCGTGAAAATCCGTCAAAAAATCGAAACCGAACCCTCCGCGCCCTGTCACTTGCTCACGGTGCATGGCCTTGGTTATCGGTTGGAAGTGTGATGGGGTCAGGGCGAACCCTCATGTCTCGACAAAGCTTCTCAATTCAGTCTATTTCAATATCGCTTCACTGAACTTTAGGCGACCATATGATTGGGTTGCTGATACAATTCGTTCGGCAGACGAAACGGCATGAGCACAAAACAGATTTCGCTAATTATCATCACGTTGACTTTCGCCAGCGTTTGCTTTGCCCGCCTAGAACAGTGGCCCGTCACTCAGCCTTTACTGAGCCTCGCACAGGCTGAAGCCATCGGCGACAAGGCTATCGGCGAAAAGTATAAAGATTATTTCTGCATCCGCGCTCGCTTTGCATTGCTGAGAGGCACGGATCAAGAGTGGGAACTTTCATATACGAACGCAAAGGGCGATCTGAAGTTTGTCATCATTGAAGGCAAAGGGAACGCCGTACTTCTTGAGCGTGGCCGCGACCTATAAATGGCCTCCGATGGAGCTAACTGAGCCCGCGCTTCGATTTTGAGCGTTTGGCAATAATGAATGTTTTCTCTTCAACCCTGCCTGCCTTGCTCGTTGCGATCTTCTGCGTCGGAGATTTAAACGCTTATGACACGCCGTCGATCCATCTTGAAGTCACGGTAGATTTGAAACTTCCTAGGGACAAGGGTATCCCTCTCACCCTTACCCTGACCAAGAAAAGCAATCAGGAGGTCGGATATTTGTATGAGGGAGCCAAACTTGCGCTGACGCTTTATCTGTCAGAAAGCGAGAGGAAGCACCCGATATTTCCTGTTCCTAGACCCATTGTTTTGAATGCTGTTTATACAAAATGGCTTCGTCCGGGAGAATCAAAAATAGAGATTGTATATTTGCCATTCAAACTCGCGGATACCGTGCAGAAGAAGGTCGTTGCCTCAATTATTGAGCCTCGCACAATAGAGTGACGGCCAAATACGTGGGAATATAGTGTCACTGAATTACACGAGCCTCAATAGGGAAGGCATCAGAGGCGATGGTTCTGTACGCGAAGCATTTTCTAATCCTTTCTCGTTGCCAAAAGTCAGTGATTGGTAGCCATCGACATCACCCGTTAAACGGGCGCCTTAGCGGCAGGAAGAATTCTTTGCCGATGCCGGCGTTGTCGTCGTCGGTGTAGGGCCATTCGGCGTCGGCGGCGAATTGGATTTGCATGCGGCGGTCGGCGATCTTCGATCTCGTTGTCGCGTTCGGCGCGTTCGGTGGTGGCGTCGCTTTGTTCGTCGGTCTGGGCGCCTTGGGTATCGACGTAGGCGGTGCACAGGGCGTTGAGTGGAGAGAGCGGACTTGCTCTTCGCTAATGGGGCTTTAGTGTTTTCTCATGCTTGAGTGGACACAGTGTGGTGCCGTGGAGCGTCATCCGGACCGGGTGAGTGGAGCGTGGCTCTTTCGTGGCACGCGGGTGCCCGTTCGCGCGTTGTTTGAAAATCTTGAGGCGGGGGCTCGGGTGGATGAATTTTTGGAATGGTTTCCCGGCGTGACGCGCCAGCAGGTGGAGGCCGTGCTGGAGCATGCCGAGCATAGCCTGGCGGCGTGAAGATTTTATTCGATCAGGGCACACCGGCACCTCTGCGACATAGCTTTGCTGCGCATGAAGTGATTACAGCTTACGAAATGGGCTGGGATCAGCTATCGAACGGCGAGTTGATTTCTGAGGCAGAGAACGAGGGGTTCAATCTGCTGATTACCACGGACCAAAACCTGCGGTATCAGCAGAATCTTGATAGCAGAAGACTCTCCATTCTTGTTTTGCTAACGACAAGCTGGCCCAGAATTCAGAAGGTTTTGGATCTTGTCATTTTGGAAACAGAAGGAGCGGCTGTTGGCTCTTACGCCGAGTTGCAGATTCCCTGACAGGCCACCCCCCATACGAAACCCCATGCCCTCGAACTTCACCATCGCCAAGACACTGAAACGCGTTGCCTACTATCGGGAAATTTGCGGTCACGATGCGGGCCAGTATCCGGGCGCGGCGATGGAGGCGCAATTTTTGCAAGGCCGGCGGATTGATGAGATCACGGATGAGACGGAGTTGCGCCGGGTGCTGAACGAAGCGGATGAGGCGGTGCTGGAAACGGTGCGGGAGATCGTGGCCGGTGCGGAGGTCTCGGCGTTGAAGGAAGATGTGGTGCCGCTGACGATTCTGGAGATTACGGAGATCAAGGGGGTGGGGGCTAAGATGGCGAAGCGGGCTTATGAGGATGCGGGGGTGGTGGATTTGCAGAGCCTGAAAATCGCGATGGAGGCGGGGTCCCTGGGCGCGGTGAAGGGGTTCGGGCCGAAGATGCTGGAGAAGATCGCGGCGCATCTGGCGGCGGTGGAGAAGAAGGGGAAGGGGCGCTAAGGAAGGCAGGAAAGCAGGAAAAGGCGTCTCGGTATCAATAGATTTTCTGCCTTCCTGCTTTCCTTAGATATTTTCCGATTTGGGCCGCACTCCTACGGGCGCGGCTACCCCACCGGAGCTCCGGCCATTTGCCAGGCTTTGATGGCTTCGATGGGGTGGAGGAGCATGATGATGTTGAGGGTGAGGTTGTCGCGGATCCAGAGAGCGCAGCCGATCTCCATCACGATGACGGCGGTGACGGTGACCCAGACGGGGAGGCGCCAGGCGAGAAGGAAGCCGATGGACATCATGACGAGGTCGCTGACGGAATTCAGGATGCTGTCGCCGGTGTAGCCGAGGGCCATGGTGGCTTCGCGGTAGCGGTTGATGATGAGGGGGGAGTTTTCGAGGAGTTCCCAGCCGGCTTCGAGGAGGACGGCGATGAGGTAGCGGGCGGAGAGGGGTAACTGGCGCGCGATGAGCCAGAGGAGGCCGTAGAAGGCCATGCCGTGGATGATGTGGGAAAAGGCGTAGGGGTCGGCGATGCGTTGGGAGCAGGCGGGGCCCCAGATGTTTGCGGTCCAGAGGCCGAACTGGCCGTCGGGTCCGAGGGGGGAGCGGCCGAAGGCCAACTCGGTGAGGGCGAGGAGGGGGAAGATGGCTCCGGCGGCGATGAGGAACCTATGGTGGCGTTTCATGAAGGAAGGTGAACCACAGAGACACCGAGGCACGGAGAAAAAAATTGGGCGCAATGGAAATACTCTTCTGGAGACTTTCTCTGTGCCTCGGTGCCTCTGTGGTTAATCAAGGGATTGAGGGACGGCATGCGCGACTCAGGGATAAGTCCACGTGTTGTTCCAGGTGAAATAGAGAAAGACGCGCGCGTTTTTCTCATCGACATAAAGGCGGAAGATCTCGGGTGATCCGCTCACGATGCGACCGAGGTGAAAAGGGGTCAGGCATGGTATATTGACATTTGAAAGTCATGAAATCGCTTTCTCTGGTTGAAACTCATCCCGCGCGGACTCGGAGAGCGTAACGAAACGATCGCCCTCGCGGTTGCTCGGGAAGAGCGTTCACGAAAGCGGCCTGCTGCGCTTCGCTTGCCCTGCGGGGCACGCGCCCTGCAGGCGATGACATCACATAACTCGATGCGAGGCCCAGGGGCGCCTGGTCCTGCCGCTCTCCGCAAGCGGAGTGTTGACTCGCTCGGATCCCGCCGAGTCTCGCCCTTCGGCCTGCCTGCGGCAGTCTGCCCCAGCCGTTCCCACGGCTCGGTGCTCCCTGCGCTGCGCTCCGGCCCTAATACCTCGCATCGAGTTATGTGATGTAATGCCTCCCCCGAAGCGGGGGGCAGGGCGAGTGCCAGGCCGCTCTTTGTGCTCCTTTGTGGCTACAGTTTGTCTTTGACCAGCTTTGCCAGATCCTTGGGCAGTGGGGAGGTGAAACTCATCTCCTTGCGGGTGAGGGGATGGGGAAATCGCAGGGCGCAGGCGTGGAGGCCGAGGCGTTTGGCGGGATCGGATTTGGCGCCGTATTTTTTGTCGCCGATAATCGGGCAGGCGGCGTCGGAGAGATGGACGCGGATCTGATGGCGGCGTCCGGTTTCGAGGGTGAGTTCGACCAGGCTGCGCCACTGGCTCTGGGCCAGCACGCGGTAGTGAGTGATGGCGTGACGGGTTTGCGCGCTGGCTTTGACGCTGAAAACCTTGAAGGGGCTCGTTTCGTCGAGGTCGGACTCGAAGGTGCCTTGATCCTTGGGCAAATGACCTTCGACCACGGCTTGGTATTTTTTTTCGGCGTCCTCCCAACCGGACTGAAGGATTTCCTTGGCGGCCGGGGTTTTGGCGAAAATCATCAACCCGGAGGTTTCGCGGTCGAGGCGGTGGACGATCCAGACGCGGGCGCGGGAGAGCGGGTTGCCCCGGCGGACATAATCGGTGAGCAGGAAGTAGGCGGTTTTTTCCTGCTCGGCCTCGCTGGCGATGCTGAGGAGATTCTCCGGTTTATCGATGATGAGCAGGGTGGCGTCCTCGAAGAAGATTTTCATGCCGGACGGCAACACGGTTTTCGGAGCGGCGAAACGGTCGGTGCGGATGGCGACAACATCGCCGGGATGCAGCGGATGGTTGAATTGGCTGATGGGCCGTTCGTTGACGGTGACGGCTTGATGCTTGAGCCAGGAGCGGATTTGCGACTTCTTGACCTCCGGCCAGGAGGCGAAGAGGTGGGCAAGAAGCTCCGCCGGTTTGACCACAGTGATGGGCTTGGGCATGAGGGGAGAGTGACAGATTTTAGCAGCACGGCAAAACAAGACCGGATGGCTGGAGGTGAGAGCGCGGCGGGGCGAACAGGTTACGCAGCCGGAACCGGTTTTAGGCTGTGGCGTAGCCGCGCGTCGAAGCGAGCGCCCATCGACTGCGGGCGCGAGTCAATGTGGAGCATTTCTTCCTCGGTTCAGCGGGCAAAGAAATATTCCAAGCCAAACAACAATCCGATCAAGACGATAGCGCTGCCGACCACCACTAGAGAGCGAGGCGCGCGAAACATTACTGGTAAGGTATAGCTTTTAATCTCGCCCCATTTTTGAAGAGTCTGGCCCAGTGGCGCAGAAAACTCAGCAAATACGAACGAGCCAATCATCAGGCCGATGAACCCAAATAGGGCATCCCAGTTTCCCTGGCCGAGCGCGGCGGCACCCGTTCCCGGGCAATAAGCCAGCAAGGCGAACCCAATGCCAAAAACCAGACCCCCGAGCGATTGGGCGGCAAAGCGGGTCGGTTGAAGGTGGAGTTTCACCATGCCCTTGGCGTGCATCAGTGCGACGCCAAGCATGCCCACGACAATGGCGCTAACCATAATTTTAGCCACGGTGAAATCTTCCAGGAGTAACACTCCGATGAGCACATTGTATTTCGCGACACCCCCCTTTTGCAGGAGGAAGCCAAAAGCGAAACCAAAAAGGGCGGCGAGAGTCAGCTTCTTGAGGAGGGATTTACTCGGCTGGCTCATGAATCAAAAGCGATATAGGAGCATGGCTGTGCCAATGCCGCCAACGAACATGCAGATGACGGCGAGCCATGAGGCGACGTTTAATTGCAGCGTTCCCGAAATGCCATGGCCGCTAGTGCATCCCCCGGCAAGCCGCGCGCCAAATCCCATCAAAGCACCGCCTGCGATGGCCGCGAGCGCTCTGAGCCAAATGCTGTCGCCAAAGCGGGCGACCCACATAGAAGGCAACCATTCGTCGGTTATTTCACCGCCGGTGTAGGCCGCGACAAACGCCCCGATGATGATTGCGAGAACGAAGACGATTGACCAATCGAGTTTTGGCGGGTTCTCATGATAATATTTAAGTGATGCGGTATGTCGCGGCGCGATTGCCTTTCCGACGAGACCCGCCACGCTCGCATAAAATGACGAGGCACCGATTGGCTTGTCGGAGAAATAAAAGGTCAGCCACGACAGGATTCCGATGCCAGCTCCGACCATGTACGGCGACCAGGCTGGTCCAGAATATTTCAATGAATCTGTGCCCGGATAAAACGCCGCCATCGCGATCTGAGGAAGCGCCAAGAAAAGTAACGGGATCCAAGGTTTCATTTGTTCGGTTTTTCGATGGGCAATTTCGCCTTTTTCCAAGCCGTCCAACTTCCTGGCATTGTCCGCACATCAGAGAAACCCTGTTTTTGCAGCAAGCTTGCGGCGATGCTGGCCCGATATCCTGTGGCGCAGTAGGTGACGACTGGCTTGCTCTTCGACAATTTTCCGTGGTGCTTTGGAACGTCGGGCACGAAGGTATGCATTGCTCCGGGAATGTGTCCCTCCTTCCACTCAGAGGGAGCGCGAACGTCGAGTACTTGCAGATTCTTCGCGGCCTTTACGTCATGTACGGTCATCTGATTCAGTTCAACGAGAGAACCGGCGGTATTGTCCCACGCCGTCATGCCGCCTGCTAGGTATCCCGCGAAATTTGTGTAGCCGGAACGCACGAAGAGAGCGGCGACTTTCTCTACGGAACTGTCCTCATCCAAAATCAGTAAGATGGGCGTCTTGGGGTCGAGCAGCCAACCGGCCCAAATGGTTAGCATGGGAGTCGCTCCAATGTTGATGGCGCCTCCAATGTGACCGCCGCCAAATGCGAGCATGTTGCGAGTATCGACGAGAACAGCTCCCTTTTTTGTAAGCGCATCCTTGAATTTGTTCGGAGCCAGGGCAGGTATGACCGGCAGATGCCCGAGAACCTCCGGCCCCTCGCCATTGAGCCTTTTCATCCGTTTGTAGTAGGTCGGCTCCGGAGGAGCCGTCGAAAGAGCGTGTTTTATGAACTCGCCGCGATCAGTTTTTTGAAAATAGGGGTTATATTTTTTCTCGTAGCCAATGGTGCTTTCGAGCCGGTCGCTTATATCGGCTCCACAAGGCGAACCGTGACCGTGGGACGGATAAATAATGACACCATCCTCCAATTTGCCGAAGTAATTAAAAAGGGTGTCGTAAAGTTTCCCGGCCAGCTTGTCCGCATCCTTTCCCAGCAAATCAGGACGACCGGCCGACGACACAAACAGAGAGTCGCCCGTAAAGACGCCCCACGGCTCCCGGCATCCTTTTATGGCCACCTCGTAGGAAACATGCTCAGGCGTGTGCCCGGGGGTGTGCCTAACGGTCAGGACAGTCTCTCCGAATTCAAATTTGTCTCCGCGACGCAAGCGGTGAATTCGGAACCCGTATTTTGCTCCTCCTTCACCGCTGGCGTGAACAACGGCCGAGCCGGATTGCGCGACCAGTTCTCGCGAGCCGCTGACCAAGTCGGCGTGAATGTGGGTCTCGAAAACGTGCGTGATTGAAACTTTATGTTGGCGGGCGAGTCGAAGATAAATCTCCACATCTGCACGAGGGTCGATGACCGCCGCCATGCCAACGGAATCGTCACCAATGAGATAGGAGAGCTCGGCAATGCCCTCGGTTTGAATGCGCTCTAGTATGAGGGACATATTTCGGTGCGTTCACTACTCATGAACCAATGTATCGGCTGTTATCCAGCATTTGGCGGTCCTTGGCCGAAGCTATTCTTCACTCGTTCTTCGGCGCGGAGAAGAGCTGTGATCTGGGTTCCGCATAGGCTTGAGAAAGGAATCGGAATACTGCCGGGTCATAAAGCAGTATTTACCGGCTCGAGCGTGCGTTGATTCGCCAAGGTTTTGAAGGCGGCTTCGCTCCGGATGCCTACCCAATTTAAACGAAAAAACCGCCCGGGATTTTTCCGCGGGCGGTTTTTTGATATTTCGTTGGAGTTGGTTTACTTCGCTTCTTCCAGGGCGGCCTGTGCGGCCGCGAGGCGGGCGACAGGCACGCGGTAGGGCGAGCAGCTCACGTAGGCGAGCCCCAGCTTGTGACAGAATTTCACGCTGTCCGGGTCGCCGCCGTGTTCGCCGCAGATGCCAAGTTTAATGTTTTTGCGGGTGGAACGGCCTTTTTTAACGGCGATCTCCATGAGTTGGCCGACACCAGTTTGATCGAGCGTGGCGAACGGGTTCTTTTTGAAGATCTCGTTCTCCGTGTAAGGCAGAAGGAAATTCCCCATGTCGTCGCGGCTGATGCCGAGGGCAGTCTGGGTGAGATCGTTCGTGCCGAAGCTGAAGAACTCGGCGGTTTGCGCGATCTCGTCAGCGGTGAGGGCACCGCGAGGGACTTCGATCATCGTTCCGACCATGTAGTCGAACTTCACTTTTTTCTCGGCCATCACTTCCTTGGCGACGCGGTGGACGATCTCAACCTGAAGGTCGAGTTCCTTCTTGAATCCGACCAGAGGGATCATAATTTCGGGTTTCACCTTGATCTTCTTTTTCGCCACATCGGCGGCGGCTTCAAAGACGGCGCGGGCCTGCATCTCGGTGATCTCGGGATAGGCGATGCCGAGGCGGCAGCCGCGGTGGCCGAGCATGGGGTTGAATTCGTGGAGCTGCGAGACGCGCTGCTGGATGAATTCGACCTTGATGCCGAGTTTTTTGGCAAGATCGAGTTGCTGCTCCTTGGTGTGGGGCAGGAATTCGTGCAGCGGCGGATCGAGGAAACGGATGGTAGCCGGGTAACCCTTGAGGGCCTTGAAGATGCCGGTGAAGTCCTCGCGTTGGTAAGGCAGCAGTTTGGCCAGGGCTTTTTTCCGGTCAACGAGGTTGTTGGCCAAAATCATTTCGCGCATGGCGTCGATGCGGTCCCCCTCAAAGAACATGTGCTCCGTGCGGGTGAGTCCGATGCCGGTGGCGCCGAAGGCGAGGGCGTTTTCGGTTTGCTCCGGGTTGTCGGCGTTGGTGCGGACTTCCAGGCGGGTGACTTTCGCGCACCAGTCCATGAGCTGCTTGAAGTTTTTGAACTTCTCGGTTTTCTGCGCGGCTTTGTCGCCGTGGAGGAGGCCGGTGATGATCTCGCTCGGAGCCGTGGCGATTTGACCGCCGTAAACGGTGCCGGCCGTGCCATCGATTGAAAGGAAGTCGCCTTCCTTGAAGGCCTCGCCGGAAACGGTCACGGTCTTTTTATCGTAGTTGATCTCCAAGGCGCTGGCCCCGCAGATGCACACCTTGCCCATCTGCCGGGCGACGAGCGCGGCGTGCGAGGACACGCCACCCTTGGCGGTGAGGATGCCTTCGGCGGCGATCATGCCGCGAAGATCTTCGGGCGAGGTTTCGTTGCGGACGAGAAGGACTTTTTCCCCCCTCTCGGCGGCGGCGGCGGCGCGGTCGGCATTGAGGTAAACCTTGCCGGAGGCGGCACCGGGACCGGCAGGGAGACCCTTGGCCAGTTCTGTCGCTTTTTTGATCTCGGCGGTGTCGAAGATCGGGGCCAGAAGCTGGTCGAGCTGATCGGCTGGATTGCGCAGAATGGCTGTCTTCCAGTCAATGAGCTTCTCCTTCACCATGTCCATGGAGAACTTGAGCGCGGCAGCGGCGGTGCGCTTGCCGTTGCGGGTTTGCAGCATGAACAGCTTGCCTTCCTGAACGGTGAACTCTACGTCCTGCACGTCTTTGAAATGCTTTTCCAGAATCGCGCGCACTTTCATCAGCTCGGCGAACGACTTCGGCATTTGTTTTTTTAGCTCCGAAACAGGCTCGGGCGTGCGCACGCCGGCGACCACGTCCTCGCCTTGGGCGTTGATGAGGAACTCGCCGTAGAATTCATTCGCGCCGTTAGCCGGATTGCGGGTGAAAGCGACGCCGCTGCCGGAGGTTTCGCCGGTGTTGCCATAAACCATGGCCTGTACGTTGACGGCGGTGCCCCATTCGGCGGGGATGCCGTATTTGCGGCGATAGACGATGGCGCGGTCATTCATCCAGGAACCGAAAACAGCTCCGGCTGCGCCCTTAAGTTGCTCCCAAGGATCATTGGGGAAACCTTTGCCCGTGCGGTCTTTGACCAGTTTTTTAAAACGGGAGACCAGTTCCTGCTGATCGCCGGCGGTGAGTTCGGAATCCACGATGTCCTTGTGGTATTTCTCGTGTTTGAACTCCTCGATCACGACTTCGAAGGGCTCGTGGTCCTCACCCTCCTTTTTCTGCACGCCGAGAACGACGTCGCCGTACATCTGGATGAAGCGGCGGTAACAATCCCACGCGAAACGCTCGTTTTTCGTCGCAGCGGCGAGGGAGAGAACAGTCTGATCGTTCAAACCGAGGTTCAGGATGGTATCCATCATGCCGGGCATGGAGTCGCGGGCGCCGGAGCGAACGGCCACGAGAAGCGGGAAGCCCTTGGCGTCACCGAACTTGTAGCCCATGATCTTTTCCATGTTGCGCACGCCGGCCTCGACCTGACCCTGAAGCTGTGGCGGATAGGTTTTCTTGTGATCGTAGAAATACGTGCAGACCTCGGTGGTAATGGTGAAGCCGGGAGGCACGGGCAGCCCGATGCGGGTCATCTCGGCGAGGTTGGCACCTTTGCCGCCGAGGAGTGGTTTCATTTTTCCGTCGCCATCGGCTTTGCCTGCGCCCCAGTTGTAAACGTATTTGCCTTTGGCTGGCGATTTGGCGGATGGTTTCTTGGACTTGGATTTCTTGGACATATATATGGAGATAAAAACGGGAGCCCTGTTTTTTAGCAGAGGGAAAACCGGTGTAAAGGAGAAGCGGTTTGAAGACCGCTTTTGCGTGACCCACCAAAAGCGCGGCGACGGTCTGTCGGCCCCCGGCCGGAGCTTCTACGTAGCCTCAGTGCGGGCGCTATTGACCGCCAGCACTTCGCCCAGCATGCGCTCGAATTCCTCGAGTCCGGTGCTGGGTATGATCACGGTGTTGCGACGACCGTGGGCTTCTTCGGTGATGCGGAGAAAACGACCCCGGTCGTTTTCCCGGAATTCCAGGAAGAAATGCTTGCGCTCGACCTGGAGCTCGCGCGACTCAAGTATGGTATCCATTGGGAGAGAACGACATTGAAAATCACGTCAGGCCGCCGCACAACTTAATTTTTCGGGGAAGTTGGGCGCTTGGGAGGCTGTTCCGCAGGCTTGAAGTCCACCTGTTGTTTGAAAAAATCCACCTTGGCCACCGCGACTTCAATTTCATCGCCTACCCGGTAGGTGCGGCGCGTGCGGCGTCCGGTGAGGCAACCGCGCGCGGTATCGAGGATGTAAAAATCGCCCTCCAGCGCAGAGACGTGGATGAGTCCGCTGAGAAGGTATTCCGGCAGTTCGACGAAGAGGCCGTAGTTGCGAACGTCGAGGATGCGGGCTTGAAAAGTCTGGCCGGTGCGTTTGGAAACCTGGTTGTTAAAAAACTCGAGTTTTTTCAGTTTGGTCGAATCGCGTTCGGCCTCCTGCGCGACCCGTTCGGTGGCCGAGATGTGCTCCGCCATCGCGGTCAGGGCGGTGGATTCCGGCCCTTGTTTGCCCCCGAGGAGACGTTCCAAGGAACGGTGGACCACAAGATCCGCGTAGCGGCGGATCGGGCTGGTGAAATGCGCGTAATCGCTCTTGTTCAGCCCGTAGTGCCCCAGCGGCTCGGGAGCATAGCGGGCGCGCTTGAGGCTCTTGAGCAGGGCCAGCTTGATGGCGTATTCCTGCGGTTTGCCCTTGGACTGGGCCAGCAGCCGCTGCAATTCCGGGCGATTGGACAAGTCTCCGCACTTGAGCCCATTGGCGCCGGCGACTTCCCGGAACTCGACCAGCTTGTCGGCGTCGGGTTTTTCGTGCACGCGATAGACCGTGGGCTGACGGCGGTTTTTGAGTTCCCGGCCCACGAGCTCGTTCGCCAGCAACATCAGTTCCTCAATGAGCTGGTGGGAGATGTCGTTCTCGATTTTCTCGAGGCGGACGGGTTTGCCCATTTCATCGAGCCAGACTTTCACCTCGGGAAAATCGAGATCGAGCGAGCCGTGGGCAAATCGCTTGCGGCGCAGGAACGAAGAAAGCTCCCACGCGGTGTGCAGGCGGCGGGTCACTTCGTCGTGCGCGGGTTTTTGCAGATGCGCGAACGCCTCCTTGTAGGTCAACCGGGCCGCGCTGCGGATGATGGTGCGGGCGAAACGCGCGGACTGGATTTTCCCTTGGTTGGTGATCTCGGTGAAAACGGAAAACGTCAGGCGGTCCTCGTGGGGTTTCAAACTGCAGATGCCGTTGCTGAGCGCCTCCGGCAGCATGGGGATGACGCGGTCGGCCAGATAGACGCTGTTGCCGCGGGCGTGAGCCTCGCGATCGAGCACGCCTTTTGGTCGCACATAATGCGAGACGTCGGCGATGTGAATGGAAGCCCGCCAGCCATTCGCCGTGCGTTCCACCTCGATGGCATCGTCGAAATCCTTCGCGTCATCCGGATCAATCGTGATAATGAACCGCCCGCGCAGGTCTTCCCGCCGGGCCGCCTCCGCCGGATCAATCACCGGCGAAATCGCCTCGGCCTCGCGCAATACCTCCGGCGGAAACTGCGTGGGCAGCCGGTGCTTTTTAATAATGGCCAGGATGTCCACCCCGGGCCGTCCGGGAGGACCGAGCACCTCCACCAGGTGGCCCTCCGGATTGACGTGGCGGGAAATCCAGGTGTCCAGACGGGCCACCACCTTGTCGCCGATATCGGCGTGCAGCGCGATGGTCGGGGCCGGGACGTAAAGGTTGTGCACGAAGCGCGGATCGTCTGCCACCACGTGGAAAAAATTTTTCGTCTTTTGCAGCGTGCCCACGACCGTGTCGTTGACCCGCTCCAGGATGCGGATGACGCTTCCTTCCATTCGCGGAGGCAGCGCCGCATCGCCCCGTCTCGGGTGAGCGGCCGGTTTGTCCGGGTTGATCCGCGCGACGACCCGGTCGCCGTGCATGGCGGTAAAAGTGTTTTCACCGCTGATGTAGAGATCCGGCTGGCCCGCCTTTTCATTCAGCACATGGGCCGTTCCGCTGGCATGAAACTGGATCGTCCCGGTGAAAAGATCGGCGTCTTGCGGGATGATGTAACGATCCTTGCGAATGCGCGCCACCGCGCCTTCGAGTTCCATCTGGCGTAGCAGCTCGCCGAATTTTCCGTGTTGGTCGGATGGCAGGTTCAGCGCCTGGGCGATCTCGGCCTTGTCGAGAGCCCGGGCCGAGAGGAGCTTGAGGATGCGAGGGCGTAAATTGGCTTGGTCTCGGCTGGAACGAGCCGGTCTTTTATTGCGGGACACACCCTTCCATCGTCGAAAGCCCGCCTTTCATGCAAGAAAATGCTTGCCCCGGCCATCAGGCGGTTCCACCTTTGCTTAACTCCCCCCCATGAAATCCTCCCCCGCTTTCACCCTGATCGAACTCCTCGTCGTGATCGCCATTATCGGCATCCTGATGGCCCTGCTTTTCCCTGCGCTCAGTACGGCCATGGACTCCGCCAAAAGGACCCAGGCGAAAAACGATGTGGTTCAGCTTGCCACGGCTATCACTGCTTATGAGACCGAGTATGGCCGCCTGCCAACCAACGGCGGTGCTTCCGGCGGGGTGAGCAGCACATTCCTTGAGCCGCTTCTGGGAGTGAGCACCAACACCAACAGCGGCAATCCCCGCAAGATTGTTTTCATCGAACTGAACGCGGCCAAGAAGGGCAAGGGTGGGACGAATACAAACGGGGCTTTCGTCGATCCTTGGGGGGGGGCGTACCAGTTTTCAATCGATAGCGATTACGACAATTCGATCACGAATGCTGGAACAAATAGCCAGTCCATCCGGAAAAGAGCTGCCGTTTGGAACGCCCCCAGCACTCATTCAAATTCCACCGCTGCGCAGCAAAAGCGCCGCTACGTGACATCCTTCGAATGAGCCGTTCTCCGCGGGTGTAGTTCAATGGTAGAACGCCAGCTTCCCAAGCTGGACACGAGGGTTCGATTCCCTTCACCCGCTATCTCCCTGATAATGACGGGGTACGGGGATTCAGGGCAGATTCGGTGCTGAAAAAAGCGTCAACGGGAATAGAAACGGAAACAATTCGTTTGATTTTCCGCAGACGTTCGCAAAGACCTTAAGATCCACCATGCAATGTGGGAAGCAGAGAGACTGAATGGAATCAGCAGATTTTCGCATTCCCCGCGACGAGGAATCAACGCCTGATAAGAAATCGGATAAGCTGGACCGACTGGCGCCTGGACATCTCCTGTCGGTGGTGAAACTCACTTTCGTCGAGGCCATCAGATCGCCTTCGTAAGAACAATCGAGGAACATTTTGGCTGAGATCTCCAATCCGTTTTCCGTCCAAAGACGCGTGATTAGCAATCCGGACCGCATCAGCGATCCGGATTAAGTTTTGGATGAGGGTGCGCGGAGTGATCCTCCGGCAATATCGCTTGCGCAGTCGAACGTATCGACAAATGGAAGAGGCGTTCGCGAATCACCTAACTTTGAACGTCGCATTACGGGACTTTGCGGCGATGATTGCTGCGAGTTCTCCAGGCAGATGTTAGCGGATCATTTTCGCAAGACCACACCGACTCCTGCATCCCAGAGGCATTTCCTCTTTCGATCAATACAGCTCCACAGGGGAGCGTTTGCCATCTTCGGTGCTGCGTTTTGCGGCGGCTTCGGCTCCGAGGGTGGCCACGCGAAGATCCCAGATTTCGGAATCCACGGCGCGGAAAGCGTCTTCGGAAAATGAAGTCGGAGGCGAGAGGCGGGCTTTGAAGTTTTCCATGCGGGCGAGGGCGGGTTCGAGTCCGGCGTGCGGCAGGGCCTGAAGGACTTTCCGTGCCTGGGCGGCTTGTTCGACGCGGTGGCAAATCATGAGCATGTCGTTGCCGGCGGCGATGCCCATACGCATGGTTTCGTCGAAACCGTAATGGTTGAGAATGGCCCCCATATCGAGGTCGTCGGTCATGACCAAGCCTTCAAATTTCATGTCGTCGCGCAGCAGGCCATTGATCATGGCGGGCGAGAGCGAGGCGGGCGGGCCTTCGTTTTCCAATCCCGTGATAGAAATATGTCCGATCATCATGCTGTCCACTTTGTCGGCAAAGTGGCGGAACACGGCGAGTTCGTGCTCCTCCATGGCTGCGCGGGAACGCTCCAGCACGGGGAGTTCGTGATGGGGATCAAGCCCGGCGGAGGAGTAGCCGGGAAAATGTTTACCGCAGCTCAACACGCCTGTGCCGCGCAAGCCGTCGTTGAAAGCCGAGGCCTTTTCAATGACCTCGGCCACGGTTCGTCCATAGCAGCGGCCCTTGAGGGAATTGTCGGCCTCGTCATCGAAGGAAATATCAAGGACCGGACAGAGGTCGAGGTTGAAGCCAAAGAGCCGGAGCAGGCGGCCGGTGATGTCGCCGTGACGGCGGATGAGCGTGAGATCGTTGCGGTCCCGAAGCTGTTGGGCATTGGGCGGTTCGTTGCCGATAAGTTTGAGACGGGAGACGCGTCCGCCTTCCTGATCGATGGTGATGAGGGGTTCGACGTCGCTCAGGTCGCGCAGGTCGTCGATCAGTTGGCGCAGTTGAACGGGGGTCTTGATGTTGCGCCCGAAGAGGATGAATCCGCCGGGCTGGAGTTTCTTGAAGAAGGCGGCGTCCTCGGCATGGAGTTCGGGGCCGGGAACACCGGTGAGCAAGAGTTGACCCGCATCGCTGGATGGCATAATTGCGTCAATACACAACCCCGTGACGAAACCCAACGAAAAGATCGGCCTCTATGGCGGCAGCTTTGATCCCATTCACCACGGCCACCTGATCCTGGCCCGCGATGCGATGGAGCGGCTGGAGCTGGACCGGGTGGTTTTTCTTCCCGCTCGCATTTCCCCGCACAAGCTGGATCGTCCGCCGGCCCCGCCGGAGGCCCGCAGCCAAATGATCGCAGCGGCGATTGCGGAGGTGCCGCAATTCGAGTTGGACGATTGCGAGATCCTGCGCGAAGGCCCTTCCTTCACCATCGACACGGTGCAGCTTTACCGGACGCGCTTCCCCGGAGCGCGGCTCCATTATTTCATCGGTGACGACAATCTGCCCGAGCTGGACACCTGGAAGGATATTTCGCATCTGCGCGAACTGGTTCAATTCGTCGTCCTGTCCCGCGCCGGCGTCCCCTTTCTCAACGCGTTCCCCACCATTACCCGGCACATCGAGATTTCTTCGACCGAGATCCGCAATCGCATTGCCCGGGGGCTTTCCGTGCGGTATATGATGCCGAAACCCTCCTGTGATTTGATCAACAAACTCGGACTCTACTGCAATGACTGACGGCGAAACGCTGGCGCGTGCCTGTGCCAATGCCGCTGCGGACAAAAAAGCCGACGATTTGGTGGTGCTCGACATGCAGGGAGTTTCCGCGGTCACGGATTTTTTTGTGATCTGTTCGGCCTCGTCCGAGCCGCAGCTCAAGGCCATTGCCAACTCGATTCGCAAACAAGTGCAGGAGGAGTCCGGTCGCAAACCCCTTGCGGCCGAAGGCTCCCCGGTGAGCCAGTGGATCGTGCTCGATTACGGCGAGGTGATTGTTCATCTCTTTCACTCCGAAAAACGCAGCCATTACGGGTTGGAAAATCTCTGGAGCGACGCGAAGCGACTGAAACTCGAAGGATAATTTGCGCGGCGCAAAATCGCGGCCTACAGTATTAGCGCGATGAATTTGATCGAGGACATCGAGATCAATTGCCCGCAATGTGGCGAATCCTTTGCCATCGAGGTGGACACGGAGGCCGGGCCCTATACCACGGTCGAGGACTGTGCGGTTTGCTGCCGTCCCATGACGATTGCCATCCGGTGCTGTCCCGGTGTGGTGGAGTCGGTCGATGTGCAGGCGGGCTGACGGCAGCTTGCCTTCCGGGCCATCCCGGCGTATCTGTACCCATTATGTTCGCGCAACGTGACGCGATAGTGCGATTGCTTCGGGACGATGATCCCGAGACCGTCCGCATGGTCAAGGAACAACTCGCTTTGGGTGGTGAGGAGTATATCCCGGATTTGCGGGACTTGGTGGAGATGGATGACGAACAAGTTTCGCGTCACGCCCGTGATGTGATGGCGGAAATTGCCAGCCAGAACGCGGATGAAGAGTTCCTGCTTATGTGTCACTTTTTCCATCGCGAGGGCGATTTTGAAAAAGCTTACTGGATGCTCTCACAGGCACTCGCGCCCGGTTTGAATACCGAGCCGTTCGAGCACAAGGTGAATCAATGGGGTCGTCAGTTTCTGGTCGCAATATCCGGAATTGTGAGTAATCGGGAGCGGGTTCTGGCCCTCGCCGAATTCATGGCGGGTGAACTGTGTTTCCGCGGCAACACGGACGATTATTATTGCGAGCGAAATTCCCTTTTACCCAGCGTGATCGAAACACGCATGGGCATCCCCATCACCCTCACCCTGCTTTATATCATGGTTGGGAGTCGCGCGGGCATCCGGATCGATGGCATTAATCTTCCCGGCCATTTCATCGCGCGCCACGGCGAAGTGTTGTTCGATCCTTTTCACAAAGGCCGCATTCTGACCAAGGCCGATTGCGAGGAAATCCTGACCCGGCAAAATCTCAAATTGCGGGCGTCGCATCTCGATGCGGCCACCCCGCGGCAGATCCTTCTGCGGGTGCTGGCCAATCTGCTTTACGTTTACGATCTTCGCGGCGAGACGGAGAAGCACGCTAGGGTGAATGCCTGGGTCAAAGCGCTTTCCCGGGACAAGTAAGCTGGAGGGCAACGCTTCGTCGTTGCCCATTTAATCCAGGGAAACGACGAAGCCTCTCCCTCCGCAAAAAAGAGCGTGAGTCCGGGTCACGGGCAGGTAAGAAGGCGTTGTGAATGTTGAAGTTCTGAACACGGGCACCGAACTGTTGCTTGGAAATGTCGTCAACACGCATCTGGCCTATCTCGGGCAGGCGCTCTTTCCCTTCGGCTTGCGCATCGGACGGCAAACCACGATACCCGATGGGGCTGCCATTCGTCAGGCTTTGCTGGAAGCGTTTCCGCGCTGCGATATCCTGATCATCACGGGCGGGCTGGGTCCGACGACTGATGACATCACGCGGGAAATCACGGCCGAGTTGCTCGGATTGCACTTGGAGGAAAACGCGGAGGTTGTGGAGATGATCACCCAGCGTCTGGCCCGAAGGAACATTCCGTTTCGGGCTCGCATGCAGCGGCAGGCCATGGTCCCCGAGGGCGCGACGGTGCTGCCCAATGCCAATGGGACGGCTCCGGGTTTGTATCTTCCTCCGCAGGAGTTCCCGTCGTCTTCCACCCCGCATCTGTTTTTGCTGCCGGGACCACCGCGCGAATTGAAGCCCATGTTTGAGCGTCACGCCCTTCCCATGCTGCGGGAAATCTGTGGCGGACTGCCCGATTGCGAATGCCGGACTTATCACGTGGTTGGCCTGGGTGAGAGCACGGTGGAGGAAAGGATCGGACTGAAACTTTGCGAACGCGGGGACATTGAGGTCGGTTACTGCGCGCGGCCCAATGAAGTGGACCTGCGTTTGATCGCGTCCCACGATGTGCTCGAAGAAGTGGAGTTGCTGGTTTTCGCGGCGGTGGGCGCTCACCTGGTCTCGAAACGCGGCGAGGTGATTGAGGAAGTCGTGGTCCGGCGGCTGCGGGAATTGCAAAAAACCCTAGCGGTGGCGGAATCCTGCACCGGCGGCCTTCTCTCCCACCGCATCACGAACGTTACCGGGGCTTCCGGGATTTTTCCGGAGGGATTCATCACCTATGCGAACGAAGCCAAGGAGCGCGCCCTCGGCGTTCCAGCCTCGCTTCTGGCCGCCCACGGCGCGGTCAGCGAACCCGTGGCCCGCGCCATGGCCCAGGGGGCGATGGAGAAGGCCGGGGCGGATTTTGGCCTTGGCCTCACCGGCATCGCCGGGCCCTCGGGCGGCACTCCGGACAAGCCGGTGGGAACGGTCTTCATTGCCCTCGCGCAACGAGGCGGCGGGATTTCCTGTCAGCAGGAGGCGTTCCCCACCGATCGGGAAACTTTCAAGCAACTCGCCACGCAAACGGCCCTGGACATGTTGCGGAGGGCGATTTTCCGTTTTTAAGGAGCAATCATGGACGTGCTGAAATCCCGGAGCAGCGTTGGCCTTGCAGATCGGAGACATCCTGACGGTGGTGGGCGAAACCGACAGCCTGACACCAGCGAATTGATGGCAATTTCCCCAAGGCCCTGCAGCAAATTGAAGTGGAGGAAGTGGAACCGCTTTTCGTTGGCATCACTCTCGGGGTTTTGCTGGGCAGCATTCCCGTGAGGATTCCCGGTCGTTCCGCCGCGGTGAAGCTTGGGCTGGCGGGCGGATTCCGGCACGATGGCCGGCAGCATGGCTGATCCCCGGCCCTGGCCTTTGCCAATGGCCTGATGAAATTCAACGGTCCGGCGATGGCTTATGCGACGGTCTATCCCCTGACCATGGTTCTGCGACTGATTGGCGCGCAGATGCTCATCCTGATTTTCGGCCCGAGTTAATTCCCCCGCGCGGCCGCCACGAGTTCGGCGATAGTGGCCTCGGTTGTCTGCCAGGAGCACATGAAGCGGGCCGCTCGGCCGATGAATTGATAGTAGCGCCATCCGGAAATTTTGAGGCGTGCATCCACCTCGGGCGAGAGACTAGCGAAGACCGCGTTGGCCTCCACCGGCCGGATGATTTCCACCCCCGACACCTCTCGCAGTTTTTCGGCCAGCAGGCGGGCGCAACGGTTGGCATTCTCCGCATGGCGAAGCCAGGTGCGGTTCTGGAGACAGGCCGCCCATGGGGCGGAAGAAAACCGCATTTTTGAGGCGAGCTGACCGGCCTGCTTGCAACGGTAAGCAAACTCCGCGGATATCTTCCGGTCGAAGAACACCACCGCTTCGCTCAGGCTGATGCCCGTTTTGATTCCGCCGAAACACAGCACATCCACGCCGGCTCTCCAGGTCAATTCGGCGGGCGAAACGTTCATCGCGGCCACGGCATTGGGAAAACGGGCTCCGTCCATGTGGACCCGCAATCCGTGGTGGTGGGCCAGTCCAGCCAGGGCGCGGGTTTCCTCCGTCGTATAAAGGCAACCCAACTCGGTGGGCTGGGTGAGGCTGACCACGCGCGGTTTGGGATAGTGAATGTCGGTGCGCCGCAGAATCATCCGTTCGATGCTCTCGCCATCCAGTTTTCCATCCGGGCCGGTGGCCAGGAGGATTTTCGTGCCGTTGGAAAAAAATTCCGGCGCGCCGCATTCGTCGGTTTCGATGTGCGACGACTCATGGCAGACGACGCTGTGATAGCTGTGGCACATGGAGGCCAGCGCGAGGGAGTTTGCAGCTGTTCCGTTGAAGACAAAATACACGTCGCAATCTGTTTCAAAGACTTCGCGAATCAAATCGGTGGCGCGGGCGGTGGATTCATCGTCGCCGTATGAGGCGCAGTAGCCGGCATTGGCTTCGGTCAGGGCGGCCAACGCCTCCGGACACAGTCCCGCCGTGTTATCGCTGGCGAAATTGTAATGTGCGCTCACCGCGAGAGATGTTGTCGGCGGTTTCGGGGACCGTCAAGGAAGAGCGGCTTTCGCAACCGAGTGGGCCGCGGGGTTCTTACTTCCCAAGCCGAAGTTGCGGAACAGCGCGTCGCAAACCAACGATTGCTCTGCCGGCAAGACCCGTCAGCCAAGCTGCGTCTCCGCGGCGCGGAACCCGGTCAGTTGCTGCTTCTCATCGCAGATCGGTTCCATGGCAATGCGCACGCGATAGGCCGAGCCGTCCTTGCGATAGTTGATTATTTCCACGGTGCAGGGCCTGGCTTTCTTAATGGCCTGTCTCATAGCATCCACCGCCTTCGGATCGGTTTCCGCTCCTTGCAGAAAACTGCCGGGCTTGCGTCCCTTGATTTCCGCAAAGCCGTACCCGCAGAGGCCGGTGAACGCCGGATTGATGGAAACGATGCCTCCCTTGGGGTCGGTTTCGACCCGGGCTGGCTGGGCGTCGATCCGCTCGAAGACGCGGGCTTGCAAGCCGGCCGGAGCGGGAACGCTCTCCAGATCGTCAACGAGTCGGCTGAGGCCAAGTTTTTTGGATGGAGTCATTATCAAAAAGGAACGGCGCACGCTGCCAGAGGGATGCAAATAATTCAATCCCGGTGATAGGGCAGACCCGTGAGAATGGTGTGGGCGCGATAAATTTGCTCCAAGGCAACGGCAAGAGCCATTTCGTGTTGGAGGGTGAGCGGGCTGAGCGACCAGAGCAAATCCGCCGCCTGGCGCACGGGTTCGGAAAGTCCATCCGCCCCGCCGATGAGCACGGCGCAGGTTTTGCGCGGGTTTAGTTCGATCTTTCTCACCTGATCCGCGAGCTGGCGGCTGGTAAAGAGCTTGCCTCGTTCATCGAGGACGAGGCGAAAACAATCCTTGCTCTTGTGGAGAAGCAATTCGCCTTCCGGCGCCGGCTGGGATGCTTTCACATGGTCCTCCTCGACGGTGGCGAAGCAGCGCATCCGGGCCAGATACTCCGCGATACCCTCGCGCGCGTGGGCGAGTTTCGGTTTGCCAACGGCAACAATGCGCCAGCGCAAGACGGGATCAGGCGTGAGGCACCGGATGGAAATCCGCCGCGTGGTAGGAGCTGCGCACGAGCGGACCGCTGGCAACGAACTCGAATCCCTTGCGTCGCGCGATATCGCCGTAGAGCGTGAAAGTTTCCGGATTGATGTATTCCACCACGGGCAGGTGCTGCGGGGTGGGGCGCAGGTATTGGCCCAGCGTAAGCACCTGGACATTGGCCTCGCGCAAATCATCCATGGCCTGGAAAAGTTCGTTCTCGGTTTCGCCGAGTCCAAGCATGAGGCCGCTCTTGGTCACGGATTCGGGGCGCAGTTCCTTGGCGCGCTTGAGGAACTCCAGGGAGAGTCGGTACTTGGCGCGGGAGCGAACGGCGGGGGTGAGGCGTTCCACCGTTTCGAGGTTGTGGTTAAAAATATGCGGACGGGCTTTGAGCACGGTGAGCAGCGAGGCGTCCTTGCCGTTGAAATCCGGCGTGAGCACCTCGATGATGATGGCCGGGTCCATCGCCCGGATGGCTTCAATCGTCCTGGCAAAATGTTCCGCGCCGCCATCGTCCACGTCGTCGCGGGCCACGGCGGTGATGACGACGTGCTTGAGTTTCAACCGGCGCACCGCCTCGGCCACGCGTTCGGGCTCGTCGGATTCCAGCGGAAACGGCTTGGCCGTGGAGACGGCACAGAAACCGCACGCACGGGTGCAGCGCTCCCCGGCAATCATGAAGGTCGCCGTGCCCTGACTCCAGCATTCCCAGCGGTTTGGACACTGGGCGCTTTCGCACACCGTGTGCAGTTTCAGGTCGGAAACGAGAGCCTTGGTGGAAAAGAAGACCGGATTCGAGGGAAGCCGCACCTTGATCCACTCGGGCTTTTTCGCCTGATGAAAATCGGGGTTGATTTTGAGTGCGGACATGGAGCCAAACATCACGGCTTGCCTCTTTTGTGTCAAATCTTGAGAGGATTTCTTCCGGAAAGGGCGCGCTGAAGGGTGAGGGGATCGGCGTGTTCGAGTCCGCCGCCCGCAGGAAGTCCATGGGCGATGCGGGTGAGGGGAATTCCCGCCGGAGCGAGAACCTCGGCGAGATAGTTAGTCGTGGCTTCGCCTTCCACGTCGGCGCTGAGGGCGAGGATGATCTCGCGTGGCTGCTCGGTTTTAATCCGGACCAGCAATTCGCCGATGCGGAGCTGATCGGGGCCGATGTGGTCGAGCGGCGCAAGGCGTCCGCCGAGGACATGGTAGCGTCCGTAAAAAAATGCGGTCCGCTCCAACGGCAAAATGTCGGTGGCCTGCTCGACCACGCAGATCTCTCCGCCGGCCCGGCTTTCATCGCGGCAGATTTCGCAAAAGTCTTCCGTGGAAAAAAATCCGCAGGTATTGCAGGAATGGAGGTTTTCGGCGGCGTGGCGGAGGGCGTGGGCGAGATCGAGGGGCTTGGCATCCTTGGCCGAAGCCAGCCAGAGGGTGATCCGCTCGGCGCTGCGCGGACCGATGCCCGGCAGACGCCTCAATTCACGCGCGAGCTCGCGGAAGGGTTCGGGGTAATCGGCGGACTTCACGGGAAATTGCGGAGTGCGGAACGTGGAGTGCGGAATGAATGCGAATCGCGGCCACGGAATTCATTCCGCCCTCTGCGTTCTTCATTTCGCATTCATCTCATCCGTGGGTGAAGAGCACCATCTGATCCTTGGTGACGTCTTCCTCGCCGCGGCGGCTGCGTTCGACCCGCTGGATGTAAAAGTCTAGGGCGGTATCCGGAATGCCGGTGATGCGGGATTTTGAAAATTCCTGGATCGATTTGTCCCACTGCTTTTCGCGGTAGTAAATGACTCCGCGCCAGAAATGATCCCGGCTGCGTTCGCGTTCGGGGGAGAGGCCGTGCTTGGGGGCGAGGATCTCGTAGAGTTCGATGCGGCGGCGTTCGCCCATGGCTTTGAGCACTTCGATGGGCCGGGCTTCGAAGGTTTCGGAGGCTTGTTCGAACGTGTCGGGACCGACGAGAATGCGGCAGCCGTAAGTCGGGCACGCGGCGCACAGGCGGCGGGCGAATTCCACCGCCGGTCCGGCCACCCCAAAACTGGCGAGGCGGGTTCCGCCGTAAGCGGCTGCGATCATTTCCCCGGAATTGATGCCGATGCGGAAATCAAACCGCCTCTGCCACATCGCGTCGCATTCGCGGTTCAAGTTGTCGAGGCGGGCCATCAGATCCAGCGCGGCCCGGCAGGCGCGGGAGGCATGTTTCTCATCTGCGAGCGGTGCGCCAAAGACGACGCGCAGGCTTTCGCCCGTGCATTCATCCAGAAACCCGCCGCCCTCGACCAGATAATCGGACGCGGTCTGGAGGTAAAGATTGGTCATGGCCGCGTAGTTCTCGGGGGTCAGCAGTTCCATAAGTTCTTTTTGATTCTGCACTTCGCAGACGATCACAGACCCATCCTGCAGCTCGCCCGGAAACTCGACGGAGGTGTTCGAGTTGACCAGTTGGTTGAAAACGTTGCGGGAGATTCTCTGGCCGAACAGCCGCTCCATCACCCTTTTGCGGGAGCCGCTGCCGCTTCGTCCGTAGATCAACCCGATGAGGAAACTGACAAAGATGGCAAACGCCCCTGGAAAGGGGGAGTAAAAGACATTGTAAAGCACCAGAACGGCCGAACCCGTGATGAGCAAAAGAATGGCGGCAAAGGCGACGACGGCCTTAAGGATCGGGCGGGTGATATCGACCGTGGTCCAGGCTGCGGCGTAGGCCAGCAGCGCGATGATCAGAATCTGCGCCCCGGCAGGCACCTGAAACGGCTTGGTCATCTTGTAGATCGTGTCGCGCAATACAATGTCCGGCGTGGTGGAAATCCAGCCCGCGGCAAAAAGCACGATGACGATCCCGGCACAGATCGTGCCGATGAGGATGGTGGCCTTGAGATATCTCATGAAAATGACAAAGGACGCATAGCGAGGAAGGAGGGAATCACAAAGGCTGCAAAAAATCGACGCTCACTTTTGAATATTAATGCGGGGGCGTCATTCGTCATTTTTCTGATAGGACGCCACCACCCACTCGCTTAACACGCCGTCGGGGTCATCCACTGCCCGGCTGGGGAGGGAAAAGTCGATGCGGCCGCTGTTGCGTCTGATAAGGGTGAGTCCGAACTGGTAGTCCTTGAAGGCGCGTTCGCAGAATTCCCGGACGCCCAGATTTTCCGCCTCGGACCGGCTCAGGATGCTTTCCACCGCCGCCTCCTCGAAGGAGATTTTCACGCCGTGCTCGGCGGAAAAGCGCTCGGCGAATTCGGCCGCGATGGCGCGCTGGGATTTTTCCCGTTCGGCATGGCCGGCGCGGAGCAATTCGGACAGGGCGTGGGCCGGCCGGACGATCAGGGCGGGTGTGGCGGTAAAGGAGACGACGCCGGAACCGGGCAGCTCGAATTTGAAATCCCGAAAAATGCGTTCGCAGGTGGTGAGGAGGCCGCGGGCTCCGGTTTGTTCCTCGGCGGCGCGCGTGGCGATCTCGCGCAGGGCTTCATCCTCGAAAAAAACTTCAACGCCGTAGGCGCGGAAAGCCCGCTCGTATTGGCGGATTATGCTGCCCTCCGACCGCTTGAGGACTTCGTAAAGATCATCCTTGTTGAGCGGATCGCAAACCACGCGCACCGGGAGGCGGCCGATGAATTCTGGCTCCATGCCGAAATCGACAAAATCGCGGGTCTCCGCCCGGCGCAACAAATCCGAGCCCTCCAACACTTCCGGCGGCTCGGCGCCGAAGCCGATCCGGGCCTGGCGGATGCGTTTGGCGATGCGGCCTCCGAGTTTATCAAAGGCACCAGAAACGATGAAAAGAATATGACGGGTATTGAGCGACTCGCGTGTCACCCGGCCTTTTTTCTGAAACTCCATCGCGGCCTGAAGCTGGGCCTGGAGGTCGTTGGCGCTGCGCAGAGGCACCTCGGTCTCCTCCATCAACTTGAGCAGGGTGGTTTGCACGCCGCGACCGCTGACGTCACGGCCGGTCGTCTCGCCGGACGTGGCGATCTTGTCGATCTCGTCAATATAGACGATGCCGTATTGAGCCAGATTGGTGTCGCCCTCGGCCTTGTGCACGAGTTCGCGCACGAGATCATCAACGTCGCCTCCGACATAGCCGGTCTCACTGAACTTCGTCGCGTCGGCTTTGACGAAGGGCACGCCGATAAGTTCGGCGATGTGTTTGACCAGATACGTTTTTCCCACCCCGGTCGGGCCGATGAGAATGACGTTTTGTTTGGCGTACTCGACCCGCAGGGCTTCCTCCGCCGACAGGGAGGCGGCGTATTGCGCGTGGTGGTAGTGGTCACAGACTGCGATGCTCAGGGCCTTCTTGGCGTCGTCCTGCTTGATGACGAAACGGTCGAGGTGGCGTTTGATGTCGCGGGGCGTGAATTGAAACGCAAAGACCGGGTGGGTTTTCTCCGGCTCCTCGGCTGTTTCGCCGCCATCCATCGTGCCAGCTTGGGCGGGCGGCGGCGTGGACGGGCCGAAGCTCGAACGCAGAAACTCCTGCAAGCGCTGATTGAGCTGCTCCGGGGTGGGCAGATTGGGATCACTCATGCAGGAAAGATTTCCTCCATGGCGGTCTCTCCCGCAAGAGCGTGCTTCATTTTGGCTTGGCACCCTTGGCCAGTAGATCCTTTTCCATCGCATCCAACCGATTAGTGGCGCGGCTGCCGGATTGAAGGCTTTCGCGGGTCTGGCGGACTTTGGCGAGAAGCGCCTGCGCCGCGGCGGCATCGGCAACCTCGGTTAGATCTTTTTCGAGCATGTCGAGCTTGTCGAAATCCTTCAGGTACGCGGCGGCAAGAGGTTTGTAGTTTACAATCCAGGCGTGGGTTCCCTTCACCTTGGCTTTGGCGAAGGCTTTGAGGATGGACCCGGCATCCTTGAAGTGCCCGGCCTCCCAATCATGCATCCCGAAACAAAGCAAACCGAAGGCCTCGGGATTCTTACTGGAGTAAGAATTGATGATCGACGCCGGAATGACCTCGCCGGGTTTGGCCAGTTGATTGCCGGCTTGAACAAAAAAGTTCCCCAAGAAGTTGTCTGCTTCGTCGTTGGAATACAGGCCATCCTTGGAGATGTCATCAAAGAGGGCGGCGGCCTTTTCCCCGTTGCCCGCCAGCAGGGTGGCCAGAGCCTCGTTCATGCGAATCCAGTTTTTCATCGGCTGGGCCGTGCCGCGCAGGGCGGCAAGACGCTCGAATTCGGAACGGGCTTTGTCGAACTGGCGGTCGGCCAGAAGCTGCACGCCCCGGTCGAACATCTCCTGCAATTCCGTCGCGCTGTAAGTGGCCGCCTGGGTTTGCTTCTCTTTGCCGGTGCCGAAAATATTATCGCGAAACGCATAGACCACGCCGCCGCAGGCGAGGATGGCGAGGAGCAGGGACAGGCTCAAAATCGCCGAGAGATTTTTGGAGGACTGGGTCTCCATCACCACGCGCTCCTTGGGCTTGTGTGGTTTTTGAGCGCGTTCCAGCAGCTTGTGCCGGGCATAGGACAAATGCTCGATCAGCTCGGAATAAGAATTGTACCGGTCGTCGGGATTTTTCGCCAGCATGCGGTTGATCACGTAGGCAGTCTCGCTGGAAACATCGGGGGCGAAGGCCTGAAGACTCACCGGCAGGCTTTTGAGTTGCTTGAGTGCCACCATGGAAGCGGTCTCGGCCTCATAGGGCGGCCGACCCGAGAGCGCATGGAAGAGCGTCCCGCCCAGACTGTAGATGTCGCTGCGAAAATCCTCCGGCATGTTGTCGAGTTTTTCCGGCGCGATGTAATAGGGCGTGCCCCAGATCTCCCCCGACTTCGACGCGGCCTCATCCATCACGATGGCCAGGCCGAAATCCACCAGCTTGGACGTGTGCGGATCGGCAAAAAGAATGTTGCCCGGCTTGATGTCGCGATGAATCAACCCGTGCTCCAGCGCGGCTTCCAATCCCTGCGCAATCTGAATGCCCACCTCAAGCATCTGGGCCTCGCCCACACAGCGCTGCAGGTTCATGAGATGGTCAAGCGTATCTTTGCCGACCAACTCCATTGCGAGATAGAATTGCCCGTGATCCTCTCCAAATGAAAACACCTTCACCACGTGCGGGTGGTTGATCGAGGCCGTGATCCGGGCTTCCTCCGCCAGCTTGGCCCGTTCTTCCTCGTTGGCACTAAGTTCCTTTTTCAGGATTTTGAGCGCCACGTTGCGATTGAGATTGCAGTCCACCGCCTTGAACACCGAACCCATGCCGCCTTCGCCCAGCATTTCGACCAGACGGTAGTTGTTGAACTGCTTGCGGGCGCGTAGGTTTTGCCCGCAGCTCGGGCAGAAAATTTGCGCGAAAGGCGCTTGGTCCGTCACGTCCATCAGCGTGCCGCAAGCCGGGCAGGCTTCCAGCAATTGTCCGGCGAGTCCGGCTTGCTCTGCCTGTTCCTCGGAAACGGGAATGGTTTCCATGGGCTCTGCCGGTGGTTCCTCGGCCGGTTCAGGAGTTTGGGAGGAAAGATTTTCCGCGGCCTCTGCCGTCTCTCCGGATGCTGCCTCCCCAGCCTTATCGTCGGACTGGTCAGAAGTTTTCTCTGTTAACATTGATCCAAGGGGTGGATTGATTGTGAGTAACTAACGGTTTCATGCCCCTTTCGCAAAGAAATTCGATTCGATATGCCCGCTGAGCAAATCTTCCACGCCCTCACGACGGAAGTCGGCTGGCGTTTCGACCTTTTTCTGGCCGGGCGCCTGCCGGGACTGTCCCGTTCGCGCATCCAAGCCATCATTCGCGATGGGGCGGCCCTGCGCAACGGCACCCCGGCTCGCTCTTCGGAAATCATCCGCGAGGGCGACGTGATCACCTGGCGCGAGCCGGACGCCATCCCTTGCGACACCGCCATCGCCGAGGACATCCCGCTCGATATCCTGTTCGAGGACGACCACCTCCTCGTCCTCAACAAACCCGCCGGCATGGTCGTCCATCCCGGCGCGGGCAATGCCCACGGCACTCTCGTTTCCGCCTTGCTCCACCACTGCAAAAACCTTTCCGGCATCGGCGGTGTGGAACGGCCCGGCATCGTTCACCGCCTCGACAAGGAAACCAGCGGCTGCCTCGTCGTGGCCAAAAGCGATCCCATCCATCGCGACCTCTCCGCCCAGTTCGCCGGACGCGAAGTGAAAAAAACCTACCTCGCCCTCATCGGCAGCGCGCCCCGCCAGCGAGGCGGCATTGTGGATGCCCCCATCGACCGCCATCCCGTACATCGCCAGAAAATGCGCGTTTGCCCGCCCGGCCGCGGTCGCGACGCCGTGACCGAATATCGCATCCTCACGACCAAGGATGGGATCAGCCTGATCGAATGCCGCCCCCGCACCGGTCGCACTCACCAGATTCGTGTCCACCTGCAACACCTCGGCTGCCCCGTTCTAGGCGACCAGCTCTACGGCCGCCGCGCCGACTACACCCGCCACATGCTCCACGCCTGGAAACTGGAATTTCGCCACCCGCACGACGCCCGGCCACTCGCCTTCGAGGCCAAACCCCCGCAGGAATTTTCGATTTAGGATTTTCGATTTTCGATTTTCGGGCCAGATTCCCCTCTTCCACGCCGTGAATCCTCGCGTCCTTCTCCTCTTTTTGCTGCTCCCGCTCGCCGCCCAGGCCGCCGAGACCCTAGACCTCACTTTGCAAAAAGCCATCCAACTCGCCCTCGCCAAAAATTTTCGCATCAAGATCAGCGAGTTCGACCCGAAGATCACCAAGGCCCGGCAAAAAAGCGCCTCCGGCAAATTCGACCCCACCCTCGAAGCCTCCTACACCTACGATCGCAACGAGAACGAACTCCGCACCCTCAGCACCGGCATCAACGACGCCACCGTCACCCCCGGCGATCCCAGCCCCGCTCTTTTCGCCATCCAGTCCGGCCAGGAATTCGACACCTCCATCTCCGGCCTCCTTCCTTGGGGCATGACCTACGATATCGGTCCCTCGCTCAACATCGACACCGACAGCCAGCGCAACCCCCAATTTACGCGCTACAACAGCTTCTTCGGCGTCAGGGTCGCCCAGCCCCTCTTGAGAAACTTCGGCACCGACGTGAACCTCGCCGACATCCGCATCGCCCGCGCCAACCGCGCCATTTCGCAATGGCAGCTCCGCCAGGCCGTCATTGATGTCGTCACCGACACCATCTCCGTTTACGCCGAACTCTTCTTCTCCATCGAAAACCTCGAAGTCGAGAAACGCTCCCGCGCCCTCGCCGCCCAGCTCCTGGCCGACAACATCAAACGCGCTGAGATCGGCGTCATGGCCGACCTCGACATCATGCAGGCCCGCGCCGACCTCGCCTCGCGCGAGGAACGCGTCATCGTCGCCCAGCGCGCGGTTCACGATAACGAAAACTTCCTCAAGCAACTCGTCACCGACGAGATCTCCCGCATCCTCGACACCCGCCTGCAAATCACCCCGCCCGAGCTCCCCGAGCCCGCGCCGCCAGACCGCACCCGCGATTTTGCCCGCGCCTTCGAGATCCGGCCCGACTACCGCCAGGCCCTCCTCGACATCCAGAAACGCCAGATCACCACCGTCTTCAACCGCAACCAAACCCTGCCCCGCCTCGACCTCACCGCCAGCTTCGGCGTCAACGGCATCGACACCGAACTCGCCTCCAGCTTCGAACGCACCGCCGGCAACGGCAATCGCAACCTCTCCGGGAATGTCGGAGCCATCTTCAGCCTTCCCGTCCCCAACCGTACCGCCATCGGAAACCTCGAAGCCTCCAAACTCGAGGCCCTCCGTTCGCTCGTCGATCTCAAGCGCCTCGAACAAGCCATCTTCGTCGAGGCCGACAACGCCGCCGGCCAGATCGAGACCACCCGCAAACGCATCGAGGCCACCCGCGTCGCCCGCGAATTTGCCCAGCTCACCCTCGAAGCCGCCCAGGCCCGCCTCACCAGCGGCACCAGCACGACCTTCGAGGTCCTCCAATTCCAGCGCGACCTCGCCACCGCCGAGGCCAACGAATACCGCGCCCGCGCCGACCATATTAAGGCCGTCGCCTTCTACGCACGCCTCATCGGTGCGACGTTGGAGCGCAACCGCATTATCCTTGAAAATAGGGATTTTTAACCACAGAGGCACGGAGACACGGAGTTAAGGTGCGAAAGGGGGCAAAGAACTTGCCAAATCCATACCTCGTAATACGCTTATGTTATGAAATCCCACATTAGTGCTACAATCGATCGGCAAATTTTGGAAGATTTAAATCGATACGGGCGCGAAGAACGTCGCACGCGGAGTCAGATTATCGAGATGGCCCTGGAGCAGTTTTTGCGGGAACGCGGCGGGCCTGATGATGAGATCGTCACTTCCGCGGGAAAATTTGCCGGTCGATTCAGTCGGGAAGAAACCTATGCGCGTTGAGGATCTGGCCGGTCGCGTCCTGCTGGATACGAACGTGCTCATTTACGCCACGCTCTCGGCCGATGGGCGCCATGCCCGGGCGAGAGAACTATTGGCGCAGCGGCATCGAGCGGAGGTGCAGCTTTTCATCTCCGTCCAGAATCTGGCCGAAATGTATCCCAACCTCACCGGACCAAAAAATCAGCCGCCGGACAGCCCGGCCTTGGCACGGGAAAAAATCCGGTCACTGGGCCGCTTGCGTGGTCTCACTGTTCTCCCCTTGACGCTGGAGACTGCGCATCTTGCGCTGGATTTGTGCGTGGAGGCGGGAGTAACCCGGCAGGGCTATTTTGACCGACAGCTCGCCGCGCTGATGATCCGCGAAAGCATCCCGCTCATTCTCACGGAAAATGTGACGGATTTTACGGGGATTAAAGGCATTACTCCGGTCAACCCATTTGCTTGAGGCGATGCTCGCTTGCCGCGACCTCCAGCAACTTCTCGGCTCTGCGGAATGGCGGAATTTCCTCAAAATCGTCACCAAAGCCAAGACAGCTTGCGAAGTGTCCGGTCAACAGACCACAGACCATTTTGTTGACGTCAACAAATTGGTTGATCTCGGCTCAGGCTCCCAGCGTCAGATCGACGACCTCATGCTTACCCGGTATGCCTGCTACCTCATCCGTTTTTTCTGATGATCGTGCCCGTCGGTTTTTCCAGCAGCACGTATTTTTCACTGCCGGAGCTACCGTGGTTGAAAGCCGTGGTGCAGTTCAACCCTCTCCACCACTTGGCCGAGGGGCTGCGCTTTTTGCTGCTGACCGGAAGGCGGACCTGGCATCTGGCCGCCGCCGCCCGGCTCTGCGCTTTGATCGTGTGCTTTTTGCTGCCGATTGATCCGCGGCTGCTGTGTCGGAGGATTTTTGGGGATTGTTGACGCCACGTGTGAGCTCCCCCGGGTTGAAATCCATCGCCTCCATGATTTTTAGGGCCGCGAAAGCATCATTGGCGGCGTAACGCAGTTGACCGCTGGTGAGTTCCGGCACCGCCCAGTTGCTTTTGCTGAGGGATTTCGATTTGGCAAAACCGAGATTCATCACCGCGCCCATGGCGGCCCGCACGCCCATCTGACCCTTGTAGCCGCGCTTGCGAAAAATGTGGTCCAGGTCGAGAACGGCCTGAAGTTTCACTCCCAGGCGGTTGCGGATTTGCCCGTGATCATTCTTTAATCCGAAGCCCACTTTCAGGACGCGATCCGAAGCAATGAGTTCGGCCGCCACTTTCTGGCATTCCTCGCGATGCAGTTGGAAGATGTAGGCTTTGTTCGTGAGGGCAAACTGCACCACGTGCGGGCCCGTGCTTTTCTCCCCGACCTTGAAGGTCGGCTTGGCCTCGGTGTCGAATCCGGCCACACCGGCGGCCAGAATTTCCTTTGCGGCGGCCTCGCAGGCGGCTTGCGTTTTAGGGACGTGAATGCGCTCGGGAGGTAATCCGGCGAAGGGCGGCAAGAGCGCCGTCTCCGCCTTGGTGGGCGCGGCCGAAAGGTCCTTCGCCGGCGCGGGCGGACTTTTGGCCCGTCTGCCCAGTAGTCCCGCGACCGAGTGATAGAGCCAGGCCGCGGCGGAGCGGCGGGGAATTTTTTGAATGGGTTGTTTGGTCATCTGCGGAAAAACATCGTCCGGGCGGCATCTGCTGACAAAGGAGGTCGTCACTGTTGGGTGTCTCCGCCGCAAAAAATCTTCATAAAAAAATGCTGGCGCTTCTTTTTATAGTAGTCGCCCACCCCCTCCACTTCGACCCCGCCCCGCTCCAAGTTGGGCTCTTCGGTGCTTTGGTTTGCAGCGCAACTGAAGCCGGAAAGACACAGGAAAGCCATGATGAGGTTTTTCAAAAAGAGATTGTTGATTTCATCCGCTTGCTTAATTCAGGCTAAGGCTAGACACAAAGAAAACTTTCACCCCATGAAACTCCAGAAAAGTGCCGGTGAGCCCTCGTGGGTGCTTCGTTCCAATCGGGTTGAGGCGGCGATTACCCGAACCGGTGGCCACATTGGGCCGGTGTCTTTTCGCTTGGACCGCCGGGTGGTCCGGCCCTTTCATGTGGCACCCTGGGCGGAGGAAAAGACCGGGAAACTGCCGGATATCCTCAAGGTTTTGCGGGGGGATTTTTGTTTGGTTTTCGCTGAAGGACCCGCGTGTGCTGGCTTCGACCTTGCTGTGGCATTCCAACGGCGGACGCCATTATCCGCCTTGGAACGGACGCCACCGGCGCGTGCTGGCGCTGGAAGAGGTGACCAGCCATTTCCACGATGGGTTGGCGGAGTCTGCGGCGAAAAATCCCCTCAACGCCCGGGGCATTCCCACCGTGATCCAATTGTCCGCCAAGTGTCCGACGGTGGTGAATGTGATCATGGGCGTGGCTGCGGTGCCGAAGGGGTTCGCTGTCGTCAAAAGAATCGAGCGAAAGGATGGCGCGATCATTTTGTGCGGTTCCGCCGGGTCTCGAGTGACAGTGCCGCAGGGCTGGGAATTTCTTTACGGAGGCTAGCGGGCCAAGGTAAGACCCCCGCACGGCGCGAGCTACTCGCCCTCTTGCTCCTTGGACGGATTGCATTTTTCCCGGCCTCTGCTCTTTTAGTGGAATCGTGGATGTGATCGTGCGCCGGAAGCTGGATGAAGCGCGAGGGAGGTTGAGCTTTCATCATTTTCTCCAGCTTGCCCCGTGGGCTTTGCTGACCGGACTTTCCCTGATGCTGATTCTTCGCGGTCTCGCGCTGCTTTTTCCGGTTTTCCCCGACCTGCCGCCGACGGTGTGGGTGGCGGCGATGCTGGGGCCCTTGCTGGCGGCGGGGCTGGTCGCGATATTTTGCTGGAGGTCGCTCGTTGTGGTCGCGCGCGCGGTCGATGCCCGCGCCCCGACGAGGGATCGTTTCCTCACCGCGCTGAAGCTCGACCGGAACGAATCCGCCGCCTTTGGGCAGGCCGTGCAAAACGAAGTGGCCGCCTTTGCCTCCAGCTTTCGGCTGAAGGAGCATCTGCGTTTGAAAAATCCGGGCCGTAATCTCTTGTGGTTGTTGCTGCCGCTGGCGGGTCTGGGCGCGCTGGAGCTTTTCCAACAATGGCGCACCCTGCGACTTGCCCCCGAATTGGCGAAAGCGCGGCAAATGATGGTGGAGACCGGCCTCGCTGCCGATCGTCAGGCGGAAAAAAATCCCGAGTTTGAGAAAGTCGTTCGCGAGTTGGAGCTGGCGACGGAGCGTTTTTCGGATTCGACGGAACCCTTGCGCGATGCCCTCCGTGCCCTGGCCGAGTTGGAGCAGAAATTGTCCGCCGCCACCGCCGCCTTGTCGTCTGGGGAAGCCTCTTCACTGGCCGAGGCATTGGGCGGTGAGCATCCTCAACTGGCGGCCGATTTGCGGTTGGGCAATAATCAATCGGCGGCGGCGGAAATTTCCCGCCTCGACCCCGGGGCTTTGGCCCGGGCGTTGGAGGAGGCGGCCCGTCATGGGGAAAATTCCCGCTTGCGGGAACTGGCCCAACAGAGCGGCAGCGAGGCGCAGCGCCGGCTTGTCAGCATTTTGCAAAATTCCGGAGGCAGCGGTGGAGAGTCGGCACGGCGCAAATTTTTATCAGAGTTAAGCGACATCAAAAGCGGCACGTCGGCTGCGGGCGAGCAGGCGGAGGGCGGAGAGGAAGGCGAGGCGGGAGAAACCCCCAACGGGGCGGAGAAATCCGCGCCCGCCCAAGCCGAGAATGCTCCCCCCGGCGGCGCGCCAGGGTCCGAAAAAGATCTCGGTCGTGGTGCGGATCTGGCCGGGGAGGGCGAACGCGGTGAGGACACCCGGGCGGTGGAGGAATTTGTGCAGGGAAAAGCCGGGGAGGGGAGTTCACTCGTTGAGATCTTTCGGGCGGCGGGCAATGATGATCCGAAGGCCGCCCAAGCTTATCGCTCCGCCTACGGGACCGCGCTGCCGGCCGCGCTGGATGCCGTGAACCGGGAGGAAATTCCCGCCGGCTCCCGACTCCTGGTACGCCGGTATTTTGAAGCCATCCGACCGAAGGAGTGACAAGCGGGCGGGCAAGGATTAATGACGAGTGCCGAATGATTGCTGATCCCGAAAAATTGGCGACGGAGTTTCGCGAAGCGTTTCAGCGGCTGCGCGCGGAAATGGAAAAAGTGCTTGTCGGCCAGGATGAAGCCATCCGTGGCGTGCTCACCGCGTTTTTTGCCGAGGGTCACGCCTTGCTCGAAGGCGCGCCGGGTCTGGGAAAAACCGCCCTCGTTCGCACCCTGGCCGGGGCGGCTGGCTTGAATTTCTCCCGCATCCAGTTCACTCCCGACCTCATGCCCGCCGACATCATCGGCACGAATCTTATCGTGGAGGACGAGCACGGGCGGAAACGGTTTGAATTCGAGCGCGGGCCGGTCTTTGCCAACATTGTCCTGGCGGACGAAATCAACCGGGCCACGCCGAAGACGCAGAGCGCCCTGCTCGAAGCCATGCAGGAACGCCACGCCACCGTCGCCGGGGTGCAGCATCCGATGCAAAGGCCGTTCCTGGTGCTCGCCACCCAGAACCCCATCGAAATGGAAGGCACCTATCCGCTCCCGGAGGCGCAACTGGACCGCTTTCTGCTCAAGCTGCACGTGCAATATCCCGGTGCCGACGATTTGCATGAAATCCTCCAGCGCACCACGCGGGAACATTTCCCGGTGGTCGCGCCTGTCCGTCTGGAAAATGCCGAGGCTTTGCGCGATTTGGTCCGTTCCGTGCCCGTGGTCCGCGAAGTCGAGGCGCGTGCCATCCAACTTGTGCTGGCCACGCATCCCGACCGGACAGAGTCCGTGCCGCTGGCGAAAAAATTCGTCCGTTATGGAGCCAGTCCCCGCGGGGCCCAGTCCCTTATGCTTTGCGCCAAAATCAACGCCCTGCTCGACGGACGCTACCATGTGGCCAAGGACGACATCGATGCCTGGGCCATCCCGGCCCTGCGGCACCGGATTATTTTGAATTTTGAAGGCGAGGCCGAGGGCGTAACCGCCGAGGCGGTCTTGCGGGAAGCCCTGGCAAAGTAGGATGGCCGCCGCTTGTTGCTATTTTATTTTCTCAAGGCTTTTTGCGCTCTGATTATCCTTGGTGAACAATCCGCCGGCCATGAAGGACCCATCCGGGGCCGCGGCCAGGGCCTTCACCGGCCCGTTGAGCAGCGCGCTCTGCGCGGAACCATCCATCGTGCCATCGGCTTTGAGGCGGGCCACACTGCGACAGGGCTGACCGAACGCCGCGGTGAAATTTCCCCCGACCACGATCCTGCCATCGGACTGCACGGCCAGAGCAAGCACAACGCCATTGGTCCCGGCCGAGTTGTTCGACCCGCCAAAAGTTTGGTCCACGCTTCCGTCCGCTTTGTACCGCGCCAGATTCATGGTTTGAAATTGGGCGGCCTGGGTGAAAAGACCCCCGACCAAGATGCCACCGTCCGGCTGGATGACCAGGGCATTGACCTGGCCGTTCACGCCCTGATCCAGCCTGTCCGCAAAAGTGCGGTCCAGGGTGCCATCGGCATTGAGACGGGCGATGTTGTTGCGGGGGATGCCGTTGACCTCGCTGAATTTTCCGCCCACCACGATTTTCCCATCGGCCTGCACCACCAGGGCATTCACTTCGCCATTGACGCCCTCCCCGCCGGAAAAAGCGGAGGGTGAGGCCGCCTCGCTTTGCGCGTAAACCGTGGTGAGAGAAACGGCCAGAATCAGGAGAAACGTTTTCATGGCAACACTCCAACCTTGAAAATTCCCAAAATCAAGCTCTCCCCGCTTGATTCGCTACCGGGAATACGCCAATCTCTCCTTCTGCGCACTCGTAGCTCAATTGGATAGAGTGTCGGCCTCCGAAGCCGAAGGTTGTGGGTTCGACCCCCGCCGGGTGCAGTTTCTTTTTTCGTTAACCGCATTGGGCGATGACGCGCAAGCGGTAGTTGTGGAAGTTTTTGAAGCCGTAGGCACGGCGTTGGATGAGTTCCATTTTGCGGCGGAAGCCTTCGGTGATGGCTTCGTTTCTGGGTGAAACCCCTGGACCAGGCGCCGAAAAGAGCTTGACGACGCGCACCTTCTCACGGCCCGGCAGCTGGGAAAGGAAACCCGCCGGTTCGCCGCCGACGAACTGGCCCAAGAACTTCACGTGACCCGTCCGCTGGTGGCGTCCGACTCCGTGGATGTCGTCGTTTCCAACTGTGTGCTCAATCTCGTCGAACCGGGCGCGACGCCGCAATTATTCCGGGAATCTTCCGGCACCTTGCGAGGCCTCCTTGCCAGCATAATCATCCTACGCACAATCGGCCCTCTGGCCTGGCGGAAATTCTTTGCCAGCCCCATCCCGCCTTCGCAAAAATGACTCCTTCAAACCCGACACGCAGGCCTTGCCAATCCATCGGCGAACCCGGTGGCGGTTGAGGAGGATCAGGCGCCGACCGTCACTTTGGAAAAATCGATGCCGGATTTCTCCGCGAAGGTGCGCAACTCCTCGTCATGGCTGGATAAAACCGCCCGCAGCACCAGCGAATCATCGGCCAATCCCTTGCCGGGAACCGTGTCGGGAATGATGTCCACATCCTTGAGCAGATAACCAAGTGCGAACACTGTCTCTGCGATCGTCTGGAGGTCGGAGCAGGCATAGACCCCGTCCAATACGTCCTCGGCATACCGAACCAGAAACTTGGCTTGCTCCTTGATGTGGGGAAAATCCGCCGCCTCCATGGTTTCGACCTTCACTTTTAAAAACGGGAGTTTGCGGCGGAAGGCATCCATCTCACCGGCCGTCACGGTCTGGCCTCCGCGCATCACAAATTCATTGAGGCTGTTCATCCCTGCTTTCTTAACGGCCGCACGTCGCTCCGACAAGCCTTGTCCGTTCAGACTGGAAAATTCCCGGGAAACATGCCATCCTCTCTTCATGAAGTCTCTGCATTCCCTGGTCTTGCTGCTCTCCGTGCTGGCCCTGCCAAGAGATGCTTCCGCCGCCCCGATTATTCGCGAATCCGGTGCCATCTATCTCTCTGACTTCGGTCTCAAGCCCCTTCGTATCAAAATTCTGCGTCCGGCGCCCTGTTACTTCGACACCGCCATGACGCGTTATGCCGGCACCCTGAAGTTTCCCCAAGCCGTGCAGGTCGAGGCCCTGACCGAAACCATGTGCCGCATTCGCGGCAACGCCCAGCAAGGTGGGGTGGCCGCGTGGGTTTCCTACAACGAACTGGAACCGCTGCCCGACGGTCTGCTGGCCAATCTGAAGAAAAGCGAGGAACGACGCAAATTGGTTGACGCCCTTATTGCCAAGAATGAAGTGGCCATCGGCATGACCATTGATGAAGTCGGGCGCAGTCTGGGCAAGCCGCAAAAAACGACCAACCGCGCCGACAAGGAGGGCACCCAGCAGACATGGGAATTCATCAAGTATGAACTCGTGCCCCAAACGACCTACACTCCTGGCTACACTCAGACCGTGATTCCCATTCCCGGCAAACAGGGCGGGGTGATTGTGCAGGGCGGCGGGGGATATTCTCCCAGCACCATCTACGTGAAAGTTCCCGTAGGCACGCTCAAGGTGACTTTCAAGGATGGACTCGTAGAAGCGCTGGATCAGTCGGAGGGAACCACCGCTGGCGGACAAGTTTCGATTGTCACCCCGCCGATCAATGCGTATTGGTAGCACTTGGCACGGCGGGGTAGCCAAGTGGTAAGGCAGAGCTCTGCAAAAGCTCCATGCGTCGGTTCGACTCCGACTCCCGCCTCTCTTTCCTCCCCCTCCACGGCACTGTTTCACCGAGCGGCGACCTGATCCGGGTGCACGGGGGCGTGCTTCATCCCTCCTGTGCGCGGTCGGAGATTTTCGTTTCGCCCGCTGGGGACAAATTTCCGACTGGGTGACCGAACAAGCGCCTTCCGCGAAGGAACGACGCGGGCTCGGTTCCGGCCTGAAGGTGCATCTTTCCTGACCCGTTTTCCCGGGCCTCGGATCCGATGATTTTATCGGATCAATCCCCAGCGTTTACTGAAGGGCCAGTAAACAAAAAGCCCTTCGCCCGCGACGTTTTGTTCCGGCACGATGCCCCAGTAGCGGCTGTCGCTCGATTGGTAGCTGTTGTCGCCCAGGGCAAAGTAGGTTTGGGGGGGAAGCGTGAAGGTCTCTTCCGGCGATGAAAGATAAAGGGCTCCCACGGGATTCGCGTAGCCGCGATAGCCATTTTCACAGCTCATGACCCGCAGGAGGGTCGGCTGTTCCGGCTTTTTGCCGTCAATGAAAAGGTCCGGGGCATCGATGCGCAGGGTGTCTCCGGGCAGGCCGGTCAGCCGTTTGATATAGTGCTGGGATTCGATTCCCGGCGGCATGCGGATGCCGAGGATGCCGGTTGTCTTGAAGACAAAGACATCGCCGAGCCGTGGGTTCAGAAAATTGTAGGACATTTTGTCCACGAAGACTTGGTCGCCGGTGTCAATGTAGCCCCGCGCGATGGGTTCTCCTTTGGTGTAACTGCGTCCTTTGCCAACGCTGAAGTATGTTCCCAAGGTGACCATCGGGGCGAAGAGCCGATAGCTGTTTTTGTCGGTGTTGATCCGGGTGAAGGTGAAAAAATTGAGGTAGGTGGATTCCTGGACCTCCCGCACGACCTCGTCGTCTTTCGCCTTCAGGTCCACGTAATGCCGCCCCAGCCAGACCATCTGGATGGCGCGGGAGAGGATATTGGGAGGGGGCGTGTCGGTCGGCTGGCCCACAATGCCAAAGAGCGTCGGCTGCATGGAACCGGTGGGAATTTTGAAGGGCTGGAGAAAATACGCGCGAACCCCGGCCGCAATCACGATGGCCACGAGAAAAACTTCCACGTTTTCCCGCCATGCGGCATCCGGCGGGGGAGGGGCGATGCGGCCAACTTGCTTGTCGATTTGATCGCGAACGGTCTGGAGCTTCTCCCGGCTGCGGCTTTTTAAGGCAACCTGCAAGTTGCCCAGAAGACCACGCAAGGTTGCGAGATCTTGGGCGGGCAGGATGTCCTCTTTATAATGAATGAGCCGCTGGAGGGCATGGCGGTAGTGCTTGCCCTCCTTGATGTAGCGCGGGGTGAAAAGCATGGTTAATTGGTTTTCAAAACTTCAATGAATGCCTCTTGCGGGATGTTTACCTGGCCGATGGCTTTCATGCGCTTTTTGCCTTCTTTTTGCTTTTCTAATAACTTTCTTTTTCTGGAGATATCGCCACCGTAACACTTCGCTATCACGTTTTTACGGAGAGCGCTTACACTCTCTCGCGCGACGATTTTCCCGCCGATGGCGGCTTGGATGGCCACTTGGTAAAGCTGGGTGGGAATGACTTCCTTGAGCTTGGTGGCGAGGGCACGCCCCCGCGCTTCGGCCTTTTCGCGGTGCACGATGGAGGAGAAGGCATCGACCCTCTCGCCATTAACGAGCATGTCGAGTTTGACCAATTGTCCGGCCCGATAGCCGGCCTGCTCGTAGTCCATGGAGCCGTAACCGCGGGTGATGGATTTCATCTTATCGACGAAATCGACGAGAATTTCGTTCAGGGGGAGCTCGGTGGTTAGCATGACCCGTTTGGTATCGAGGGACTCGGTGTGTTTGACCTCACCGCGCTTTTCCATGATGAGCTGCATCATGGGCGAGATGTATTCATTCGGGATCATGATGAAGCACTTCACGATCGGTTCGCGGATCTCATCCACCACACTCATGTCGGGAAGCTGTTCGGGATTGTCCACCTTGAGCAGGTCGCCGTTGGTTTTGAGGACCTCATAAATGACGGACGGGTAGGTGGCAATGATGTCCATGTCGAACTCCCGGCGCAGGCGTTCGAGAATGATTTCCATGTGGAGTAAGCCAAGGAATCCGCAGCGGAAGCCAAAGCCGAGGGCCACGCTGGATTCGGGCATGAAATGAAAGGCGGCGTCATTGAGCTGGAGTTTGCCCATGGCGGCCTTGAGGCCTTCGAAGTCCGCCGTGTTGATCGGATAGATGCCGCTGAAGACCATGGGCTGCACTTCCTGAAAGCCCGGCAGAGGAGATTCGGCCGGAAGGCGGGAATTGGTGAGGGTGTCGCCGACCTTGACCTCGACGCTGGATTTGATGTTGGCAATGACGTAGCCGATGTCGCCGGCCTGGAGTTTGTCCTGAACGAGGAACTTCGGCAACTGGGGGCGGAAAATCCCAACCTCTTTGACCTCGTAGGCCCGGTTGGTGAACATGAGCTTCACCGGATCACCCGCCTTGATGGTTCCATCCACGACACGGGTGTAAATCACCACGCCGCGGTAGGTGTCGAAGGAGGAGTCAAAAGTGAGGGCGCGCAGTCGGGAATCGGCCTTACCGGAAGGCGAGGGGATGCGGGCGACCACCGCCTCCAGAATTTCCTCGATGCCGATGCCCGCCTTGGCGCTGGCCAGGATGGCTTCCTCGGCCGGGATGGCGAGAATGTCCTCAAGTTGCTTCAAGGCCGTGTCGATATCGGCGTTGGGAAGATCGATTTTGTTGATGACCGGGATTAATTTCAGCCCCTGTTTTTCCGCGAGATGCACGTTAGCCACCGTTTGGGCTTCGACGCCCTGGGCCGCATCAATGATGAGGAGCGCTCCTTCGCAGGCTGCCAGCGAACGGGAAACCTCGTAGGAAAAATCCACATGCCCTGGCGTGTCGGAGAGGTTGAGCCGGTAGGTTTCCCCATCGACGGCCTTGTATTTCATGGCGATGGGATGCGCCTTGATGGTGATGCCACGTTCGCGCTCCAGGTCCATGGCGTCGAGCAGCTGTTCCTGCGCCTCGCGCTTTTGGATGGTGCCGGTGAATTCCAGAAGCCGGTCGGACAAGGTTGTCTTGCCGTGGTCAATATGGGCGATGATGCAAAAATTGCGTGTGCGAGCGATGGACATCAGGAAAGGGTGGCGAATATCCTAGAGCGCAACCGCCCGGTCAACTGTGCAAACTGAAGAACCCAAACAATTCCGCCTTAACCGCCAGGTGTTCATCATCGCGGTCGTGGCCCTTTTGGCCCTGGCTCCGCCCATGGCTTTTGTAATTTTGTCCCTGCGAACCACCTTCGGACCGAAGCCGGCTCCGCCATCCGCCGCGGCAGCGGAAACGTCCGCGCCCCTGCAAAAGGCCCTGGAGGATATCGCCGACAAAAGCCTGGCGCCGCCCTCACTGGACGAAGCGAGCGGTTCCGTGGTCAATCTGGAGACGAACGACCCGGAGCGAGAACTGGCCCGGGTGGAGGCTCTCGCAAAAAACTTCGATGCCGTGGCCCTGCCGGCGGCGAGGGAGGGTGGGCAGATCCGCCTGCGCGTTTCCCTGGCGGAAAATCAGTCCGCCAATTTTGTCCAAGCCTGCCTGGAAAAAAAATCGCCGCCGCCCGTGGCCGATAACACCGATCCGGCTCGCGTCCTGGTCGAGGTCGTGATAAAGAAGAACATTGCCCCATGATTGCCATCGTTTTCGCGTTGGAATTTGAAAGTGCCGTTTTTTGCGCCAAGCACAATCCGCGCCTGCGGGTGGCCGTCTGGCAGTTGGGGGCCATGGGCGCGGGTGCCGCCGGGAGTCTGGAAAGAAAGCTGGCGGAAAACCGGCCGTCCCTGGTGCTTTCGGCCGGATTCGCCGGAGGGCTCCAGTCCCAATTGGCGGTGGGTGACCTGGTCATCGGAAAAAATTACACCGACCCCGAAATTCTCGCGCAACTGAGCCCGGGCGAAGGCTGGCACGTTGGTGATATTCACACGGCACCGGCCATTATCGAGCACGCCGAGGATAAACATCGTCTCGGTCGGGAAACGGGATGCATGGCCGGGGATCTGGAAACCTCCCATATTGCCAGGGTGTGCGCGGAGCACGGTCTTCCCATGGTGGCCTTGCGATGCATCAGCGACACGGCGGATGAAGACATGCCGGTGCCCGCCCACACCTTGTTAAATCCGGCAACCGGCCGGCCGGAACCACTCCAGCTCTTCCGCCACCTCGTCGCCCATCCCTCCAGCGTTTCCGGTTTCAATAAATTGCTCAAGAACGCCAAAATCGCCCAAACCAACCTGGCCAGAGGATTGGACGAACTTTTGCCCCAGTTGCTTCGATTCGTTTGAGGTCGGGAAAAAAACCACGCGCATGCCGGACAAAGACCCCTTCGAGATTGCCCGGCGCTTGGATGAATTCGGGGCCGGTAAAGGACCGCGACCGGCGAAGAGTCCGGAACCCGCCAAGGATTCCTCCCCCAGGATTGTCAAAAAAAAGGCGCGACCGACGGCTCTGATTGTTTTGCTGATTTTGGGAATGGCGGCTGCGGGCTGGGTCGTTTTCCAGCGATTCCCCGGCGCGGCCAAGAGTTTTTTTCCGAGATCCCCCCATCAGACAACCAAGCCGTCAACCGTTCCGCTGAAGGCCGACCCGCCCAAGATGATTCCTTCATTCGACGGCAAGGGCGAGATTCCGGCTTTTACCGTGCAAGTCCCCGGCACAAACACTCCACCGCCAAAAAGCGCTCATGGCGGGAACTGAACGGGGGCGATTTTTGCGAAGAGGCGTGGGTTAGAGCGAGAGGGAAGGCGAGGCCGAAGAGATTCTACCAGTCACCCCGGAAAAGATGCAGGCCGCCGCAACGATAGCTGCGACGGCCTGCTGTTCCCCCCAGAACGCTGTTAAGATGACTCAACAAAAATAACCTGCAAGGAGAAATCTTCATTTTTTCAAAATATTTTTTTTCAATGGCTAAGAATGAGGGGTTGCAATGGAGGGTTGCACCCGATACTGAACGTATGAACAGCATGCTCACCGACAAGCAACAGAAGATCCTCGATTTCATTCGGGAAGGATTGGACCGGGGAGCGGCCCCCAGCGTGCGGGAAATCGCCCGGCATTTTCACTTTGCCTCCCCCAATGCCGTCGTCAGTCACCTCCGCCTGCTCGAACAAAAAGGTGTCATCCGCCGCCAGGCCGGGCGATCGCGGAATATCCAGCTTCCCGACATGGACGACCGGCCGAGTCTCCTCGCCATTCCGCTCCTGGGAACTATTCCCGCCGGGTTGCCGGTCGAAGAACAGGAGCGCACGGAAGCTTTCATCCATCTCGACCCTGCGGCGCTGGGCCTCTCCCGCACGGCCCGCACCTTTGCTTTGAAAACGCGGGGCGATTCCATGACCGGTGCCGGCATTTACGATGGAGACACCGTCATTTTGGAAGTCACCGAAGCCCGCCATCGCGACATTGTCGCGGCCCTTATTGACGGCGAAAGCACCCTCAAGCGCCTCATCAAACAAAATGGCGAATCCTTTCTTAAGGCGGAGAACCCCAAATACCCCGATTTGCTGCCCGCGGAGGAACTGGTGATTCAGGGTGTTTTTCGCGGATTGTTCAGCAGCAACCGGAAACGACTATGAAAAAACGGCAAAGCAGCGGCGAAGATCTGTGGCAATGGGCGGAGAAAACCGCCGGGCAGTCGCAGCCGGCGCCCGCGTTGACCCGGGAACCGGAAGCGGCTGGGATCACCCGGCATCTGCGCGGTTTGCTCCTTAACCTTGGTCGCAAACTCCGGCGGTCTCCTCCCCGAGGATAATTGAAGAGGACGACGCAGGGTTGTGGGTTTAGCTTACGAGCTGCCGCAGCACGAAGGGCAAAATGCCGCCATGGCGGTAGTAGTCCACCTCGATGGGGGTATCGATGCGAAGTTTGACCGGTTGGTCCACCACCGAGCCACCTCTACGAGTGATGCGCAGGGTTACATCCTGGCGCGGAACGATGGCGTCGGAAAGGCCGAGGACATCGTAAATTTCGGTGCCATCGAGGCCGAGCGTTTGGGCGGTGACGCCGTCGGGAAATTGCAACGGGAGCACGCCCATGCCGCAGAGGTTGCTGCGGTGGATGCGCTCGAAGCTTTGCGCCACCACGGCTTTCACTCCGAGCAGGCAGGTGCCTTTCGCGGCCCAGTCGCGGCTGGAGCCGGTGCCGTATTCCTGTCCGGCCAGGATGATGAGAGGGACATTGTCCTCCTTGTAGGCCATGCAGGCGTCGTAGATGTAAGTGGGTTTGCCGCCGCTGGTGGTGCTGATTTCCTTGTCGGGCGCGGGAACGTCCCTTTCGCCGAAGTAGAGCGTGTAACCGCCCTCAATGCCGGGAACCATGAGGTTCTTGATGCGGACGTTGGCAAACGTCCCGCGGGTCATGATGCGGTCGTTGCCGCGGCGCGACCCGTAGCTGTTGAAATCCACGGCCTCGACGCCGTTTTCCTGGAGGAATTTTCCGGCGGGCGATTTCGCTTTGATCGCTCCGGCGGGTGAGATGTGATCGGTGGTGACGCTGTCGCCGAAGATGCCCATGGGGCGCGCGCCCTTGATGTCCGCGATGGTGCCGGCCTCCATGCCGAAGCCGGTGAAAAATGGCGGCTCCTGAATGTAGGTGCTGTTGGCGTCCCACTCATAGACCTCGCCGGTGGAGGAGGGGATCTCGTTCCATTTCGGATTCTGCTCGGCAAAATCGGTGTAAAGTTTGCGGTAAACTTCCGGCTTGAGGGCGGAGGACATGGCCGCGCGGATCTCGTCGAGCGAAGGCCAGATTTCCTTGAGGTAAACATCGGTCCCGTCCGAGCCCCGGCCGATGGGGTCTTTGCTCAGATCGATGTCCACCGTGCCGGCGAGGGCGAAGGCCACCACGAGCGGCGGGGACATGAGGAAATTTGCGCGGATGTTTTGATGCACGCGCGCCTCGAAGTTCCGGTTGCCGGAAAGGACGCTGGCGGCGACGAGGTCGTTTTTCGCGATGGCTTCCTCCAGCGCCGGATGGAGAGGGCCGGAGTTGCCGATGCAGGTGGTGCAACCGTAACCGACCGTCTGGAATCCGAGTTGGTCGAAGTAGGGTTGGAGTCCGGTTTTTTCCAGGTAATCGGTGACCACGCGCGACCCCGGCCCGAGGGAGGTTTTTACGGCGGGGTTGACCTTGAGTCCGCGCTCCACCGCTTTTTTCGCGAGCAGGGCCGCGCCCAGCATCACGCTGGGATTGCTCGTGTTCGTGCAACTCGTGATGGCGGCGATGAGGACGCTGCCGTTGCCGATTTCGGTGTCTGCTGTTTTGTAGGGCGAGGGAAAATCCGAGACCTTGGCTGGAGTGGGGCGGTTGGTGATGAGTTCGGATTCGTTTTTGGGAATGCCTTCCTTGGGATGATTGGCGTTCGTGTCGGTGGAAGGCATGGGCGGGCTGCCGGCGTGGGCGGTGCCGTTGATATGCACAGGGATTTTCAGCGCGAGATCTTTGGCGGCTTTGCCAAATCCACCTTCCGCGACGGGCTTTTCGAGAAGGCTTTCGAAGGTGTGCTTGAGGGCGTCGAGATTGATGCGGTCCTGGGGTCGTTTCGGTCCGGCCACGCCGGGCACGATGGTGCCAAGATCGAGTTCGAGTTCGACGCTGTAGTCCACCTCGCCTTTACGCGGGATGCCCCAGAGGCCCTGGGCTTTGTAATAGCTCTCGAAGGTGCGGCAAAGTTCGTCACTGCGGCCGGTGCCTCTGAGATACGCCAGGGTTTCCTCGTCCACGCCGAAAAAGCCCATGGTCGCGCCGTATTCGGGGGCCATGTTGGCGATGGTGGCGCGGTCGGTCACGCCGAGGGCGGCGGCACCTTCGCCGAAGAACTCGACGAATTTTCCCACGACCTTGTGTTTGCGCAACACCTCGGTCACGCGCAGGACGAGGTCGGTGGCGGTGACGCCTTCCTTCAGTGTGCCGGTGAGGTTTACGCCGACGACTTCGGGGGTGAGGAAATACACGGGCTGGCCGAGCATGCCGGCTTCCGCCTCGATGCCGCCCACGCCCCAGCCGACCACGCCGAGGCCATTGATCATGGTGGTGTGGGAATCGGTGCCGACGAGGGTGTCGGGATAATAGACGCCCGCCTTTTCCAGCACGCCCTTGGCCAGATATTCGAGATTCACCTGATGGACGATGCCGATGCCCGGAGGCACCACGCCGAAGGTCTCAAAGGCTTGCTGGCCCCATTTAAGAAACTGATACCGCTCGCGATTGCGGGAAAATTCCATCTCCATATTTAATCTCAGAGAGTCGGCGGAACCGAAGAAATCGACCTGCACCGAGTGATCCACCACCAGATCCACCGGCACGAGCGGTTCGATGATTTTCGGGTTCTTGCCCAAGATCGAAACCGCGCTGCGCATGGCCGCGAGATCCACCAGCAACGGCACCCCGGTGAAATCCTGCAAAACAATCCGCGCCACCACGAACGGGATTTCCTCCTGCGCCGGAGACTTGGCGTTCCAGTTGGCCAGGATCTCGACATCCTTCCAGGCGACTTTTTTGCCGTCGCAGTTGCGCAGCACCGATTCGAGCACGATGCGGATGCTGACCGGCAGGCGGGAGATTTTGCCGATGCCATTTTCTTCGAGGACGGGCAAAGAGTAAAATTTGCCGGGCAGGCCGTTGCCGGCCGTGAAGGTGCGCTGTGTGTCGATCATGGCGGCTATTTATTGACGACAAATCCGCCAGCCGCGCGAGCAATTTATTGGCCGCGAGGGTGCTGAGGTGAAGGGAGGCTTGGCTCGGGATGGCGAAAACCCGACAGCCCACGGGCCAGCCGGAGCGTGTTTTCCGTGGCGAATGGATTGACCTCCCGCGTCCCGGACCGCAAATTGCCCGCAACACTTCTCCGCCATGATCGTTTATCTTCTCCGCCACGCCGAAGCCGATCCCGACGCCGGGAGCGACTTTGAACGCAAACTCACTCCCAAGGGCCTCGAACAAGCGAGCAAGGTGGGAAAATTTCTCGTGCGCAACGGCCTGCTGCCCGAGGCCATCGTGAGCAGCCCGGTCGTCCGCGCCCGCCAAACCGCCGAAGCCGTGGAGAAAAAACTCGGCCAGGCCAGCGTCGTCATTGGCCCCTGGCTGGCCTGCGGCATGACCTCCGAGACCTGCCTCGCGGAACTAAGCGCCCACGCCGGCAGCCACTCCGTGATGCTGGTCGGGCACGAACCCGACTTCAGCGCCACCATCGCCACCATGCTCGGTGTGCCGGACTCCGACGCGCTGAATATCCGCAAGGCCTCGCTCACCGGCATCGAACTCAGCAGCTTTACCCCCGGCGCCGGACGTCTGCAATTTTTTGTGCCCGTGCGACTGATGTGATCCTCCTTCGATCAACCATCAATTGCCCGAAACCCTAAACAAAGAATAATTTTGTCGGGCGGTCTCGCTCCGCTCGGCTCTCAACCATCATCTTCTCCATGACCCCCGAAATCATCCACTCGACAAACTTTGTCGCGGAAGCCGTCTCCCTCATCGAGCGCGAGGCCGACATCGCCATCTTTGAACGCGGCGAATTTCGCCTCGCCCTCAGCGGCGGCAACACGCCGAAACCCATCTACCAGGCCCTGTCCGTCCACCGCGACGCCTGGAAGGAATGGATCATCACCTTCGGCGACGAACGCTGCGTCCCGCCCGACAGCGACCAGAGCAACTACCGCATGGCGAACGAATCCTTCTTCGGCCACGCCCCCATTCCGTCCGAAAATATTCTGCGCATTCGCGGCGAGGCCGACCCCGCCACCGCCGCGCAGGAATACGAAAACGAACTGCGCCAGCGCGCGGGCGGCCACGGCATCTATCGTCACGATCTCCTGCTGCTCGGCATGGGCGACGACGGCCACACCGCCTCGCTCTTTCCCGGCACCGACGCGCTCGGCGTGACCGACCGCTGGGTGGTCTCGAACTTCGTCCCGAAGTTCAACACCCACCGCATCACCATGACCTATCCGCTCCTCAACGCCGCGCGCCACGTTTGTTTCCTGGTGAACAGCAAGGGCAAGGACGCCATCCTCGAGGAAGTCTTCAGTGGAAAATCGAATTACCCCTGCGCCGCGGTGCGGCCCGTCGAGGGGAACCTCACCTGGCTCCTCGGGGCATAGTAGAAGCGACCTCCGGTCGAAGCAAGGAGGGCCGAGAGATGGGTTGCGGCGGAATTTTCGGTTCATGGTTTTTTCGGGAGGGCGAGGCTCTGCCCGAGCCGTTGCGTAAAAACGGCTCACCGGGAGGTTCGCCCTCCCGATCCGGGAGTTTTCCCTTCCCATCGTGGCGGGGATGCGTTTTCATCCCGCGCGGTATCCGATGTCCACAAGTCCCCGTTACAAACGTGTTGTATTGAAGTTGAGCGGTGAAGCGCTGCGTGAAGTGGGCAGCCGCGATAATATTTCGCCCCAGATTGTCCAGCATATCGCCCAACAGATCGTCGAAGTGAAAAAACTCGGCATCGAACTGGCTGTGGTGATCGGCGGGGGCAACATCTGGCGAGGGCTGGCGGCGGCGCATCGCGGGATGAACCGGGCCACGGCGGATTACATGGGCATGCTGGCGACGGTGATCAATGGGCTGGCTCTCATGAGCGCACTGGAGGATCTAGGGGTCTCGGTGCGGGTGCAGACGGCCATCGAGATGAACAATGTGGCGGAGCCGTATATTTTGCGCCGGGCCACGCGGCATTTGGAACTCGGCCATGTGGTGATCTTCGTCGCGGGAACGGGCAATCCGTTTTTCTCCACGGACACGACGGCGGCGCTGCGGGCCAACGAGATCGGTGCTCAGATCATTCTCAAGGCCACGAAGGTGGATGGCATTTACGACAGCGATCCGATGAAAAATCCCGACGCGGTGAAATACGAAACGATCACGTATGGCGAGGCGCTGGCGAAGCGTTTGCAGGTGATGGATTCCACGGCGTTCAGCTTGTGCATGGACAATCACATGCCGATCATCGTTTTCGATATGAACAAACCGGAGAACATCCGCCGCGCGCTCATGGGCGAGAAGGTGGGCACGCTGGTGGTGGATAAAGTAGAGGAGAAGGTATGAGTCTGGAAGAAGCGCTCTTTGAGGCGGAGGAAAGCATGGAAAAAGCCGTGCAGTTCATGATGCATGAGTTCTCTGCCATCCGCACGGGCAAGGCCTCGCCGGCCTTGGTGGAAACGCTCGACGTGCATGCCTACGACACGTCGATGAAACTCAAGCAGCTCGCGCTCATCTCGGCGCCGGAGCCGCGGCTGCTGGTGATCCAGCCTTTTGACGCCTCGACGGTGAAGGACATCGAGCGGGCAATCAACGAATCGAAGCTGGGCATCAATCCCGTGGTGGACGGCAAAATCATCCGCATTCCGATCCCCGAGCTGTCCGAAGAACGCCGCCGGGATCTGGCCAAGACGGTGAAGCATCTGGCCGAGGAAGCCCGCGTGCGGATCCGCGCCTGCCGCCGCGAGGCCATCGAGTCGGCGAAAAAATTGCAAAAGGAAGGCGAACTGTCCGAGGACGAACTGCGCGATGCCGAGGCCGACGCGCAAAAAATGACTGACAAATCGGTCGCGGAGATCGACAAGCATGTGGCGACGAAAGAAGCCGAGTTGATGAAAATCTGATGAAACACCGTTTGCTGATTACTTTTTTTTGTTTGCTGCCACTGGGTCTGCTGCCCGCGTTGGTGGTGAATCCCGCGCCCAACGTTCCGTGGCTGGATTCCACCGGGAGGGCGCAGGGATTAAAGGCGTTTAGGGGTCAGCCAGTGGTCGTGATCGTGGCCCCGTCACCGCGCGACCGGTCCTTCCGCGAGCAGGTGGGGCAGCTGAACAAAATGTATGAACGCTACGCGGCGAACAAAATCGTCTTTATCGTCGCCTTCACTCAGGAGCAGGGACGCATCCGCTCGAACATTCCCTTCCTGCTGGCGGCCGATGGTCCCCGCACATCGTATGATTTCAAGACGGGCGAGAAATTTGGCATCGCCCTGATCGGGCGAGACGGCAATCTGGATTACGTGACGAACAAGGTGCTCCCGGCCCAGCGGATCTTCGACGTGGTGGGGGCGTCGTTCGTCACCCAGGAGAAGCTGCGCAGGCCCTGAGAATTGCGGAATGCGGATGGCGGATTGCCGAATGAGATTTCGCGCGATGCCGTCTTTGTCATTCCGCACTCCGCATTCGCCAATCGGCAATCGAATCAGCGTGCTGACTCCATCACATCCACCCAGATGGGCAGGGCGAGTTCGCCGCCGGTGCCGCCGGGCGCGATTTTTTTCGGGAGGTCGAACCCGACCCAGACTCCGCAGGTGAGGCGGTCGTCGAAGCCGACGAACCAGGCGTCCTGGTAGTCGTTGGTGGTGCCGGTTTTTCCGGCGGCACGATGGCGGAGTCCGTATTGGCCGGCTTTCGCGCCGGTGCCGCGGGTGAGGACTTGCTCCATGAGGGAGGCGGTCATCTGCACCGCGGCGGGCTTGAGTACGACGAGTCTTCCGCGGGTGGCTTTGAAAAGCGTGCGGCCTTCGGCATCGGCGATGCGCTGAATGAGGTAGGGCTGAAGTTTTGTGCCGCCGGTGGCGAAGGTGGTGTAGCTGGCGGTGAGGTCCTTCAAGCTGGCCTCGAAGGAGCCCAGGCAAAGGGCGGGTAGGCGGGGGGGATCGGGGGAGAGGCCGGCGCGGATGACGGCATCGGCGATCGATTCGAGTCCGGCGCGCACGCCGATGCGGATGGTCATGGTGTTGCGGGAATGGATGAGGCCGTCGGCGGCGGGGAGTTCGCCGCGATAGGTGTTGTCGGAATTTGCCGGATCGTAGCGGCCATAGGAGGCGGGGAGTTCGCCCGGGCGGATGCGGGCATCGCTGACCCGGTCGTCGGGTTTGAGGCCATGCTCGAAGGCCTTGGCATAGACAAAGGGTTTTACGGCGGAGCCGATCTGGCGGTTGCCGAAGAGGGCGCGGTTGAATTTGCTGCGCGCGTAGTCGCGTCCGCCCACGATGGCGCGGATACCGCCGGTTCTGTTGTCGATGGCGATGGCGGCGCCTTCGAGATAGGGGATGGAATCGGCCGTGGCGACGACTGCGGCGGAGAAGGCCTTCATGGGTTTGTGGGGAAAGCCGGGCCAGGATTCGATCTGTTCGAGGCGGCGGCGGACGCTGGCCTCGGCGGCATTTTGCAGATCGCCATCGATGGTGGTGTAAATCTGCAGGCCGCCGTTGTCGAAGGGGTCGCGGTTGATGACGAGTTCGAGTTCGCGCAGGATGGAGTCCATGGCCCAGTTTTCCTGCGGGGCGCTGCGCGTCCGGGCGGGGATGACGGGATCAAACGCGAGGGCCTCGGCCAGTTCCTGCTTGGTGATGAAGTCGAGTTTTCGCATACGGCCGAGGACTGTATCGCGTTCGCGCAGGGATTTGCTGAGATCGTTGAGGGGAGAAAACCGATTCGGGCTGCGGATGAGCCCGGCCAGCATGGCGGCCTCGGGCAGGTTCATCCGCGAGGCGGGCTTGCCGAAATAGGCCTGACTGGCGGTTTCCACGCCGTAGTAGCCGCTTCCGAAGTAGATGCGGTTCATGTAGGCCTCGAGAATTTCCTCCTTGGAGAGCTCGGTTTCGATGCGGTAGGCGAGGGCGGCTTCGATGACTTTGCGGCCGAGGGTTCTTCCTCCGAGGGAGAAACTGTTGCGGGCCAGTTGCTGGGTGATGGTGCTGGCACCCTGGCGAAATCCCCCGGCGATGAAATTGCGCACGATGGCGCGAAAAATGCCGATGGGGTCAATGCCGTGGTGATAATAGAATCGCGTGTCCTCGCGGGCGAGCAACGCGTTGACGAAATCATTGGAGACTTTGTCGAAGGGAACCACGATGCGGTTCTCGCCGGAGAGGCGGCTGTAGAATTTTCCGTCCTTGTCGTAAACGGCCGAACGCTGCGGCATGTCGCTGATGTTTTTGAGATCGAAGGTGAGTGCCCACGCATAAAACCCCAAGGCAATGACTGCCCAGACCAGCAGCCCCAGCAAGGCTAGCTTGAGTCCGAGGCGGATTAGCCAGCTCCGGAAACTGCGACGCGGGCGGGCGGGCGGTTTTTTGGGTTTGCGACGGGTGGAAGACGATTTGGACACTTGCTTGCGGCGAAGACTAGGAGTTTTATGCAAAATCACACGCTGCGCTTTGAAAATTCATATTCTGACAATTTTCCCCGGAATCTGCGAAGGCGTGCTGCGGGAGAGCATGCTCAAGCGCGCCCGCGAAAAGGGTCTGGCCGATATTCAGGCGGTGGACTTGCGCGCTTGGGCCACGGACAAACATCGCACCACGGACGCCCCGCCCTACGGCGGCGGGCCCGGCATGGTGATGAAAATCGAACCCATCCATCGCGCCTTGGAAGAATTGCGCGAGGAGGGGACGCGGGTTGTTCTTATGACTCCGCAGGGACGGAAATTCAGCCAGCCCGTGGCTGAATTTTATGCGCAGGAGCAACACATCATCGTGATCTGCGGACACTACGAGGGGGTGGATCAGCGCGTGGCCGATCACTTGGTGGATGAGGAAATTTCCATCGGCGATTACGTGCTGACCAATGGTGCGCTGGCGGCGTTGATCTTTACCGATGCGATTGTGCGTCTGATTCCCGGCGTGCTGGGCGATGAACAGAGCGCGGTGCAGGAATCATTTTCCACCGGCCTGCTCGATCATCCCCATTACACCCGCCCGGAAAATTTCCACGACTGGAAGGTGCCAGAAATTCTGCTTTCCGGGAACCACGCCGCGATCGCAAAGTGGCGGAACGAGCGGGCGATGGAACTGACCAAACTGCGCAGGCCGGATTTGCTGTAAAATCAGTCGCCAAGAAATGTTCGGCCCGGCAGTGGTGACATTTCCCCGCCTATGGATTACAAGACGGCAACCCTCCACATTAAAAATGACGACAGCAGAACTCAGTGCGGAAACCGGAGTGTCTCCCGCCGCCATCCGAAAACTCGCGAAAGTTCTCGGAGGCCGTCGCGACGGCCGCAGTTATATCTTCCCCCCCAATGCCGCCCGGCAACTTCAGAACCTGCTCAAGGAGGCTGGCGGAAAAGAAAAGCCCGGCACGAAAACCGCCGGGAGAAAAAAAGGCGCTCCAGGTTGGCGGACGGTGCGAATCCGCTTTCAAAAAAAGAAAGCCGATGCGCTCCCGCAGATTCGCTTGGGGCGGAAACATCCGAAGTAGAGCGGGCTGTCGTTTGCGGCCGGTTTTCAGGAATGGCGGAGTCTACGGGGCTCGAACCCGCAACCTCTACCGTGACAGGGTAGCGCTCTAACCAATTGAGCTAAGACTCCTTGGGAAAGGGTGGGGAAATATGGCCCCGCTGTTGTGGAAAACAATCTTTTTCTCACGCTTGTCCGCCGGGCGGTTGCCAGTGGCGGGTCCTTCGTTTACTGCAAGGCATGGCATTTTCGTCCTATCGAGAATTTGTGGAGGCTTTGGACAAGGCGGGGGAACTCAAACGCATCACTGAGCCGGTTGCGACCGAGCTGGAGATCACGGAGTTGGCGGATCGGGAGATGAAGCAACCCGGAGGCGGCATGGCTTTGCTGATCGAGAGACCTACGGTCAACGGGAAGGTGAGTCCGTTTCCCGTGGCCATCAACACGATGGGTTCGCACAAACGCATGGCCATGAGCATGGGGGCGGATTCGGTGGATGAAGTCGCGGCCGAACTCGGTTCGTTGATGAAGGCTAAGCCGCCGACCAGTTTGCGCGAAACAGTCAGGCTACTCGGTACGGCCTTCGAATTGCGCCACGCCCGGCCAAAAAAGGTGGGCAGCGGACCTTGTAAGGAGGTGATTACGAAGTTTGAAGTCGGATTGCGGGGCGTGGGGGCCCCCGCACCCCACGATCGGAAATCGGAAGGGTGGCCGGCGGCTCCGGATTGGCAAAATCCCTCCACCCTTGACTCTCAACCCCCAACCCTCCTCAACCTTCCCATCTTGAAATGCTGGCCGTTGGATGGCGGGCGTTTCATCACGCTGCCGTGCGTGGTTACGCAGGATCCCGACACCGGCGACCGGAATCTCGGGATGTATCGCATTCAGATTTATGATAATCGCTCCACCGGCATGCACTGGCAGTTGCAAAAAGTGGCGGCCCGGCACGGACGACGCTATTACGAAACCGGCCAACGCATGCCGGTGGCGATTTTTCTGGGGGGCGACCCGGTGTTTCCTTTTGCCGCCACCGCGCCGCTGCCCGATGGACTGGATGAATTTCTCCTCGCCGGCTATCTGCGCAGGAAGTCCGTGGAGATGGTAAAGTGCGAGACAAACGACCTGGAGGTTCCGGCCAATGCGGATTTCGTCATTGAGGGATATGTGGACCCGACCGAGCCGCTGCGCGATGAAGGCCCGTTCGGTGATCACACGGGGTACTACACGCTGCCGGAACCGTATCCGGTTTTTCATATCACGGCCATCACCCATCGCAAGGACGCGATTTACCCGGCCACAATTGTGGGGATTCCCCCGATGGAGGATTTCTATATGGGGGGGGCGTCGGTGAAAATTTTTCTGCCGATTTTCCAAATGAACTTCCCGGAGATCGTGGACATGGCCCTGCCCGCCGAGGGGGTTTTTCACAATGCGGTTTTTGTCTCGATCAAGAAAACCTATCCCATGCAGGCCTACAAAATCATGCACGGGCTGTGGGGGATGGGGCAGATGATGTTCACCAAGTATATCGTGGTGGTGGATGCCGAGGTGAATGTCCACAACACGAGCGACGTCTTGTTCCGGCTCTGTGCCAATACCGATCCGCAGCGGGACAGTCTCTTCACCAAGGGTCCGTCCGATGTGCTCGACCATGCCACCAGCGAAATTGCCATCGGTTCCAAACTGGGCATTGATGCCACGAAGAAGCTGGCGGGCGAGGGGTTCAAGAGGAACTGGCCGCCGATCATCGCAATGGATGAAGGGGTGCGGGCGAAAATCGCCAAGCTCATGGGGACTGATTTTCCCTGAGCCCGGCCGTTTATCGTGCCGGCCTTTGGTTTTGCGGCAATGCCTTGCCTCGGGTCGGGTAAAAAATGCCGGGGACGATATGCGGTGGTTTTTCAGGGAAACTGATCCATCGTCTTGACACGTCGCCCTTCCCTGTCCCACTTCAGCCCGCTCCATGTCCCGTCTGCTCATTGTCATTCTCGCCGCCTTGTCCATGTTGGGGGCGTTGTCCATTGATGCCTATTTGCCGGCTCTGCCGGCGATCGCGGCGGAGTTTTCGGCGACGGATGCGGCGGTGCAGCAGACGCTCACAGCTTATGTGCTGGCTTTCGCGATAATGACGCTCTTTTACGGCACGCTGTCGGATTCGTTTGGAAGGCGCCCGGTCATTCTCATTTCGCTCTTTTTTTATCTGCTCAGCAGTGTTGGCACGGCCCTGGCCAATTCGCTGGAGATGCTGATTGTGTTCCGGCTGTTTCAGGGTTTTTCCGCCGGGGGCGGTGCGGTGGTGGCGCGGGCCATCGTGGGCGACATGGTCTCCGGCGCGAAGGCCCACCGGGCCATGTCGTATATCAACGTGGTGTTCGGACTGGCTCCGGCGATTGCTCCGATCCTGGGGGGATGGTTGCAGTCGGCCTTTGGCTGGCGTTCGATTTTTATCTTCATCACGCTTTTCACTCTCGTGTTGCTGGTAGCTTGCGCGGTGTTTCTGCGGGAAAGTCTGCCCTTGGAAAAACGAGCGGCGTTTCAACTGCGAGTGGTGCTGGCAAATTACTGGAAGGTGGGCAGCCATGGGTTTTTCATTCTGAGGTCGATCAGCACGGCGCTTGCTTTTTCAGGCATCATGATTTACGTGGCAGCCGCACCGGCCTTTATCATCAACATCCTGCATCTTTCGGTGACGGATTTCGGTTGGTTGTTCCTGCCGTTGATCGGGGGGATGATTCTGGGTTCCTTCGCGGCCGGCCGCTTGAGTCACCGGGTCAAGCCGCGGGCGATTATCAGTGCGTCTTTTGTGATCATGCTCGTGGCCATGGCGGTGAATCTGGCCTATTGCGCGTGGTTTCCGGTGAGAGTCCCGTGGGCGGTGCTGCCGCTGTTCATTTATGCCTTCGGGGCGGCGCTGGGGACTCCGGTGATGAGCATGATCACGCTGGAGATGTTTCCGCGGATGCGGGGACTGGCCGCCTCGTTCCAGACATTTCTTTTCATGCTTCTGTTCGCCCTGGTATCCGGAATCATCGTGCCCTTGCTCTTCGGCAGCCCGTTCAAGTTCGCGCTCGGAACCGGCGTGGGCGCGGTACTCAGTTTGGTCTGCTGGGTGCTCAGCTCGTCGGCCCGCCGGCCTGCGGCCCGCTAGGATTCCGGCGACCGCGAGGCTTGGGCCAGGGTTTGGGCCAGGTGTTCGCGGCGTATCGGTTTGGTGAGGTAGCCGCTCATGCCGGAGGCGAAACAGGCCTGGCGGTCCGCCGTGAGGACATTGGCGGTCAGGGCAACAATATGGATCGGGGGTCGTTTTTCCCGGGCCTCGATCTCGCGCAGACGCCGGGCGACTTCCAAGCCATCGAGGCCGGGCATCTGCACGTCGAGCAGAATGCATTCGGGCCAATCGACTTCGCAGAGGGCGAGGGCTTGTTTACCACTGTGCGTGACGCGGGGGGCATAACCCAGTTTTTGCAAGATACGCTCGATTAGCCGCAGATTGACCGCATCGTCATCCACGGCCAGAAGGCGCAACGGGTTTTTCCTGGCAAAATCAGCGTCACACACACTCGGTAAAACCTCCGGTCGGGGCCCATCCGCAGGAATCTGCAGGGGAACTTCCAGGAAAAAAGTGGCTCCGTGGCCCGGTTCACTCTCGTACCACAGGAAGCCGCGCATGAGACGTGCGAGATTGCGCGAGATGGCGAGGCCAAGGCCGGTGCCGCCGTGTTTGCGCGACACACTGGAGTCGGCTTGGGCAAAGGGTTCGAAAATATGAGCGGCCTGTTCCGGGAAGAGACCTGGTCCGGCGTCGCGCACGTAGAATTGCAAGCGAATAAGACCCGGTCCTTCATCATACGGGGTCGTTTTCACGCCTAGGGCGACAGTGCCGGAAGGGGTGAATTTCACGGCGTTTCCGGCCAGATTGAGAAGAATCTGACGCAGGCGCCCCATATCGCCCTCCACGTAGAGTGGGATGTCTCCGAGCGTGATAACCTCCAGGCCGAGACCTTTTTTTTCCGCCGATGGCGAGAGGAGGATGCTGAGATCGTCCAGAAGCTTCTCCGGGGAAAAGACGGTTTTTTCGAGTTGAAGCAGCCCGCTTTCAATCCGGCTGTAATCGAGGATGTCGTCAATAATGCGCAGGAGGGCTTCGCCGCTGTCGGCGATGGTTTTCACATAGTCCTGTTCCTCGGAATGCAGGGATTTTTGGGCCAACAGGTCGGCGAAACCGAGAATGGCGTTCATCGGCGTGCGGATCTCGTGGCTCATCATGGCGAGGAATTGGGCTTTGGCTCGTCCGGCCTCCTCGGCCTGCTCTTTGGCCTGAACCAGTTGCTGATCGATCAGCTTCTGGTCGGTGATGTCCATGAGAAAACCGTGCCATAAGATGCCGCCATCGGGCAGGATCTCGGGGGTGGACTGATCCAGGATCCAGCGCATTCCGTCCTTGTGGAGGATGCGAAACTCCAGCCGCCAGTCCGAGGACGGACCACTCGCATCGGCGGCGCTCTGGCGGACGCGTTCGACATCGTCCGGATGGATGAGGTCGTAGCCGCGGGAAACATCGGCAATCATCTCCTCGGGGGTGCGGTCATAAACGTCGATGATGCGTCGGCTCAGATAGATGAACGAATGAACGCCTGCGGAGGTGACGCGGTATTGATAGACCGCGCCAGGGGCTTGGGCGGTGATTTTCTCCAGGACTTCGAGGTGGGTGAGGCGCTCGGCCTCGAGGGTCTTCTTGGCCGTAATGTCAATGAGTGTGCCTACGAGCCGGGTGGGTTTCCCCTCGTGAAGATCCATGCCCCGGCCCCGGTCGAGCACCCAGCGCCACTCGCCATTTTTGGAACGCATGCGGTATTCAGCTTCGAAGATCGGGTCCTCTCCATTGAGATGACGGACGACGGCTTGATCGACCGAGGCCAAATCGTCGGGGTGAATGAGGCTGTTCCAGTAGTCGTTGGTCGGCTCCATTTCGGCGAGATCGTAGCCGAGGATGCGGGCCGTTCCTTCATCGGCCTGGAGGCGTCCGGTGGGAAGATTCCAGTCCCAACGGCCCATGTCGGCTCCGCTCAGGGCGAGCTGGAGTTGCTCCCGGCTTTCCAGCGCTTCCAAGGCCGATTTTTTGGACTCGGTGACATCCTGGAAGGTTCCATAGATCCGCCACAGTGTTCCCGACCCAGCGTATTCCGCGCGCCCCATTGTATGGATCCAGAGCCGGCGACCCTTGGCCGAGACAAACTCTATTTCGAGATCGTAAGGTTTTCCCTCACGTTCGCAGGCCTCGAAAGCCGCGACGAAGGTCTCCCGCGACCCCGGAGGATAGAAATTAATCGCTTTTTCAAAGTCGGGTTCAAAGTCTGCCGGCACCTCGTGGATGTCGTGCACCTCCGGCGACCACTTGATGGTGCGATCGGGGTAGAGGACCTCCCATCCGCCGGATCGGGTCATGTGTCCGGTCATTTTCAGCAGCGCGATATTTTTCTGCGCCTGCACCTCAATCTGCTTTCGCTCACTAATGTTGGCGAAGGTGGCGACAACCCCATCCTCAAATTTTGCCACCCGGGTGTAAATCCAGAGGGAAACATTCTCGTGTGAATAGAAGCGCTCGAAAGCCAGGGGCTCTCCGGTTTCCACCACGCTGCGATACTTTTCAAAAGTTTCCGCATCGAAGCCCGCGCAGGCCGATTCGAGCATGGGGTGGGTCTTCAGCGGCTCATAGTCAAGGCCCATGATCACGCCAGCCTCTTTGTTGAAAAATTGCAGCCGAAAGTCACAGACGAATCCCGCGGCATTGCGGACAGCCTCCAGCACGGTAAAACCGTGCAGGGACGTGTTGAGGACCCGCTCCAGCTTCGACCGTTGCTCGTTCGCATGCAATTCGGCCGAAGCCAGGGCCCACGCTCCCGTTCCGAAGGCAAGCGCGGCCAGCCCAGTTAAAAACGAAAGAACCGATTCCAGCAGGGGTTTTTGCTCCGGCAGGCTGATCTTTTGCAGCAGCCACCAGGCACTGGAGGCCACGGCAAGAACAATGGTGACGGCCAGTGCCGCCGCAATGAGAGGACGTGCCCGGAAGTATTTCACGATTTCTTGGGAAGGGGGCTAATGCTTTATGCTTAGCAAATCCATTGCGGGTGGGAACGAAAATTCCAGCGGGTAGGGAAGCATCGGGCCTCCGGTTTTTTGTCTGCCAAAAGCCGCGTCGCTTGACCGGAGACAGTCGCGCCGGTTTGATGAGGCCCTTTTCATGAAGAAAGCCATCGTCATACCCTCTTATCGTGCGGCCAAGACTTTGCCCGGCGTGCTGCCGCGAATTCCGCAAGCATTCTGGGATGACGGCGTCGCGATCATTGTGAACGACAAGAGTCCGGACAATACCGGCGAGGTGGCCGAGGATCTCAAAACCAAATGGCCCGGCGTTGAAGTCGTGCATCATGAGGTGAATCGAGGCTACGGCGGTGCCCAGAAGACGGGTTTGAAGCGCGGGTTGGAACTTGGGGCGGGGGCCTTCGCGGTCGTCCACGCTGACGGCCAGTACCCCCCGGAGTTGGTCCTGGATCTGATGAATCCGATTCTGGAGGGAAAATTCCATATTGTGCAGGGGTCCCGGATGATCGCCGGCGGGGCGCGGGAGGGAGGGATGCCGCTGGTGCGCTACATTCCGAACCGTGCGCTCACGGTGATGGAAAACATCGTTTTTCAGACTCGCATGGCGGAGTTCCACAGCGGTTATATGCTTTATTCCCGCCCCATGCTGGAGCGGACGCCCTTCGAGCGTCTCCAGGACAACTACAACTTCGACGCCGAAATGATCGTCCTGGCGAAGCTTCTGGGCTGGGAATGCGCCCAGCTCCCCATCCCGACCCGGTATGACGATGAGGTTTCCAGCCTGCGTCCGATTCCCTACGGAATCAACGTCTTGAAAATGATGGCTAGACATCTCGGCGGACATTACCGCAATCTCATGGCTGAGCACCGGACGTCAGTGCATTAGGAAAAACATGGACCCGGCACGCTCGCGAAAGAAAGAAATACAGGCAGTTCATTTTTCATGAAGATATTACTCTTGGGGGCCGGTGGATTCATTGGCGCCAATCTCACCGAACGTCTTGTCAAGGACGGGAAACACCAGATCACCGCCCTCGACATCGACCGCGAGAAACTCGACGACACGGTCAAAAGCGGGGACATCAACTACATCGATTTCGACATTCGTGGCAGCGAGGAAAAACTCGAACAACTCACCATCGAACACGACCTGATCGTGGACTTGGTGGCGCGGGCGAATCCCAGCCTCTACGTCAGCAATCCGGTGGATGTCTTCAAGCTCAACTTCATCGAGAACCTCAAGATCGCCGACTATTGCGTGAAGCACAAAAAGCGCATCGTCCAGTTCTCGACCTGCGAAGTTTACGGCATCACCGCCGCCAAGGCCAACGGCCAGAGTTCGGCCGAATTTCCCCAGCCCTTCATCGAGGACGAAACCCCGCTCATCATGGGACCGGTGAAAAACCACCGCTGGATTTACGCCTGCGCCAAGCAGCTGCTGGAGCGGGTCCTGCACGCCTACGGCATCGAACAGGGTCTCAACTACTCGATCATCCGGCCGTTCAACTTCATCGGGCCGCGCATCGACTATCTGCCCAGCGAGCAAACGGGAAACCCCCGCGTTTTCAGCCACTTCATGAATGCGTTGCTCTACGGCACGCCGATCAAGCTGGTGGACGGCGGGGCCAACTTCCGCGCCTACACCTACATCGACGACGCGGTCGATTGCATCGTTCGCATCATCGACAACCCGAACGGGTCCTGCGACCGACAGATTTTCAACATCGGCACGCCGGAAAACGAAGTCACGATCAAGGAACTCGCGCACAAGATGATCGCGCTCTTCGACAAACACTTCCGCAAACCCGGCGATCCGACGCCCGAGATCATTGATGTCACCAGCGAGGAGTTTTACGGCAAAGGCTACGAAGACTG
>JBGTGQ010000079.1:0-56511 GCA_041746635.1 Terrimicrobiaceae bacterium | reverse complement strand
GCCGTGCGATAAATGTAGCGAGACAGGTAGGTGAGAGCGGCTTTGCCGGTTCCGACGGGCTCACTATGCACGACCCAATCCTTGCGCCAGGCCCGGCCGGGGATCTGGGCATGCAGGTCGGGATATTTGGTTTTGAGGGCTCTTCCGGTTTTATAATGGGTAAAGATCGAGCTTTCCACAAAAAAAGAGGATGCGGGTGCGATAGTTTTGGAAGGAACGAAAGCCGCGGGCATTGGCTTTGATGGCTTGGATTTTGCTATTAAGACCTTCTGTCACCGCGTTGGTAATGGGATGACGAAGATAAGTGAGGATATTTTCCAAGTGTCGCTTGATCATCTTAGAGGCTGTCTAAAAAGCTACTTTTTAGACAGCCTCTAAGCAAAACCACCAGGAGGGGTTTATCTTATTCTTCTTGTCGTCGGTTTGCTCTGGAGGCAAGCAATCCAAGTTGCGGTTGCGTTAGCGATTATACCAGGGAACAAAGACCAGAAGGTCTATCGTATAAACCTCGTTGGGAGTTTTGAAACCCAGCCGTATTCTGGGCCGGTTATTGAGCTTTTCAGCAATGCGGTCGCGGGGGGGGGGGACGGGAGATATTTGCCGCCGACAATGCCAGCTTTCGGTAAATACTGGGAGAATCAGCCAATCTCGCAGATGCCTGTGCGCCCTGCGGGGATTTTCTCCACGCATCTCCTCCCTCGCACCCATTTTTAATCACACCTGTCGCGCCCTTGCCGTCAAAAAAAGGATTCCCTTGAAGGAAAAGGTTGGTTAACGAGGCAGTCGTGAGTTTGCGGGGATCACTTTTATCGCTGGTTTTCAGGATTTTCGCAGCTATTTGCGTTTTCCTCACCCCTGCCTTTGCCGAACCCGCTGGTTTGGAATATCCCATGCGCCGGATCACGGACATCTTCCAGCCGCTGTCCCGCCCTGCGGTCATGATCAGTGAAGCCGCCTACGTGGTGCTGATCATTTGCGCGGGGATCTTTGTCGTGGTCACGGGGCTGCTGGTTTTCATCGTGATCAAATTCCGCCGGCCGGCCCGGGATGACGGCCGGGAACCGCCTCAGATCTACGGCAGCACCAACATCGAGCTGGCCTGGACGGTCATTCCCATCCTGATCACGGTCGTTCTAGTCCTTGTGACCAGCCGCACCATTGGAGAAATCCAGGACATGAAGATGCCGGAAAATGCGCTGAAAGTCCGGGTGGTTGGGCATCAGTGGTGGTGGGAAATTCATTATCCGGACCTTGGCATCGTGACGGCCAACGAGGTGCATATTCCGGTGAGCAACCGCGATCCGGCCAAGGCCACGCCAACGCACGTCGTTTTGCAATCCGCCGATGTCATCCACAGTTTTTGGGTGCCCCAGCTGGCCGGCAAGACGGACGTCGTGCCGAACAAGACCAACGACACCTGGCTCGATCCCTACGAGCCGGGCGTTTATTTTGGAAACTGCGCTGAGTATTGCGGCACCCAGCACGCCAATATGTTGCTGCGGGTGATTGTGCACACGCCGGAGGGTTTTGAAAAATGGGTAGCTTCGCAGAAAACTCCGCCTGCCGCGCCTCAGACCGCCCAGGAAATCAAAGGGCACCAGCTTTTCTACGGTTATTCCTGCATGAACTGCCATACGGTTGACGGCTCGGTTGCGGAGGGTGTCTTTGGTCCCAATCTGACCAAATTGACGACCCGCCAGACGATCGGGGCCGGCGTCGCCGAGTTGAATGACAAGACGCTTTGGGCTTGGGTGGATGATCCGCAGAAGCTGAAAGTGGGCTGCCTGATGCCGGACATGCAACTCCTCGACCCCGAGGTGGATGCCATTGTCGCCTATTTGAAAACCTTGAAATAGCATGTCTGACACCATCGTTGACGAAAACTTCAAGGCACCCGAACCCGAACGGGTGGGGGAGGAGCGCGGTTCGTTCACGCGCATCGCGCAGGAGTTGGTCTTCACCGTGGATCACAAAAAACTCGGACTGATGTATATCGGGTCCGGCTTGTTGTTTTTTGTCGTCGCCGGACTGATGGCCACGATGATGCGCATGCAACTGGCGTTTCCGAACGGCAAGTTGCTGGAGCCGGATGTTTTCAACCGTCTTTTCACCATGCACGGAACGGCCATGGTTTTTCTCGTCGGCATGCCCATTATCTTCGGCTTCGCCAACTATCTGATCCCCCTCATGATCGGCACGCGGGACATGGCTTTTCCGCGGCTGAATGCCTTTGGGTTCTGGGTCTTTTTCTTCAGCGGGTTGCTGCTCTATTTCAGCTACCTGGCCGGTCCTGGCCTCTACGCTGCAGGTTCCGCGCCGGATGTCGGCTGGTTTGCCTATTCGCCGCTGACCGCCAAGGCCTTCTCGCGCGGACACAGCACGGATTACTGGACGCTGTCGTTGCTCATGGGCGGCATTGGCAGCATCGCCACCGCGATCAATATCATCGTCACCACGTTGTGCCTGCGTTGCAAAGGCATGACCCTTGGGCGATTGCCACTCTTTGTCTGGATGTTCCTTGTGGTGGCTTTTCTGGTCATCATTGCCATGCCGCCGCTCTCGGCCTGCCAGATTATGCTCATTCTGGACCGCTATTTGGATGCGAAATTTTTCGACACCCAAGCCGGCGGATCAGCCGTTCTCTGGCAGCATTTCTTTTGGATCTTCGGTCATCCCGAGGTGTACATTCTGATGCTGCCCGGGTTTGCCGTTGCCTCGGAGGTCATTCCGGTTTTTTCCCGCAAGCCCATCTTCGGATACCCCATCATGGTTGCGGCCACCCTGATGATCGCCTTTATCAGTCTGAGCGTGTGGGCGCACCACATGTTCACCGTGGGCATGACCTCGCTGGGCAACACGTTCTTTGCTATCTCTACCATGATCATTGCCATTCCCACCGGCATCAAAATCTTCAACTGGCTGGGCACCATGTACGGGGGAAAAATCCGTTTCGATCTGCCCATGATTTTCTGCATCGGCTTTCTCTTCCAGTTTCTCATTGCCGGATTAACCGGTGTGATGCTGTCGGTGGCACCGTTTGACTGGCAGCTTAGTGATTCGTATTTCGTGGTGGCGCATTTCCACTATGTGCTCATCGGCGGCCTGCTCTACACGATCTTCGCGGGCATTTATTACTGGTACCCGAAGGCCTTTGGACGGATGCCCAGCAAAAAGCTGGGCCACTGGCATTTCTGGTTGTTCACCATCGGCTTCCATCTCACCTTCGGCCCGCAGCACATCGCCGGTATCCTTGGCATGCCGCGGCGCATTTTCACCTACGAAGAAGGACGCGGCTGGGAGGTTTGGAATCTGCTTTCGAGCATTGGTGTTCTTATCCAGATCCCCGGCATTTTGTGCTTCGTCATCAATTTGATTTACTCCTACTTCAAAGGCAAAAAGTCCGGCGATGATCCGTGGGACGCCTGGACGCTGGAGTGGTCCACGACCTCGCCCCCGCCGGAATACAATTTCGCCAACCTTCCCGAAGTGAAAAGCCGCCGCCCGCTGTGGGACTTGAAACATCCCGAGGATCCCGACTGGAAATTTGAATGAGCGCAGAACACCTTCACGCGGGCGAACCCGCCCATATGATCAACGACCCGAGCGGGACCGGTTCTCCGTGGCGGTTACCGTCCCAGCGCAAGGCGGGAATGATTTGCCTGATCGTCACCGAGTCCGCGCTCTTCACCATCTTTGTCGTGGCCTACCTGTTCTACATGGGCCGTAGCTTGAATGGCCCCTATCCCGGAGAAGTTCTTGAATTTCCCTGGCTCGGCAGCATCGCGCTTTTCAGCAGCAGCGCCACGATTTTCCTGGCGGAAATCATGTTGCGCAGAGTCAACCGCTTCGGATTTCTCCTCTGGTGGGGACTGACCATCGCGCTGGGTGCGTATTTTATTTATTTCACCGGCACGGAGTGGATGCATCTGATCTACGGGAAAAATCTCACCATCAGCACCAACGTCTTCGGTTCAACCTTCTATGCCCTCGTTGGTCTCCACCTCAGCCACGTCTTTATCGGACTTTTCCTGCTCAGCACCGTCTGGCTCCTCACCCTGCTGGGCAAAATCCCCCAGGACCACCATGAACACATCGAAATGGTTTCCTGGTACTGGCATTTCGTGGACGCAATCTGGCTCGTCGTCGTGACCGTCGTTTACTTCATCAGCGTGCGCTACTGACCATGGACAAGGATTCCCAAAAACTGCCCGCCACCATCGATCTTCCCACGCCGACCGCGTGGCCGATCATGACCGCCTTTGGATTGCTGCTCCTTTTTGCCGGCATGGTCACAAACTTCGCGGTCTCGGTGATTGGTGTTCTCGTCGGCCTTAGCGGCGCGATCGGCTGGTGCAAGGACGTCTTTCCGCATCCCAAGCACGAACCAGTTCCCGTGCGGCCACCTTCGGAGGGGCCGGCTCCGATCCAAACCGCCAGTCAGGCCGTGCAAGTTCTCAAAATTGGCAACGTCCCCCACCGCGCGCGCATTCCCATCGAGGTGCATCCTTACATGGCGGGCGTTTTTGGTGGGATCGTTGGCGCGGTCGTCATGGCCGTGCTCGCCTGCGTTTGGGGCCTTTGGAAATATGGGAGCATTTGGTATCCCATCAATCTTCTCGCCGCCGCCGGGGTGCCGTCCCTCGCGCAGGCCAGTATGGAAACACTGCGTGCGTTCAGCCTTACCGGCATCATCGTCGGCAGCATCGCCCACATCACGCTTTCGATCATGGTGGGCCTCCTCTACGCCGCCCTGCTGCCCATGTTGCCCCGCAAACTCGAGTGGCTCTGGGGAGGAATCGTTACCCCGCTGATGTGGAGTGGTTTGATTTTTGCCTCCATGCGGTTTGTCGATCCGAAACTTGCCGCCGGGGTGGATTGGTTCTGGTTCATTATCTGCCAGGTCGCCTTCGGCGCGGTGTGCGGGTTCATCGTTTTCAAATCCACCAAGGTGGAAACCATGCAAAGCTGGTCCCTCGCGGAGAAACTTGGCGTCGAAGCCAAACTCAAAACGGAGGACGAAAAATGAGTGCTGATCTACGGAGGGCGGCCATCCTGGCCGCCACGGGAGGACAGAATGTCCTGCCCTCATTTTTTAATCCTCGCGAGGCTGTCAGCATCCATGAACATCGTCTCCCGCATTGGCAGCAGGAGGGAGTCTCCTATTTCGTCACCTTTCGTCTCGCCGATTCTCTTCCTGTCGCCAAACTGCGCGATTTTACCCTGGAGAGGAAGACCTGGTTGTCCGCGCATCCCCAGCCTTGGAGCGAAGAAGAGGAGGCGCAGTATGACGACACATTTTCCAAGAGAGTCGATGACTGGCTGGACCTTGGCAGCGGCGATTGTATTTTGCGCGATGATCGCGTGGCACAGATCGTGTCCCTTGCACTCCGGCATTTTGACGGCGAGCGCTATGTCATGCAGTCCTTTGCCGTCATGCCCAATCATGTGCATGTGCTTTTCCGTCCCTTGGGTCTTTGGAAGATCGAGGACATTCTTCACTCTTGGAAAAGTTATTCCGCCAATGAAATCAATCGTGTATTGCACCGGACGGGCCGCGTCTGGATGGAGGATTATTGGGATCGCATGATTCGCAGCGAACAGCATTTGTGTCATGTCCTTCGCTACATTAGCGAGAATCCGGCAAAGGTTGGATTGGCGGAAAACAAGCACATTCTTTTTCAGCGTCCTATCGACGCAGGCGCTGGTCAAGGCGGGCAGGATGCCCGCCCTCCGGGTTTGTCCGCCATCATCGCCGCGGTGCTTGCGTTTCTGCTGCCGGCCTGTGACTGGATGCCGGGCAAACCCAGAAAAGACGAGGCCTATGTCGCGCCCGCAGCGGTGGCAAATTTCCAGCAACTCTTCACCCAGAATTGCCTGGGCTGTCACGGCAATGCCGGGGCAATCTCCGGCTCGATTGCCTTGGATGATCCCCTCTACCTCGCGATAATCCCGCCGGAAACACTGCGGGAAATCATTGCGGCGGGAGTCCCCGGCACGTTGATGCCGCCCTTTTCCCAAGCCAATGGCGGGCTGTTGACCGACGCGCAGATCACCGTTCTGGTGCAGGGCATCATGGCCTGGAAAAAATCCGACGCCCCGGCCGGACTTCCTCCCTACAGTGCCCCGCCTGGCAACGCGATGGCCGGTGAGCCAATCTATGCCGCGTATGTCGCCGGCCTGCGCCAGACAGCCGGTGAGGGCATGGTTGCGGATGGATTCCTAGCCAACCCCGCCTTTCTCGGGCTTTCCAGCGACCAATATTTGCGCACACTCATCATCACCGGACGCCCGGAGTTGGGCATTCCTACTTATCAGACCGCGCTTGCCGGCCAGCCTCTGAGCGAGCAGCAAATTTCCGACCTGGTCGCCTGGCTGATTTCGCAGAGAAAGAATGAATTCGGGCAGCCCCTCGTCCCGGCGAAACCGTAAGAAAAGAAACGCATGAACACGCCTGCTCCCAACGAACCCGAGAAATGCGCCTGCGAGGGCAAGGACAAGTCCAACCGCCGGGACTTCCTGCTTAAAGTCGGCTTCGGCCTCAATGCCATCGCGGCAGCCGCCATCGGCATTCCCATCATTGGCTACGCGCTTTCCAGCTTCGCGCAAAAATTTCCGCTTAAGAAGATTTCCCTCGGGCCGGTTAGCAATTTCCCTGAAGGCAGCACCCGTCTGGCATCCTACAAAAATCCCTACGCCCGGAATTGGGATGGCGACACAGCCGAAATTCCCTGCTGGGTTCGCCACATCTCCGGCAACGATTTCCAAGTCTTTGCCATCAACTGCACCCACCTCGGTTGCCCCGTGCGTTGGTTCGACGAGTCCAAACTCTTCATGTGCCCGTGCCATGGCGGGGTATTTTATCAGGACGGCACCCATGCCTCGGGACCCCCGCCCCGGCCGCTTTACACCTACGAGAACTGGGTCGAGAACGATGAACTTTTCGTCAAGGGCGGCATCATGCCCACGCTGGCCAATCCCAAGGTATGATCGAGATCTTCCGCAATGTTTGTCTCTGGGTGGACGACCGGCTGCACGTCAGCAAGCTGTTCGCCTCCACCGCGGGCCATCATGTGCCGAAGAGCTCCGGCAGTTGGTTCTACGTCTTCGGCAGCGCGACCTTGTTGTGCTTCATGATCCAGGTGCTCACCGGAGCGCTGCTGGCTTTCGTCTATGTGCCCTCGGCCTCGCAGTCCTACGAGACCCTGATGTATCTGACTTTCCAACAGCCGCTGGGCTGGTTCCTGCGCGGCATGCATTTCTGGGGCTCAAATTTCATGGTGGGAATCATGTTCCTGCACATGACCCAGGTCTTCCTTTTCGGCGCCTATAAGTATCCGCGTGAAATCACGTGGATATCCGGATGCATCCTGATGATCCTGACCCTCGGGCTGGCCTTCACCGGCCAAGTCATGCGTTTCGACGAGGACGCTTATTGGGGCCTGGGCATTGGCGCGGCGATCGCCGGCCGGGTGCCTTTCGTCGGGGAGCAGCTTGTTCACCTCATGCTGGGAGGGCCGATCACCAACAGCGACACGCTTTCCCGTTTTTTCACCCTGCACGTTTTCATTCTTCCGGGTTCGATTCTGGCCCTCGTCAGCCTCCATCTCCGCATGGTTCTGACCAAGGGCATCAACGAATATCCCAAACCCGGTCATGTCGTCCGGCGAGAGACCTACGATCAGGAATACGCCGCCATCATCAAAAAGGAGGGTGTCCCATTTTTCCCCAAGGCCATCAGCAAGGATCTCATCGCGGCGGCCGTCGTGATCTTTGGCATCCTTTTCTGTGCCGCCGTCTTCGGTCCAAAAATGCCGAACGGACCGGCCGATCCCACCCAGATCGATACCGTGCCGCGACCGGATTTTTATTTCCTCTGGATCTTTGCCGTGGCGGCGTTGCTGCCTGATTACACCGAAACCTTCCTGCTCCTCGCCGGAGGCCCGGTCATCTTGCTCATTTTATTCGCTCTGCCTTTCGTCAATAACACCGGCGAGAAAAGCTGGCGCCGCCGGCCCATCGCGGTCATCACCGTCATTCTCTGCTATGTCGTTCTCGGTATTTTAACGTACCTCGGACACACCTCGCCCTGGTCGCCGGATATGGACGCCTGGACCAGCACGCCGACGGAAAAATCCCGCGTGATCGGGCGCAGTCCGCTGGAACTCCAGGGCCTCGTGCTGCTGCAAAACAAACAATGCCGCAACTGCCACGCCATTGACGGCGAGGGTGGACACCGCGGTCCCGATCTCGCGGATGTCGGCACCCGGCTGACCAAAGACCAACTCATCCGACAGATCATTCAGGGTGGCGGCAATATGCCCGCCTACGGCAACAAACTTTCGCCCTACGAAGTTGACGCGCTCGTGGCCTACATGGTTTCCCTTCGTCCGGCGGGACAGATCCCGGCGCAGGATTCCGCCGTGCCCGCCGTGCCACCAAAGAAACAATCGCGCACCGCCCTCCCGCCAAAACCCCACGGCGAGAGTTGAGCCGGCGGGTTAGTGGCACATGGTTGCCTTCGGCGGTCTCCGACCCAGCTTGTGCGTGTTGAAGGATCACAAACTGGCAGCTTGTGCTACTCTTCCCTTACGTGAACACCGAGTCCGCCGCGTTTTCCTCCTGGGTCTTCCGGCAGCGGGCGCATGCGCCCAAGGGAAAAGAACTCTAAAACCTTTTCTTGTTTTATTCCAAAATTACGCCAAAAGCACATCGAGCTTATGCAACCATTAACCCATGTCGAACGACGAATCGCCCGCCCGTGCCGCTCCGGCACTCGGCACTCGGCACTCGGCACTCGGCACTCGGCACTCGGCACTCGGCACTCGGCACTCGGCACTCGGCATTCGAACGGGCAGCTGACATTTCCTGGATTTTCGTCAAGAACCCGGAATTGCATTCTGGCGATTTTTGTTTTCATCATGCCCAAACTCCATTGGGGGCGCGTGGTTCCACTTCGCTCGCCGTTGCCACTGTGCCAGCCGCCTGCTCTTTCTCGCCGGGGGTGAGGCGTTTGTGTCCGGTGCCTGTCGAACAACTTTCGCTTCCTCCCCGCTCCAAGCCCCTCGGCCTTGAGATCAGAGTCGAAAGACTCCCAGGGCTGGGCCGCGGTTTCACCGCACTGTCTCGACTCGCTTCGTTGGGGTTTCTCGTGCTTGGTGGCTGCCTTGCAAATTACCCGGGCATATTATGCGCCGCCGACACGCCCGGCATTAAGCCGAATGGATATGAGATTCTAAAAAACGCATTTCTCGTCGCTGATCAGGCAATTTCGAAACTCACCGTGGAAAGTAGCGACGTCGGCGACGGTTTGAAGCTTGAGATGACAGAGTACCAAAAGCTGTCCCGGGACGGGCAGAGACTCTCCCGCATTGACTCAACAGAGACAGATGGAACAACAGAGACAGATGGAAAGGAAAAAAATTCTTTCCAGTCTCAATTTAATCAAACCAATTTAGTGAACGCGGAAGGCATTTGGGAGTTGGATAAAGAAAATAAACTGGCGCTTTTCTTAAAGTTCAGAGCTGAGGAGCAAAAAACGATCGCTGGAATAGATCCCAATTTTAACAAACCGCCGATTGTCGAGCAGAATGCCTATCGCGTCGAGGAGGTGGCATTCAACGGCGTGCCCTGCTACAAGATAGTGATGACGTTGGCCCCGGACGTTTATAAGAATCAACTGGAGTTAGAGGAAAGATTCATCAATGAAATCATTGCTAAGCGGCGCATTGGACTTTTTTCAAAGAGAAAAAAAGACCAGATTCCGCCTATGCCTAAGGCGGCAGATAAAACAGCTTACCTATACGAGTTTATCATCGACAAAGAGTCGCACATCATATGGGCGACTAAAAGATACAGCAAGGACGGAAATCTGTTTGATAAGCACGAATATTCCAAGGTGGAATATGGCCTGCCTCTGGCCGATGATTTGTTTGAGGTGCCTAAGGACTATAAAATAATTGTAGTAAATTCACTTTCCGAGCACACCGACCTAACGGTGCGAATTTTTTCAGATCGCTTTAAATAGCTGGTGCCCGGAAAACAAAATAAATATATGAACAAACTAGTAGCGTTAATTCTTGCGGTATCTCTCGTATCAGGCATTTCCAGCTATGCCAAAACAGCGGAGGAATGCAGAGCGGACCATGAGGCATGCAGCGCGGCTGCCAACACGCAGGGGGAGCAAATCAGGTGCAAGCAAGCATTAAAGAGGTGCCTAATAAGGGCCGAAATGGAATAAAAGAGTCCGCCCGAAATGGCACAAACCGGGGGCTTGGAAATAAAACATCCTGGTTCAGCGTGAATGGCATTTTAGATGCGCCCCAAACTCATCTCGGTACTTCTTTGTCCAGAAGTGGGACGGATAGGCGGTATATCAGCTTGAGAAAGCAGTCACCATTTCGAGCGAAGAATCTCGCACTGGATAATTTTCGGGATTCTTCGCTGGCTCGGAATCGTTGAATCTGGGAGGGCGAGGCTCCCGCCGAGCCGTGATCAAAATCGGCTCAGCAGGAGCTTCGCCCTCCCGGCCGGGATCTTCGGAGATACGCTCATGGGGAGCCTTGCTTGGCCCTTTCGACTGGACTCGCGACGCTTGCGCCATCGCAATGATTCGCCTTGTTCTCACGACCTTCGCGAACTCCGATGACGCGGCGCGCGTCGTCCGCATCCTCGTGGAAGAAAAACTCGCCGCCTGCGGCACACTCGTTCCCGGCGCGCGTTCGATCTACGCGTGGGAGGGCAAGATCGAGGACAGCGCGGAAACCTGCGTCCTTTTGAAAACCACCGCCGAGCGCTTTCCGGACCTGGAGACCCGGCTGCGGGAACTGCATCCGTATGACACGCCGGAGATCATCGCCGTCGATCCGACCGCCGTGTCGGACGACTACGCCAGGTGGGTCGAGTCCATTTGATCAAACCGGGGCAGCGTGTTTGCGGAGCATCTGCCGGGACCGGAGCAAAAGGGGACAAGCCGCCAGCGCAGGCGGCCTGGAGGAGGCCGGAGCGGAGATCGCCTGCGGAGCGCAGCCCGAAGGGTGACGAAGCCGGCAAATCCCCGTTGGGGACTGCAAAATGGCGAAACGTTTTCCTTTACACTCCCCCGGGGAGGTGTGCGACAACCCGACCCAGCAAATGCAAACCACCAGTCCATGTCGAACGACGAATCGCCCGCCCGTGCCACTCGGCACTCGGCACTCGGCACTCGGCACTCGGCACTCGAACGGGCCGCTGACATCTCCCGGCTTCCTGTAAAGAGCGGGATTGCATTCCTGCGATTTTGGTTTCTCATCGTGTCCAAACTTCATAGGGCGCAAAATCCCATTTCTTTGTGTCTCTCACATCGCATGAAAAATCACTTCCACTGCTCTCACCATGTCGTCTGCACGATCGTGGCTGCTGTTTGCTTCGTCCATGCGGCTGGGTTCAGCACATCATTCGCCGCCGACACGCCCGGGATTTCGCCGAACGGATATGAGATTCTAAAAAAAGCGCTGCTCCTCGCTGACGAGGCAACTTCGACGGTTACCGTGATAAGTGATGATGATCTGGAGCTTGAGATGACAGAGTCCAAAAAGCTATCCCGGGACGGGCAGAGGCTCTCCCGCATTGACGCAGTAGGGACAGATGGAAAACCTTCTCTCGAGCCTCCATTTAATCTCACCTCTTTAGTGAACGCGGAAGGCATTTGGGAGTTGCATGAAGAAGATAAACTGGCACTTTTCTTAAAGTACCAATCCGAGGAGAAAAAAGCGATAGCTGGAATCGATCCCAATTTCAACAAACCGCCGATTGTCGAGCAGAATGTCTATCGTGTCAAGGAGGTGCAGTTCAACGGTGTGCCGTCCTACAAGATCGTGATGACGCTGGCGCCGGACGTTTATAAGAATCAACTGGAGTTAAGGGAGCGATACATCAACGAAATCATGGTTAAGCACCGAGGCGAACCTTCCTCAAACAAAAAAAGCAGCCAGATTCCGCCGCTGCCCAAAGCGGCAGATAAAACAGCTTCCCTGTACGAGTTTATCGTGGGTAAAGAGTCGCACGTCATATGGGCGACTAAAGAATATGGCAAGGACGGAGATCTGATTGACAAACACGAATATTCCAAGGTGGAATATGGCCTGCCTCTGGCCGATGATTTGTTTGAGGTGCCTCAGGGCTATAAAATCGTGACTATAAATTCAATTTCCGAGCACAGTAACTTAACAGTAAAAATCTATACACGGCGTGTTAAAACATGGCGAGACCAAAAAACAAAATAAATATATGAAAAAACTAGCGTTAATTATTGCGGTATCACTCGTATCAGGCATTTCAAGCTATGCTCAAACATGCGCTGAATGTATCAATGAAAATGTGATATGCCGAATGGATGCGGGATCGGATATTGAGAAGATAATCCGTTGCCAGCGAAGATTGGCGAGATGCCTTTCAAACTGCACCCACGAATAAAAAGAGTCCGCCCGAAATGGCACAAACCGGGGGCTTGGAAATAAAACATCCTGGTTCAGCGTGAATGGCATTTTAGATGCGCCCCAAACGCATCTCGGTACTTCTTTGTCCAGAAGTGGGACGGATAGGCGGTATATCAGCTTGAGAACGCAGTCACCATTTCGAGCGAAGAATCTCGCACTGGATAATTTTCGGGATTCTTCGCTGGCTCGGAATGGCGCGCAAAAATGTCACACTCATGAATCGCACAACTTTTCTTTCGGAACCAATCAATGCATTGGCGATTAGTAAGATTGCGGGCTTCGCCCTCGTCTGCAGCGCCGCGATTTACCTGACCCAGGATCAAGTGTATTGGCAGGAGTTGTTCGCGCCACCTCTGAAGCCAGTCGCAAAGGAACCGGCGATTTCTATTGAAACCATCACGCTGGCAATGACTTTGCGATTTTTTCATAACCCCGAAGTCGTGTTCCTGGACGTGCGCCCCAGCCAGTTCTACGACTATGGCCATATTGAGAGGGCGCGGAACTTACCCGGCGAAACTCTCACTCAACTCCCGGAGCGACAACTTGCCCTGTGGAAGGAGGCCCCCGCAGTAATAATCTACTGCAATGGGGTGTTGGATTGTGGAGCGGGCTTTTTGGCGGCGCGAGAACTCATGAAACGAGGGCTGGACAATGTCAAAATATACGCGGAGGGGTGGCCGGAATGGAGAAGCTGCCGTCTTCCGATCAGCATGTCGGAACAAATGAAGCTTGATGTGGCGAACGCGCAACTATGAACACGGCCAGGATTCTGAAATTTGGCGCCCGAACGGCTTCGGTCGTGCTTGGAATTATTTTTCTTCTGGCGGCCTTTTCAAAAATTGGCGATCTGCCTGCTTTTCAAAAGTCCATTCAGGATGCCGGATTTCTGCCGCAGTGGATCGAGGGGGTGGCTGTCTTGCTGGTTCCGGGCCTGGAATTGGCCTTGGGCGTTTGCCTGTTTACGCGATTGTCACCGAAAGAGACTGCCATTTTAGCGATGGGACTGCTCCTGGTATTTCTCGGGCTGGGCATTTATTCCAATCTCATCGGGCACACTTCCGGCTGCGACTGCTTCAAAATCAGAACGCCAACATGGCTGCAGCTCACCGGCTGGTGGATCGTGGCGCGGAATTTTGTTTTCCTGGCCTTGGGTGCCGTGGTATTTTTGGAAGCCAGTCGTAAAAACATCTCCATTGGAAGTGGGTGCGCGCGTGTCTAAAAATCCATTTCCATCCGCAGATGCACACGGATTTTCACAGACAGGAAAACCATCTGCTGGCGTAATCCGTGTTTCATCCGTGATCATCCGTGGCTTGATCAAATCCTGCGGGCGGGTCATGGTGATTTCCTATTTTCTCGCGCCTTCTGGCGTCAAGGCTCAGGAGCCCGAGCAGATTCAATATCAATCCGGCGGAAGAATCGAGATCATCTCCGCGGCCGCCGAAGGGGAGTTTCTGGTGATCAAGTTGGCCCACGGCGAAATGAAATTACCGAAATCGGCCTTGGGACCAGAATCTCTTGCCAAGTATTTCCCAGCTTCGCCGACTATTGCGATCCCAAATCCCAAGCCAGTTGCTCCAAACCTTGCTCCATCGGAAAAAAATGCAGCCACGGTAAGTCCTGCTGCAAGTAATTCCGAAACAACCGGGAATCTCAAACCTCTCCCGTCTCCATCCTTTCCCGAGGCTCTTCCAGATAGCGTGCCAGAATTACCTGCAGCGATTGAAGCGCCAATGTTCAGCGTGGAAAAGGTCGCTTTTGAGATTGAGAGCAAGATGCATGGCAACAAGAAGGTGATGATTCAGGCGCTTGTGCCGCAGGATAAAAACGGGAAGATTCCGGATTCGGCTTCAAACGTCGTTTTCTACGCCCCGCACATCGGAAGACAGAGTTTGCATACCAACCGGACGGGACATGACCAGCGGGTATTCTGGGAGTTATGCGAGAATTTCGGCATGACGGTCTTTACGGCTGGATTCAGGACGAAACTCGAAGATCTCGATAATCGGAAAAAATGCTATTACTACATAGAATCCGGCTCTCCAAAAGTTGTCTTTGAAGCCCGGGAGAAGCTGCTTGGCGACTACAAAATAGCGAAAAAGAAAATGTTCGTAATCGGTAACTCTGGCGGATCGAGTCTGGCTGAGCGACTAGGGTTGCTCTATCCAAATGATATTGCTGCTGTTGCAATGATCGGAGGAGGGCGCTTCGATCCGGTGCAACGTCCGGTGAATATTCCGTGGCTCATTCTCAATACCCGCGGAGATCCTCGCGCTCCTCAGAATGTCGAGTTAGCTCAACAACTGCGAGGATACGGCATGAATGCGCTCTATGCGGAGACGGAACCGCGGGCGACAAAAAAAGAAGATTTTCTCAAACAGTACGAGCACAACTTTCACCATACCTCAAGCGATTTGGGTTTTGATCTGATCAAGAAATTTATTGTTGGCATCATCGCCGATCAAGGCTACGGGTCCGCCAGGCCCGTGCCGCCCAGCCAATGGCCGCTCGTCAGTTCCACGGCAACTCCCTTTCTCGTTCGCCCCGCAGCCAATGAACTGGCGGCAAAGAACTCTTTTACGGACAATTTGTTCTTTCCCTCGCAGGATTTCGCGAACGTGTGGCAAACCAATCCCTATCGCTCCTTTCTAATTCCTCTGGACTCGGGTGAAGCGGGGGCCTCCTCCGTCACGGTTTGCGTAAGATATCCGCCTTCGGGCACTGCGTCCAAAGGTGTTGTGGTTTTCAATTCGGGCCGAAGCGGGGAGGAACCCGCCATAGTGGACTACATGGACTACATGGCCCTTCGGGGGTACGTTTCTGTCACATGTCCATTTTCAAGTTCCGAAAAGAAAGTGCGCGATGAGTCAAAATTTCTTTTGAAGGCGGCTTTGAAACTGTTTTCAGAGAGCGCGCTCCCCTTCTATCTGGTGGGCCTGGGATCAGGAGGCCGGCATATGATCCTCGCTTCCACGGACTCCGAGGACTCCAGAATCAAGGGAGTTGTTGCCATCGATGCCGAACTGGACTGGCCGTTTCCAGAACTTTCTGCGATTAAGGAGCTTCCAAATTCAAAAGTCGCGAATTTTTTTCTCGTTTCATCCAGCGACTTATCGAAGACAAAACTGGATCTGAAAGCCTTTCAGGAAATTGCCCGATCCAATAACAAAACAACCGTGAGCTTAATGGTACCCAAAATCCTGATAGCTCCCGAGTTTGATGGCTTGGATGCCGCGCTATCCGAGATTGAGAGACCCGAATAGATAGCAGGGGATTGGTTGATTTGTATTGGGATTTTGAAAGGCAAACACGCGAATAATTACGGGGGATTTGATTGTGCGCTACTCCATTTACGCAATTTTTCTCCGATCTCCGAAAATTGAGGATACTCTGGATAGTCCTGCAATATCTTCTTGAGAGTCTCAATCGCTCCCGAGTAGTCGCCAATCGTCGCCAGTTAATCAGCTTTGAGTGAAAAGAGTTTCAGCATTTCACCTGGGTTTGACCCCAGCATTTTTCATCGATGAGACAATTTAAATTTATTTTCCATCGATTTCGGATCTTGGTATCATGCTAAATTTATATCGCCTCACTAGAATCCAAAAGGAAATCGTTAACAACAATGAAAGGAAGACCGTTCCTAAGATATCCGATATATGACCTGCAGCTGATTCCGACATCGACTGCGATACACCATCAGCTTGCCCTTCCATTTTCGCTAATAGGAACAAGCCGATCGCGGCTACGATGTTTCGACCATACTGGAATAGAGTGAAAAGCAATAAAAGAATCCCAGATCCGAAATGATACTTAACTAATCCCAACGCCGCCGGAACTGCAAGGCACAATGCCAACGTTGACGCGATGCCTACATGAATAGTTTTTCCGTACTGATAGTTTGCTTCATTTATTTTGATAATGTCGCGCGTGATAGGGATCAACGCAGACCAGTAGACTGTACTAATTAGTACGGCGCATATGAAAAAGAAAACCAATCCACTTTTCCAACGCCGTGTTTCATCGCGCATATGTATCAAAGTTCCAGTAATCTAAAGTAACAAGCAATTACGCTCGAGTTCTCTTCCAATTCTATTCTTCGGGACAGTCTTCATCGCAGCGAATCTTTGCAGTCTCGGCGGCAGCATAGCATTGGTTTCGACTTATTAGAACTGCTAAATCGCAAGCTGCAACACATGCCAGATAACCGATCCCAGAGGGAGCGGCAGGAATGCAGACCAGCATACAAGCGACTAGGTTTTGCGCCGCATTAATATCACAGGTTTCCATGTCCTCATTGTAACGATTCCAGCATTTATCGAGGCACTCCTGTTTCGTTTCAGCCTGTACATGTTGCATGGCCATCGCGAAAGCTAAACACAGAGCGATCGCCTGAACTATTTTCAATTTTATTTTCATTGATTTGTTTTATGATGCTATTGTGTTTTGTTGATTAGAATCAGGTACTCTTCACGGGTCGTCGCAACTTTGCGTTTTAGATTTTTTGGAATTGAGAAAATGTCATCTGCGAGAGGCAAATCAAACTGCACACTCTGATAGGTGACATCGCTCACCTTGTTGCCCTGTTGATCAAATTGCTGTGTGGAATAAATTATGTTGTCGTCTTTGTCGATCCGATACAGATAAACATTAGGGAATGGGATAGTTTTGTTAGATGGTTTTCCAGGCGATGGCTTGTTCATTCCCTGAACTACTCCTTGCGCAAATTTTACCATCTCGTCTGACATGACGAATTTAACGATCCAAAACGACTTATTCCCGACTGTAGTTTCGGACAGGCTGTAGGTCCCAGGCATCGACGTCCTTGGGGCTCGTGCAGAAAGTTTTTCCGTCACGCCCGCCATCATTGCCTCTTGGTATTCCATCTTTACAGCGGTTGTCGGAGTTAACTGCCATTGACCCTCGCGATTGTTTAAAAAGGTCCTTTTAAGGGTTCTTTTGCCTACCTCATACTCCGAATCCATTCTCATCTCCAACACGCCGTCTGAACCACTTTTCTGATATACGCTGGTTTTAGCTTTCGTTTTGTCGACTTCCGAAGTATTTACAAAAGTTCCTTGGAACGTCGTGAAATTTGCCATTCTCTCCTGCGCTTTGGTCAAAATCTTAAGGGCCTCGTCCGATGAGGCACTCACTCCTGTAGCGCCACTCTTGACATCGGGCCCGTTAGCAGCGCATAACTGGCCGATAAAACTTCCGAAGCACGAGCCCAATGTAATTATGTGCAGAATTCGCAGTCGTCGTAGCGAGATGAGGCTCGACCGAAATATTGCGCTCGCGCGAAGATTAGGGTTCACTCCAAAGAGTTTATCCTGGCCCAAGCGGCATTTGAAGTCTTTTGATTGCATGAGCCGCAACTCCGCACTATTCTCAGAATATCGTCAAGGGAAAAAGTTTGGCGAGTGGGACTTGCTGCAAGAGCACGAGAGTTTCGCCATATGAGACTCGTTTTAGGGGGCCCTAGGAAGGCGTTCATCAGTCTACCCATTCTGTGCAAGATTATGGCGACGGCGTTCGGAATGGGATTGGTCATTTTCTCTACACAGGAAGGAGTTTCGTGGCAGAGCCTTTGGAAAGCGCCCTCCTTGGAGGCGCCCTCTGTACTGTATAACATCTCGACGGTAGATCTCGCCGATGTATTGCGCCTCTATCACGGGCGAACAGCCGTCATTTTGGACGTGCGGGATAAGAAATTCTATGATTACGGGCATATAGAAGGCGCGATTTCTGCCCCCATCGAAACGCTCCACGAATTACCTGCACCAGTTCTTCAAAGATTGAGAGATTCTTCGAGTGTACTGGTCTATTGTAATAACACATCATGCGGAATTGCCTTCGCGGCGGCTCGCATTTTGATTGATCAAGGACTGGATCACACTGTGGTTTATCCCGAGGGTTGGAGTGAGTGGCGTTCATGCAAGTTACCAATGACGATGTCTCAAGAGATGAAGAAAGAAGAAGATAGAATAACTGAACGCGAAAGTCCTGTCAGATAGAAACTCATCTAACCCAAAGAGCAACGAATGTGAATAGGAAGATCAGAAATATTCTCGGCTATGCCTCGACAACGCTATTAGGCGTGACTCTACTACTCGCATCATTCTCGAAGATTAGTGATCTGGCGGCCTTTTATCAGGAACTAAGTGGACTGAGCATATTGCCGAATTGGTCACACGGTATGATAGTCCTGATATTGCCCGGTCTTGAGATATCGCTCGCAATATATCTATTAACTCGAATAGCATTGCGCGAGGCGTTATTTATATCGTGTATTCTACTTTTACTTTTCCTCGCGCTAAGTGTTCATGCGGCTTTCGAAGGATCCGACTCTAGCTGCGCCTGTTTCAAGTTGCCTGCGCCGTCTTGGATGACTCTTCAAGGATGGGAGATTGTAGTAAGAAATTGTGTCTTGGTCGGGCTAGGCGCAATAGCGTGGATAGGCCTTCCGGTAGAGGCTACATCTTAAAGCAGGCTACCAACTGGTCCGAATTCCGGGGTCCACCTCAAAAAATGCAAAAATGAATTTTCATGGGCAACCTAACCACTGGATGGTACATCACTGATAATGAATATCGAGCCGGAATTTTTCTTTCAGTCGCAACCGCGACTGCAGCTCATTTTCGACTCGCCCAATCATTGCGCCACCATTTTGGGGATGGTGGCAATTCTTCTCACTGCGGTGGCTACATGGATATGGAAAGCTGCGACTTTACCTGCCCGGCGTTTATGGCTAATTCTGACGCTTTTGGCTGCTGCCGTCACTCTGTGGGCACTGTCCAGCACGTACTCGCGGGGCGGATGGGCTTCATACTTGGCCGGCTGGGCATGTTACACTACGCTGCTACGAACCTATCCAATAAAGAGGGAGCGGACCTCGCGCCAACACCCGCGCGATAGCGCCATCTTCCAATGGGCAACTCGAAAGTGTAGCCGGGAGGCAACCGGAGCGAAGCGTAGCAAAGGCGCAAAGGCGCGAAGGTTTCCAAAGATATGCCTGATCTTTGCGTCTTGGCGCCTTTGCGTGAGCCGATTTTTTCGACACCCTCTAAGCGCAGATAAGCGCATTTCGTCAATTGCGTTGGGAATATTTTTTTGTGTTCTTATTTTGCTCCCGCATGGTCCGCAACGGGTTGGTTCTGTGATAAATATAGAGGAGGACCGCTCCATCGCCCACCGCTTCATCGTTTGGAAAGGAGCGATGACGATGACGGCGGAACACTGGCTGTCGGGCGTGGGGGATCATCAATTTGGGCGTCAATTTACGGCCTGGTATCAACCCCTGGGGATGAAGACCAGTTACCATGCCGCGCTGAATAATTATCTCACCCTCGCAGCCGAAAAAGGCATCTTTGCGCTATGGGGATACCTCGCGCTCATCTCCCTGCCTCTGGCGCTTGCCGGGTGGCGGGCACGGCGGACGCAAAACGTCATCATGCTCGGCGTCCTTTCGGCGCAGATCGTTTATCTTGTTTCCGGATTATTTACTTTCAGCCTGCGTTTCTGGCATGTCACGGGTCTGTTCGCCATGCTGCAACTTGTTTCCTTGGGCTACTTATTATGGGCACTATGGCATGAAGCCAGTGTCCGCAAGAGATGCAAACGACTTTTAGTCTATCCAATCTTCGGTTCTACAGCGCTCGTATGCCTCATCCTGGCGGTGGGGTTGTGGCTCCTGAGGCAACAGCCGACTCGGCGGGAATCCGTATCCACTCACAATCAGCATCATGAGCTGCAAGGCGTGGTTGTTCGCCCTCGGCAAAATTCCGCAAAGGGCCAAATTCTTTACTTCCATGATAAGGGCGAAGACGTTCTCGAAACCGCCAAAACGGTCCTGCGACCGCTGGCCGAAATGGGTTACAAAGTGGTTTCATTCGATTACCGTGCTGGAGGAATGGATGGGCTGCGGGACGCAAAAGCCGTCACCCGCTGGGCTTTGATGAAAAATCCGACGCAAAAAATTTCCTTGGTTGGCTTGGGAGTCGGTGGCCGGATGGCGATTCTGGCGGCATGTGATTCCGATATTTCCCAAAGAATACGCGCTGTGGCATCCATCAACGCGGAACCCGAATGGCCATTCCCTGAATTGTCTCCTAAAGATCACCTCGACCGGCTTCAGTCTCCGCTTTTAGTCCTGCAAGGGGATCAAGCCATCACCCCCTCAGTGGAACAAGCGCGCATTCTGGAACGTGTTTGCAAAGCACATGGCAAAGTTGTGCAATTTAGACTGATTGAGGGGATGCCACAGTATCCAGACGAAAAATGGTCTATCTTGTTGAGTTCGATAGACGATTTCGTCAAACCAAGTCTATGATTCCCAGAGTTTTTGCAGTCCTATGCTTTACTCTATCGGCTTGTGCATCGAGCTTGCATTGTGCTGATGCGACCTACGAATATTCCATTATACCCACTAATGAGGATAACTTCCTCCGAGCCGACTTTCGGCTTTGGATGCCTGATGGCGTTCAACAAATGCGCGGCCTTATTGTCCTGCTCCCCGCCTGGAATCAACCAGGAGTGCAACTGTGCCTTGATCGCTCCTGGCAGACGTTGGCTAGGAAATGGAAGTTTGGACTCATGGCCTGTGAATGGGAGGGATCTATGGCCGGCGCTATTTATGACAGGGTCGAAGAAGGAAGCGGGGAAGCTCTCTTGGAGGCCATTAAGCGGCTCTCGCAGCAGGCCGCACAAGAACAACCATTTACGGTTCCTTTGATTTTTTGCGGACATTCCTCGGGTGGTCAATTTGCTTATCATTTCGCCTGTTGGAAACCTGATAGGGTTTTCGGTTTTGTTGCAATCAAGGGAGGATTCTACGAAAAGGAACCGACCCAGGCCGTTCGCCAAATACCCGGGCTTTGGATCGCCGGCCAGTATGATGACGCCTATCGCACAGACAACATTACCAAACTGGTCCGGCAGCAACGTGGCGCATTATGGGCGGTGGCTGTTGAACCACGCTCTGGTCATGAAATCGGACGCTCCTGGCTGTTGGCGCAAGTTTACCTTGATGATGTATTGAGACTTGCAACAACGCATTCCGATCTTATTGCAAAACCTGCCGCAATAGATCAGGATCCGGGATATTGGGCCGATTTTCAACGAAAGAGCGTCAAACCGGCAAGTGGCTCGATACCCGCTACAAACTCCTACTGGCTTCCCGGAGAAGCCTCTGCCCGAATGTGGCTTCGTTTTCAGGGATACTGAGCGATAGGCAGCACCTCGAAGCGTCACGGCTTCGGCAGGAAATAAGTGGCACAAGCTTCCAGCTTGTGCGTGTTGAAGGATCACAAACTGGCAGCTTGTGCTACTCTTCCCTTACGTGAACACCGAGTCCGCCGCGTTTTCCTCCTGGGTCTTTGAGCCCCTGCCGGCCCTCGGCCTTTCACTGACGGCAGTCATCTATTTTCTCGGTTGGAGAAAACTCCACCGCCAGGTGCCCGTCCGCTATCCGGCCTGGCGGCTGGCCTGCTTTTTAGGCGGGTTGACGACGATTTACGTTTCGATTGCCTCTCCGCTCGACGCCTTCGCGTCCTTTCTTCTTGTCTCGCACATGGTGCAACACCTGTTGCTCACGATGGTGGCTCCCTCCCTGATCTGGCTCGGTGCTCCCCAACTCCCTCTGCTGAGCGGGCTTCCCCGCCGTTTTGTCAGCCTGGGTCTCGGCCCCTTTCTGCAGTGGAAGGCTCTGCTAAAAATCGTCCATGCCCTCATGCATCCGGCCCTGAGCTGGCTGCTCTTCGTTCTGAGCAATGTCCTCTGGCATCTTCCGCCGCTCTACGAACTGGCGTTGGGTTCCGAGAGCTGGCACCAGGTCGAGCACTTCTGCTTTCTGGCCACCGCGCTGATGTTTTGGTGGCACGTCATCCAGCCCTGGCCCAGCCGCTCCCACTGGCCCCGCTGGGCCATGATCCCCTACCTCCTGCTGGCCGACCTCCAGAACACCGCCCTGGCCGCCTTCCTTACCTTCTACGATCGCATTCTTTATCCGACCTACGCCAGCGCACCGCGGATTGGCAGTTTGGGGCCAATGGAAGATCAAGCGGGTGCGGGCGTAATCATGTGGGTGCCAGGCTCCATGGCCTTCCTGATCCCCGCCGCCGTCATCGCCGTGCAATTGCTCTCTCCCCAACGTCACAGACGGGCTGCCACCAAGTCGAAAATCGAAAATCGCCAACCTAAAATTCCCCAGCCTTTTGACCTCCTCCGTCTTCCCCTCCTCGGCCCCATTATGCGCTGGCGGTATTTCCGGCGCTGCCTGCAAATCCTTCTGCTTGGGTTAGCCGCCCTCATCATTTTCGACGGATTGCTGGGCCCGCAGGTCAGCCCCCTCAATCTCGCCGGCGTCCTGCCTTGGACGCATTGGCGGACCTTCACCGTCATTGCCCTCCTCGTGGTCGGAAATCTTTTCTGCATGGCCTGCCCGTTCACGTTTGTGCGCGATTTGGGCCGGAAAATTCTGCCTGCCCGTTTCCCCTGGCCGCGGGCCCTGCGCTCGAAGTGGCTCGCGGTCGTGCTCATCGTGATCTACCTCTGGGCCTACGAAGCCTTCGATCTCTGGAACGATCCTGCCGCCACGGCCTGGATCATCTTTGGCTATTTTCTCGCCGCCCTGTTCATTGACGGATTTTTTCGGGGCGCGAGCTTCTGCAAATTCGTCTGCCCCATCGGCCAATTCCATTTTGTCCAATCCTTTGTCTCACCCTTTGAAGTAAAAATCCGCCAGCCCGATGTCTGCGCATCCTGCCGCACCTTCGATTGCATCAAGGGCAACGCCGTGCAGCGCGGCTGCGAACTGGAACTCTTCCAACCCAAAAAATCCGGCAACATGGACTGCACCTTTTGTCTCGATTGCGTGCAGGCCTGTCCACACGACAACGTCGGCCTTATCGCGGTGGTGCCGGGAACCGACCTCATCGCTGACCGTCCGCGTTCGTCGGTGGGAAATTATGCCCGCAGGCCCGACCTCGCCGCCCTCGTGCTGGTTCTAACCTTCGGTGCTTTCGCCAATGCCGCCGGCATGGTCCTGCCCGTGCTGAATGGCCTCACGCGGCTGTCTGAAAAAATCGGACTCTCCGGTGATCTCGCCCTCGTCACCATGCTGTCCCTTCTCGTGTTGGTGGTCCTGCCCGCGATCTCGGCGGGCCTGGCGGCAAAAACCAGCAGCGCCCTGGCTGGAAATTCCTTGCGGGAAAGTTTCTGCCGGTTTTCCCTCGCGCTCGCGCCCCTGGGCTTCGGCATGTGGCTGGCCCATTTTATCTTTCACTTTTTCACCGCCGCGCTCACCCCGCTTCCGGTCTTCCAACGGGTCGCGCGCGACGCCGGACTTTCCGCCCTCGAACCGGTCTGGGCCGTTGCGTCCTGGGCCTTCTACGATCTGCCCGCCCTGGAGTTGCTTCTGCTGGATCTCGGGTTTCTTTTCTCGCTTTACCTGTGCTGGCGCATCGCCCGCCAAATGGCACCGTCACAGGCTTTGCGGGTGTTTTCCCCGTGGGGATTGCTGGCGTCCGCCCTGTTTATTGCCGGAGTCTGGATCATTTTTCAGCCCATGGAAATGCGCGGGACGCTGCTGCATTAGGCCCCCGGCAATTTCTATTTGGCGGAAAATTTTCCCCCCAAGGTCCCGCGGGTGACGCCAAGTTGCGATTGGGCCTTGAGATCGCGCCACAGGCTTTCGCCGCTGGATTTTCCGCCGAGCAAAGTTTGATATGCGGTCAGAATTTTTTCCGTTTCCGCGGCCGACTCTTCCAGCAACTCGATCCGGAAATGCCGGAGGCCCGCCGTGCGGAGATCTTCAAAATGCGCGGCTCCGGTTTGCGCGGCGGCGTTAAAGAGGGTGTTGCGGCAGCCCACGTCGGCGCGGAGCGGATGTTCAATGCCCACGCGATCGCGGAGGTGGACACGGTGCTTGTCGCAGGGACGTCCGCAATCGAGAAAGGTGGAGCCCTTGGAGAGGAACGCGGCAAAAACGCAGTGCTCCATGTGAAACATGGGCATGTGCTGATGGATGGTGAGCTCGAACCGGTCCGCCGGCGCGGCGGCCAGCAGGGCGAGCACCTGGGTGATGTTCAGGTCGTAGGAAATGGTCACGCGTTCCAGACCGCGGGAAAGAAAGACCGCGGCGGAAGCGGGATTGGAAACGTTGAGGGAAAAATCCCCGATGGTGCGCAGGGGGGAGTTTCGGAAATAGGAAATCGCACCGACATTGCGGATGAGCACGCCGTCGGGGGCGGCACTTTCGATCAGTTTGAAGAAACCTTGCTCGCCGGCTTTTTGAATGCGCGGAGTGGCGAGGAAAATTTCCGCGCGGTCCCGGGTGAGGGAGACGGCTTCCTTGTAACGGCGGATATCCTCAAAGTCGGCGTAGATCGTTGGCATGCCGCAGCGCAAGGCGGCTTCGATTTGGTCGGTGGTGCGGCAGAGGACGGATAACCGTGGCATGTGCATCTTGCTCATGCGTGAATCGCATCGGCTGGAAGCCGATGCCACGAGATCATCGAGCGCTTCGTGCAGCGTTTCTCCCGAGGGCTGGCGGCGAGCGATCTCGCGTTCTTCGAGGGCCTTTACGAGTTCGTGCTTGAGGTGGGTGAGGTCGCTCTTGGCCAGATAGACGTGGCCGAGTTGGTCGCAGTCCAGGACATCGAGGCGATAGGGCGTGTCGTTCAAACGGGAAAAGATCTCGGCCAGCGTCCCGGCGGTGAGGGCGAATTTTTGGGCGGGCTGCAAGGGGGTGCGGCTGCTGGCGGTGATCCCGTCGGCCTGCACGGTGAGGGGTTGTCCGGGCTGACCGGTGAAAAGAAGCGTCAGCGGGGTTTTTCTCGCATCATGGCCTTCGATCCGGGCCTGCCAGGATTTTTTCAGTTCGCGTTCCAGCGCGGGATCGCTGGTTTTCCAGACGCGGGTGCCGGGGGGGATTTTATCCACCTGGAGTTTGCCGCGCTCAAAAGTCAGAAGACCATCGCGTGCTTCGTAGATTCGACCGCCTTGTTCCGCGTTGGTATCAGCCGCATTCTCAAAAACCACCCCCTCACCCGCTTTCAACGGGATCAGGGCCTTCACCTCGACGAAGTCCCGACCGGTGCGCACGACGTGGCCGGCAAAGACGCCGCGCTTTTTTCCAAAGGCCGCGCCCACCAATTTCTGGTGATCCACCCCATGCATCCAGCCGGTGAAAAGCCCGCGCGAGAAGGTCATTTCGAGGCCATACCAATCCTTCGCGTCCGGCTCGGGAAGCAGGGTGTCTAGGGCGGCATCAATGGCCTTGCGATAAACCGCGGTGACGGCGGCCACATATTCGGGGGTTTTGAGACGGCCTTCGATTTTGAAGCTCTTGACCCCCAGGCGGATCAATTCGGGAATTTCCTTCACCGCGGCGAGGTCCTGGGGCGAAAGCAGGTAGCGTTTGTCGCCCAGATCGCGGGTCTCACCGTCCACCACGATTTCGTAGGGCATACGGCAGGCCTGGGCGCATTCGCCGCGGTTGGCACTGCGCTGGCCTAGGGATTCGCTGGTGAGACACTGACCGGAATACGCCACGCAGAGCGCGCCATGAACAAAGACTTCCAGCGGCACGGACGGCTCGAATTTTGCCAGTTCGCGCAGGGACAACTCGCGGGAAAGCACGATTTGTTTCACGCCGAGTTCCTCTGCAAAACGCACGCCTTCGGGCGAAGTCACCGTCATCTGGGTGGAGGCATGAACACGTAATGCCGGGAACATGCGGCGGGAGATTTCCGCCAGCCCGACATCTTGAATAATGACGGCATCCACCCCGGTGGCGTTGAGCAGACGCAACTCGGCCACGGCGTCTTCCAGTTCATCAGTGAAAATAAGGACATTCAGCGCCACATAGGCCTTTACCCCGTGGCTGTGGAGAAATGCGACGACCTTGGGCAAATCGGCTTCGGAAAAATTCTCCGCCCGCATGCGGGCATTAAAACGCGGCAGGCCGAAATAGACCGCGTCCGCCCCGGACGCCACGGCGGCGCGCAGGCAGTCCCAATCCCCGGCGGGAGAAAGTAACTCGGCTTTTGTCGGAAATTGATCAGGCACAAATGGATCCTATCGCAGGCTGGCCGCAGGTGCCAGCTTGTGTGGGCCTGCGAAAAAATTTGCACAACCTCGAAGTCGGGGTGATGGTTGGACTTCATGAACATTGTCGAGCGATCGGGCGTGAATCGAAGTTTGTTCCGAATGCCGCGAAGCGTGCTGATTCCGCTTCTTTTGCTCCTTGGGGGAACCGTCTCCGGTTTTTCCGCAGCCTACGAGAAAGCGCTCGATCTCCCGCCCCGCTTGCAATGGAATGCCAACTACGGCTATTGCGGCGAAACCAGCTTCGTCAGCGCTGGCTTGTTTTACGGTCAATACTGTTCGCAATACACCGCGCGCAGCCTAGCCTCGCCGGGGGTTCCGCAATCGCGCGCCAGCAGCCAGTTGTTGCTGGGAGTGAACGACCTTTCCGCCGCAGCGGCCATGCGGCTCGAGGCCGAAGCTTGGAACACCTCCCGCCAAAAATCCACCAACGATTTCCTGGTTTGGATGAAGGGGAAGGTGACCGACGGGTATCCGGTGATTCTCGGTGTTTTTGCAAACGAATATCTCTTTTACCGCAATCGCAATCCCAGGGCCGGCGATCCCGATTACGATCATATCGTGCCCGTGGTGCGCGTCCGATCCTCCCAGCCGCTGATTCCAAAAACACAGCAATTTCTTCCCCGAGACGTCCTTTCCTTCAGCGACAATGGACTCTGGAGTCCCACAAGAACTCCGCCGTATATTTTCACTTACGTTTTCAGCCAATTCCTGAAGAACCGGACGCAGGCCAACGCCCCGAGGGGACCGGTTTATTCCCTGAACAACAACGCACAGAATTACGGAATCGCCATCACCGGCGTGGCCGACCTCGACGACGACACCATTCCCGTGCGGTTGGTGACCAGCGTCAATGCGGAGATTCCCGCCATGAAAAATGGCTCGAATGTTCCGCCAGCCCCGGCGTCCTTGAAACTGACCGCGACCGTTTCCATTCCCGATTCCACCGTCCCCTACACTCTGTATCACTATGATAATTTTGCGGATGTTCCGGATTCGAATTTCAACCTCTACGCGGGCAACGCGGTTCAGTCCTGGTACATCCCGGAGAATTCCGGAAAGACTTTCACGGTTAAGCTGACGATTCTGTCCAACCAAACAGCGGTCTTCCGCGCTGTTCCTGTCTCGGCACCCTGATTTTCAAATCCCGGAACCCTTGGCGAATTCGCCGGGCACCTGTGGCTCGGAGATGCGCGAGAGATCCACGGCGAAATGCAGAAGATCGCTCAAACTGCTTTCCAGCGAGCGTTCGCTGGTGCGCAATTCGAGTTCGGGGGTCTCCGGCGCTTCGTACGGTGACGAGATGCCGGTAAATTCCTTGATCTCTCCGGCCCGCGCTTTTTTGTAGAGTCCGCGTGGATCGCGTGCCTCGCAGGCTTCGATGGGCGCGTTGATAAACACTTCCGCGAAAGGAACTCCGTCGCGATGGCAAATCTCCCGCGCGCGTTTGCGATCAGCCCGATAGGGCGAGATGAGGGAGCAGATCACCACCAGCCCGGCTTCAGCCATCAGCTTGGCGGTTTCGCCCGCACGCCGGATGTTTTCCGAGCGATCCTCCGGGGAAAATCCCAGATTCGAGCAGAGACCGTGCCGCAGGTTGTCCCCGTCGAGGATGAAGCTGGCGATGCCGCGGCGGTGGAGTTGAAATTCCAGGCCGGTGGCCAGGGTGGACTTGCCGGAGCCGGAGAGTCCGGTGAGCCAGACCACGGCTCCGCGATGGCCCAAATGCTCGGCCCGGGCCTCGCGGGTGACGGGGCTGACCGTCCAGGTGATGTTGTCGCTGGTAATGGCATTGTCGCCGGCATATTCCGCCTCGCGGATGATCCCGCCGCCGCCGATGCGCTTGCCGGTCACGATGACAAACCGTCCGCTCTCGTTGATGCGGTCGTGACGGTCGAAGGCCAGCGGTTTGCGGGCGCGGATGCGCACGTCGGCCACTTCGTTTTTGTGAATGATGCCGGGCGAACCGGCCAGAGGCTCAAGCGTGGAGGAATCGAGCACGCGGGAGATTTCCACCAAGCGGGCTTCGACGCTCTGGGTGCCTAGCTTGAGAGTAAAAGGCACGTTGAGCGCAAGGGGTTCCGCTTGCAACCAGAAGAGACTGGCTTTTATCTCGCGGCCTTCCGCCGGACCCTGTCCGGGTTGACTGCCGATCTGGCCGCGTTCGACGAAAATTTGTTCCTCCAAGGTGATCGCGACCGACTCACCCACGCTGGCTGTAAGCGTCGGTTCCTTGGCATTCCAATCCTCAATCGATTTGATGCGGCTCTTTTTGCCGTCGGGCCAGAACATGATTTCCTCACCCACGCGCAGACTGCCGGTCTCGATGCGACCGGCCAGGATGCGGCGTTCGTCGAAACGATAAATATCCTGCAGGACGAAACGCAGAGGCAGACCCTCGGCGGGCACGGCGATTTTCATGCTGTCCAACGCTTCCAAAATCGCTGGCCCTTTGTGCCAGGAAAGTTCCGGGCTATTTTTCGTGATGTTCAGTCCCAGCTTGGCGGAGATCGGGATGAAATGCAGGGGGTCAAGGCCAAGCTTGCCGAGAAACTCCGTGTAGTCGGAACGGACTTTGTCAAAACGCTCCTGCCGGTGGCCAACAAGGTCCATTTTGTTGACCGCGACAACGATCTGGCTGATCCCCAACAGCGATAGCAAATAGGCGTGGCGTTTCGATTGCTCCTGAATGCCTTCGTTGGCATCAATGAGGAGAATGGCCGCGTCCGCGCTGGCCGCTCCCGTGACCATGTTTTTGAGAAACTCCTTATGCCCCGGCGCGTCAATGATGACGTATTCGCGCTTGTCCGTGCGAAAGGGAAGCTGGGTGGTGTCGATGGTGATATTCTGCGCCTGCTCTTCCAGCAGGGCATCGAGCAGGAAGGCATATTCGAACTCCATCCCCTCGGCCTCACTGGCCTTCCGAATCTGCTCGATCTTGCCCTCGGGCAGCGAATTGGTGTCGTGAAAAAGCCGGCCAATCAGCGTGGATTTACCATGGTCAACATGGCCGACGATGACGATGCGAAGCTTTTGGGAGGTCGGAAGTCGGAAGTCGGAAGTCGGAAGTGATGGTGTGGCCATGCCGGTCTTAGTTTCGGTTGGTTTTTGCCGTTTTGATGGCGGTTATGATGATTGAAAGAAGCTCGTTGGCCTCTTGCTGAAGCGGGTTCAAAGGCGTGGGTTTGATCAGGGAAAGAGCCTTGATCATGTCCAGCCAATACATTGTCTCGTCGCATTCCTCCTCGACGATTCCCAACTTTGCCAGAAATTCGGCCGTTGATCGGGCGCGGCGGGCCGCGCGGTAGTTGGCGCCGACAGACGTCCCGCAGCGAACAAGCTGGGAGGCTATGGCATTTCCCGAACGCGAAACTGGCAAGGCCTCTGCCAACCGAACGCAACGGACACCGAACTCAAATGTGCGCAACTTGAGATCAGACACTTCCGACTTCCGGCTTCCAACTTCCGACTTCACATGAACCCCTTGGCCCGCAGCTTTTGCATGGCGTTGCGTTCGTGGTGATCCTGGGCGCGGCCGGCGCGTTCGCTGGTTTTGGTCACCATGAGTTCGGCAATGATTTCGGAAATGTTTGAGGCCTTGCTTTCGACAGGTTTGGTGATGGGCCAGCAGCCCAGGGAACGAAATCGGTAGAATTTCCCATCCTCACCCGGACGCGCAAAATACATCTGCGGGATGGGAATCTCCTCGCGCTCGATGTAGCGCCAGATGTCCACCTCGGCCCAGTCGAGCAAGGGCTGCACGCGGATGTGCTCGCCGGGCTCCTGGGCGGTGGTGAACTGATTCCAAAACTCGGGCGGCTGGTCTTTGTAGTCCCACTCGAAGTCCGCATTGCGCGGGGAAAAATACCGCTCCTTGGCGCGGGTGGGGTCCTCATCCCGGCGGATGCCGGTGATGAGCGCGTCGAATTTCCGGTCCGCCATCACTTGCTGGAGGGCGACGGTTTTCAAATCATGTGTGACCGTCACCGGATCGTGCGTTTCGTAGCCCACGGACGATGCGTAAGCGCCCCGACCCGCCCGGGCGTCCTCGTTGATCTTCACGATCAGGTCGAGATCGTATTCCTTGAGCGCCCAATCGCGAAACTCCAGCATCTCCGGGAACTCGTAGGTCGTGTCGATATGCAGGACCGGATACGGAATTTTACCGCAAAAGGCCTTCCTGGAAAGCCAGATGAGCACATTGGAGTCCTTGCCCATGCTCCAGGGCATGCAAAGATTGGAAAAGCTGTGGTAAGCTTCCCGCATGATGTAGATGCTCTGGGCCTCCAGTTCGTCGAGATGATCCATGGGTAAACATCTACTAGAACGGTAGTCATTCGCCCTGCGCAACTAAATTTTCCTTTATGAGCCCTATCTTCCAACCCACCACCATCCAAAAAATCGGCAGCGAACTCGCCCTCGCCTGGTCCGACGGCAGCGAGACCTACCTGCCCCTCGAAAAACTACGCCGTGCCTGTCCCTGTGCCACCTGTGGAGGCGAGCCCGATGTGATGGGGCGCCTTATTCGCCCCGAAGTAAAATATTCCGCCGGTAGCTTCGAACTGACCGGCTGGGAAATGGTCGGCGGCTACGGCTTCCAGCCCCGTTGGGAGGATGGACACCGCACCGGGATATATCCGTTTTCCTATTTGCGGAGGTTGGGGGAAAAAGCCACGTCACTGTGAGTAAATGCTTTGCTGCTTAAGGTGGCACGGAGACGCGCCTCGACGCGGCGAAATTGCAATGGGAAGGTTGGCGTATGCCGAAACCCGATCCCGCCCGCCTCCGCCGCGCCGCCGCTGTTGCGGTGGTTTTTAATCACGAAGGCCGCATCCTACTTCAGCACCGGACGGATAATGCCCATTGGGGGTTGCCGGGCGGGGCCATGGAAACCGGGGAAACGGCGGAGGAGGCCATTGTGCGGGAGGTGAAGGAAGAAACCGGCTACGATGTGACGGTGGTGCGGCTGATCGGGATTTATTCCGATCCCAAGCTGACCACGATCACGTATCCGAATGGCGATGTGGCGACCTATGTGAGTCTGGCTTTCGAATGCAAGGTGGTGGGCGGCAGGCCCGCGCTCAGCGATGAAAGCAGCGCGGTGGAGTGGTTTTCCCCGCACGCGCTGCCCCAGCCGTTTCTGCCGGGCCAGGTGATTCGCGTGCAGGATGCGATGGCGCGACAGGTGGCGGCATTTTACAGGTAGGGCCGCACGAAAAGGAAAATTACTTAAACTAACACTGAAACCTAAACCTACACTCCCGCTTTTCGCAAGAGTGTAGGTTTAGGTTTAAGTGTAAGGGTAAGTTTATTCCACCACGACCTCGGTTTTGACCGAGTTGGCGATGAAGCATTGTTCGTGGGCGAGGTGGTGGAGTTTGTCCGCGTCTTCGGGCTTGGGTTGTTTGTCGCCACTGTAGGTGATCTTCGGCCGCAGGGTGACGCGACTGATCCACGGGATGCCTTTTTCGCTTTTGCTCATGATGCCAGCAGCGGTGTCCTCATAGGATGTGACGGTGAATCCGCTGCGCGCGGCGACGAAGAGGAAGGTGAGCATATGGCAACTGGCCAGCGACGCGACGAAGGCTTCCTCTGGGTCGATGAGGGCCGGGTTGGACCACGGCGAGGGAACGACATGGGGTGAGGGCGAGGCGGGGAATGCCGCGCCCCCGTCAAAGGTCCAGGTGTGTTCGCGGGAGTATTTTCCGCGGAGGAAGTCTTCGCCGGTGTTTTCCCAGCGGATGGTGGCAATGTGTTCGGACATGGGTTGGAGGCTACGGGAGCAGTGCGCCAAGGGCAATACGGGCGATAATCGAGGGCTTCACGCATGGGCAGGATGCCCATGCCACGGAAGCTTGGAGTTCCGGTGTATTCTTCTCCCAATGTGGCTCAACTTTCGCTTGCTTACCTGAATGACATCCCGCTTTGCGTGACGGCCAACATGCAGCACATGGCCGTGGTGCGGGATTCTGTGATTCAATCGGTGGACAATCTCACAAATCCAACAGCGGTTGATGGACGCCGGATTCCTCGTCACCGGCGAGGTCGGCAAAGCGAACGCCGGTTCCGAGCAACCGCACGGGTCGTCCGTCGGCGCTGCGCCAGGCGGCCTCGAGCAGGGGGTGGAAAGCCTCGCGGGCGGCTTCGGGGGCCAGACATTCGCGGGTGATGCGGGTGAAGTCGGAGAATTTCATCTTCACGAAGATTTTGCGAATCCGGCGGTCGCCGGCCTTCCCGCGGAGTTCGGCCTGCAACTCGGCGATGAGATCGTCCATGGCGGCGCGGCAGTCGTCGAGGGATTCCAGATTTTCCAGATAGGTGCGTTCGTTGCTGAGGGATTTGCGGATGCGGTTAGGTTCGACCGGACGGTCGTCTTCGCCCCGGCAGAGATGATAAAGTTCCTCGCCCCACTTGCCGTGACGGAGGACCAATTCCGCGAGGGAAAGCCGCTGGAGATCGCCGCAAGTCTGGATGCCAGAGGCGGCGAATTTTTCCGCGCTCTTGGGTCCGACGCCCCAAAGCTTGCGCACAGGCAGATCGCGCAGGAAAGCCCCGACCTGCCCGGGGGTGATGGCGAACTGGCCGTCGGGCTTGCGCCAGTCGCTGGCGATCTTGGCCAGCATCTTGTTCGGCGCGATACCGGCGGAGGCGGTGAGGGCGGTCTTCGCGAAAATGCGCTGACGGATCTCCTTGGCGATGTCCCAGGCGTAGCGGTCGAGCGCGGTGACATCGAGATAGGCCTCATCGAGGGAGAGCGGTTCGACCAGCGGAGTGACCTCGAACAAAATCTCGCGGACCTGAGCCGAGGCGGCGCGGTAGAGGTCGAAGCGCACGGGGAGAAAAACCAGCGACGGGCAGAGTTCGCGGGCTTTGAAGCCGGGCATGGCCGAGCGCACACCGAACTTACGCGCCTCGTAATTGCAGGTGGTCACCACTCCGCGGCGCGAACCACCACCCACGGCAACAGGCTGACCGGCCAGCGCGGGTCGCTCGCGCATTTCCACCGCGGCGTAGAAACAGTCCATGTCGAGATGGATGATTTTTCGCACGAGAGAACGCTCTGAGCATCGTCGGATTTGTCCACAGATTATTTCCAATTGCCCAGATTGAGAACGGTCGGCGGTCAGGAGTTTGCTGAAATCGGAGGATAGTCCCGCATGGCACCCAGGACAGCGAGGCCCGGCGCGTCTGATCAAGCTTTGCCCGGGAGGGATTTTGCTTTATCCCGCCCTGATGAAAAGCCCGGCTCTTCTTTTTATTTCGCTACTGGTCGGGTTTAGCGTGGGAGTGGGCGCGGGTCTCGTCTTTCGCCAACCGGCCAAATCCGAAACCCCGACGCCGCTTTCCCCTGCCGCGCAGGCGGCGTCCGCGAACGTCGTCACGAATGGCCTCATCGCGGAGACGTCGGCAGGTAAACCGGCCCCCTCCGTGAGCCTCTCCAGCCGTCTGGGAGCAGCGCTGGCCGAAAAGGGACGGAATCGCCAACACCGCCGCATTCTGGCGTTGAGCGATGAGATCACCCCCGAGAATGCCCGGGAACTGGCGGACATGGTGCGCAGTCAACCCAAAGGACTCGGCCCAGACTTTCTAAACATCATTGTCGCGGCGTGGGCGGCGAAAGACCCTCCCGCGGCTCTGGCCTATGCGGAGGCATTGCCCGAAGCCGAATCGCGCAAGCGCGCCCTTTTCGGGGTGGCATCCGGCTGGGCGGAGGCCGATCCGACCAGCGCGTTGCAGTGGGCGAAGACCTTGAAGGAGCACGAACTCAAGCGTACCGCGGAGACCGTCGTGCTCACCGCCATCGCGGAATCAGATCCCGAGCGGGCCCTCGCGCTCATGGCCACGGCGGAATCTCCCGACCGCGCCTCCCAAATGGCCTACAGCGTCTTCGGCACTTGGGCAGCGCGTGACCCGCAGGCGGCGGCCCAACGGGCCCTCTCTCTGCCCCTGGGACAGTTACGCAACTCGGCCATCACGATCGTAGCCGGGCAATGGGCGCAAAAAGACGTCACCGCCGCCCTGGAATGGGCCCGGCAGTTTCCCGCCAACAGTCCGGCCCTGCAAAGCGTCATCAGCACATGGGCCCGGCAGGATGCCCCCGCTGCTGTTGCCTGGCTGCAAAAACTTCCCGCCAATGGCCGGCAAACGCAATTGCTTTCCAGCGCATTGCAAAACTGGGCCCAGCAGGATTTCGCCGCCGCCGCCGGCTGGATTGAGCAACAACCTCCCGGCAGAAGGCGGGACACCATGCTCCAACAAATGGGCTGGCAGGCCATCAATCAGGATCCGGACAAAGCCGTCGCCCTCGCCGAACTGGTCACCTCGCCCAGCGAGCAGGACAACATGCTGCGGAATATCGCGCAGAACTGGGCTCGCACGGATTTCAAAAGCGCCCGGGAGTGGGTCGCGGCGCAAACCGATCCCGGGGTGCAAAAGGCGGCTTGGAGCGGGTTGGTCAATGGACTGGCCCAAAACGACCCCGCCGCCGCCGCGGCCATGGCAATCGCGATCACGGATAACGCCACCCGGAAGAATTCCATCTCCCAAGTCGCCTCCTCCTGGGCCAACGTCAACCCGGCCGCCGCGGCGCAGTGGTCGAGGGAACTCGGGGATAAAAGCGCGCGCGACGACGCCGTAGCCAACGTGATGTCCGTTTGGACCAATGACGATCCCGCCTCGGCGCTGCAATGGTTTTCCTCTGTTCCGGCAGGAGAGGGCCGCGACAATGCCATTCGCCGCTTCACCGGAAACTTGCTGCAGAACGATCCGGATGCGGCGATGAGGTGGGCCGGTTCCATCGCGGATGAAAAATCGCGGGATGCCCAAATCGTGAGCCTCGCCAGCATGTGGATGAGGAACGATCCCGCCTCGGCCGCCCGCTGGATCAGTCAAGCCACCGTCTCTCCGGAACTCAAAGCCAATTTGCAGTCCATCCGGACTCCCTGACGAGGCGGATTTTGCTTTTGCGAAACCGACCCTATGCCAGAGTCCTGTCATGGCAAAAATCACCGGCTTTCACCACACGGCAATTCGTTCCTCCCGTTTTGACGCGAGCGTGCGTTTTTACACAGAGATCCTCGGATTTAAGACCAAGATCACTTGGGGCAAGGATCCCGAACGGGCGGTGATGCTGGATGCGGGTGACGGCAATTACCTCGAGATCTTTGAGCGCGCCGAGGCCGCTTCGGCGGTGGAAGCGACGATCCTGCATTTCGCGCTGCGCACGGACGATTGCGCCGCGATTCTGGAAAAAGCGCGCGCGGCGGGGTCCGAGGTCACCATGGAAACCAAGGACGTTACCATTGATTCGAGCATCGGTCCGGTGCCCGTGCGCATCGCGTTTTTCAAGGGCCCGGACGGCGAGGTCATCGAGCTCTTCGAGAACGCGATTTTGTAATATTTTTCACTTCGATGAAACTCGAACCGCTGCATCCGCAAAAAATTGGCGTGAGCCAGAACGGGGGAAGGGGATAGTTTGTTTTCCCATGTTGGACCGGGTCTTTCGGCTGAAGGAAAATGGCACCACGGCGGGTCGGGAAGTCGTGGCCGGACTCACGACCTTTGCCGCCATGGCCTACATCCTGGCGGTGAATCCGGACATCCTGAAAAATGCCGGCATGCCGGTCCCCGCACTGATCACGGCGACCGCCCTGAGTGCGGCCATTGCCACGACCGTGATGGCGCTAATGACCAACTTTCCGCTGGCCCTCGCGCCGGGCATGGGGATCAACGCGTTTTTTGCCTTCACCATCTGCCTCGGCATGGGCATCCCGTGGCCCAGCGCGCTTGGACTGGTTTTTATCAATGGCGGCATTTTTCTCCTGCTCTCCGTAACCGGCGTGCGCGAAAAAATTCTGAATGCCCTCCCGCTGGAGTTGAAGATCGCGATCTCCGCGGGCATCGGGCTTCTCATCGCTTTCATCGGCCTGCAAAATGGCGGCCTGATCGTGGCCAATCCGGTCACCCTGGTCGGATTGGGTGATCTGACCAAACCGGATGTCGCGCTTTTCGGCGCGGGCATTTTGCTGGCCTGCATCCTGGTGGCGAGGAAGGTGCCGGGGGCCATCATTCTGGCCATGGCGGTCATCACGATGGCGGGGTTGTTTGTGCCGGATGGAAAAAGCGGCGCGGTGACCCGGTTGCCGCAGGAAATCATCGCGTGGCCCGCCTCGCTGGAGCCGCTTTTTTTCAAACTGAATTTCGACTTTGTTCTCGCAGCTCCTCTTAAGGCCCTACCCGTCATTCTCACGCTCCTGCTGGTGGATCTGTTCGACAACATTGGCACCTTGATCGGCGTGACACGCCGGGCGGGAATCATGGAGGCCAACGGGCATATTCCCAAAATCGGCAAGGCCCTCGTGGCCGACTCGACGGCGGCTATCATCAGCTCGCTCCTGGGCACCTCCACGGTGGTGAGTTATATCGAAAGCGCCGCCGGCGTGCAGGCCGGCGGACGAACCGGCCTGACCGCTATCACCACGGCGGTCTGTTTCTTGCTGGCCCTGTTTCTGACTCCTCTGATTCTCATGATCCCGGCGGTGGCGGTGGCTCCGGCCCTGGTCGTGGTCGGCATCGTCATGTTCGAGGGGGTGACGGATCTTGATTTGCGAAAATTTGAAACCGCCGCGCCTGCCATCCTCACCATTTTAATCATGCCGCTGAGTTTCAGCATCAGCACCGGCATCGGGATCGGATTGATCGCGCTGGCGGCCCTGGCCATTGGCGCGGGCCAGGCGCGTCAGGTCACCAAGGTCACGTACGCGCTGGCCGCGATTTTTTTGCTGCACTTTCTTGAGCCGGCGATTTTGCGGTGGCTTGGAAAATAAGAGGTCGCGAGGGCCCGCGACCCTTCAGGAGTCAGAGCCTGGACTTGATGAAGCGGATGCCGTCGCCGATCACCGGGACATATTCAAAGAGCCCCTGCGCGGAATCCCAGTAGTCCTGGTGAAGCATGACCTGCCCGTCGCGATTGAAGCGCACGTGGGTCATGCCGATGGTGCGGATGGTTTTGCCGCGCTGGAATTTCTTGAATTTCACATCCATCACCCAGCGGAAGTAGTAGTCGTTGCCAGAGCGGGCGACATCGGTGAATGCGACTTTGATTTCATCCGTGTTGGCCACGCTGCCGAGAAAGTATTCCTCGATTGCGGGCGAGCCCCGCACGGTTTTCAAGGTGTCATTGAACCAGGCATCGGGCGCGTAAACGCGCTGCGTGTCGCGAAGGACGCTTTCCTTCGTAAAGGTGGAGAGATAATTTTTGAAAGCGGCGATCGCGGCTTTTTCCTTCGGCCCGCGCAGATCGGCCCCGGGATTTTCTCGCAGAAAGACGAGATATTCGCGGACCGGATCCTCCCGGTCCGAGCGGGTGGCACAACCGGAAAATGCGCCGAGCAGAATTGCCACACTGGAAAAAATGCGGATGAGTGGTAGAATCATGGCCTCATGAAAAAGGTATTCGCATATCTCACCATCGCAACTCTCTCTCTCTTCGTTCTCTCGGGCTGCTGCACGACCCAAAAGAAAAGCTGCTGTCCGGCTGAGAAGAAGAGCTGTTGTGCGACTGGCCAGACCAATTGCTGCAGCGCGACGAAAAAAGCGGCCAATTAACGCTCTCCATCGGCCGCGAGGCGGGCTTCCATCGCTTCGCGGGTAATGGCGTAGCGCACCCCGCAACGCGGACACTGCACACGGATCGTTTCTTCGTCCTGAAAAAGGGCCTCCGCCTGCTGGCGCATTACCGGGGCCAGCATGGCGAGCATGCGGTCCTGATTGCAGCCGCATTCGAAACGATAGCGGCGTTGTTCCAGCAGGCTTAATTCATTATCCTGATCGAGTCGGCGCACGGCGGTCGCATCGAGGCCCTGCAGCCAGTCCAGATCGCAATCGGGTTGGGACGCCACCAGCACAAGGTCCTCCTCGTCATGACGGAAGATGCGCGCCGGACGCTGTTCGCTCTGGCAGTAAAAAGTTTCCACGGCCGCGAGAAAATCCCCGCCGGAAAATTCGATGACACTGCGGCGCGGCGGCTGATCCTCGGCCACCACGTCGGCATAGAAAAGATTCGTCGCCGCCTTTTTGACATTCTCGGTAAAGGCATTACCGACCACCGTGCCGAGGCGGTTGTCCCCCGCGACGAAAATGTTGGCCAGCGATTCCTGGAAATTCACCGTCCAGGCCGCGGTTTCTTTGTGCGGTCGCGCCGCGCAATGCAGGGTGATGGCGGCGAGGGCGTCCCGCATCAGTTGATCATGCGCGGGCTCGAGCCGGACGCCGCAATCCATCTGGTGCAGGTAAAGACCGGCATACAGTTCAGAAAATTCCGCCCGGGCCACGAGGGCATTGCGGCCGCGGACAAAATACGTCCGGACCTCAATGCCGGTATCGGTGGGAGTTTCGGATTCGGACATGGAAAAAAATCAGCGGGCTAGCGGCCAGATCAGCGGGACCAAGCCGACGATGATGACGATGAGCAGCAACGTCAGCGGTCCGCCCACTTTGATAAAGTCAAAAAACCGGTATTTGCCCGGCCCGTACACCAGCAGGCTGGATGGCTCAAAGGGGGCGATGAGCGACACGGAGGCGGCGAAAGTGATGGCGATGGCGAAACTGCGGCCTTCGAGCCCCAGTTTTTCCGCCGTGCTGAGGGCAATGGGCAGGACGACGAGGGCCGCGGCCGCGTTTGACATGGGCTGGGTGAGGATGACGGTCAACACGACAAAACCTGCCAGGATGAAAACCCCGCCCAGGGGTTCGAGTCCGCCCACAATCAGGTTGGCCACCCAGGCAGCGGCGCCAGTTTTTTCCATGGCCAGGCCGAAAGCGGTCATGCCGGCGATGAGAACGAGCAGCCGCCACTCGACGCAGGAATACACCTTGTGCATGGGCATGCAGCGGGTGAGCACGGCGGCCACCGCGGCAGCGAGAAGTCCGGCGGAGAGCGGGACCAACCCGGTCGCACTGAGGATCACCCCGGCGATGAGGAAACCCAGCACGAGCAAGCCACGGGCATCGCGGTGCGAGGTGGAATTTTGTTCGCCGAAGGTGGCGAAATCGGGACTATGTTGCAGCGACTCCATGCTCTCGCGCGGACCCTGCACGAGCAGGAGGTCGCCGGTTTCCAACCGCACGGTTTTGATTTTTTCCCGCAGGTTCTGCCCGTGGCGGTTGATGGCCAGCACGGCCACGCCAAGGCGCGCGGGCAGGTCGAGATCTTGAATGCGACGGCCTCGCAAACCGGATTGGGGGGCGACGAGCAGCTCGAGAATTTCCAGGTTGTCGCCTTTGAGTTCGCGGTCGGTGAACTTCACACCCGGGTTGATGTCGATGCCCTCGGTCTCCCGCACTTTCATCAGGCTTTCCACCGGTCCATTGACCAGGAGGACGTCGCCGGCTTCCAGGGTGAGCATGGCGCGCGGCACCATGGCCTTTTCATTGCGGAGAATTTTCAGCACGCGGAAGTCGAGTTTTCCGAGATCGGAATCGCGCAGGGTCTGGCCGACGAGGGGGGATTTTTCCTTAATGATGATCTCCGAGAGATATTCCCGCAGGCCGTAATCGCCGGTGAGGTCATCGCTCACTTTGTAAGCCGGCAAAAGCCTCCGGCCGATGAAGACCATGTACAGCGTGCCCACCACCACGATGACGAGCCCGACGGGGGTGAGTTCGAAGAACCCGATGGGCGGCAAACCGACGCTTTCCAGGTAGCCACGCACGGCCACATTGGTGGACGTGCCGATGAGCGTGCACGTGCCACCGAGGATGGAGGCAAACGCCAGGGGCATGAGAAACTTCGACGGGCACCATTTGTGCTTGCGGGCCATGCCGGTCACGGGCGCCAGCATGAGGGCGGTGACGGTGGTGTTGTTCATGAAGGCGGAGAGCCCGGAGACGGAGCCCATCATCAGCGCCAGCAGCGAGACTTCGCCCCCGCGGGAGATTTTCCCCAAAGCTTCGCCCAGCCAGTCCACCACGCCGCTTTCCCGCAGAGCGCCGCTAATAATGAAGACGGAGGCGAGAATGATGATGATGTCGCTGCCGAATCCCGCAAAAGCCTGCTGGGGCGTGAGGATGCCGGGTATGATGAGGGCGAGAAGAACCAGCAGGGTCACGATATCCACCGGCAGCATCTCGCGGGCGAAGAGGACCATCGCGATGGCAAGCAGAGAGAGAACGAAGGCGATTTCCATGATGGGACCTAGGGATGCCGCAGAGCGCGGTCGAGTTCCCGGGTAAATTTCTTCGCGGAGGACGTGAAAATTTCTTTCGCCGCCTGGAAGCAACGCCGACCCACCTTGCGCTTGGCGGCGGAGACCCGGTCGGCGATTTTTTTATAAGTCGCGGCGCGCGCCCCCAGCAAAGCCAGGTCGTGGTATTCGCCCAGCGACTCGGCCAGGGCGTCGAGCGGTTTTGAAGAGTCCTCCACGGATGGCAGGGCCGACAGGGCCATCGCATGATAGCAAACATCCTTCACCCGCTTGCGCCACTCGTGCATGAGATCATCATCAGGTGTTTTTTCGCAGCGGCGCATGATTTTGCGGGCGCGGCGGTAGAGGGAAACCGCGTTTTCCACCAGATGCGGCGGCGTCAGTCCTTTCAAATCCAGAGACGCCAGACGGGAAAAAAGTTCCTCTGCGGCCCCAACGGCTTCGCCCCCGGAAATGTCCGGAGATTCTTCGGAAGGGGCCAGCCCGAGTTTACCTACGATTTGTTCCGCCCGCCCGTCCGGGAAAATTTGCTCCAGCCGCAATCGCATCACATCTTCATCGCGCGAACCGGAGAAGGTGTTCTTGATTTGCCGCAGGAGGGCGACCAGGGCGGCGCGCTCGTTTTCCGAGATTTCCGATCCGGCCAGCTTGAGGAGAGAGCGGATTTTTTTGGTGGAAACTCGGATGTCGTGAATCCGGACCGCCGTGTTGTCCGCCAGATTTTCAATGTCCCCCTGGATCTGGCGAGCGAAGCCGACCAGCACTCCGTGCAGAGAGGTGCCGGGGCGTTTCAGGTCACTCAAAATGAGTGTCATGACATGGCGCTATAACTGGGGCTGGTGCAACTTGACCGGCGAGGCGGCCGGCTTCCGCATCTTGATATTGAGCACTTCCACAAAGACGGAGAAGCCCATGGCAAAATAGATGTAGCCCTTGGAGATATGCTGGCCGAAGCCGTCGGCGATCAGGGTCACGCCAATGAGCAGCAGAAAACTCAGGGCCAGCATTTTCACGGTGGGATGGTGCTCGACAAAGCCGCTGATGGGACCGGCGAAGAACATCATAAAAATCACCGCAACGATGACCGCAGCCATCATGATGGGAATGTTGTCCACCATGCCGACGGCGGTGATGACAGAATCGAGCGAGAAAACGATGTCGAGCAGGATGATTTGGATAATAATGGAGGAGAAGGTAGCCTTCACTTTTCCGCCACCATGGGATTCCTCGGCCCCCTCCAGTCTGTGGTGAATTTCATGCGTGCTTTTCCAGACCAGGAAAAGTCCGCCGATGATGAGAATGAGGTCGCGGCCGCTGAAAGCATTACCCAGGACGGAGAAAAGCGGCGCGGTGAGTTTGGCCATCCAGGCAATGCAGAGCAGCAAGAGCAGCCGGGTGATCATGGCCAGGGCCAGGCCGACAAAACGGGCCTTGGCCTGCTGTTCCTTGGGCAGCTTGCCGGCGAGGATGGAAATGAAAATGACGTTGTCGATGCCCAGCACGATTTCCAGAACGCTGAGGGTGAGAAACGCCACGACCAGCTCGCCCGTACCCGAACCTGTCGTTTGCACGGCGGCGGCCAGGAGCTGCATGGGATTGATCCATTCCATAATCACGCGGGTTGTACTGTGCCCCGTGGCGATACGCCACTAGTTTTCGCGGTACGAAGCCGAAAAACGATTCAGGCCTGTTTGGGCAAAACCTCCGACAGCGCCCCATTGATCGCGCCGCAGAGTTCCTCCGCCGCCGCGGCCTTGGTGTGGACAATGCGCTCGTTGCCGTCCACCAAAGCAATGATCACGAGAGAGGCGGGAACCCGCAGCGCCACCAGAAGCAGTCGCAGCCACCAGAGCGAGAGCACGATCAACACCGCCCCCCAGGTCGCCCAATGGGTCGCGGTCGTGCGTGGAATCTCCAGCAGGGCAAGGCAAATAATGGCCACCATGAGAATAATGCAGCCGCTCACTGGCTTGAAACGCCGCACCTCCTCGTGTTGAACCGCAGCCTTGCTGATGCCCGCCAGGGGAATTTCCTCCCCGCAAGGCAAATGCACTGCGTGGGTGGTCACCACGGAACCCGCTCCCACGTGGAGCACATCCCTCTGCTCTTCGATTCCTGCGGCGTCGGGATCACCACTCTCAAAAATCACACGCTAAAGCGTGAACTCCAACCCCGTGCCGGGTTCGAGACCCTTCCCTTTGCGCACTCCCGCCAAAGCCCGCATTTGTCTTTTCGAGGAAGAACGATACGCTGCCCGCCATGGAAATCGATTGGGCCACCTGGCAGCCTAAGGAACGAGCGACGCTGCTCTTCGTCGTGAAGGACGGGCAGATTCTCCTCATCCGCAAAAAGCGAGGGTTGGGCGCGGGAAAAATCAACGGCCCCGGTGGCCGCATCGAAGCGGGGGAGTCCGCGCAGGAAGCCGCCGTGCGCGAAACGCGGGAGGAACTCGGGATCGAGGCGCACTCTGCGGATTTGCGCGGAGAACTGCACTTTCAATTTGTGGACGGATACAGCCTGCATTGCAGTGTGTTCCTTTCTCCCGATTGCACGGGCGAACCGGTGGAAACCGATGAGGCCATCCCCCTGTGGACTCCGCTGGATGCGATCCCCTACCACGAAATGTGGGAGGACGATGCCCGCTGGCTTCCCGGGGTGCTCGCGGGCGGGAAATTTTGCGGCTTTTTTCATTTTGACGGCGATAAAATGCTCGCTCATTCCGTGGAATGGCAAACTTTGTGAAATTTTTATTTAGTCACATCTTCATCAAAACGAGATATTTAGGAGATTTTCATCATCGACATTAAAAAAAGCACTTGCGCCAAAAATAAGCCAAGCTAATTTCCCCGTATTGAAAGATTGTTCTGGGGGGAACAACAGGCCGTCGTGGCATTCGCCGCGGCGGCCTGTATCTTTTCCGGGGAGAGAGGTTAGGGCTATCGTTCCTCCAGTCTGCACGCGCTGAAATCATACGTCGCGGCGCTACCCGACTTGTAATGGACTACGAGACGATCCAGGCCCGAATCCAGGCCGGGGAAGGTGCGCTGGGGGGCAAACAGTTCGGGGCTGGTGAGGAGCGCCCACATTCCCGGACTGTATTCCCGCGCCGCCCAGGGCATGCCGATGTTGAAAAAGAGTGGCTTGTTTTCCCGGTCGGACCTTTTCAAAACCTCGATGAACTCGGCCACGGAATCGGTCCGGATCATCTGGCCGTCGTACAGATAAGGGGGAATACAGAAGCTGGCGGTGAGGACGCCGGGATCAACATGGGGATCGAGCGAGCCGCGGCTGGCTAGGACGGATTGGGGAATTTGCTGGAGCGGATGAGTGACCAGCCAGGACCGGAAGGAATGCGTCGCGGCAAAATATCCGAGCACCAACAAGGCGGCGGCGGCCGGGACGGCCATGCGCCCGCCGGGCAATTTGCGCAAGGAGGCACACGCGGTCCACACCCCAATGGCCACAAAACCCACCAGCACCGGCAGGGCGTAGATGATGTAACTTTCGTAGATCATCATTTTCCGCAAACGGGAAAACCCGAACGTCATCAGCGGCGCGGCCAGAATCGTGAGCGCCAGGCACGACCCCAGCCATCCGCGGGAGCCGAAACGCAGCAGCCCCACCCCAAAAAGGATCACCGTCGCGACTGTCAACAGAGTCGCCACGCCGGGAGACACATTGATGGCCGGATAACCGTCAGGAGCCGTCCATGGGGCTCCGTTCAGCATATAAGCCAGAGCGCCCTTTATCCAAGGCCAGCCCAGCACGACGCCGCGAGAAGCTTCCAGCTCGAAGTAGAGCCGGGCCTGCGGGACCAGGGGCAGGATGAGCAAGAGGGCGGGCAAGGCGGAAAGCGAATTGACGCAAAACCAGCGACCGCTTTGGGCCGCGAAGGGCCGGGCACATTTCCGTGAGAGCGCCATCACCGGCAGCGTGAGCGCGTTCAGGATCAGCAAGACAAACAAGACGCCTGGGTGGGTGTAAACCATGACAAATTGCGTGACGGCGCAGGCCGCCCACCATTTCCATGCTCCGCTGGTCATCGCGCGATACCAGCACGCAAAAAGAAGCGGAACCAAACAAATCACCATGCTGTAGCCCCGGGCCTCACTGGCATAACGAATATGCCACGGATGCATGGCCAGCAGAAAGGCCGCCACGACTCCCGCGGCGGCAAAGCCCGTTTCCTTGAGAAACCACGCCAGCGCCGCCACGGCGAGAACACCGAAGATCAAAGCCGGAACCCGCATGGGCCATTCCGCAAAAGGCAGTCCCGGCGGACGGACCACCTTCCGCCAGGCGTCCACCGCTGCGCGGGAGAGAATGCTGTGCAGGACGTGATTGTTCGGTGTGCGATAATCAAAAATGGTTTCACACCAGCGATGCAGGCGAAAACGCACGTGGCCGGTTTCCTTGTCTGTCTGAAATTTTCCGACGATGGCCTGCCGGGCGCTCAACTCTTCGTCATCCCACAGCCCAAAACCCATCCGCGGCACCGCAAACGCGGCCGCCATCGCCATGGCCACAAGTACCGAAGGCCAGAACCATTTGGGCGTTGTGCGTTGAACGTTGTGCGTTGTGCGTTCGTCCATCGGCCCCGCCCACCAAGGGCAAAGGATAAACAATCCGCTCACCACGATCAGATCGAACAGGGCGGCCCACCAGGTCCAGAAGGCCACGACCTGCATCAGCTTCATCTTGTCGCCCACCTCGATCCACCAGGGCTTCTCCCCGAGAGCGAGCCAGACCAGCAAACCCAATCCAAGGAGACCGAGCGCCATCCGCCAGCGCGCCACCGGAGGCAACCGCAGGAAAAAATTCCGGAGGCCTTCCCCGTGCGCCGGTTGAGGATTCACACCACTCAAATCGTATCCCCCGTGCCCAGCAGGCTTTCGATGTAATCCTCCGGCGACTGTTTGAGCGGCACGGGACCGTCCGGCTCGCCTTTGATAAATTGCTGCACTTCGGGATCGGGATGATTGCGCACCTCGTCCGGCGTGCCGAAGGCAATAATGGTGCCCGCGCGTTTGCCCGCCCCGAGCATGATCATCTTCGTGCCGATGCGGAACGCGCTGGTCATGTCGTGCGTGACCACGACCGCCGTCATGTCGAGCTTGCGCGTCAGGTCCAGGGTGAGCTCATCAATGACCGCGGTCATGATCGGATCAAGGCCCGAAGTCGGCTCATCGCTGAAGAGCAACTCTGGATCCAACGCCACCGCGCGCGCCAGGCCCACCCGCTTGCGCATGCCGCCGCTGATCTCGGCCGGCTTGAGATTTTCAAACCCGGTCAGGCCCACGAGTTCGAGTTTCATCTTCACGACAAGATCAACGATCTCTGCATCCACGTTGCTGTTCTCGATCAGGGGCAGGGCGACATTCTGCCCGACCGTGAGCGATTGCAGCAGCGCGCCGAATTGAAAATTCATGCCGAAGCGCTGACGGAGCTCGTCCAGTTCCTCCGGCGACATGGTGGCGGTTTCCTTCCCGAAAATTTTGATCGATCCGCTGGTGGGCCGGAGCGAGCCGATAATGTGTCGCAGCAAGGTGCTTTTGCCACAACCGGAGCCGCCCATGATGATCATGGTGTCGCCTTTTTCGACCGTGAAGGTAATGCCGTTCAGCACCGTGCGGTTGCCGAACTTGCGCACGAGGTCGCGAACTTCAATGACGGGCTCTGCCATGCAATAGGGGACCAGATAGCCGGAATCCCCACGCCGGGGCAAGCCCGCTCAATCAAGCAGCAGCGTCTGACCTTCCAGCGCCTGCTTGGTTTTGGTCAGACCGTTGATGGTATAGCTGACGGTGAGGATTTTGTACGGGCGCCGGTTGGGCAGGCCGGTGTTGGGGTCGAAGGCCGAGGCGGGAGCCACCGTGCGGTTCAGTCTTTGCGCGGCGGCGGGGGTCAACAAAGCATCCGAGACGAGAATTTCATACCGCCCCGACGTGCTCGGTGTGATCAGCGACTGGATCATGCTGGAAACGCTGTAGCCGGTTTTGCCCGGAAATCCATAACGCGCGGATTCGACCTTCACCGTCACCGGAGCAGATTCCCCCGCGGGGAGTTCGCGCAGCACCTTGATGTAATCCAGCCAAATCAATAACGACCTGTCATTCACCACCACGGTGCCGCGTTTGCCGTAGTCTTGCACCGACTCCAGCACGATCTGTTGACCTTTGCGGAAGGCGGCCCCCTCGACGCGGAAATTCCGTGTGACGGTCGCCAGATAGCGCTTTTCCTGTTGAACCGGAGCTGCCGGACGCGGATTGGGATCGCGGGCGCGGATGCCGAGGGCGAGCGCTTCCGCGGCGGTGAGTTTCAGCGGCCAGTCGGGATCGGAAAAAAATGCGCGACTGTTGCGATTAAGCCATTCGATTCGGGCCAGAATCGCCTGGCTCAACGGACTGCCCGGGAGGGCGGCGTCCGGATAAAGCAGGCGCGAGCGATCCAGGCTGCGTTTGATGGCGGCTCCCTGGCTATCGACCGCACCTTGACCGCGCGCCTCCATCAAGCCAAGGGCGAGGATCAGGCCGATCAACGGAGCGCGCATGTCAGGGTGCCGCGGGCAGGGCAAAAAAGAAAAACCCGGTCAGCAGTGCATTGGCCACCAGCATGGCAATGATCGAAACCACCACCGAACTCGTGGTGGACTGACCGACGCCCTCGGCTCCGCCCGTGACTTGCAACCCGGACTGACTGGAAATGGTGGCAATCAGCCAGGCGAAGACAAAACTCTTAAGGACACCGGAATACAAATCCATCGGACTCGCGCTGCTGACCAGGCGCAGGATGTAGGCGTTTGTGTCCATGTCCAGGGCGAAGTGGCAGATGGTCCAGCCGCCGACGAAACCGATGTAATTTCCAAAAACCGTCAGCACTGGCAGCATGACCAACATGGCCAAAAAACGCGGCACCACCAGAAACCGGATCGGGTTGATCGCCATCACTTCCAACGCCTCGATCTCCTCCGAGACCTTCATCGTTCCCAACTCCGCCGTGATGGCCGACCCGCTGCGGCCGATCACGACCACACCCACCAGCAGCGGGCCCAACTCGCGCAGGATCGACATCGATACCAGATCCGGCACATAGGAAGTGGCCCCCATGCGGGCCAGTTCGTGCGCGCCATTCATAGCCAGGGTCAGCCCGATGCTGAAGGACGTGAGCGCGGCCATCGGCACGGCTTGCACCCCGATGCGCACCATGTGGTGGAAGGTTTGGGAGAGACTGACCAGGCGTTTGCCTTGAAACGGGGCCAGAAAAATCCAGTAGAGGATCTGCGCGTTGAGAACGAAAAAATTGCGCAGGTCGGCCACGGCGGACTACTTGGCAGCCAGCGCGGCGCGGGCCGCCTCGGCCGAATCGGTGATCGAAAACAATTCGTTTAATCGTACGAGATCAAAAATCGTCCGCACTTTTTTCTTCATGCCGAAAAGCGCGATCTTCCCGCCGTGACCGGATGCTCCCCGGACATATTCAATGAACGTGGCCAGCCCCGACGAATCGATATAATCCACCCCGGAAAAATCCACCAGCAACACCGGCACCTTTTTTTCCACGCAGTCTTGCAGCTCCGCCCGCAACTCGGGCGAGGCATGCAAATCGATTTCCCCCGCGGGCTTGAGAATAACCGCGTCCTTTTCCTGGATTTTTTCGATCTGCATGCCATGGCCAATAGCCCCGCCTCGCCCCGGTGGGAAGCCTCATTTGCGCGAGTCTCTTCGGTTTCACGCCTTCTCACCGAGGACGTAGAGGACGCCACCCAGATTCCGTCCGACCTCGACATTGAGACCAGCCATGATCGCGGTAGCAGAAAGCCTGCTCAACATCGACGCCATCGAACGGAGCGATCTTTTTTAAGTGCGGCTCTCGGCAAGCTAAATCTCGGTGCTATCGATCCACCACTCATACCCAAAAGGCAACTCATACCCGTAGATGGCTGCGGGCGCATCACTCCATTGGAAGGCAGCGAGGCATCCTTTCATTTTTTCGAATACAGGCTTCGGCACAGCAGTGAAAATGGCCTCGAAGCCGGAAGCCTGCCCCAAATCGAGCGCCAACCCCAACAGTCGCGCCGCCGATTCCGGAGAATAAAAACGCAGATTCGAGACGTGGGCATTCCGCATCTCCCTGCCATCCCCCGCCCAAAGCCTTTTCCCCCGCCGTGTATCTTCCAGCACTCCGCTGGCATCTGCGACCTTCAGCTCCATCGGCGGCAGGAGCGAACGGAGTGCAGTATTCCCGCCGATCAGACGAACCGCTGAGGAATTCCCCAAACTTTCCTCACGCTGGACTGTCAACGGCACGCTGGACGCACAAGAAAGACGCAACACGACGATTTCCGCGACCTTGAGAAAAGACGGAATATCGAGCCGTCCGGTATAATCCGTCGGCACACGGCCCGTACCAGTCATAACGACAGAATAACAAGCGTGCGAAACGCTTTCCGCTATCGCCCGCCGGGCCTCCCGCACCAGCAACCCCAGAACGCGGCTCCCTTGGGCGGCGGGAGCCACCTTGAGGTCACACAAGTAATGGACGAGGCGCCGGGTTGAGGGATCGGCGCCAATCTCGAGAAACCGTTCCACGTGCGCCAGGGTGCCAAGGACTTTGCCCTGCCGTTCGATCACATACAATTGCGCACGTCCCATAGCCTGAAAAAAAGGAAGGTAGTCCCGCCCGTGTGTAATCCGAAAACGCGATGACTCGCCCAAGGGGTAGTCAAATTGTCGTTCAAACCGCTCCAGCGCTTCTGCCAGCCAGGGACTTGGATATTCACGCAGGCAATGCAAGGTCATAGGCGAGTCGCAGCGTGGATGCGGGGATAAAAGAAACTGCGATCACGGCACGCCATCTCAGCTCCGAGCGTCCGATTCCAGGCCAAGCCCTCGCCAATGGCCTCAAAATCAAGGTTGGAATTGAGCTGGCGAAGGATCAACCAGCCGCCGGGGCGTAGAACGCGCCGGGCTGAGGCCAAGGTGGCGGCGGCTTCCTCGCCGGACAGCCAATCGAGAATATTGGAGAGGTGAATAAAGTCTGCACCCGCCTCGGGCAGACCATCGAGTGTAGCCCGCATCCGGCCATGATGGGTGAGGATTTCCGCCGACGGAGGTGCGTTGGATTTTAGCCAGTCATAACGATGGCCAACCGGAAAGCAGCCTCGATACATCTGCCAGAGAAAAGGATTGTCACTCGCATCGGCCCGTCGCAACGCAATCCGCGTACGGTCGGCGAAGTGTTCATGAAAAGACCGCGCCGGATTTTGCGTCGCTTCCTGACCAAACAGCGCGACAAGATTCGCCAGCGACATGATCTGGGCCAACGCCGCATCCCGCCGCGTCTCTTCTGCAAACATATTTTTAGGACAAAGCTTGCGGCGCAATTCGGCAAAACAGCGCTCATACCGTCCCGCATGATCAACGCCATAAGCAGCCACGGCATCGGGCGGACCGAAAATATTCTCTGGAGCCTCCAATGTCGCCAGCAGTCTGATCATCGCCTGGAGGCGCTCCTCCGGCGGCATGGCTTCGTGTCCCAACAATCGACAGGACTCGTCAGGAGAGACATTCCGCGCGAGATGGCATTTCAAAAGCGAGATCGCGATCTGAGCCTCATTCATATCCACCGCAAGGATCCGTCCCACCCGCGGATGCCGCGCGAGCTCGACCAGGGTCTCCCCGCCCGATGCGATCATCACTACCGTGGCGTTCACAGGCAGACGCGACGCGATCTCGCCGTCCAGCCGCGGATCCTCGCGAACCTGCGCAAAGGCCAGCGGAAGGCGCGCCGCCTCCCGCGTCCACGGATCAGCTTTCTCTGCGGGTAAATCGGGCATGGAACGACATCAACAGCACAAACAACAGGCCGCTGGCGACCAAATCCATCGCGTAGTGCAATTGCAAGGCGAGAGTGGCCACAAGCATGAGAGCCGAGGGGAGGAGCATTATCCAGAAGCGCAATCGCAGATGACGCCAGTCCCACGCCAGCATGGTGAGCGTAATCAGCGTGTGGAGACTCGGAAACGCATCATATCGCGCACCCAGCCGGGCATTGATGGCCGCATTCCAGCGTGAGAAAACGCCTCCGGCCTGAGGTTGATTAAACATCTCCGGAAACGCCGCCACCGGACACGCTGCGGGAAAGAGAAAGTACCCGACGAAACCCGCTCCAAACGCCAGAAAGATCCAATTGGACAGTTCCAGCCGCCAGGTTCTCTTGCGGAAGAGCGCATCGATCAGAACCCAATGGAGATAGAGGTGATAACTCATATACGCCAGCGCGATCACCTCCATCTGCCAGCCGGAAAAGACCCCTCGGAGCGTCTGGGCAGGCGACTGACTGAAAAACATCTCGTCGAGGAAGAGAAGACGCTCATTTTGCAGGGGCACGCGCAGCACTTCCACCAGCCGCGACGATCCCGCATACAAAGCCCAGGTCGCCAAATATGCCCCGATCAACCGCGGCACGCTGCCGGGCTTGGAGTTACCCAGAAAGATCGCATACACCACGGTGCAGAACGCCACCACCACAGTGACAGTCAGCCCACCCGAACGGCTCAGCAGGCACGCGCAGAGGGCCATACCGATCGCTAGATACAGGGCCTCGTAAAGCTGTAGGTTGCGGCGAACCCGCATTATTTCGAACGCCTGCTACCTAAGGGACTACGCCTGATGCTATGCCGGACAAAATCCGAAACAAACGACGTGTAGGAAGGAATAAAGTGTGCGCCCTTATCCGCCAGCGGCTGACGCAACGCCTGGTGCACGCGGGGCAAATGATACCACGGCACCCCTGGATAAAGGTGGTGTTCCAGATGGAAGTTTTCATTGCACATGAAAAACCGCACGACCCGGGACGTGAGAATCGTCCGCGTACCAAGCACTTCGTCGTCGGAATGCTCCAACAAAGTGTGCTGGCTCATACCGCGGATGTTGACCATCGTATTGATCAACAGCATGGGAATCAGCCAGCCCTGCACAAGACAGGCGGTGGGCAGAAACGAGAAACAGCCCCACACCACAAAAACGGTGGCGGCGACTTCCGCTAGGATGCCCGCGCGATCCGCCCCCGTGCCGTGCTTAAAGCCCAGGATGGGAATCATTGTGATATAGATGGGATAGCCGACAAGCAACCGCATCCAGTTCATGAGGAAAATGAGCCACGTCCAGCGCGTATAAGCCGCGTAATGGTCGGGATCGTGGTCTTCCCCGAGATGCGCGTGATGCCGCAGATGCAGGACCCGGTAGGCGCTGAAGTTCTGCAACACCGGAATGGCGCAAAGTGCTCCCAGAATTCCGTTCGCCCAGCGATTTCGCATCAGGGTCCCATGGACCGCCTCGTGGGTGAAAAGGCTGATCCCGTGGAGCGAAGCCGCCGCCAGCAAATACAGCGGAAGGACCAACACCCATTGCCAGGTCGCCGTCACTTGCGCGGTCGCCCACACCGCACCGGCCGAGCCGAGCAGGAAGAAAAAGACAAAAGCGAAGGCCCGCACGGCGAGCGGCCCCGACTGCCGCTCATGGCATTCGTGGAGCATTTGATCGGACAGCCGCGGCACCTCGATACTCATGGACTTTTCTCCGCTTCGAGAAAAAGTTCGTCGTAAAGCCGTCCGAAAACATGGAGGCCCAAGCGCACCCCGTCCTCAATCTCCGCCCGCGTGGACGGATTCGCCCCCCAATCCCGCTCCACAACTTGGAAAAATTCCGCCGCATGACGTTCGTCAATTTCGGCGTGCATATTATAGTGAACGAGTTCCGTGTCGGACACCCAGCCATGCCGCACCACTGCTGCGCCGATGTTTGCGGAAATCCCAGCGAAGGCATATTCGATCACGCCCATGCCGCCAAAAGCCAACGGCACGGGTTCCATCGTACAGATACCCATCAGCGCGTTATTGAAAGCGCGCACCGCGGACCCCTCCCGCAACACGGAGATTTCTTCTTTCCCGACGCCTAGAGTCCCGAGGAAGCGAAGAAACGTCCTGTCATGAGCTAGCGCTGGGTCCAGAGCCGCGGGCCGCTCTTCATTCGCGCCGTGTTCCTCCGCAAGATTATGGATCAACCCTCGTCTACCCGCCGAATCGGGCATCCTCGCGGTCAGCGCCGCCATGGGGCGTGAAAAATAACGCACGGCGAAGTAAAACTGTTTCTGCGTCGCAACAAACTCCGGCCAGTTTCCGCCCATCCCGAGCGCCTGGAAATATCGCCCTCTCAAAATTGGGTTCTTCGCCGCTTCTTGGGTGACCCACCCGATTAGATCACTCCCCTCTGTCATCGGCTGATTCTCTGGCGAATTATCCGGAGAGTCAAGGGACGGGGAAATGACAATCCGCTTTCCCGCCCCCCGCTCATCCCATAGATTGCCCCTTGTGCATTCCAACGACGACAGGGTCTGGGAGACCATCCGCCAAGATTTTCCGGTCCTTGACCAGCAGGTCAACGGCCATCCCTTGATCTACCTCGACAACGCCGCCACCTCGCAAAAGCCGAGTGCCGTTATCGATTGCCTCAGCCATTACTACGAGAAGGACAACAGCAACGTCCACCGAGGGCTGCATGAGCTAAGTAACCGCGCCACCATGGCCTACGAAGGAGCCCGCGCCCGACTGGCCGCCTATATCGGCGCGCAGGCCGGGGAAATTATTTTCACCCGCGGCACCACCGAGAGCATCAACCTGGTCGCCCGCACGTGGGGGGAAGCTCATGTGGGCCAGGGCGACGTCATCCTCCTCACCGAGATGGAGCACCACAGCAACCTTGTGCCCTGGCAGCTTCTGGCCAAACGCAAAGGCGCCAGCCTGCGCTTCATCCCCGTCACTCCCGAGGGCCTGCTCGATCTCACAAACCTCGACGAATTCCTCGCCGGCCCGGTGAAAATTTTCTCCTTCGTTCATATCTCGAACTCGCTTGGTACCATCAACCCCGCCGTCGAACTCTGCGCCCGCGCCCGTCAGGCCGGCGTCACGACCTTGGTCGATGCGGCCCAGAGCGCCGGCCATCTCCCGCTCGACGTGCGCGAACTCGGCTGTGATTTTCTGGCCTTTTCCGGCCACAAAATGTGCGGCCCCACCGGAATTGGCATCCTGTGGGGACGCCAGGAAATTCTCGACGCCATGGAGCCCTTCCACGGTGGCGGCGAGATGATCGCCAGCGTCGGTTTCACAGAAAGCGAATTCAAACCCGCCCCTTATCGCTTCGAGGCCGGCACTCCTGCCATCGCCCAAGCCATCGGCCTCGGTGCCGCCGCCGATTACATCGACGGCATCGGACGCGCCGCCATCTTCGAGCACGACCAGGCCCTCGCGCGTCAGGCGGTCGGACTTCTCCAGGAAATTCCCGGCCTGCGCATCCTTGGCCCGCTGGAGGACCGCGGCGGGCTCGTTGCCTTTGTGCTAAAGGACGCCCACGCGCACGACATCGTCAGCATGGCCGACCAATACGGCCTCGCGCTGCGCGGCGGACACCACTGCACCCAACCGCTCCTGCGCAAACTCGGGGTCCCCGCCTCCGCCCGCGCCAGTTTCTACTTTTACAACACACCGGAAGAGGTCGAGCAAATGGCCGCCATCGTCCGGAAAATCCAAACCTTTTTCGCATGAACTTCGAAGAACTTTACCAGGAACTCATCCTCGACCACAGCAAGCGCCCGCGGAATTTCGGTCCGCTGCCCGACGCCACCGTTACGGTCAAGGGCGACAATCCTTCCTGCGGCGACGAGGTCGAGTTGGCGGTCAAACTCACGCCCGACACCGTCGAGACCCTCAAATTCACCGGCCACGGCTGCGCCATCTGCATGGCCTCCGCCTCGCTCATGACCATCAAGGTGAAGGGCAAATCCCGCCACGAAGCCGCCGGCATGGCCGGCGCCTTCCGTCACATGCTCGTCACACCGGAGGAAACGGTCGTGCCCGAAAGTTTCGGCGACTTGGAAGTTTTCAGCGCCGTGCGGCGGTTTCCCCAACGCGTGAAATGCGCCACCCTCGCCTGGCGCGCACTCGAACAAGCCCTCTCCACCGCGCCGCAAGCACCCGTTTCCACCGAGGAAAACGAGTGAACCCGGAGTTACCGTCCCACGCCTCGCTTCGCCGGGTTTATTTCACCGGCATCGCGCTGGCGGCGGCGTTGTTCGCTTTTCACACCTGGGTGATTTTCGAGACTGCCATGCTGCTCAACCTCACTTCGGCTGAGGCCATCCGGCTGGTGGGCGTGCGCGTGGCCGGACCCCTCCTGATCTTGGGATCGTTCTTTATCCTCTTCATCACCCATCTGCTCGAAGCCGCCGTCTGGGCCCTGCTGTTCTGGAAAATCCGCCAATTCCCCACTTTCGGCGAAGGCATGTATTTCGCCGGGACCTCCCTCACCGCGCTCGGCTACGGCGACATCGTGCTGCGCGCGCCGTGGCGCGGACTCGGCCCCCTCATGGCCATCAATGGACTGCTCATGTTCGGTTGCTCCACCGCTTTCCTTTTTTTCGTGATCCAACACATCTGGTCCACGTTTTGAATGACGGTGCCTGAATCTAGTGGTCCGCTAAAACAGCCGCATCTCCGTCACGGCGATCTGGCCGTTGAAACAGGTGTCCACATCGGAGCCGGACGTGCGGAGGCGGGAAGCGTAGATTCCGTCGTAAACATGGTGGCCGCTTTCTTCGTGGCGGTAGCTGAGCGGCAGCGGATTCGGATCGAGGGGACAAAAAACAATTTCGGGTTCCGGGGCATCGGCCGCGAGAGCGGGGAAATTGACGTTGTAAAACAAGCCGGACGCGACGGGACGCGGGAGGAGCTCGGTCAGCACGCGGCTTGTCCAGCGCGCGGCGCGGTTCCAATCCGGTGGGAGTTTGTGGAGGTATTGGGAAAAGGCGATGCCGGGCCAGCCGTGGAGCACGCCTTCTCGCACGACCGCGACAGTGCCGGAATAGTAAACGTCCGCGCCCAGATTGCCGCCATGGTTGATGCCGCTGAGCACCCAATCCAGATCGCCCGCCACGCGCAGGAGGGCCAGCCGGGCGCAGTCCGCCGGAGTGCCATGTACGGCAAAGCGGTCGGGCGCGATTTCTTCCAGCCGGAGAGGGTTCCAAGTGATGGAATGGCTCTTGCCTGATTGCGAGCCGGCCGGGGCGACGACAATGGGTTTTCCGAACGGACGCGAGGCTTCGAGCAATGCGGCCAAGCCGGGAGCGTCAATACCGTCGTCGTTGCTGAGGAGAAATTTCATGCGAGCGGAGAGCTGGATTCGGGTTTTTACCCGTGAAGCGGGCACAGAACAAGAGGAAGCCGGGTGCAGGATGGAAAGGATATCGCATCCGGCCCGGAGTTGGAGTTCACGCTTTAGTGTGGGCCTTTCGGAGCAGCCTAAAGGCTGGACTCCAACGCCGGGTTCCCCACGCGCGGGCAAATTTGGCGTTATGCACCCAGCGAAGCCGTGAGAAAGAGAATGGCTTGCTTTCGGCGAAAAGGGCGACATACTCCCGCGCAATGAAACCGCATCGTGGTACGCTCGTCTTGGTTCTTGGAATTCTTGGTTTGATCATGTGCCAGCCGCTCGGGATCTTCGCTTGGGTAATGGGTGGTTCCGATTTAAAGGCCATGGCAGACGGAACGATGGATCCGGCCGGCAAAGATCTGACCAATATCGGGCGCATTCTGGGCATCATCGCTTGTGTCCTTCTCGTTCTCGGCATCATTGCCGCTGTCCTGGCTTTTGCACTCGGACTGGCCGGCGCGGCGG
>JBGTGQ010000078.1:0-7981 GCA_041746635.1 Terrimicrobiaceae bacterium | reverse complement strand
GCCATCCTTCGCCACATCGCTCTCAATGTCCTCAAAAACGACACCTCCAAAAAACGCGGCATCAAGGGCAAACAGAAGAATGCTTCTTGGGATCACTCTTACTTGCTCTCACTCCTGGGGTTTTAATGCGTTTGCCCTGGCGGAGGAGCTTGCCGAAGAGAACAGAACGGTTATTATTGAGGCGTGGCATGAACACCTTGGATAAAGCGAAAGCAACGGCATTCCGGGACGGTCACATTCTGATCTCGATGGAAAGCGGTGTGGAGGTGCGTTTTCCCGGCCGGGCGGCCAGATCTCTCCGAAACGGGGCTTTTCCTTCGCCGCGTTCCAACCTTCGCCTGGCCATGTGCTGCTGGTTTAACGTTCATCTGAAGAGCAACCGCGGGGGAGAAAAGGATTTGAGGGCCAACATCGCCATGCGGGAGGAGTCGGCGAGGCAACTCCTCGACCATGCCGCCGCGATGGAAAAAACTTATGCCGCCCTGGGCAAGGTCAGCGTGATCATCGGCGGCGATCTGAACACCTCGCCCGACGACCCGAAGTTTTCCCGGGAGCAGACCTTGAAAGAGATCGAGAAGGCCGGTTTCCAGTCCTGCTGGCTGGGCAAACCCCTCGCCCAGCGGGTCACCCTACCGTCCTCGCGTCGCAAAAATCCAACGCTTCCGCCGTTCCCGGATGCCTGCTTCGATCATGCTTACGTGAAGGGGGCGAAAGTCGTTTCGTCCAGCCTGTTTATCTCCGCCACCAACCCCAGCGACCATCGTCCGGTTGTGGTCGAGGTCGAACTTCCCGCCGCCACTGGCTAAAGGATTCGTTCGCTTTCACGTTTTTGCTATGGAAATCCCCAGTGTCACCGCGCTATTGTTGCCGCTTTACCCCATGAATCGCTTGATCTTCCGCTTCCTTCCGGTCTGCCTCCTTCTGTTGGTTTCCGCCGCTTCTCTGACGGCCCAATCCAAGCCCGCTGCGGATGCCAACGCCGCCGCTTACGACATCTACTCCACCGGCGATTATCAAAATGCGGCGGCGGCTTATGAAAAGTTGCTCAAGGATTTCCCCACCGATGGCATCGTGCCGGGCGCGCAAGTGCAACTCGCTTTCGCCTACTACTTCCTCGCCCGCTTCGACGAGGCCATTGCCATTCTGGCCAAGGCCACCGCGGGCCCGCCGCTGCCCCCGGAACTCAAGCAGATCACTGACGGTTTCCTGCCCCAGATCCTCTCGGCCAAAGCCGCCGCGATGCCGGATACCGACCCGAAGCGCACGGCCACCTTCGAGGACGCCATCAAGAAGTTCAGCGAATTTATCACAAATTATCCGCAGGCCCCGGATATCGAGAGCGCCATTTTCAGCCGCGCCATCGCCGAATTCCAGATCCAGAAATACGATGTCACGGTCAAAGATCTCGAACTGAATTTGCAGAAGTTCCCGCAGAGCAGCACCATCGCCACGAGCAAGAATCTTCTCGCCATCACTCTGGCCACCCAGGGCAGCCTGCTGTTGTCCAAGGGCGATGAGGCGAACAAAACGGCGGCTTTTTCCCTCTACAAACGCGCCGCCGATTATCTGCGCGAGATCATCAATAAAAAGGACGACATCGCCCTGATCAACGAGGCGAATTTCCAACTCGGCGAAATCCTTCTCAACCAAGCCGGATCCAGCCCGGAGTCCGCGCGGGGCCCGCTCTATCAGGAAGCCTTGGCCGCCTTCCGCGCCATCGCGCCGAAGGAAGAAATCCTCGATCTCCAACAAAAGAAGCTGAAGGAATTTCCCGAGAGAAAACGCGCTGCGCTTCTGGCCAAGAATGCTGCCTTGATCAAACAACTCAATCGCGACAACGAGCGGGAGCTGAAGAAGATGGCTGAACTGCAAGGCAAGCCCGACCAGACCGCCACCGCGTTTCTTAAGATGGCGGAAATTTTCTTCCAGCAGGGCGACAACAATGCCGCCCGCGTCATCCTCAAGCACATTGCCCCCTTCCTCACCGAGGACGACGACAAGAAGCGCGAGCTTTATTTTACCACCATGACGTACGCCCGGCAAAACGCCGCCGACCGCGCGCCCGCGGGCTACACCGCCTTCCAAGCGAAATACAAAGGCGACCCTCTGGCCGACAACCTTCCGGTCGTGATGGGCAACATGTATCTCGGGGTCAATAACCCAACGGAAGCCATTCGTCTCTTCGACGAATCGCTCGCGCTTTATCCGAAAGGCCGCTTCGCCGGACTCTCCGTCGTGAGCAAAGCCAGCGCCGAAACCCGCCTCGGCAAATTCGCGGACGCGCAGAAAACTTTTCAGACCTTCCTTTCGCAAAACCCGCCTCCTGAAATCGGCGTGATCGCGCAAGCCGGCCTCGCCGGAATTTACAAGGACACCCAAAAATGGGACGACGCCATCGCCGCGTACCAAGTCGTGAAGGAAAAATTCGCCGGAACGCCGCAGGCGGTGGAAGCCGATTATTGGATCGGTTTCAGCACCCAGCAAAAGGGTGACAACGCCGCGGCCATTCCGTTGCTCGATGCCTTTGTCAAAGCCAATCCGAAGAGCCCGCTCGCTCCCCTCGCCCTCTACCTCAAAGGCGGAGCCCAAATCGCCCTCGGGCAAAAAGCGGAGGCCATCGTCACACTCGCCGCCGTGGCCGACCAATATCCCGAAAGCCAGCCGGCACCGTTCACCTTTTTCACCCGCGCGCAGTTGAGCGCGAGCGAGGGCAAGACCGATGAACTCATTTCGTTGATGAAGCAGTTCATCGTGAAGTATCCCAAGGACGACAAAGTCTGGTTCGCCTACGACTCCATCGCCCAAAACGCCATCAATGCGGGCAAGATGGATGAGGGCCTGGCGTCCTACCGCGAGTTCGTGGAAAAATATCCCGACAGTCCCCAAGCTGGCGAGGCCATGTTCAAGATTGCCGAAGTGCAACGCGCGCAGGCCAGCAGCCTTGGCCGTTACGGCGCGCTCAACGAGCAGGAACGTTTCCAGTGGACGACCCTCATGGACGGCAGCATCGCCAGCTCCGAAGAGCTAATCAAAAAATATCCCGACAGCCCGTCGCTGGCCCTCGCCTTGCAAACCCTTCTGCAATCCCAGCGCATGCTCCTCGCGGCTGAGTTGAAGAATGCCCCGGAGGTCGAGGCCTACTTCCAAGCCCTCGCCGACGCCGCCCCCTCGCCCAACTCGAAGAGCAAAATTCTCTTCGCCCTGGCCAATTACGTTTCCGAACAAGACAAAGCCAAAGCCCTCACGATCATGACCGGCGCGTACAATCCGGAGATTATCTTTGCGCCGCTCGATCTCGACTTCTACGGCATCGCCCTGCTGGACCAGAAAAAGGCCGACGAGGCCGCGGCTGTTTTTGAAAAACTGGCCAAGGATTACCCGGTGCCGCCGAACGTGGCCCCCGCCCAGGCTTCCGCCCTGGTGCAGGAGGCGCAGGCCATCGCGTTGTTCGGCAAGGCCCGCGTGGCCCAGTCCAAGGGTGAAACCGCCGAAGCGGGCAAACTCTTTGAACAATTGAAGGCGCTCTATCCGTGGTCGCCCAAGGTGCTGGAAGCCAACTATGGCATCGCCGAGTCGCTCAAACAACAGGGCAAGCTCGATGAGGCCCTTATTCTTCTCGGCGGCATCATCCGGGAAAAGACCGCCAGCGGGGAATTGCGCGCGAACAGCCATCTTCTCGGCGGTTATCTCATGCTGGAAAAGATGAAGGCCGCGACCGATCAAAAGGAGAAAGACCAATTTCTCGCCGCCTCCATCGATTACTTCATGAAAATTGCCCAATACTACGGCGGCGTTCCCATTCCCGCCGCCGAGGGGCTCTGGCAGGGCGGGCAGTTGCTCGAACAGCAATCCGGCGCGGCGAGCGATCCAAAATTCAAGGCCAAGCAACTCAACACCGCCCGGCTGGCCTACCAGCAATTGGTCAAAGAGTATCCCAACAGCGAGTACGCCCCCAAGGCCCAGGAACGTCTGACCGCGCTGGGACCGGCCACTCCATGACCCGCGCTGAGCGCGCCCGCGAACTTTCCCGCCTCCTCCCCGCCACCTATCCGGACGCGCATTGCGAACTGGACTATCGCAATCCCCTCGAACTCCTCGTCGCCACGATTCTTTCCGCGCAGTGCACGGACAAAAGAGTCAACCTCGTCACCAAGGAACTCTTCCGCCGCTGTGCTACCGCGCGGGACTACGCCGACATTTCCCAGGACGAACTGGAGGCGCTGATTCACTCCACTGGCTTCTACCGCAACAAGGCGAAAAACCTTCGCGCCATGGCGAACAGGCTCCTCGCGGAACATCACGGCGAAGTTCCCCGCACCATGGACGCGCTCGCCGCGCTGCCGGGCGTGGGACGCAAAACCGCCAACGTCGTTCTGGGCAACGCATTTGGCCTCAATGTCGGCGTGGTCGTTGACACCCATGTCACCCGACTGGCCAACCGTCTTGGGCTCACGAAGCAACTTCACCCCGCAAAGATCGAACAGGACCTGATCAAGCTCTTTCCGCGCGAAAGCTGGACAATATTAAGTCATTGGTTCATCTGGCACGGACGCCGCCGCTGCCCGGCCCGCAAGCCCGATTGCCCGAATTGTGAACTGCGCGAGATCTGCCCGAACGCGAATAGTTTCAACGAGAGGAGCTGACTATCGTCACGGGCTTCAGCTTCCTGTCGTAGTAACCGCCTTCTTTCAGCCCGCTCAAGTCCGCGGTATTTTCCAAAAAGGCGACGACGCTCTTGCTCATCAAAATTTCGTCGCCCGGCCCCCTCACCAGCAAATACCAGCCTTTGTATTTCTCCCCGAAAATCGCGCCCGTGTCGTCCCACATGGAAATGATTTCGGGGCTGTCGAAAACATATTCCTGCAAGGGTTGAAGGGAAAAAGACTCCGAAACCCGCTGGAAGAGCTTGAAGGCTTTCTTTTCCCGCATGCTTTGTCCGAAGACGAGGAGTTCAAATTTCAGGCCCTCGAACGAGCGATTCGGATCGCCGTTGCGCATCTTGATTCTAAAGGAAATGCGGTCCTTTTTATCATCAAAATCACCCCCCTCGATTCGCGAGGCCTTGTTGCGGGCCACATCGACAGTCACCCGGGAAAGAAAGAGGTCTTTGGAAAATGCGGGCTGCTGAGCCTTGGCTTCCGGGGCCATGATGAAAAAGATGCCCGCCGCCATCCCTGCCATTAGTTTTTCCATATGCGGAAATGCTTCCACAGCAATGACCGCACCGTGTCAATGGGAAAGGCGGGTAAATCCTTCTCATGGGACCCGGATTTTCCCTTTCCTGCTGCAAACAGGTGCCAGCCCCGTTATGCAAATCGTCCATGAATCATTGGACCCGCGGACGAATTGCGCTCTTCTTTTCGGATACGGACATTTCGCGGCGGGAATCATCGACTGGACCGCAGAGCCCCTGCGTGAGGTAAAAATCGAGACGGTGGCATTTCGCGGGTGGGTGCCGGACGACTCCGAACCCCTGCGGGGCACGCTGGGGTTGATTCCCGGGCGGCATGGTGACGGCCGCGGCATGGCTGCAGACCCGCGTTGGCAGACCCTGGCCACCGCACTTCGTTTTGCCATCGTGGCCTGCCAGTTCACCAACGGCGATCCGGACAATTATCAAGGAGACGACCGCGGGGAAGTCGCGAAAGCCATCAACGCCGCGGTGGAACACCTGGCCAAGGAAAGCGGGCATCCCGGAGCTGGCCAAGGGTCCGCTGGCTTTCTGGGGGACATCAGCCGGCTCCAACGTCTCCTCCCGCTACTGCAAACACCATCCGGAACGCGTGGCCGCTTTTGCCAGTTCCAAGGGGACATGGGGACCCATTCCCGTCTGGATGTATGCATTCCCTTTCTCGAAGCGGCGGTCAAACAAAGGCTCGGCCTGACCGGCGCGGGAGGAGACTCTGGCAGCATCTTCAAAAGCCAGCTTCCATCCGTGGGATCTTCCGGAAGCGGGGCGTCCTCGTCCAACAAACTGCAAAAAATCAATCTGAGCGCAGGCTGGCTGGGCGATCCCAAGACTGGCGAGATCGCTCCTCATGCCACTTTGAAAGGCAGCAAATCCAAGGCGATGTGGCTGCCGGACGAAGCCACGGCCACGGCGTGGCAGGCCTATCTTCGCGGCTGATGATATCAGGCCGCAGCGGCCGTTTTGTCGGCGGCGAGTTCCTCGCAAAACTCGCCGATACGCTCGACCGCGATCTTGATTTGATCGAGCGCCGTCGCATAGCTGCAGCGCACATGTCCTTCCCCACTGGGGCCAAAGGCGCTGCCGGGAACGACCGCCACTTTTTTCTCGCGCAGAAGGCGGAGGGAAAAATCCCGGCTGGATAACCCGGTGCCGGTGATTTTGGGGAAAACGTAAAAGGCACCCTGCGGTTTGTGACACTCCAACCCAAGGTCATTCAGGCCGCGCACGATGTAATTGCGCCGCAATTCATACTCGCGGCGCATTTTCATCATGCTCTGCTCACCCCGGTCCAGCGCCTCAATGGCGGCTTCCTGGCTCATAATCGGCGCGCAAAGAATGGCGTATTGATGGATCTTCATCATCGCCTCGATTAACTCCTGGGGCGCACAGGCAAACCCGATGCGCCATCCGGTCATGGCAAACGCCTTGGAAACGCCGTGCAGCAAAACGGTGCGTTCCTTCATGCCGGGCAAAGAGGCAAGGGAAGGATGCGAGGCGGAGTCGTACGTCAGCTCGCTGTAAATTTCATCCGTCATCACGACGAGATTGTGCTGCACACACAGGGCCGCAATTTTTGCCAACTCCTCCGGAGGCATGGTCGCGCCGGTGGGATTCGTGGGGAAGTTCAACATCAGGACCTTCGTGCGCGGGGTGATGACTTTTTCCAAAGCCGCGGCGCGGAGGACAAAATTATCCTCCGACCGTGTGGCCACGGCCCGCGCCACCCCCCGCGCCAGCACGATGCTGGGAGCGTAGGAAACATAACAAGGCTCATGATAGATCACCTCGTCACCAGGATTAAGCAGTGCCCGCAGCGCAATATCGATCGCCTCGGAAACCCCGACGGAAACCAGCACCTCACTCAAGGGTTCATAGCGAACTCCGAAATGGCTGTGCACGTAGTCCGAGATCGAGCGCCGCAACCGCGGAAGGCCGAGATTCGAACTGTAGCCCGTGCGGCCTTTTTCCAGCGAATAGATCGCGGCTTCGCGAATGTGCCACGGGGTGGCGAAATCCGGCTCCCCGATGCCAAGGGAAATCACGTCGGACATGGTCTGGACGACCTCAAAAAAATCCCGGATGCCCGAGCGCGGAATATCCCGCACGTGATCAGCGATGCCGATGCTCATGGCGAGACGGCCAGGCGTTCCGGCGCGTGATCAAAATGATGGAACGCGCCGTTCTCCTTGTAGGTCTTGAGCCGGAAGTGGGTGGCCGTCGCTTGCACCGCCTCGATGGTGCTGAGTTTCTCCGCCACAAAGCCGGCGATGGCGCGCAGATTTTTGCCCTCGACGATGATGAGCAAATCGTGACCGCCGCTCATGAGATAACAGGTCTGCACTTCCTCAAATTTGGCGATGCGCGAAGCCACCCGATCAAATCCTCCGTCGCGCTCGGGCGTGATTTTCACTTCAATGACGGCCGTGACCACATCGGTGTCCCATTTTTCCCGGTTGATGATGGCCTGATAACCGAGGATCACGCCCTCATGTTCCAGGCGGGCGATTTCCGCCTCCACCTGGTCCACACTCAGGTCGAGCATGCGCGCGATGTCCTCACGCGGAGTGAGGGCGTTCTTTTGCAAAAGATCAATCAAGGCTTCCATGGAAAACCACCATCGTGGCGGCTGGATCGTCCCTTGGCAAGCCGTCCAGGGCAAACGCATTAAAATCAGAGGGTAAAATATTGTTACGAATAAATTGTACAAATTGAGATGAGTCTGGAAGAAGCTCGGGATGGAAGAAGAATCCCGAGTCGAAAATCTGAGTTATCACCTGAGCATTATTCCGG
>JBGTGQ010000077.1:0-27012 GCA_041746635.1 Terrimicrobiaceae bacterium | reverse complement strand
CCTGGCCGCCGCCGCCATCGTCGCGGAGCAAAAACGCGCCGCGGAACAGCCGCGCCTGGCCGCCCTGCGCGACAGCCTTTGGCAGGGCATCAAAAAAATCGCCCCCGGCGCCGTGCGCAACGGTCATCCGGAACAGACCCTGGCCAACACCTTGAACGTGAGTTTTCCCGGCCGCGACGGCGAGGCCCTGCTTATTGGACTCGACCTCGAGGGCGTCTGCGCTTCCAGCGGTTCCGCCTGCATGGTCGGCTCGATGCAGCCCTCCCACGTCTTGCTCGCCATGGGGGTGAACTCCGCCAACGCCGCCAGCACCGTCCGCTTTTCCCTCGGCACCCACACGACCGCGTCAGACATCGCCCACTGCCTGCACGCCTTGGCCAAGGTGCTGGCCCAACAACCTCAACTCCTCGCCGCATGATGAAACATTCCCAGCTCATGTTGAATTTTGGAAAAACCGTCCTCCGCCACCTGCGCCTCCTGCCCGACCTCGCGGAGGAACCGCTCCGCCCGCGCCGAAGCGCCGGACGCCGGGACCCCATCCTGGAAAAAATCTCGCGCCAGTTGTTGCAGGGAGCCGGCTGCCGTGATCTCGAAGTGGCCGTGCGCTGGAATCCCCGCCTGCGCACCACGGCGGGCCTGGCCTGCTGGCGCACGAAAACGATTTCGCTCAATCCAAAATTGATCGAGGTCTCTCCCTCCGAAGTGCAGCGCACCCTGCGGCATGAACTGGCCCATTTTCTCGCCCAACACCGCGCGGGCCGCATCCGCATCGCCGCCCACGGGGCCGAATGGCGCACCGCCTGCCGCGATCTCGGCATTCCGCGCGAATCCCGCTGCCACGATCTCCCCTTCAAGCGCACCCGCCACGAGCGGAAGCATTTTTACGCCTGCCGGGAATGCGGCACCAGCCTGGCCCGCGTCCGACCCGTGAAAAAACGCGTGGCCTGCCTCAAATGCTGCCGCCGCCACAACGAGGGCCGCTACGACGAACGTTTTCGCTTCGTGCAAGTCCCGGCCCCCGAGCGCCTGGCGGCGTGAGGGTGGGCCAATGACAATTGACCGGGATCCGACTTCCGCGTTAATAGTGCCCTCCTTTTCTCCCATGAGTTCGAACATTGAATCTCACCAGATTGAAACCCGCGTTTTCAAACCCACCAAGGAATTTTCCAAAACGTCCCTCGTCGGTTCCTTCGCCGAATACAAAAAACTCCACGCCGCCTCGATCAAGAGCCCGGCCAAATTCTGGGCCGGGCAGGCCGCCGATCTTTTCTGGCGGAAAAAATGGAAAACCGTGCTCGATTGGAAGCCGCCCTTTGCCAAGTGGTTTGTCGGCGGTCAACTGAACGCCAGCGAAAATTGCCTCGACCGCCATCTCTCCGGACCCCGCCGCAACAAAGCCGCGATCATCTGGGAAGGCGAACCCGGCGAGAAGCGCGTCCTCACCTACCAACAGCTCCATCGCGAAGTTTGCGTTCTCGCCAACATCCTCAAGCGTAACGGCGCGAAAAAAGGCGACCGCGTCATCATCTACCTGCCCCACATCCCCGAGGCCGCCATCGCCATGCTGGCTTGCGCCCGCATCGGCGCGGTGCATAGCGTGATTTTTGGCGGATTCAGCAGCACCAGCATCCGGGACCGCATTGAGGATTGCGGCGCGACCCTCGTCGTCACGGCCGATGCCGGCTACCGGCGCGGGCAAACCGTCACGCTCAAGCAAAACGTGGACCAGGCCCTCGAAGGTGCCACCACGGTCAAGCGCGTCATCGTGTTCCGACGCGCGGGCCTCGACATTCATATCCAGGAAGGCCGCGATGTCTGGTGGCATCGCGAGGCCGAATACGTCAGCGCCGACTGCCCCGCCGTGGCGCTCGACAGCGAACATCCACTTTTCATCCTTTACACCAGTGGCTCGACTGGAAAACCCAAGGGCATCCTCCACACCACCGCCGGCTATTTACTCGGTGCCGTCATCACCACGAAATACGTCTTCGATCTCAAGGAGAACGACACCTATTGGTGCACCGCCGATGTCGGGTGGATCACCGGCCATAGCTACATCGTTTACGGACCGCTGGCCAATGGGGCCACCGTCCTGATGTACGAAGGCGCGCCCAACTGGCCGCAACCGGACCGCTTTTGGAAAATCATCGCCGAATACGGCGTCACCATTCTTTACACCGCCCCGACCGCCATACGCGCTTTCATGAAGTGGGGCGACGAATGGCCGAAAAAACACGACCTGTCCTCCCTCCGCCTCCTCGGCACCGTGGGCGAACCGATTAATCCCGAGGCGTGGATGTGGTATCACAAAAACATCGGAGCGGAACGCTGCCCCATTGTGGACACGTGGTGGCAGACCGAAACCGGAGCCATGATGATCACGCCCCTCCCCGGCGCCATCCCGGCCAAGCCCGGCACAGCCACCCTGCCTTTCTTTGGCGTTGATGCGGCCATCGTGGACGACAAGGGCAGGGAAGTCGGACCGAACGAAGGCGGCAAGCTCGTCATTCGGAAACCTTGGCCCTCCATGCTCCGCACCATTTACGGCGACAAGGCCCGCTACAAACAAGCTTACTGGAGCGAAGTGAAGGGCTGCTATTTCACCGGCGACGGAGCCCGCCGCGACAAGGACGGCTATTTCTGGATCGTGGGCCGCATCGACGATGTGCTCAACGTCGCCGGCCACCGCCTCGGCACTGCCGAGGTGGAAAGCGCTCTCGTCGGCCATGAAGATGTCGCCGAGGCCGCCGTGGTTGGTCGCCCGGACGAGTTAAAAGGCCAGGGCGTGGTGGCTTTTGTCACCCTGCGCAATGGCGTCACCGCCACCAAGGAATTGGCCGAGAAAATCCGCAAACACGTCGGCAATGTCATCGGCCCCATCGCCAAGCCGGACGAAATCCGTTTCACCGAAGCCCTGCCCAAAACCCGCAGCGGAAAAATCATGCGCCGTCTGCTCAAGCAAATCGCCTCCGGCGTCGCCATCACCGGCGACACCACCACGCTGGAAGACCTCAGCGTGCTGGCCAAGCTCAAACATAGCGACGAGTAACCTGCCGATTCCAGACAGGAACGCCATGCTGCCGCTCTATTAACCAGAGATCCGCGGTTTGGCCGTTGGTGGTATCCGTCGAAAGCCTGCCGCTTAGTTTGCACCGCAGCGATTGAGGAGGAAGCGGGCGATGGCGCGGGAAGCGGAGGGTTTTTGCTGGGCGGCGAGGTTGCTGCGCCAGGTTTTCCAAAGGGCGGCGTCGTTGGCCAGAGCTCCGACGACGAGATCGCTGATGCGGCGGGGCGCGCCGGTGGCGAGGGTGCCGATGCCGGTTTGTTCGATGAGGGCGATGTTGCCTTCTTCCTGGCCGGGGACGACGTGGCTGACCAGGAAGGGAATCTGCGCAGCGATGGCTTCCTGCACGGTCGCGCCGCCGGCTTTACCGATGAAAATATGGTGCGTGGTCATCAATTTCGGCATGTCCTCGGTCCAGCCGATAAGGGTGCCCCGCCGCGGGAGGCCGGCGTCCTTGAGAGCGGCGAGGACCTTGTGGCGGCGTCCGGTGATGACCGTGATATCGAGGGTGGGAAGCTCGGCCAGATGGCGGAGGACATCCAGGGCGTGTTGGGTTTTCCCCCCGGGAAAAAAGAGGGCCTTCCATTTTCCATCAGCGGGCGGGTCGGCGAGGGTGAGGGACTCGAAGGCGATGTTGACGGGAAAACCGAGGACGTGGATTTTCTTCGGATCGGCCCCATCGCGGCGGAGGACTTCGGCGGTGATCTTGTCGGCGACAAGGGAGCCATCGCAGGGATAACGATACCACACGGCGTTGATCATGGTGGAATCGGTGATGACGGTGAAAAACGGGACCGTGACCGACGGATCGCGGCGGCGGATTTTTGTGATGAGGTAGGAGAAGACCGGATAAGTGGAGGCGATGATGTCGGGCCGGAATTCGGCGACGAGTTCGCGCACGGCGGTGTGGAGTTCGGCCAGGAGGGGACCCATGCCTTCGACGACGCCGCGTTTGCTGAGCAGTTCGAAAACAAGTTTCCACGTGCGGGGGTAGCGGTTGATGGCGGTGGCGTAACCCTTTTGCACGAGCCGGTTCACGATGGGGTTTGTGCGGGTGTAGGGGTCGGCGACGAGAACTTCAGCGGCCCCGTTGGTCTCGGCCCTGATGGCTTCGCCGATGTTGCGGGCGGCGGTATTGTGGCCCTCGCCCATGCTGGCGGTGAGAATGAGGACGCGGGGCATTTTAGGAAAGGCTGAAGGCTGAGGGCAGAAGGCTGAAACCTTCGGGCTTTCGGCTAAAGCTGCTTGAGGGCTTGGCGGGCGCGCTGTTTGGTTTCCTCGTCGTCCTTGGCGATGGATGGAAGGGCCAGGCCGGCCTCGATTTCCTGGCGGGCCTTGGTCTTTTCGCCCAGAGCCAGGTGCGTGCGGCCCAATTCGACGTGATGGATGACGCTCCGGGGATTGAGGGCGAGGGCCTTCTGGAAGTGTTCGGCGGCTTTTGCATTGGAAGCGTCGGGGAACTTTCCATAGATGGTCTGGGCCAGGGCTTTCAAGACTGGATTGAAGTTGGCCAGTTCGTAGTTCCAGCGTCCGAGGATGTGCCAGGCGTATTCCTGCTTGGGATCGAGGCGGACGGCGGTCTCGGCTTCCGCCTTGATCAGGCGGGAAAGTTCCACCTTGCGGCGGGCGCCTTCGTATTCGGCGACCCGGCCGTAAACGATGGCAAGGCAGAGGCGGGCGTTGGCGTTTTCCGGGTCGGCCTTGACGGCGCGGAGGGCGGGGTCGAGGGACTTGAGGGCAAGTTGCTTTTTTTCGGCGGCGGAATTGGTTTCGAGAATGAGCTGGCAGTATTGCTTGGCGATGAAGCGGAGAATCTCGGCGTCGTTGGGCTGAAGTTTGTCGGCCTCGATGAAAACGACCAGGGCCTCGGCATTTCTGTTCTTGTCGTCAAGAGCGGTCCCTCGGGCGAGAAGTTCGACGGCGGTCTGGGCCTGGGCCAGGGTGAGGGCGAGAAGGAGAAGAACGAGAGTTCTCACTTTTGAAAGAGGTAGTGGCTGACCATCCACTCGCTGCCGCCGCGGTAGCCCCAGAGTTCGGCGCAGGACATGTAGAAGACGCGCCAATACGCGCGCCATTTGGAGGCTTCCGTCTGGCCGTAAGTTTTTTCCAGGAGCGGGCGAATGGCCGCTTCGTTAGCGTCCATGTTTTGCAGCCAAGCCTCCGAGGTGCGCTGGTAGTGGGTGCCGCTCACGCGCCAATGGCGGCGGATTTTCAAGTCGTCTTGGAAATAGAGCAGGAGGTGATCCGATGGCATCGTGCCTCCCTCGAAAAAATAGCGCGTGATCCAATCGGAGGGGTCGGTGCCCTCGAAATGGTAGGCGTAATCCTTGTGGGTGAAAATGTGAACAAAAAGCTGCCCGGCGGGTTTGAGCCAGCCGGCGACTTTGGCCATGAGGAGGCGGTAGTTTTTCATGTGCTCGAACATCTCGACGGAAACGACGCGGTCGTAGGCGGCGGGGTCCGCCTCGAATTCGTTCATGTCCGTGGTAAGGATGCGGACGTTCGGCAGGTTGCGGTGTTTGGCCTCGGCCTCGATGTGCTCGCGTTGGGTGCGGGAGTTGGAGACGCCGGTGATTTTGGCGTTCGGATAATGTTCGGCCATCCAGAGGGTGAGGCTGCCCCAGCCGCAGCCGAGTTCGAGGATGTGGTGTCCGTCGGCGAGTTCGGCCCGTTCGCAGGTGAGGGCGAGCATGTGTTCCTCAGATTCGGCGAAGGTGGTGTCCTCGCGGGGCCAGTAGCCGCTGCTGTATTTCAAGCGCGGGCCGAGGCAGTGGCGGAAAAATTCCGTGGGGACCTCGTAATGTTGCTTGTTCGCGTCGTCGGTCTTGATCGCAATGGGACTGCGGTCGAGCGCGGCGATGAAGTCGAGGATTGCGGCCTGTTGTTTCTCGACGTCGCCGAGGTTTTCGTCGCGCAGCTTTTTGGCCAGCAGGCGTCGGATGCCGACGCGAATGACGGAATCGGGCAGGAGATTGCGGGCGAGGAGATGGTCGAGTGAGGTCATTTTTTCACCGTGAAGGCCATGAAGGTCGTGAAGAGGATTGTGCACTCATGAAGACTTCATGCCCTTCACGTTCTCCATGGTGAGCTTTGGTTTCCACGGGATGAAGGCACTGGTGGTGCGCTGATAGGCGCGATAGGCCTCGCCGCGGGACTTGAGCGACTGGGCTTCCGCCGGCGGGATGCCGGTGACTTTGGTCAGGAAATAGAGCATGAGCAAAGGGCAGTAAACCGTGATCCAGGCGCCGGGCGTGCCGAGGGCAAAAACAAAATACGCCACCCAGATGACCCACTCGAAAAAGTAATTCGGATGGCGCGAATAGCGCCAGAGTCCGGTGTCGCAAACCTTGCCTTTGTTGGCCGGATCGGCCCGGAAACGGTTGAGCTGATGATCGGCCAGTGCCTCACCGCAGATGGCAATCAACCACAGAATGGCTCCGGCGATTTCCCAAGCATGGAGTGTGGGGGAAGGATTGGCGCAGGCGGCGGCGAAAGGCGCGCAGAGCAGACCGACGAGAACGGCTTGCAGTTGGAAAAATCCAAAAAACATATACCAGACCCGCTTGGGAAATTGTTCGCGCAAGGCGGCGTAACGGGCGTCTTCCTGCGGGTGGTGTTTGGTCACGCGGATGAGCAGGTGGGTTCCCAGCCGCAGGCTCCAGATCGTGACCATGCCGGCAATAAGGGCTTTCCGGACCGGATCGCCGGCCCCGAGCGCAACAAAAATTCCCACCACCAGGGCAAAGGCATACGACCACGCCACGTCCACATAACCGGCATTGTTAACCTGCCGGCAGATCAGCCAGGTGATGGCCATGAGGAGCACGGCGGCATTCAGGCCGATGCCGGTGAGAGTCCAGGCGTTCATGAGCGAAGCAGAACGTCGCGCAGCGGGGCGTCGGCGCGGACTTTGCAGAGTTGAATGAGGGCATAGGCGGACATGGCCATGTTGCCCAGCAGCATGATGAGAACAAACCAGAGGAGCGAGCGCGCAAGACTTGCCTCCTTGTAAGCGACCCAAATGAAGAACGTGAGAAACCCGAAATACGCATCAAAAAGAGTGGCCTGAAACCACCGGTCGCCCGTGAGTGAAGGAGGAAGCTGCCAGATCGCCGTGTGGAGGCTGGCATAGATGCTCACCGCCACCATGCTCACAAAAATGACAACGAAAAACATTCTAAGAAACCAAATCATAAGCCGGAGACTTTAGGGACATATTGTCGGGGCGGGTGTGAATCGTTTGCGCGACCGTGATGTGGCGCGTGCCAAAAGCCGCCTCGCAATAGCAGAGGTAATAACGCCACTTGCGGATGAAGCTTTCGTCGAAACCTTGCGCTCGAACTTCCGCGAGTTTCGCTTCGAAGTTTTCCCGCCAGATTTTCAGGGTCCGCGCATAGAAGGGAGCCATGTCCTCGTAGTCGAGGAGGTTGAAATCCCCCGTTTTTTGCATGGCCTCATTGATGCGGCCCATGGACATGAGGAGCGAACCGGGGAAGATGTGCTTCTGGATAAAATCCGCGCCGTCGCGCAGGATCGCGTATTGGTTGTCGGGGCAAAGGATGGCTTGCAGGCCAAGCAGGCCGTTCGGTTTCAGCAATTCGCCGCATTTGGCAAAAAATCCATTCACGAAACGATCTCCCACGGCCTCGAGCATTTCGATGGAAACGATCTTGTCGAAGCGGCCCGTCATCGTGCGGTAATCGCAAAGCAACAGCTCGATGCGGTCCTGCAAGCCCGCCTGCTGGATGCGTTCCGCCGCCTCAGAGTATTGCTGTTCGGAGATGGTGATGGTGGTCAGACGGCAGCCGTACTTGCTGGCGGCATGGATGCTGAACCCGCCCCAGCCGCTGCCGATTTCGAGCACTTCATCTGCGGCGGAGAGACGCATCTTTTGGCAAAGAACATCGTATTTTTTGCGCTGGGCCTCCTCCAGGGTGAGATCGGGCGGGGCGAAATACCCGCTCGAATACGTCATCGTCGGATCGAGCCAAAGTTGGAAAAAATCATTACTCAGATCGTAGTGCTCGCTAATGTTGGCCCGGCTGGTCCCGAGACTGTTGGGGCGGCGGAGGTGGAGGAAGCGGTTGTAGGAATTAAGGAGATTGAGAATTCCGGTGGAGCGGCCCGTCCGCGTTTCCAAACCGTTGGCGTCCTCGGCATTGAGGATGAACCACGCGATCACGCGGACCAGGTCGGGTGTTTCCCATTCGCCCGCCATGTAGGCCTCGGCAAAACCGATCGGGCCGAACAGAACACAGCGCCGGAAAAACTTTTTGTCCTTCACCTCGATGCGGGCTTGCAGGCCCTTGAACAGCCCGCCAAAAACCTGCCGCTCCCCGTTGGGCAGCAGGATTTCGAGCGAACCACGCTTCAAAGTCTTGAAGCTTGCGAGAACGATTTTCTGGAAAAACATTAGCGTGGGTCGGAATTCTCCCCGCCCGCAGCGATCATTACGAGCGCAGAGGGCGGCCGGACACGACAATTTTCTTCCGAACACGACGATGACAGAAGGCGGCCAAGCGAAGGAAGTTTCCCGGAGGGCAGAAATCACCCCGCCCGCGGCTGGCTATTCTTGATAGCGTCGCGATAGAAAATCGCCGTGATCATCATCGGCTTCCCATAGCGTTCGCCCACGAACTTTATCTGGTTAAAAAGTCCCTCCACGTTGATGGGCCAGCCCATCATGCTATCTCATTCTATCAAGGCCTCTTTTGTTTCAATTCCCGGATATTCCATGCAGCGGGAAATCGGGAAACACCGCACGGCGGTCTTGGAGGGAATTAAGTCACTCTGATGCTCTATCCGGCAACTCGCAGGTCAACCCGGACATCTCCGCCGCGATCCACTCGCGCACCGGGCGGCCTTCCTCGATATGCTCCTTGAGGATGCGGCGCAGGCGGTCCGCGTTCATGCCGCCATACCAGATGCCGTCTGGATAAACCACCAACCACGGCCCGTCTTGGCAGATGCGCAGGCATGCGGCCTTGGTACGCAGAATGGGCACGGTGAGAAACTTCGCCTCCGACTTCAGCACGGCCCAAAGCGCCTCGCCCTCCTTGGGATTGCAACAATCGGGGCCGATGCAAAGAAAGAGATGCCGCGTCGCTCGCGCGATCTCCCCGGCGGGAAGTCTGGAGCTGCGCGGAAAAGTTTCGTTGAAGGACATTGTTCTGAACTAATGGACTCAATCCGGTTGAAGGGCAACCCGGACGTTGACGGCCGCCGCAATTTCATCAAGGAGGGTGTGATAGACTCCCTCGCGAACGACCCTTGGCTCGCATCGCCCTGCTCTCTGCGGGTTGGGCGTAGCCGGAAAAACTCCTCCACTTGAGAATGACCGTCAAAATCACCATCGGCCACTTGCAAGCTCGTCCGGCGGGAGGAAAGATAGGCTGCGTCAATTCATGACTCGTTAACCATTTTGAAAAGTACAAGAACGGTACCAGCCTGGCCAATCACCACCGAAGCCGGAGAGAGCGATGCCTGAGGAGATCGAGCGGAAATTCCTGGTGGTGGGCGATGGTTGGCGGGGCGGGGCGGCGGGCTGCCGTTGTGTGCAGGGGTATCTTTCGCGCGATCCGGGGCGGGTCGTGCGGGTGCGGGTGGCGGGGGCGAAGGCGTTTCTGACGATCAAGGGGATTTCACGGGGAATTTCGCGTTCGGAGTTTGAATATGCCATTCCGGTCGGGCAGGCGGAGGAGCTTTTTGGGTTATGCATCGGGCCGCTGATCGAAAAGACGCGCACGATTGTGACCTACGGCGGCAAACGTTGGGAGGTGGACGAGTTCGCGGGGGACAATGCGGGGTTGGTGCTGGCCGAGATCGAGTTGACGGCGGAGGATGAGGCCTTCGATCTGCCGCCGTGGGCGGGGGAGGAGGTGTCGGCGGACCGGCGGTATTACAATTCCAACTTGTCCGAGCGTCCTTTCAAGACTTGGGGGTAGTCTCTTGGGCGGCGGTGCGCCGATAGGGCAGCGGATAGAGCGCGTGATAATCGGTGGCGCGATAGACACGCAATGTCAATGCCGTCTTCCCGCCATGCTTGACCTCGACATCGCGCAGCGGCGTGATCGAGCGGAAATAAGGCCCGTATTCTTTGCGGGGATCCTGGTCCCCGGTGATGACGATCAGCGCGTCCCAATGGGTGAAGGCGCGGTCGCCCCAGCCGAAGGCGATGTTGCACGGAGCGGCGGACAGGCACGTCACCGGCAGCGCGTCGCCGATCTCGACATCGGCCTTGCCCGCTAGAAACCATTTGTTGGTGACAACAAAAAGACGCTGCTCATGAAGAACGCCCTCTTCGGCCAAGGCGTCGCGCAAGCCGGTCCAGCCCATCAATTCACGCGTCGGGTTGGTGTCTTGATAAGGCCGGGCCTGAGCGCTGGCCGGCAGCACGTGGTAAACCCAGCCGAGCACGGCTTGTGAGCCCATCACGGTAACAAAAAGCACCACCGCGGCCGCAGCCGCGCCGATGAACCAGCGTGTCGCGACCGGCCGTGCAATCATGCCTTCAGCAACCGCTTTGCCGAGCAGGGGAAACAAGAACATGTAGCCTGGCGCCTGCCAGTGGAAATGCCAGCCAAGCGGCGCCCAGATCGCCGCGGCCGTGAATAAAATAATCGGCACGATCGCCAAACAGCAAAGAAACCAGCTTTTCGCCTCGGCCGAGCCTGCACGCAGACCCTTGTAAAACTGCCAAAGCAATGGCGGCCAGATCACCACACTGATGAATGTGGCCTGGCCGAGAATGGAGCGAATCAGCCAATCCAAACGGAGGCCGTTCCTGCCCGCGATGCGTCCGCCCTGAAAGCCGAACGAGACCCAATTGTTTTCCAGATTCCACCAGAGCACGGGCGTGAAGATCAGCGCCGCGATCAATCCGGCGAGCAGCAATCCGGGTTTAAAAAACCAGGCGCGATGTCGCGGCGTCGTCGCGATGAATATCACCAATCCCACAAGGATCAAGGCGGCGTGATATTTAGAAAGCATCGCCAGGCCGAACACGAGCCCGGCCAAAACCCACATGCGCAAAGGCTGTTGCGGCGCGCCAAAACACAATTCGGCTGCGACCCATCCGGATGCCGCAAGGAACAGGAACAGCGGCGCATCCGGCTGCACCCATCCGGCGACGCTGACGGTGAAGACCTGGCTGAGATTGAGCAGCACCGCCGTCCAGGCACCAGCCCATTCGCCGAACAATTTCGCGCCCAGGCGATACATCAGCCACGTGGTTCCGATGAACATCAAGATGAACGGCAGGCGCGGCAGCAGAGTCGAGCTTGTGCCGAAACAATCGATGGCGAGGCCTGCGACCCAAAGAAACAGCGGCGGGTGATCGAAATAGCTCAGCGCGAAATGGCGCGCAGAAGCGAGATAGTAGCCCTCGCCGTTGCCGTAGCCGAGCACCAGACCCAGCACGATGCGCATGGCCGTGCCGAGCACAATGGTCCAGAGCACCAAATTGGTTGGGCTGAGATTGAACAGCGTCGGCGTGGGAGCGCGCGGTTCCGTGGATGCTGCGCTGCTCAATGATGTCCCCCCACGACCGGCACGCCACTCGAGCCGCGTGCGTTGACGTCCACTTCGTGCGCGGGCACCAAAGCGCCAGGGCATCGGGAAAAATGGTTCGTTGGCCTATTCAAATCAAATGCGCGCCAGACAGACCCGGCTCCTGCTCTTTTCTGCCTTTAGCTGACAGGAAATCGTTCTTCGGATGTCGCGGGCGGTTGCCCGTCAATTCCAACCGCTAGCTGCGTTCCATACGGTTTTCGTAGCGAAATGCCGGGCGAGGTCAAGTTTTCGCGCTTACCGTTTCGCATTCGCAAGCGTCGACCGCGCGAAGCTCGACACCGCGGCCGCATTTCGGTACCAACACGGCATGAGACGGCAACCCAAGGATAACAAGGCCACTGATCAATTTCTCTGGCCGGACCCGCCCGGTGCGACCGAGCGCTTGATGGCCGGTAAGATTCCTCACACGACCAGCGCTGACATCCTCTCGGCGTGGACCTTTAAGAGCTCGCCCGTGTCCAAGGGTTTGCCGCGTTAATTGCTTCACTTTCCCAAAGGGAACCGCGTTGATGTGGTCGGCCGACCTGGTCCAGGGTGGCCCGCCCATGCACTCGGACCGTCGTTGGGAGAAGGCGAAGGTCAAAACAACGCGGGATTTCCCGGCGGGGGAGGTCCGCAGAACGGGCCAGCCGACTCGCCCACTCCGCGGTTTAGAGCTTGAAGCACCGAAACTTTCGGCGCTGGATAGCGCTGCAAGTCGGGCTCGAATGTCAGTCGGAAAAGCGTATAACGTTCGCTAGGCGAGGTTTCCCTCCGAGCCCGGCTGCTGGCATCGAGCGGCTGGCAGTCACCCAATTGCGAAAGAAAATCCCAGCTGCGGGCACGGGCGATCACATAGACTTCGGGTGCCTTGATGCGTTCGTCGCGCAGATAAGTTACATTGTGTAACGCCACCGTGTCGGATCTCGAATAGAATTGAAGCCGAAAAAAGTCCAAGCTACCCCAAGCATCGATCATTAGTGGCTGGTCCGCAGGCACGATCTGACTCACTCGTTCGAGAAATTCGATGTCTCCACACCGTTCCCGGCCTGACTTGGCCAGAATGCTTTGTCCCCAAGCCGCAAAAATCACGAATTCCACACAGAGACCGACCACCGCCATGCGCAGAGATTTTCTCTCAAGGGCCATCCCGATGCCGATCGAGCAAAGCAGGAATGCTACCCCGATTCCGAGTGATAGCCACAGCGGACCGGGGATTTTACCCAGAAAAGCCCCCGTCGAGATCGCGGTGAGACCGATCGCCCCGACTATCGCCCCCGGCAGTACTCCGAAAAATTCATTTGGAGCGGAGCGGCGGATCATGTCTCCCACTCGCTGCATGCCGAACGCGGCAAGCACCGCAAAGGCAGGCAAAATCGGCACAAGATAATGGTGATGCTTGCGCAGCGGGATGGAAAGCACCAGAAGCGGTCCTAGCGCCCAGCAGAGAAGGAAGCGATTTGCAGGCCGCGCCTCTTCACCCGGGCGAGGCCAGACGAGAAAGATGCCCAGCAACCACATAAGGGTCCACGGAGCCGTGGTCCAGAGAATGGCCGTGAAATAATACCAAATCGGCTTGTGACCAAAGGGGCCCGTATAGTCGTATTTGTAGTTGTCCCACAGGCTCGGATAAACGCTTCCCGCGTAAAGTGACCAGGCTACCGTCAGCGTTAGGAACAGAACCCATCCCCACATCCAAACGTATCTCCCGAGACGCTTCTCGCGCCAGGAAAGAAGCAGGAAGACTCCCGTTCCGGCCATCAACTCGACCGCCCCGACCAAAACTCCCTTGGCCAGACTCGACAAACCTAGGGTGATAAAAAACGCCCACACCGTCCAGGGGCGGTTTCCCAAAAAATGCCGGCGTGAATCCGGCCCCCTTGCCTCGACGGGAAACTCAGTGGCCACAAAGGCCGCCACACAAACCATCACTATAAACGCCAGAAAAACATCATCCTCCGCCTGCCCGGCATAAAAATAAAATTCATACATGGTCGCCAGCGACACCGCGCTTAACATCCCGACCTCACGCCCGAAAAGGCGCGCCGCCGTCCAGGCCAAGATGAGAACGGTCAGCAATCCCATTAGCGCAGGCGGAATTCGCACGATCCAAACCTTGTCCAGCCGCCCAAACAAATGGCCGGCGACTAATTCCGCCCAATGCGGAAAGGGCGGACGCTCCAGCCAAGGAGTATCCCCTCTGTGGGGCAACAGCCAGTTTCCGGTAGCTAGCATTTCCCGGGAACATTGCGGGAGCCGCGCTTCGTGCATCGTCAAGGGTTTGCCGCTGATTGTGCCATACCCAAACAGCAGCAAGGCCAGCAGGGCCAGAAGTGCGTAGTCTTTGACGAAAAGGGAACGGGAAAGGCCGGTCATGACTTAAAATCCCGCCGCTCGAAGGCCTGCCAGCCGATGAGAAGGAGCGTGGCATTAATGGCCAGCAGCCAGGCGTAATTTTCGACCATGCTTTCCCAAGGCACACGGTAATCGAAAATATGAATCCAGCCCGCCATCTTGGCGGTGAGAAACATGCCATTGATACTTTCGAAATAGGGGATGTTTTTCAGGATCGTATCGGCAAAAAGAATGGAGAGGGTGATCACGGTGGCGGCGGAGGGTTTCATGTTGAAACACGAGAGGCAGAAGGCCAGCGCGGTGACAGTGAAGAGGCTGAGGGAGAGCAGAGGCACGGCCGCAAGATACCGCAGCAATCCCGGCCAGAAATCGTGGAAGGCAAACACGCCTTCCAGAGGAGCAAAGACGAACAACCCTCCGACCCCACTGTTGATAAATCCCGCCAGGAGGGCCGTCACCATGACGAAAAGGGTAAGGGCCAATGTGTAAAGGCCGGTGACCAAGCCCTTGAGCAGCAGAATGCGGCTGCGGGTGACCGGGCGGCACAGCATCATGCGCATGGAGCCGTCTTCGACTTCCTTGCTCACCACGTCGCCGGCGACGAGGGCGAGGAAGAGTGCTTCGAGGAGAAACACGGTCCACAGGACGATCAGAAACCCAAGGGTGAGGCCGGATAAATAGACCCCGGCATCGTAGCCGGCATTTTCAATGACCCGGCGGACGGTCGCCTGCACTTTGTCCAGTCGGAGGAGGAAGAGCACCACGATTTCAAAAACCAGAAACGCGCCGAAGCCAATGAAGGTCCGTTTGCGGGCGAAGAGCTTGTGCAACTCCCCGCCGAGCTGGCGCAGAAAGAGGGTCATGGAATGAAGCTGAGGCGGTGGCACATCCGTGTAATCCATGACATACCTCACGCACAGGACGCAATCGATGAAGCAAAAACCAAAAGGCAATTCGCGGGAACTTTCCCGCCTTTGCGTCCTTCCGTCCTTCATTTCGAGCAACTGACCAAGGAGTGACAACCCCTGTCGCGATTTGTTCAAGAAATCTCAAAAAAAAGTTTTGACGACCGCATTTGCGTTGCCTAGAGACGTTGGCACGCAACGTGCTGTGTAATGCAAGGCATGTCTAAATAGCATGTACTAGTCGGAGTCTTTGCACAGGCACAGGCATGCGGCTGCAACACCACAAAAACAAAAACAAAGAAAATAAATACTATGAAACTAGCTACCAAGATTCTTGCCACCGTCGTCATGGCATCGTTGCTTGCTTCCAAGCCGTTGCTTGCCGGTGATGGCAAATCGTTCCAAGAAAAAGTCGTCGTTGAAGAAGAGCGCAAGATCTGGGGGGCGGCCCTCAGCACCGGCTGGGACAGCCTTTACATGTTCCGCGGTGTCAACGTGCTTGGAGCCAACAGCAACTACGGATCGAGCCTCTACTGGACCGACCTCAATGCCACGTGGTACATCACCGAAAACGATTTCATTAACGTGGGCGCGTGGATGGCCTTCGGCCTTGGCAACACGGCCTACAAGGAACTCGATGTTTACACCAGCTATACCCACACCTTCGGAAACCTCGCGCTTTCGTTCGGGTATACCTTCTACTACTACCTCAATTCTGATCTCTATCAGAACGAGTTGAATGTGAAGGCTGCTTACACGTTCGAGTTGCCCGCTGGCATTACGATCACTCCTTCGTTGACCTACTTCTTCAACCTCGGACCTGACATTGAAAATCAAGGTGCCGTCGAAACGACCTCGAGCTACCTCTTGGCCCGCATCGACGCTGGCATCCCGATCTACAAGGACATCATCTCCCTGGCTCCTTGGGTCGCCATCGGCAGCAGCTTCGAATACAACTTCCAGAACGACGGCAGCGTCCTAACTGGTTTCAACAACTTCGAAGTTGGTCTCGGCATCCCGATCAAGATCAACGACACCATCAGCCTCTATGGCTACGGTGCTTACAGCTATCAGGATCAAGACCTTCTGGCCACGAAGAACAACACCTTCTGGGGTGGTGGCAAAGTGATCTTCTCGTTCTAAGCGAACGGGTTAAATCCTAAAAATCAAAAGAACCCTCTCTGCCTCGGCGGAGAGGGTTCTTTTTTTGCCTTTTTCTCTTCTGAAAGCGCGTGACTTCGCGCCCGCTTGCGGGATATTCGCCCCATGGATCTGCTGGAAACCCTGAGTGTTGCGCTTGGCCTGGCCGCCCTGGCGGGGGTCAACCTCTATCTCACGGTCTTTGCCGCCGGACTGGCTCTTCATTTTGGCTGGGTCATTCTGCCCGGCCAGCTTCATGAACTTGCCGCCTTGGGCAATCCTTGGGTCCTGGCCGTGGCCGGCGTGCTCTATGTTTTGGAATTTTTTGCCGACAAGATTCCCTGGGTGGATTCCGCCAACGACGCCATCCACACTTTCATTCGTCCGCTGGGCGGTGCGTTGCTGGCGGTTTTGGCCTTGGGGGAAGCCGACCCTGCGGTCAAGGTCATCGCCGCGCTGCTGGCCGGGGGAGTCACCCTCACCTCACACGCGGCCAAGGCCGGATCGCGCCTGGTGGCCAACACTTCACCTGAACCGATCTCAAACATTGGGCTCAGCCTGGGTGAGGACGCCATCGTTCTGGGCGGACTGGGGATCATCGCTTGGAATCCCGTGGTGGCACTGGTGATCACGGTCATCGTTCTTTCCACCATTTGGTTCATACTCCCGCGGATGCTTCGCAGCACTTGGACCATCCTCTGGCTGGCTTGGCGCAAACTCAATGGCCCACCCGCAGATCGGGAACTTGAACATTTTCCTTCCAAACTGCCGGGCAAATGCGAGCTGGCCCTGCGCCGCGCCCACGCCACCATCGAAAAAGTGGCTGCGGTCGTTCCCTGTCTGAGCGGTGGCGGCCCGCGCCTGCCGAAAAACCATTTTGGCTGGCTGGTCCGATTCGAGGGCGGACGCCTGTTTTTTGTCAGTCCGCGCTGGCATGGCATGCTCGTGGTGGAAATCCCCCTGGAAAATACCATCCCCGAACGCGAATCGCGCTTTCTCTTCGAACGACTGGCCCTGCCTTCCTCCGAAGGCAGTCCGTATGTTTTTCTCTTTGAGCGCGGTCACCGCCTGCTGGCCGATCACGTGGCCCGGGAGCTGGCGGCATCAGGCCTTCCCCGGAAAAATGCGGAGCCGGTGGCGGCGGCCTGATCCCCGTAGCAATGGGGGATTTCGACCGGCCATTTTTTCTCTTCCTGTTCCCCGCCGCTTTTGCGCTTCTCCTCCTGGCCCGGCGGAAAACTCTGGCCCAGTGGAGTCCCCGACAAGCCGCGCTGTGCCTGGGGATTCGCTCCCTCATCTTGGCCTTGCTTTGCCTGGCCCTGGCCGGCCCGCGCTGGCTGACCGAGACCCGGGAGACCTCGGTGGTTCTTCTCCGTGATGTCTCGGCCAGTCTTTCTCCGGAAGCCGCGGCGTCCGCCAGCGATTTTTCTGACCGCGCCCTGTCCGCCGGCGAAAACCGTTCCGCCGAGGTGATTTTTGCCCGTGAGCCCGCGGTTTTAAAACCATTTGGAGGAACGCGCACCGAGCCAGCTTCCCCCCCGCCGGGCACCGACGCCACCGATCTGGCCTCCGGCTTGGAATTCGCCGCCGCCATCCTGCCGGCCGACCGTCCCGGGCGGATCGTGCTGTTGAGCGACGGACTGGACACGACGGGCCGCGATCCCCTCGAAACAGCGGCCGCCCTGGCGGAACAGGGGATTGAAATTGACGTGGTGCCCCTGCGCTCACCGCCGCGCGAGGAAATCGCAGTCGTCTCCTTGAGAACACCTTCCCTCGTGCGGGAAGGCGAGGTTTTTGATCTTACGGCGAAAATCCAGGCCAACATTGCGGTGGATTCTGCGATCCTGCGGCTCTACCAGAACAATCTGCTGGTTGCGGAAATCCAAAAATCCCTCGCGGCCGGCAGTTCGGAGGTCAACTTCCCCAAGGTCAAAGCGGAGGGACGCACCGCTCTCTACGAAGTGGAAGTGTCTTCGCCGGATGACACCCGCGCGGAAAACAACCGGCGGAAGATGGTTCTGCGGCACGGCGGCCCCGCCCGCGTCCTCATCATCGACAAAAATCCCGCGCAGTCCGAAGCGCTCGCCGCCGCGCTCCGGGCCACGGATTTTCAGGTGGAAGTGCGGCCACCGCCGGGTTTTCCCAAAAAAATGGAGGGCCTGGAAGCCTTCGATCTGATCGTGTTCGCCGATGCCCCGGCCCCGGATTTTTCCGAGGGACAAATGAAGCGGCTGGAGGAATGGGTGCGGAATTTCGGCGGCGGATTTCTCATGGTCGGCGGGGAGGACAGTTTCGGAGCCGGCGGATACTTTCGCACCCCCGTGGCCACCCTTCTGCCCGTGCGGATCGAACGTCAGGAGCGCGAGGAAACCCCCGTGGTGGCGTTGTTGGTCATTCTCGACCGCTCCGGCTCAATGACCGCGATGGTGGGAGGACAACAAAAAATCGCCCTGGCCAACGAAGGCGCAGTGCTGGCGCTGGATGTTCTTCAGTCCAAGGACCTGTTCGGGGTTTTTGCCGTGGACACGCGTGTGCAGGAGGTGGTTCCCCTCGGAAAAATCAGCGACAAACAGGCTGCGGCGCAGCGCATTGCCGGGATCACTGCGGGTGGTGGCGGGATTTACATTTACACCTCGCTGGCGGAGGCCTTCCCCCGGCTGCGCGACGTCCAGGCCAAGATCAAACACATCATCCTTTTTTCCGATGCGGCCGATGCCGAGGAAAAAAAGGCGGGGGAGGGTGGTGGCACGCCGGGCGGGGGTTCCGCGCTGGATCTCGCCGCCGCCATGCTGGCCAGCCGGATCACTCTTTCCATCGTGGCGTTGGGCACCGAGCAGGACCGCGACACCGCCTTCCTGCGGCAACTGGCGGCGGCGGGCGGCGGGCGGTTTTATCTCACCCCGGATGCCACCGCGCTTCCACGCCTTTTCACGCTGGAAACCATGAGAGCGTCCGAGTCCAGTCTGCGGGAGGACGCCTTCTTCGCCCGCCCGGCGGGAAGTCACGCGGCCCTGCAAGGCATCCCGTGGCCGGAGGCGCCGCTGCTGCTCGGATTGAATATTTCCAAAATCAAACCTGGAGCCGAGCTTCTGCTCTCCAGCGAATCCGGCGACGTCCTTTTCGCGGAATGGCAATATGGCCTGGGCCATGCCGCCGCCTTCACCAGCGATGCCAAGGCCCGCTGGGCTTCAGAATGGCTGGGCTGGCCGGGATATGGGAAATTTTGGGCGCAAGTCGCCCGGGCCCTCGCGCGGGACGGCAGCCGGAAGGATATCTCCCTCTCGCTTCGCGAAGAAGGTGGTGAACTGGTGATTGAGGCCGAGGCCGTGACCCCGGAGGGCACCTTCCGCGACGGCCTGAACGTCAGCGTTTCCGTCGCCGCCGAGGGAACGTCTCCCGTTTCCCTGCCGGCCGCGCAAGTCGCGCCCGGATTGTATCGCGCCAAAATCAAAGCCCCGGACGCGGAGTCTGCCATGATTGCCGTCAGCGACGGGGACGCCCATCCGGTTCCCCTCGCCTGGACGCGCGACTATCCTGCCGAATACCGCGTCACCGGAGACGGCGTTCCCTTGTTGGAAAAGCTTTCCGCACTGACTGCGGGAAAGTTTCAGCCCGGCCCGGAGGAAATCTTTCGTCCTTCCGTCCGTAGCGCGAAAGGGCGGAGAGAACTGGCCCCGTTTCTCCTCGCTTTGGCGCTTTGTCTGTGGCCGGTGGACATCTGGCTGCGGCGCAGAGAATGGGGCCAACCTGGCGGAAATGCCTTGCCGCCATTTTCACGCAGCCGATAGCCTCCCCGGATGAACGTTCTCGTCACCGGCGGCGCCGGATTTATCGGCTCCCATGCTGTGCGCAAACTGCTCCGCGCCGGGCATTCCGTGACCGCCTTGGATGATTTTAACGACTTTTACGCTCCCGCCATCAAACGCGGCAATGTCCGCGATTTTTCCCATCAGGTGAATGTCATCGAAGGCGATATTCGCGATGGGGAAAAAATGCGCCAGGTGGTGGCCAGCGGAAAATTCGATGCCATTGTCCACATCGCCGCCCGGGCGGGAGTGCGTCCCTCGGTGGAAAATCCCCTCGCCTACATCGAGACCAACGTCACCGGCACCTACAACATGCTGGAAGCGGCCAAAGCCGGGGGCGTCGGGCAATTTCTCTTCGCTTCAAGTTCCTCCGTCTATGGCCTCGCGCGCAAAGTGCCATTTTCAGAAGACACCCCCCTTCCCCAGACCCTCAGCCCTTATGCCGCCACCAAACTGGCAGGCGAACATCTCTGCGGCAATTACTCGCACCTTTACGGCCTGCGCGTCGTCTGCCTGCGCTTTTTCACCGTTTACGGACCCGCCCAACGGCCCGATCTCGCCATCCACAAATTCACCGACCATATTTTCCAAGGCAAGCCGATCCAGCAATATGGTGACGGTTCGACCCGGCGGGATTACACCTACGTGGACGACATCGTGCAGGGCGTGGCCGGCGCACTGAGTTACCGCCGCACCCCGTTCGAGATTTTCAATCTGGGGGAAAGTCAGACCACCACGCTCTCCGAACTTATCGCCTCGCTCGAATTCGCCCTGGGCAAAAAGGCCGAGATCGAACGCCTGCCCGAGCAACAAGGCGACATGCCCTTGACCTGCGCCGATATTGACAAGGCCCGCGCGCTCCTCGGTTACAACCCCCAAGTGAAAATTTCCGAGGGCATTCCCAAATTCGTCGAGTGGTATCTTTCCAACAAAACGCCATGAGCGCCGTCGTTGATCTTCTTTCCGAACTGATCCGCATCCCCAGCGTCAATCCGGACGGCGATCCCGGCACGGAATTTGTCGGCGAGAAAAATTGCGCCCAGTTCCTGGCGGGATTCCTGCGGAATCTCGGGGCGGAAACGTCCCTGCGCGAAGTGTTGCCCGACCGGCCGAACGTGGTCGGTCGCTTTCCCGTCGACCGACCCGGCAAGCCGCGTCTGCTTCTCGCCCCGCACACCGATACGGTCAGCGTGGTGGGCATGACCATCGATCCCTTCGGTGGGGAAGTCCGGGAGGACAAAGTTTGGGGACGCGGAGCCTCCGACACCAAAGGACCCATGGCCGCGATGCTCATCGCCTTGAGAGAATGCCGCGACATTTTGCCCGCTCTCACGCACGAGATCTGGTTCGCCGGACTCATGGGCGAGGAAGCCGGCCAGCACGGGGCGAAGTCCCTGGCCGCCCAGGAAAAATTTGATTTCGTCATGGTGGGAGAACCCACCGACCTCAAAACCGTCCACACCCACAAGGGTTCGGTCTGGCTGACTCTCCGTGCTCGCGGCCGGGCCGTCCATGCCTCCACGCCGGACCAAGGGGTCAGCGCCATTAATCTTATGCTCGACGCCCTGGCCTTTTTGCGCCGGGAAATCGCCGAAGAGTTTCCCCGGCACCACGACGTCGTGCTGGGCGACCCGACCCACAACATCGGAACCCTCCGCGGCGGCAGCAAAACGAACATCGTGCCCGATCTCTGCGAAGCCACGGTGGATTTTCGCACCATTCCCGGGCAGGACTTGCAGCCGCTGATCGACTCGCTTACAACCCGATTTCCCGAGTTGGAAATCGTGGTGAAAAAATCCGAGCCCCTGTTGACCGAGGCCCGCCATCCGTTGATTGCCATGCTGAACGCTTGCGGTGCCCCTCCGGTCGGGGCTCCGTGGTTCTGCGATGGCGCGATTTTCGCCGCCGCAGGCATGCCCGCCGTCGCCCTTGGCCCCGGGTCCATTGCCCAAGCCCACACCGCCGACGAATTTATTTCCATGGCCGACCTCGAGGCCGGCGCGGGCTTTTTCGGGAAGTTTCTGCGCAGTTTGACCTGACAGATTAACCCGAGAACCGCGTGTTCGGAAAACTCACGTTTTCCGCTACGGGGATTGACGGAGTTTTCCTGACGGAAAAGGCGAAGGTGGATTCTTGGCGGCGTTACCGGTCCACTGGTGTTTCATCCCGAGGCGAACCAGGCGGGGGCAAGGATGAATACAAGTCGAGAAACCGGGCGGTTTGCTGGTCGAAAGTGTTGGCCTCGGCCAGTCGGCGCGCCAATCGTCCCATTTGCGCCCTGACTTCGGGCACCAGCAACACCTTCATTTTTTCCGCCAGCGTGGCGACGTCGGCGGGATTGGTCAGGAGGTAGCCCTGCTCCCCATCGGACATCATTTCCGCAACGCCGTTGAAACGCGAGGTGATGACCGGAAGCCCACATGCGAGGGCCTCAAGGGCTACAAGGCTGCAAGGATCGTACCAGGTCGGGTGCAGATGAACATCGGCGGCCGCGTAATATGGACGGATATCGGCCACCGATTCCACAAAGGTAACTTGCCCGGAAACGCCGAGCATTTGCGCGAGATGGACGAAGGGTTTCGGCCGCTTGCCGCCCACAATCGCCAGTCGGACGCTGGCCTTGGCCGCTATCAGGCAAGCCAGAGCCCGCAAGGCGGTCTCGGCATTTTTGAGCAGGAGATTATGGGCAACGAGAAGAAAGAGCGTCTCCTCGCCGACACAGCCCAATTCAGCCCGCATGGGCTCGCGCAGCCCCTGGCCATGTTCCGGCGAAAAATGCTTCGTATCCACTCCATTGGGAATGAGGCGGATTCGATCCCGGGGGACACCGTGCAGCGTGTGAAAATGCTCCCGCACCATGCCGGAAACCGCCACGATCAATGCCTTCCTGTCGGCGTGCTGGCGTTTCTCGACTTCCGCCAGCTCCCGATACCGTTTCTCGCGCCAGAGCCGGATTTGCCGCCAACGCGGGATGCGCATGAGGTTGTGTTCATGCAGCGCCCGGGTGGAGCCGCCATGCGGATGGAAAATATCGGCGTGCCAGCCGCAACCCATGTCGTGAATCACATCCAACGCCAACCCGCGCACCGTCTGCTCCATGGCGGCGGCACGGCGGAGCGGCGACTTGGATTTTTCGACCGGATGCAACACAAGCGGAATGCCATAATCCGGCACCGGAAAATCACACGCGACGATGTGCACCTCGTGTCCAATTTGCGTCAATCGTTTGGCAAACTGCCAGGTCCATTGCTCCAAGCCGCCTCTTTGCGGATCAAAACATTCCAGCACGAGGCCAATTTTCATAGGCGAGGGGCATGCGCCGGGGTCACGGTGGAGCTGGCCGCGTTCAGCATTTCCTCCAAAATCTCCACCGTTCGTTCGGTTGCCGAAGGTGAAAGGTTTTCGCCCAGATGCTCGCGGATTTCCGCATAGCCCATTTGAATCAACCGCCTGGCCTCCTCGTCGTCCAGCAGTTGGTTGAGGGCGGCCACAATAGTCTCGGTCCGGCAATTCAAGCCGAGAAGCTCCGGAACGAGCATGCGCTGAAGGATGATATTCGGCATGGCGATGAACGGAATTCGTTGCCACGTCCAAAGGAGAACCCATTCGATCCGCGCCGCCCAGCCCAAGTCATAGACCGTCACTTGCGGCGCGCCGGCCGCCACCGCCTCCAGCGTGGCGGAACCGGTTTTCACCACGGCGGCATCGCAAACCCGCAGGGCGTCACCAGCGCGATCCACGAGGATTTTGACCGAGGAGGGAAAATACCCGCGCACCCTCTCCACCAGCGGTGCTGGCACCGGGACGACAAATTTGACCGGACGCTGGCGGGTCAGGACCGCCGCGACCTCGGCCAAACGCGGACCCAGCACCCGGATTTCGGACGGCCGCGATCCGGGAAGAAGGGCGACCAATTTCTCCTCCCCTTCCACGCCAAACTCCCGCCGCAGCGACGCGCGGTCACACGGTTCGTGCATCGTCTCCAGCAGCGGATGTCCCACCCATTCCGCCCGCCCGCCCGCCGCGTTCAATCGGTCCGCCGACCAGCCAAAGGGCGTCGCCACCCGCGTGGCTTTGGGCGCGAATTGCAGTCCCCCTTTTCCGGTTCTTTGCCAGGAGCGCGGCGGAAAATAATAAAGAACGGGGATACCTGCCGCCTTGAAGAAATCGAGTTGCCGGCAATTAAAACCGCCCCAGTCGCACAGCACGACGGCATTGACGGGATGGCGGCGGACGAAGCGCCGCATTTTGAACTGCATCCACCGCGCCCAAAAATAGATTTTTACCACGACGGTGAGCCCAATCGCGCTGCAATTCGTGGTGTCTTCAATCCACACGCCGCCCGTTTTTTGTGCGACTTCGCCCAGATGCCTGCCTCCGAGGGCATGGACAATGAAGTCGGGATGGCGATCGGCCAGACTGCGCGCCAGCCGCGAGCAATAGGCGTCACCCGATAAATCGCCCGCCATAAAAAGAATCGAGCGGCGATGGTCGGAGTCTCGCATGAAGTCGGCAGTTGTCTTTATAGAGACGACCGGCGGACAGGAAAGCAATTTGCGGAGTTTCCCTAAGCGGGAGGGCGCTCAGGAATTCGATGGACAAACCAAGTCACCGGCACGGCGAGGACCAGCGCGCCAACGAGATCGAGCCAGGTATGATAACCCAGAAAGACAATGAGCCAGCCGTAGAGGAGGGCCAGAGGAACGGTCAACCAGACGGAGCGGCGATCAAGCAGAAAAAACGAAGTCGCGACCGTGAAATAAAAAGCCATGTGGCCACTCGGGAAGTCCCCCAGATTTCTCCACCAATGCAGCCATTGATGCAGGTGAGAGAAAACATAGGTGATCAGGAGGGCCAGCCCGAAACGAAACAGGAAAGGCCGGACCCTTGTTTTCCAACCGGAAAGCAGGAGAAAGCAGCAAACCAGAAAAACACCCAGCAAAATGGGATTCACCGCGTCGGCCAGAAAATCCAGTTGACGATGAGTCATGCGGCCAGTTTCTGCAAAACACAGGAGGGGTCAGTTCCATTTTTCATAACTTTTCCTGTTTCTCATCCGTTGAAGCGCAACCAGTTCGCAGGCAAACAAGTCCATCGTTAACGTCGTTACTGCCCATCCGCCGAAGGCTGATGGCGTGCGTCGCCGGTGAGGGGAAATGAGCTGGTAAAACAAGGCTGGCCACCAGATGACCGATTCGCCATCCATCACCGCCGACCGCGGAAGGACCGGCGGGGACCGCTGAAGCGTCGTTCGCCGGTGAGCCGGGGCTCCTGCGCCCGATCGTGACGGGGTCCGTGACTTGAGGTTGTCACAAAGCCTTCCAACGTAAGCTGGGGAATTTTTTGTCCGATGAAACGTTCGATGCCGGCCAACTTTTTCATTTCGTCGCGCATGACAAACGTGAAAGCGTCGCCGGTGGCGGCGGCTCGACCGGTGCGGCCGATGCGATGCACATAATCTTCCGGATGCTGGGGGACGTCGTAGTTGATGACATGGCTGACGCCGGCCACGTCGATGCCGCGGGCGGCGATGTCGGTCGCGACCATCACTTCGTATTTGCCGGACTTGAAACCATTGAGTGCTTCGATGCGCTGGTTCTGCGTGCGATTGGCGTGGAGCACGGCGACGGAGTGGTTGGCCAGTCGGAGCTTCTTGGCGATCTTGTCCGCGCCGTGTTTCGTGCGGGCGAAAATGATCGCGCTTTGGTAGTCCGTCTTCTCCAAAAGGGCGACCAGCAGGTCGAACTTTCGCTCACCGTCCACGATGTAAACTCCGTGGGTGACCGTATCCACGACCGAGCGCGCCACGCCGATCTCGATGCGCACGGGGTCTTTGAGCGCCCAGGCGGCCAGTTCCGCGATCTCCGGTGGAAGCGTGGCGGAGAAAAAGAGGGTCTGCCTTTCCTTGGGACATTTGGCCAGGATGCGCTTCACAGCGGGCAAAAATCCGACGTCCAGCATGCGATCCACCTCGTCGAGGATGACGACATTGAGATCGTTGAGGCGGATTTCGCGTTGCTGCAGATAGTCCTCCAGGCGTCCGGGTGTCGCCACGATGACGTCCATGCCGCTTTTGAGGGCGGAGCGTTGCGCCCCGTAGCCGACGCCGCCATAGACGGAGATCACGCGCAGGTCGGTGTAGCGGGCGAGATCGCGCATGGAGGTTTCGACCTGCATGGCCAGTTCGCGGGTGGGTTCGAGCACAAGGCAGCGGCAAGCGCCGTGGCGGTCAAGACGCTGGAGCACAGGCAGGGCGAAGGCCGCGGTTTTTCCCGTCCCGGTTTGGGCTGACGCAATGACGTCGCGTCCTTCGAGGGCGGGTGGAATGGCGCGCAGTTGAATCGGGGTCGGGTCGCCGTAGCCCATGGATTCAACTCCGCGCAAGAGTGGCTTGGTTAGTCCAAGCGAAGCAAATGGCATAATCGGTATAGTGAGCGCGCAGCCTCAGGCCCGCGGCGGCTCCTGTCAACTCTCGGTCGGAAACGAGGGGTTGCATTTTCCCCGGGGGCAGATGATAGTCTCCGCTCGCACGACGGATTTCTCGGGAAGGTTTTGCTGCGGGTTCACTCATCGCAACGGAATTCCGGGACAGGACTTTTCTGTTCCACTGCTCGACGCCAAGCGTCTGACAGCCCGGCTCACAACGCGCCATTTTCGTCCTGCGCACTCACATATGAATCAAGACAAGACCATTGAACTCGAAGGAAGAATCACCAACGTGCTGCCAGGCACGATGTTTCACGTCGAACTGGAAAACAAGCACACCGTGCTGGCCCACATCTCGGGCAAGATGCGCAAGCGATTCATCCGTCTGCTCAATGGCGACCGGGTCAAGCTGGAGATGTCTCCCTACGACTTGAACAAGGCGCGGATTGTTTACCGTCTGGGCTGAAGTGAAATAATCCCGAAAACGGATTTTTCACCACCAAGGCACCAAGGGCACAAAGAGGGAAGCCGACGGATTGTTTAGTGCTTCTCCTTTTCTTTCCCTCTCCTTGTCTTGGTGGTCTTTGTGTCTTCGTGGTTTTTTTAAATGCTTTTTTCAGTTAATTATTGAGACTCGCATAATAGCGTGACATATGTCTGATTTTCGCATAGGTTTTTCCTATGACGAAAAAACGAGACCATGCCGCGATGGAAAAACGGCGCAAGAAAGCAGGCCAACTCTTCGGTAAAGAGTTTTCCGCTCCCG
>JBGTGQ010000076.1:0-15384 GCA_041746635.1 Terrimicrobiaceae bacterium | reverse complement strand
CCGAGAATATCTGCGTAGCCGTCGAGACCGCTCCGGCGGTGCCGGTGCCAGAAAGCTGCATATTTGCTCCCGGAAGGCTGCCAGTAAAAGCGAGCGAGCCTAGGGTAAGAGTGCCAGAGGTCGTGCCCTGTAGTGTGGTTGATCCGGTGACGGTGAGCGTGCCCACGGTGCCGCTGGTGATGGTTGTCGTGGTGGCCGTGACGCCGTTGAGGGCTGTGGTGCCGTTGAAAGTCCAGTTGCCCGCGACGGTCTGAGCCTGAGTTTTGACCCACGTCCACCAAGCGGATAGCGCGCTGGGCACGACTGCGAGATTACTGGCCGAGCCCGTCTGAACCTCCGCATCGGTTCCAGTCTCGATTTTTCCAGCCGTCGTTGTGCTGCTCGAAACAACGGTGGTGCCGAAACTGCCCGTTCCCGAGCCGGTGACATCCCCAGTGAGGGTTATGGTCTGGTCTCCGGTATTGAGCCCGGAGGATGTGCCGGAAAAGGTTCCGCTCTGCGTTGCTAGTGTGCCAAGCCCCAGCGTGGTCCTACCAGCCGTTGCGTCCGCGTCGTCGAGCAGGCTCAGGCCGAATGCCGTCGCTTGGCTGTCGTCCAGTTTTAGGTCCAGCGCGGTCTGGGTCGCGGTCGAGATAGGCTTAGCCAGATCGCTCGTGTTGTCCACGTTGCCGAGGCCGACGTCGGCTTTAACAAGTCCGAGCGGCGCGATAAGCGTCTTTCCCGATAAAGTCTGCGTATCCGTCGTGCCAACCACCGTGCCAGAAGGAGGCGTCTTCGTCGCCCAGGTATCCAACTCCGCATCCCAAGCCTGCACATTCGTCCCAATCGTCAGCCCCAAAGCTGAAAGCAACTGTGCCTGATTCAGGATCGTGACCGAATTATCCGCGTTGATCCGGCAATAGCCGACGTAACCCGGATTCGCCACCTTGAACATGGCAATGCCCACCGTGGAACCCCCAAGGTTCACCAGAGATGAATTCGCCACCGCCGACCCCGAAAACGTAAGAGGCGAAACAAAATGCGTCTGAGCCCGTACGGATCCTGCTAAACACGCCAAGAATGCCACCAAGGGAAAAAGCCGCTTCATTGACCAGCGGAGAACATCTTTTGCCCATTCTGGCAAGTTCCTTTTATTCTGCTTTGCAGAACTCCCCGACAAGCCTTTCTCGTTTCAGTTTTTCCTCCCCGCTCCAACCTCCCTGCTCCCTGCGATCGGCTTTTAGCCGATCACCGACCACCGCACCCCGCTCAAGGGAGGCGCGTCCGAGAAAGTCACCCGGATCGTATTCTCATCCAGCCCCGTCCACGCCAGCCCGAGACCCTGATGCGTCACGGCATCCTGAAACGCGGGAACGATGTCCCATGTTGCCAGGCCGTGCGTCAGATCGTAAACCATGGCCACGCCATCCCCCAGAAAGCCCGAGGACTTGGTTGCCGCGCCAATCGGTGTCCATTGGTCATCCACAAAACCAACGGTGGCTTCGCATTTGTAGATGCGGGCCTCGCCCTTCACCAGGCAGCACGCACCCACCGGACCCGAATTCAACGGCAAATTCTCCTTTGCCAGAACCGGCTCAAGCCAATACGTGTTCTGCGAAAGCGTATCGAGCTTCGTCTTGTCCGCAGCGGAGAGAAACCCCGCTTCGCTCGACGTGGCCGCCGCATGCGTGTGCCCTGTGTCGGACTTCGCCGCCAGCGCGCCCGTCAGCAAATTCACATCGGCGATCTCATGCCCGTGAACCAACGCCGCCTTGCCGTCCAGCGCGGTTTGTAACCCTGTGATGTCCGCAATGTCTTTTCCACCGGAAATCGGAGCCTTGGAGTCCAGGGCCGCCTGCAATAGGGCAATGTCGCCAATGGCGTGACTATGCACCAAAGGAGCCTTCGCATTCAGTTCATCCGCCAGATTCGTGATCTGAGAAATCGGCAGTTCCGCATCCGCGTTCAACTTCGCGGCCAGGGCCGTGACAAAAGCATCGCCCTCCACCGCCTGCCCCGCCGCCGTGCCGAAAACCACGAACACCCCGCCCGCATCCGCACCCAGCCCGCCACCGCTCTTCAACCGCATCGAGGCCGACATCGATTGCGTCCCGCTCGGTATGGTCAGGATCACGGAATCCGAATCCGTCACCGTCAGGGCCGCGTGCTTCGCCGCCTCCAACGGCGCCACCACCGCATCCAAATCAAACTTCCGCACCACATGATTCGGCTCTGATGGCGCCGCCGCAAACCCGGATCCCGTAGGCTGACCTTGCACCGTGACTGATTTCAAAATAGCCATATTATCGTGGCATCTGCATCCTGCTGATGCGTTTCAGATTTTCGTTATAAATTTTCATTCCGTCTTCGCTCCTCCCGGCGGCCGTCCGCCTTCCGTGGTCGCCGCCGGATCCCCCAGCAGCCCCTGCTTCGCCTCAAACGGCGGCGTGAAATCATCTTTCCGATCCTTCGCCGCCCGCATCCGCATCGACTCCCGCTTGTCATCCAGATGCAACCACTCCCGCGCCGTCTGCGGACTCATATGCCCGTTCGTGCTCGCCTGGCTCACAAAGCTTTTCAGCTCCTTGCCCGAAAAGAAAATCGACCAATCCCAGCCAATATCCCCGGCTCCGCCCATCTCGGAAATGATCTCTGTTAAGAAAGTGCCAACGGCGCCGCGTTCAGCCATCGCCTCCTGACGCAACGAATCCAGTGCCGTCTCGAAATTCCCGTCCTGCTTGTTCTTTACGGCCGCCAGCAACCCCGCTCCGCCCGCCCACATCGCCAGCCGCCCGTCCACCGCCTCATAAACCTTGGCATCAAAAAACTCCGCCGGCAGATACACCCAATCGAACGACAAATCGAAGTTGCTGATAAATTCCCCCACCCCCGGCATCGTTTGCAGCGTCTTGATGAGAGCCTTGCCGAAGGCCGACTTGAAAAAATGTAACGGCTGACCCGCCAGGTTCCCCTGTTTGATCTCGTGCCCCTTTTTTGAATGACGAAACAACGTCCGTCGCGCCGCCGCCCCATTCACCTCCCCGAGCCGCAACATCTCCGCGATCGCCAGATCCATCAGCGCCGCCTTCACCCGCGGCATGGCCAGACCCGCCCCCGCCTTCGCCGCAGTCAACACCCGGCAAAACAAATCCCCGTCCCCGCCGTCCTCGACCACCAGCTTGCCCGTGTTTTCCAGCGCATCCGAGAGCTTTGTCCCCAGCGAACGCCGCAACTGCGCGTTCAACCGCTGCTTGCCCAGCTTCAAAGTCACCTTCTCCCGCCCGAACCGGTTGTCATACTCGACATCCTCCGAATTCATCACCGCCGGCGGCCCGCCCTTGCGCCAAAAAACCACCGCGCTGTCCGTCAGCGTGTATTCCATCCAGACATCCTTCACCAACCGCGAAAACTTCGCCGTGCCCTTCTGGTCGTTCTCCCCCGCGCCATTCACCAGGGCAAACCCCGCCCCGTAATACCGCCGCCGATGCCCCACGATCGTTTGAAAGTAACTGTTCTCCCCCTCCAGCATCCGCGCCATGCCCTGCACCGAAGTCCGATCCGACAAACAAACCCCGCCCCACCGCTGCGCCCAACCCGACATCGCCGACCCAAACGGCAACGCCCCCATCCGCCCCATGGGAGGCACTAGAACGCGAGAAGCCCGCAAGGCCACCTTGTTCTGTTGGAGAAAATCATCCCCCGCCACCTCAAGAGGTCGGGATCGAGCTGCGGAACCTGCCATTCCGGGCGGAGAACATCTTTTGAAAGAGTTGACAAGCCTCAAAAGGCGTCCTCCTAAATGGTAGGGATGGTTATCCCTAACCGTCCGTAGCTTAAAAATGGAGGGACGCAGGCTCTTGCGTCCATCTTATCACGAACTTCTTCAGCTTGTGAGCGAATGCGCTGGCCAGTCCAGTAACTGGGACTTTCCCGAGAGGTAGAGTGGATGGCCAGGATGTCCCCCCTTCGTATGCTTCAGGCACTTCAGCATGGTAAATTGCGAAAGCATAATCCGGACCTCCCTGTCCCGGCCCATAAACGCGCCGTCCAATCCCCAGGCCGCAATCACCAAATCCGCCCGCTTGGCGCACGTCAGCAGCCAATGGTCATTCTCTGGCCCGATCGGCTCCGCCGTGGCCTTCATGATCGCCGGATCCTTCGTCCGCACCGCAAAGAGATTCGTCATGCACAGAGCCCCGAATCCGAACTGCTTGGCAAACCCCACGCACTTCCGGATCGTCTGATCGTCTTTCGTCTCATCTGCCGTGGAAGGATTCAACCCGATGAACATCGCGAACGACGGATTGAACATATCCCACTCCCGCCAGAGAGTGTAGCGGTAGGACCGGCACGGCGAAAATGTGGTCATGCGCTCCATAAATTCACTTCACCGTTAAGAGGTGGCGGCACAGCCTCTATTTCATCAGCGCTTACCGTAAAAGATCTGTCCGTTATGTGTGCATGACTGACGGCAATGCGGCCCGATTTTGTAAAACTGCGGACAATCACGATTTGACCCTTCGTGGCACAGATCTCCACACCAAGGCCGTCTTCTCTGAGGTCGCTTTCCATCTGAATTAAGCACCTCACAGACTGCCCAACATGAAAATTCAGAGCCATCATGCCTTCCCCTCCACGTCCTTCATGTTCTTCACGGTTAAACTCATGGCTCCTCCACAAACCGACCATCCTCCATCTCGCTCTGCCGGCGATGCCAGATCACATGATCCGTCTCCTGCCCGTAGGACCGATAGGAATAAAACGGCTCATTGCAGTATTCGAGCCGCTTGAAATCAACTGGCTTCTCCGTCACCACATACTTGCCCCCAGTCTTCACGTGAACCAACTGCTGCCCGCGGTTCCACTTTGGAGTGGGAAAAGTCACCCCGTCCGCATAGATAAGGATCTCTTTCTTGCGCGATTCAAGTTTTTCCTGTCTGTGGACAAAACCTTCGCGCTCCCGTTCCTCCTGAATCAGTTCAATTCCATTTCCCATAAAATCTGTGTCCTCTGTGCTCTCTGTGGTTGAAAATCCGTGCTTTTAATTCGCCTGGCGGCTCAGATCTTCGCTTCGCTCCGGTTCCGGCATGGTCGCCAGCAGCGCATGAATCGCATCAAGCGCCGCCGTCTTATCCGCGGCCGGCGCTTTGGTGGACCGGATAACAAATTCCATCCCCTTCAGTTCCTCTTCCGTGGACGCTCCGACCAAATTCGCAAGAGCCGTGCGCAGCGATGCAATTTGAACCCTGGCCGCCTGCAAGGGATGTTGTGCGCAAACCTTGATATGTTCCGTGAGCACCTCCGCCCCATGCGCCGGCGTGCCCTGCGGATACTCATGCCCGCAATAAACACACGTCAGCACCCGGCCTTCCGTCGCATTAAAGTCCGCCGGCAGCGCCATCAGAAACGCCCGAACCGTCTTCCACTCATCATTGCGATGACTCCCGACCACATAAACGCGATGTCCGCGCAGATTGTGGCCATTCAGGGCAATGTGATCATCACACCCCTGCTGGGAGAGGCAGGCTGTGACGGTCTCCCAGTAAAAATTCAGCCCGCGACGTGTGTAGCCCTTGGGGATCAATAAGAACCTCTGATACTCCGATTCGAGCCTCTTCCGTTCTTCCTCATCCTCCTGTTCGTGGTCTTGATCAAACCAATGCACCTCTGTCGCCTCGACTGGATCGCATTCGTAAGACCGCGGAATCTGAATCAAAAAGACCGGCCCATCCGTGCAGCGGTTATCCTGCGTCCGCAGCCGTTCCCCCAATGCCAGCATTTCCTTCAAGAGTGATGATGTGTCGATGTTTTCCATAAATAGTTAATTCTTCCCCGAAGGCGGTCCCTCAAGGCGGCTGTCGTCCGTAATCACAAACTGCCGCGAGAGCATCTTCAGCAGGTTCATCAGGTCGAAAGAGAGCCTCTGCCCCATGTTCAGAAACCCGTTGAAAATCCCGATGGTATCCGTGACACACTTCTCGTGCGCCATGGCATCGGGAAAGTCGGCGCCAAGAGCCTTCAGCCGGATTACCATGCCATCCGGAGTTTCCTCCAGACGCGCACAGCTCCAAGAGGGATCAAAGCGATAGATGAAAGCGGCGTGCGTCTGCGATCCGACAAACACCACACCCGCGAGATCATGTTTTTCCAGCACCGCCCGGATCTCCGCGAGCGCAGCATCGTTTTTAGGGTCAGGCATAAAATCGCTTAACGGTTAAGAGTTCGCGGCTTTTTCAACCCAAAGAGTTCCATCGCCAGTCGCTCGAGCGTCCGTAGCGAATCATCCGCCTCTTCGAGATTCAGTTTTTCCCGATCCGTGAACACCTGCACCTCTTGGGCGGCATGCTCCATTTCTTCCAAACACTTCAGGATCCTCTTCCGCGCCTGCCACTCACCCGTACGTGCCCGCTCAAAAGGCTGGATAAGCGGATGCAATTCCTGCTTTCCTGCCTTTCTTAGAGTCTTGGCTGTCTTCTTTTCCTTCATCTTGGGGTCTTGGTGGTTATATCTCCTTTATCCGTGTTTACTGGACGCTACGCCACAACCGGCTCCCCCAGCGCAGCCATGTCGAACAACGTCGGCACCGTCCGCTCCGCCTCCGCCTGCTCGCAATACCCCACCCCGCAACGCCAGTATTCCCAGTTCAGTTCCACGCCCCACCCCGTCCGTCCCATCTTCACCGCCACATAAGGCACGGTATGGATGCCGGCGAAGAAATCGGCCACGATCTCCCCGGGATTGCTGTAACGCCCGATCAGCCTCTCCACGATGTCGAGTTGCAGCGGACAAACATGCTGCTCCTCGTTCCACTTCGCCTGGTCGCTGTTCAGCGTCCGCATCCGGGCGATGTCGGTCCAGATCTCCGGATGCAGCGACACGGGCGGAAACAACATAAAGCTCGCCGGCAACTTACCGCGGGCTTCCAGTTCGCAGCCAATATCCACATGCTCGCGGTAATCGTATCCGTTGTTTCGAGCATGCTCTTTCCAGATTTTTCCGATGGAAGTATGGGGAATGTGAACCAATAACTCAGGATCCGGCAGCCTGTTCCCGCCTGATTTCCAGAACCCGGCCGCGTCGATCTGCCACTGGGCGCGAGTGTAGGCCCGTGAGGTGTCTTGCACCGTTATCATCTCTGTCCATTTTCGGCATTCTGGGCATTTGTGCGGCGGGTGTTCGTCGCTTTCCTCCGTCGAATCATGCATCTGCACACCCTCCAGGTTCTTGAATTGCGCTGAACACTCTGGGCATTTGTATCCCACAAAGGCGGTCTTGATTTTCGTCACGGGCACATCCGCATAAGCCTTCGAGTTGTCCGAGGGAAGTTTCCGCAACAGCAACACATACTCCGGCATGCCCACCCCCATCTTGGTGGAATCCTTGGCATTCTCACTCCAGCCCAGCCGGTAGGTCTGATTGTTCTCCCGCACCACATCGGTCTCGATCGTGATCCGTCCCATGAACTCAAACCCGTGTTTCTCAAAAATATCCGCCGTCTTGTCCGAGAACCGGTCCACAGTCGGCATGCCCTTCCCGGTCACGTTGCCAAAGCGAATGCGATCCTTCACATGGATGCAGGCCAGTCGCCCCGGCATCAGCGTGCGCAACACGTGCGGGAGCAAGAAATCCATCTGTTTGAAGAAATCCTCGTTGGAATAGTTGTGCCCGAAATCGTTGAAGCTCGCGCTGTATTCGTATTGGTTCCCGAAGGGGATCGATGTCACGTAGAGGTGGACACTGTTGTCCTCCCACGTCTTCAGCTCCTCCACACAATCATTGCGGATCGCGCGGAACGTCTCCGATTGCACTTCCTCCCGTTCACAACCAAGGTCTCGTTTCAGTTTCATATCTTCGTTTTCCTTCAGGCGGTATTGTCGCAACAGGGCGGTCATCTTCGCCACCAGTTCGTTGTGCTGACGCCACTTCGTTTTCAGGGCCTCGATCACGGGCGCTTCGCTTTCGGAAAAAATCACATGGATGTTCACGGTCTCCTTTTGCTGGAACCGCTGGATACGGTGAACCGCCTGGATGAAATCGTTGAACTTGTAACTCGACCCCAGAAAGATCGCATTCGAGCAATGTCGTTGAAAATTGCACCCGCTCCCCGCCAGGATCGGCTTCGTCGCCAATATCCGGTATTCCCCGTGCGCAAAACCCAAAACAAGCGCCTCCCGTTCGTCCAGATCCTGCGACCCGTAAACCGTCTTCGCCTCCGGAATCGCATCCTCGATCATCTCCCGCTCCGCCTCCAGCTCGTGCCACAGCAGCCAATGCTTGTCCCGAGCCGTTAGGGAAAGTTGCTTTTCCTCCAGAATCTCACGGTCCTTTCCGTTGTTGTAGGGACCAAGCAGCCGCCGCTCCTCCAGGATGGTTACAAGGGCATTTGCCCGCGTATAGCCGAGCCGGAACCGCCGTTGCACGAATGAGACGGATGCTTTCCGTTCGATCCGGATTGCATTGATGATTTCCACCAGGAGTTTCTCCGTCTGGTCATCCTGCTCCTGCCACTCCCCGCCCATGATCTCGATCGCCTTCTGGATCCTCACCGCCACCGTCTCCCGCTTCACCTCCGCCAGCTCGCGCAGGCCGTTCGATTGATCCTGGATCAACTGCCGCTGACCCCAGGAATCCATCTGATTCCAGGCCTTCGTATGGTCCACGTCCACCGAATGCCAATGCACCTGCATCTCCGGCAGATCATACCCCTCGTCCGAATACCCCAGATCGCTCGGCTTCTGGATAAAGACCGCCCAGGACGACAACCACAGCCAGAACCGTTCCTCCATGTGCGGATACAGCGTCAGATTACCCGCCTGCGAACTGTCCCGCTTGAAGAACCGGGTGAGTGCCTCGCCCGTATCCATCACCCCCAGAAAACCGCCGTAATGGATCAGCTCCTTGTGCCGGTTCGGCGATGGCGTGGCCGTGAAAACAAACCGATGCGGGATCGCCTTGAACATCCCCAGAAACGACTGATACGTCTTGCTGCCAAACGACCGCAACACGCTCGCTTCATCCAGCCCCACCCCGCAAAACACCTCCGCGGAAACCGTAATCCCACCGTCCCGCACCCGCTCATAATTCGTAATGATGAACGGCGACCCCGCCGCCGCCACCTCCTCATCCGTGCGGCAATAAACAATCTCCATCCCCATCGCCGGCCCGTCCTCCGCCGTAAAAACATGCCGCACCCCCAAAGGAGCAATAATCAAATACTTAGTGCCACATGCTTCCAGCTTGTGATCCTTAGTCTCTCCCACTTCCGACTTTCCGCTTCCGACTTCCGACTTGTTTTCATAATGCTCCACAATCCACTTCGCTACTTGAAGATGAATGCGCGTCTTCCCCAACCCAAACGCCGCAAAAATCGCCCGCAACCCACCCATCACCGCCCAAACCGCAATATCCCGCTGATGCGGAAATAGCGAAGCATGCGCCTCCGAAGCCGGCGCAAACCCAAGACACTCCGCCTTCGGCATCTTCGCCTTCAAAAAATCAAGGTAGTCACTCATCAGAATGGGATGTCCTCGCCGAAGTCGGTCGCCCTTCTCACCAGTAAATGCTCCAGGAGGCCCGCGCACTCTTCGATCACCTGATTCTCAAGCTTCCCCGCCTTGGAAAGAGGTTTGCCACCGCGACAGGGATTCGGATCAAGGCATTTGAAATCCCGAAGATATTCCGCCAGTTCAGGAATCGTGAACCACTTGCGCCGCCAAGTGTGTGGCGAGGACATTAGATCTGCCGCGACGCCAGCGAAAAGCCGCTTGCGCGAGGCATAAGTCCCATTTGTCCTGTTGGCCCTATGCTTTCCACCCTTTTGGTTCTTGGCGTCCTCTGCGTGAGTCGCTGCTTTTCCGTTCTTTTTCATCTTCGTGTTCTTTGTGCTCTTTTGTGGCAAACCCCTCTTATCTTTTATTTCTTTTGTCCGTGTTTACTGGACACCCTGGCATTACGAACCTCCCCGATGTGCCGCAAAAACTCCTCCCGCTTCCGAGCCCAACCCCGCTGATCAAACCGCGCATGGTAACACTCCGGCAAATCAATCCCCGGCGTCCACCAACTCCGCGGCGTCACATGAACCCGTTCGACCGACTCCGGATACAGCAGCAACTGCGGCTTGCGCAGGAACCACCCCAGCATGTTCACCGCCGAGTGACCGCAGACAATCCCCGCGCAATTCCACACCAGCGAAACCATCCCGGGCACCGACAACTCATCAATCAGGTTCGGACACCCCGGCGGCGTGCCATCGGCGAAAGGTTCGCTGCGGCCGTACCTATCATAAGTCCGCCCCACGATCACTGGATGAAACCCCGACGCCTGTAACTGCACGATCGTCCCCTCCAGGATGGACATCGGAATATTCCGAGCCGGCAACCCCGCCCCGGCCGCAATCACCACGATATTGCGCAAACCCACCGCATCATCGAAGGCCTTCACCCGGTCCACATCCTGCGGCGACGGATAAAACTGCGGAAACCCGTCCCGGTCGAAACACCCCAACACCCGCCCGCCGCCGGGATGAAACGGCGGCAAGCCAAACTCATTCCGCTTCGTCGCGTTCTCCGCACGGTCATCCCGATTCCAATACCCGCACTCGATCACCTCGATCTGCGCCCGCTTCGGATGCCACTCAAAAAGCTCCTTCACAAAGGGATTGTGCGAAATCAACGCCACCGTGCATTCATCCCACTCGTCCAAATACTCCAACCCCGGATAATGCCCCTGCGTAAAAATCTGATGAAACACATCCCCCAACCCACCGCCAAATTCCGCGTAAAAGTTCATAAAGATTTCCTCCTGTTCTGTTTGTTTTTCATCCGTGTAAATCCGCGTAATCCGCGGTTGACTTTCTGTTTTTCTTAAAATTTCTTCTCTTCCACAAACCGCACCCGAAACCCCGCTTCCGTCGCCTCCGTTTCGGCGTAATGCGAGCGCATCGTCTTCCGCCAGCTCTTGATCTCCGGCTCCCAGTGATAACCCCGCTCCTTGGCTTTGTCTTTGTCGTCAAAGCTCACCAAAGCCTCGACCGTCACCACCGGATGCTCCGCGCTCTGCAATGCGCCCGCCGCATTGTAGCCCTGCATCACCTTCAACATGGTCAGCACGTCGAAAAGCGCCCGATGTGCGAACGGATTCAAAAACCCATGATCCGCCGCGATATAATTCAGCCGGCGAGAACTCCCCTCCGGCAACGGAAGGTCAAGCATTGTGTCAATCCACGGCAGGGCAAATTCCTCCATCTCCAGCCTGCGCAGGTAAGTCGCCAGAAACTTCCGGTCGAAACTCTCTCCGTTGTGCGCCACAAAAGCCGTCGCATGCGGAATCATCGACCGCAAAACCACGGCAAGGAGATGCCGTTGCTGGCCAAAAGTCGCCAACATCCCATTCGAAATCCCAGTCAACTCTTGAATCTCATCCGAAAGCGGCGCGTCCGTCTCGTCCCGCAAAAGCATGTTGACCATCCGAAGCGGAATCCCTCCATCAGTATCCCAGAGAACCGCCCCCATTTCAATGATGGCATCCGCTTCCGGATCCAGCCCCGTCGTCTCAAAATCAATTCCCAATACAATCATAAATTCTTTCTCCTATGTCTATTTTCTATCTGTGGCATCCGTGCAATCCGCGGTTAAAGTTCTTCTTCGTTTCCTTCGTTTCCTTCTGTTAAAGTCAGTCCTTCAGCCCCTGCCAGTATTCGATCATGCGCGCCTCCTGTGAGCGGCCTGAGATCTTCACTGTCCCCGGCGTCAGCCCCGCCAGTTCGCTGTAACTCGATCCGTTGAATGGCAGATCCAAGGTCTCATGCCCAAACGGCCCGCCCCACTTCACATGGTAATAATGACTGTTCCTCCGGAACTGAGGATGATGCTCCTCGCCCTTCCCGCCCTGATGAATCGTGCGCGACCAAAAATGAAAGTAAGCCGAGTCCGCCAGCGTCGCCGCCTTTACCCCGGCCAGGTTCGCCCGCTTGCAATAATCGTTGTCCTCGAAATACCCCCCAGGCCAGAAGTTCACATCCGCATACCCGATCTTCTCGAACACGCTCCGCTTGAACAAAGTTAGGTTCCGCACGTCCGTCAAAGCCCCAGACTGGATAAAGTCCCCGTTCCGACTTCCGAGTTCCGACTTCCGCACTTCCTCATGCGCCTCCCAGGGTCGCTGGGTGAAATCGTCGAAAACCAGATTCTCCCCATGGAAATACCGCAGGGTCTCCGGATACCGCGTCACCAGGGATTTCACATCGAACTGCGAGGAACACAGCCACTCCCAATCCGTCTCCCGGGCCGTGCGGACGAGCGCGTCAATCGCACCTGGATACGGCACGATGTCATTTCCCGCTACGATCAGATTGTCAAACTCCCCCGTGCGCCACGGCATGTCTTCCGCTTCAGGATTCCAAGCATGATCGTAAAGATCATTGATCGAAGCCGGAAACCCGAAGTTTTCCCCGTGCCGGACATAAGGAATGCGTTCGTCCAACAACCAGTTAACCGTCTCTTGGTCGGAGGGCTTCCCCACCACAACATAGAACTCCACCGGCTCCGTTGTCGTCTCCTTGATCGATTGAATCGCCAGCCGCGTAAACGGCAGATTCCCAAAAGTAACCATCCCAATAAGTGTCTTCATCATATTAAAAACTGTAGCGGCAGCCGTAGCGCAGCGGAGACGGGCGAAGCCAATCTATGACCGTCGGCTTTTCCCATTTCAGCCTCATAACTTCCCCCCAGCAAACCGCGGCAAATTTCCATCCCGGTCGCCAAAGTGCGGCATCGGAATGATCTTCCTCTCCCGCGGCGCCTGATCGAGCGGCGAGATCACCGCTCCCCGGGAGAGATTGGCCACATGCGTGTAAATCATCGTCTGCTCGACGCTCGCGTGCCCCATCAACTCCTGCACCTGCCTGATGTCGTAATTATTTTCCAGAAGGTGCGTGGCAAAACTGTGGCGGAACCCATGACAATGCACCCGCTTCGGGATCCTTGCCACCCGGCCCGCCTTCTTCACCTCCTTCTGCAAAGAGTTCTCATGCACGTGATGCCGCCTCACCGATCTCTTGGCACACTCCGGATCCACCGCCAGGCGTCCGGAAGGGAACACGTATTGCCAAGCCCACTCCGCCGCGGCGGACGGATACTTTCGCGCCAGCGCATTCGGCAGCCACACCCGGCCATGGCCGCTCGCCAGATCCGATTGGTGCAGGCTCTTCACTCGGGAGAGATGACGCTCCAGCGCCTCCACCGCGCTCATGGCCAGCGTCGTCACGCGATCCTTTCCACCCTTCCCGTCGCGGACGACAATCTGCAAGTTCGCAAAATCAACATCCTTCACCCGCAGCCGCAAAAGCTCCATCAGCCGCAACCCTCCGCCATACATCACCTCCACCATCAGCCGCACCGTGGCCGGGCAGGCATCGAGAATCTGAGAAATTTCTCCCCGCGAATAAACCTCCGGAACCCGGCGCCGCTTTTGCGGCGGAGCCGAAAGCCCCCAATCACCCGTATCGACCTTCAAAAACTCGAAAAACCGCGCCAGCGCACCCATCACCTGTTTATGAGTGGACAATCCAATCCCTTGTGGCCTGGTCACGAGCCCATCCACAAATTGACGCACATCTTCACCAGTCGTTTGCCGTGGATCAAACCCATCACCGCGCGAATCCACAAATTTGCAAGCCCAGTAAACATAAGTCTCCCGAGTCCGCCGCGCCTTCCCAGCAGCCTTGAGCCAAGCCCGAAACTTATCTCCTCTTTCTGCCTTTTCCGGAAATTCGCAAGTTAGCATAGAATTTACTCTTTCCACTCAACTGTTGGGCGTATTCATATCAACGCGCCCTCTAGCTCGCGGCGGATTCGTTCGCAGGCGTTGTCGAAGTGCCGCTTGTCCTTCTCCACTCCGATGAAGTTCCGTTTCGTTCGGATGCAGGCGATCCCCGTTGATCCGCTTCCCATGTATGGATCGAGCACGGTTGCGCCTTCTGGCACCTTGGCGCGTTCCATCGCCCATGCCATCAGTGGCACGGGCTTTTGTGTAGGATGGATGCGCGTGGCCGTCTCTCCGTTCATCGAGAGGTCACGTTTTGCATACACGCCATGCCCGCCTTTCATCCACGCGAGTTCCGCGTCAGACAGGAAGCTTCCGAAGGCGTGGTCGAGACGTTTCAGCCATACAAGCGTTGTCCCGACCGGCAGGCGTTGCGCGTAGTGGTTCGCTCCGAACAGCACCACCGCAGGATAGTCCAGCCAGGGCGACGGATCGAAGGCGCGGTCATCATGCAGCACCGGCTCGTAATCGTTCCGACCGGCGGAGCGTTGCGCGGGGTTATTGCCGCCGCTGAATCTTGTCGTTGTCGGGTTCCAGTCCATCCCATATGGCGGGTCACTGATTACGGCATCGGCCTTGATCGGCAGCACGTCGAGACAGTCCGCATGATAGAGCGTCGCCTCAGAAAAACGCCCAACAAGGCGCTGCATGGAATGGCGCTCAACGCCACTCGCGAGACCGGAAGATGTTAGTGCGCCATCCATGAGCTATGCGTTCTGCGCCTCAGCGCCGTTGTGTGTAGATGCTGTTTTTTGCCAGCGGTTTTTCACTTCGAGCATCACCGGCGAGTGAGTGCGCGTCCCGTTCAGGTGGTCGTCCTTCCGCCACCCATCTTTCACGGGCTTTGTCTGCCCCACCACACGCCATCCTGCCCCCCGCAGGCTCGCCCCGCTTTCGGTCGTGAGCGTGTAGGTTATCATCCGCCTTCCGCCCATTGCCTCCCACGCCCGCCAGCACGCGGCATAGAGCATGGAGCATGTTCCCTTCGGTGCGGGCTCGATCGTGCAGACGCGCAGCACCTCCGCCGTCCATCCATCCATCAGCGTTGCGGAGAGCGGGTTTCCTACTATCGCGACCCCCACGAGCCTCCCATCCACCGCCACGCCGGCAGACCACTTTCCGCCGTTGCGAGCGGTTCGGCCATTGTGACGGTGATGCGCCGCCACGAAGTCATTGGCTTTGCGGAGCGTCATCGGGATCATGTATGGCTTCCCGCTCCCCGCCAATTCCGGGGCGACGGGCGGCTCTAAATCGGGCGCAGAACCAGACGATGCAGGTAATCCATGCCCGTCGGCGCTCAGCGTGAATGGTGAGTCAGTGGCGGGCATGGCTACCTGATCTCCGCGTTCGGGAGACAGACACGCCTCCACGGACTTTGCCCGCTGCCCTGCCACCGATCAAAGTGGGAGCGCAGTTCCTCCAAGGTGGATACGTGGCGAAGGACATCGCTTTTCAGTTCCGCCGCCCACACCGTCCCGTCGAACCACAATAGGTGCTGCCAGATGGCCGGATCATTTGTGCCGATCGTAGTGCCGCCGAGCTTGCTGCTTGCCGGGAACGAGCCGGGATGGATCAGCTTGCTCA
>JBGTGQ010000075.1:0-44616 GCA_041746635.1 Terrimicrobiaceae bacterium | reverse complement strand
TATGCGGTCGGGCACGGGCCGCATCTCGCGCCCGGTGAACCGGCGGCGGAGCGGAACCGGAGCGCAGCGGAGATGGACGAAGTCAATTCGTTTGGCGAGGTGGTGCTGGTGGGACGCTTGCGCGAAGCCATCCGGCGGCTGAACGCGGCCATTCCATCCCGCACCCTCGCCACCCTGCGCGATACGCTGCTGCCGAAGCTGCTGAGCGGGGAGTTGAGCGTGGCGGGAATCGAATCCAGATTGGAGGCCGTGACATGATGACTGTGGCTGACATCGAATCCTGGGTGCGCGGCGGCGAGTCCGAGACGTTGGAACTCAAGCGGACGACGGGCGAACGACGGGAGGCGGCGCGGACGATTTGCGCGATGCTGAATCATCGTGGCGGAAGGGTGATCTTCGGCGTGGAACCGGACGGACGAATGATCGGCCAGATGGTTTCGGACCGGACGGTGGAGGAAGTGGCGCAGGAGCTGGGCGAGATCGAGCCACCGGTTTTTCCCAGCATCGAGCGCGTGGATTTCGCCGAAGGACGGCAATTTCTGGTGGTGACGGCACAACCGGGCAGCGGGCAGCCTTACAGTTACCGTGGCCATGCCTACCGCCGCGTGGGCAACACGAGCCGCCAGCTTTCCCGCGAGGAATACAACCGCATCCTGCTGGAGCGGCTGCACGGGGATCAACGGTGGGAGAATCAGCCCGCGACGGGTTGGACGCTGGCGGATCTGGATGTCGCGGAAATCACGCGGACGCTGGAGGAATCCATCCGGCGAGGGCGGGCGGAGGATCCGGGCACGCGGGATCCGGCGGAGATGTTGCGCGGCTTCGGGCTGATGAAGGACGGGCAGATCCTGCGGGCGGCGGTGGTCTTGTTCGGCCGGGCGGAGCGGATCGAGACGGATCTGCCGCAAGGCTTGCTGCGGGTGGCGCGTTTTCGCGGGAAGGACAAGAACGAGTTTCTCGACAACCGGCAGTTTCATGGCAACGCCTTCGATCTGCTGCTGAAGGCGGAGCGTTTCCTTCGGGAGAATCTGCCGGTGGCCGGGCGGATTCAGCCCAATGTCTTCGAGCGCATCGATGATCCGCTCTACCCGCCGGTGGCGTTGCGGGAGGCGCTGGCGAATGCGTTTTGCCATCGCGACTACAGCATCGGCGGAGGTTCCATTTCGCTTGGCGTTTTCGATGACCGGCTCGAAATCACCTCCACGGGCACGCTGCATTTCGGGCTGACGCCGGAGGCCCTTTACCTGCCGCATGAATCGCTTCCGTGGAATCCGCTGATCGCGCGGGTGTTTTACAGGCGCGGGATCATCGAGGCATGGGGCCGGGGGACAATCCGGATGGGGGAACTTACGGTGCGCGCCGGTCTGGCCACCCCGGAGATTTTGGAGGCGGGCGGCTGCGTGACGGTGCGCTTCAGCCCCACGCGTTATGTGCCGCCGCAGCGGGTGGCGCAGAATGTAACGGAGCGGCAGCAGCGGGTGCTGCTGTGCCTGAGCGAATCCGGTGCTGGATTGGCGCTCCGGGAAGTGCATGAAAGGCTTGGCGAGGGGATCACCGAACGACAGGCCCGCAAAGACTTGGAAGCACTGCGAATCCTTGGTCTGACCCAAGCGACTGGGCATGGTCGCGGCTCACGATGGAGGTTGTCGTGAGAGGTTCCGAATTTCCATCAGGGCTTGTCTGGGCCAATTGGGGCTTATTCGGGCCAATTGGGGCTTATTCACTCCAAATGAACTCCCATGCGACTCCAATTGGCCGAGACGCGCCATGGCCTCGGATGGGCGAATTCGGAATCCCGACAGTATCCCGACAAAACTGTCGGGACTCGGGTGCTGCAGGACTGCACGGCGGGGAATCTCGCCAAAGATCCCGCCATTTTGGCGGGATGGCCCAAGGCAGCGGCTGGTCGATTAGTTCCTCGCGACAATTCTCGCGACAAAGTGTCGTGAGCAAGCGCGTGCCCAACCAGGCAATCCCGACAATAATCCCGACAGAGTGTCGGGATTCTGGTGATGCCCGGCGGAACAATCCTGCCGAGTATCCTGCCATTTTGGCAGGATACGCTGCCCCGCTATCCGGACATTTATCCGGACATTTTGTCCGGCTACAACAGCATCCCTCCGCATGAGCCTCAACGAATCCATCGTCGAAGACGCGGCCCTCGAATGGTTCGGGGAGCTGGGCTATGCGGTCGGGCACGGTCCGCATCTCGCGCCCGGTGAACCGGCGGCGGAGCGGGATTCGTTTGGCGAGGTGGTGCTGGTGGGTCGCCTTCGCGCTGCGTTACGGCGGTTGAACGGCGCTATTCCTGTGGAGGCGCGGGAGGAGGCCCTGCGCAAAGTGCTGCGGGTTGGGACTCCTGCGCTCGTGCAGACGAATCGGGCTTTTCACCGGATGCTGCGAGACGGAGTGGATGTCGAGTATCCGCGCGGCGATGGCTCGATCAAAGGCGACAAGGTCTTGCTGATCGATTTTTCCAACGTGCGGGCAAACGACTGGCTGGCGGTGAATCAATTTGCGGTGATCGAGGGCCAGCATCACCGGCGGCCCGACATTGTTGTTTTCGTCAACGGACTGCCGCTGGGCCTGATCGAGCTGAAAAATGCGGCGGATGAAAATGCGACGATCTGGAGCGCGTACGCGCAGCTGCAAACCTATAAGGCGGAAATCCCCGCGCTGCTGCATTACAACGCGGCGCTGGTCGTCTCTGATGGCCTCCAGGCTCGCGTGGGCTCCGTGACGGCGAATCAGGAGTGGTTCAAGGTCTGGCGCACGATTGACGGGGAGCGTGACGCTCCACCCAGTGCTTTGGAATTGGAGACGCTCGTTCGCGGGGTCTTCGACAAGCAGCGGTTTCTCGACCTGCTCCAGCACTTTATTGTTTTCGAGGAAGACCCGGAAACAGGGGCGCTGCAAAAGATCATTGCGGGATACCATCAGTTCCACGCCGTGAACGCGGCGGTGGAGGAAACCCTGCGGGCCTCGGCCATGGGCAAGGCCGGGGAGGACGCGGGAACGTATTGGAGCGGCCAGATGCACGGCGGCAAACCGGGTGACCGTCGCGCGGGCGTGGTGTGGCACACGCAAGGCAGCGGCAAGAGTTTCACCATGCTGTTTTACGCGGGGCGAATCATCCGTGACCCGGCGATGCAGAATCCGACGTTGGTCGTGCTGACGGATCGAAACGATCTCGACGATCAGCTTTTCGGCCAGTTCCAGCGCTGCCACGACATTCTCGGCCAGACGCCGGTGCAGGCGGAGGGGCGGGATCATTTGCGCGAGTTGCTGGCCGTGGCGAGTGGGGGCGTGGTCTTCACCACCATCCAAAAATTTCTTCCGGAGAAGGGCGAACGGATGCCCGAGTTGAGCGCACGCCGGAACATCATCGTGATCACGGATGAGGCGCACCGCAGCCAATACGATCTCATTGATGGCCTGGCCCGCCACATGCGCGACGCGCTGCCGCAGGCGTCCTTCATCGGCTTCACCGGAACGCCCATCGAAAAAACGGACGCGAATACTAGGGCGGTCTTCGGCGATTACATCAGCATCTACGACATCCAGCGAGCCGTGGCGGACAAGGCCACGGTGCCGATTTACTACGAGAGCCGGATTTCCAAGCTCAGCCTGAACGCCGCGGAGATGCCGAAGATTGATGCGGAGTTCGAGGAAATCACCGAGGGCGAGGAGCTGACGAAGAAGGAGAAGCTCAAAACGAAATGGGCCGCACTGGAGGCGCTGGTGGGAGATCCGAAACGCATCGCTCTCATCGCCGCCGATCTGGTGGCGCATTTTGAGAAGCGAACGGAAGCCATGGACGGCAAAGCGATGATCGTCTGCATGAGCCGCCGCATTTGCGTGGACCTCTACAACGCGCTCGTCGCACTGCGCCCCGAATGGGCGGAGGAAACTCTCAAGGTCATCATGACCGGCAGCGCCGACGACGGCCCGGACTGGCAGCCGCATATCCGCAACAAGGATAAGCGCCGCAAGCTGGCGACCCGTTTCAAGGATGCCAAAGACCCGTTCCGCATTGTGATCGTGCGCGACATGTGGCTGACCGGCTTCGATGCGCCCTGCCTGACGACCATGTATGCCGACAAGCCGATGCAAGGCCACGGCCTCATGCAGGCCATCGCCCGCGTGAACCGCGTCTTCCGCGACAAGCCCGGCGGCCTGGTGGTGGATTATCTCGGCCTCGCCGATCAGCTCAAACACGCCCTCGCCAACTACACGGAAAGCGGAGGCAAAGGCGATCCGGTGGAGAGGATGGCCGAGATCATCGCCAAGCTGCGGGAGAAACACAGCGTCGCCTGCGACATGCTGCATGGATTCAACTGGGACAAGTGGACCACCGGCAAACCCGCTGAACGTCTCGCCCTCATCCCCGCCGGACAGGAGCACATTCTCCAGCAGGAGGACGGCAAGAAACGCTGGGTGCAGGTGGTGACGGAACTGTCCCGCGCCTTTGCCCTCTGCGCGGCTAGCGACGAGGCCACCGAGATTCGCGACGACGTGAGTTTTTTCCAAGCCCTGCAAGCGGCGCTAAACAAGCAGAGCAGCGCTAACCACAAGACGCCGGAGCAGATCGACGCGGCAGTGCGCCAGCTCGTGTCCAAAGCGATCACCACCGAGGGAGAGGTCATTGATGTTTTCACCGCCGCCGGATTGCCCAAGCCGGACATTTCGATCCTGAGCGACCAATTCCTCGCCGAAGTGCGCGGCCTCAAACACAAAAACGTCGCCGCCGAACTGCTGGAAAAACTGCTGAAGGACGAACTCAAGGTGCGGTCCAAGCGCAATTTCGTGCAGAGCCAGGTCTTCAGCGAGAAGCTCAAGAAGACGCTCAACGCCTACCACAACCGCGCCATCTCCACGATGCAGGTGATCGAAGAACTGATCAAACTCGCCAAGGACCTAGACGCCGCCACCAAGCGCGGCGTAGACCTCGGCCTGACGGACGACGAGGTGGCCTTCTACGACGCCCTGGCCGCGAACGAATCCGCCGTTCAGGCCATGGGCGACGACAAATTGAAGGTCATCGCAGCCGAGTTGATTACGAAAGTCCGCCAGAGCGTGACCATCGACTGGACCCTCCGCGAAAGCGCCCGCGCCAAGATCAAAGTGATGGTGAAACGCATCCTGAACAAATACGGCTACCCGCCGGATTTGCAGGAGGAGGCGGTCAAGACCGTCCTCAAGCAAGCGGAGTTGCTCTGCGCGGATTGGGTATAGGACGAGCGCACTTCCCCGACGGCGTGAAATTCTGATTTTCCCGAAGGCCGCCATCGCTTAGAGGTTGCAGCTTCTCATTATTTATTCCCATGCCTCGCGCGTTTGTTTCCTTCAAGTTCATCCTCGTTCTCACCTGCGGTGCGCTGTTTTCCGGCTGCGTCAATTTCATTGACCCACTGGGTCCCATCGGGCGGGGACCGCAGCCGCCTCCGGCGAAATCCGCTCCGGAGTTGGGCGACAAATTTGCCTGGGGCATTTCGACTGCCAGCTATCAATATGAAGATCCGGCGGTGAAGCCGGGGCAGAAGGAATTTTTCTTCACGGACTGGGACATTTCCATCACGCAGGGCAAGGCTCCCGAAAAAGGCAACGCGCTTTATACCTGGACGCATTTCGAGAAGGATCTCGCTGCGATCAAGAAGATCGGCATCACCTATTATCGCTTCAGCATCGAATGGGCCCGGGTGGAACCGCAGCCGGGTGTCTATAATGAGGCCGCCGTCCGGCGGTATGTCGAGATGGCGCGGCGGCTTAAGGAGGCCGGCATCGAACCGGTCATATGCCTGTGGCATTTCACCTTCCCCGACTGGCTCTACGACAAAAAGAATCCCGCCAACTCGAACTGGCTGCACCCGCTGGTGCGCGAGCGCTGGAATGCCTACGTGAATAAGATGGTGCGCGCCACCGCGCCCTACACGAAATTCTACGCGCCGCAAAACGAACCCAACGGCCAGATCACGACGGCCTACATCGTGGCTCAATGGCCGCCCGGCATGACGCTGGCTTTTGGCCATTATTGGAAGGCGATTGATGCCAGCACGGGGATGTTTCGCGACGCCGCGGCGCGGATCAAGGCAATCAAGCCGTCGGCCAAGGTCGTGAGCGTGGAAGCCCTGCCGTGGTGGGAGCGCGCGCCGCTCGATCCCGGTGGACTGATTTTCAACACGATGATCCATGGCAACGTGGATCACCTCGATCGCATCTACGACGTCTGCGATATCCTGGGCATCAATTATTACTACTCGCAGGCCCCGGGACCGGTTTCGCTCCTGGCCGGGCCGAGCCGCCGCGGGCCGAACTTCACCATGATGGGCTGGCGGATCGACCCCAAGGGTCTCTACAAGGAAATCCAGCGCGTCGGCGACCGCTACGGCAAACCCATGATGATCACGGAAAACGGCATCGCCACGGACGACGACGATCAGCGCGTTTGGTACATGCGCAATCACATCGCCGCCATCGGGCAGGCCATCCGCGACGGTTATGATGTGCGCGGCTACTTCGCTTGGTCGCTGGCGGACAACTACGAGTGGCACTACGGCTACAAGGCCGCCTTCGGCCTCGCCACCATGAACGAAAAAACCTACGACCGCGTGCTCAAGCCGTCAGCTGGAAAATTCACCCGCTTGATCAAGGACTACCCCACAGTAAAATCCGTCACCACGATCAAGCCGCAGAAGAGTTTTCTTTACGGCGGAAAGCTGGCAGATTGATCCGAGGGTGACGTCGCAGCCGCGGGTTGGTAAGTTTTCCAGCCGCCCCGGAGACAATCCAACTTTCCTATAAATCATGCCCATTACAGCCAATAAAATCGCCGAGCTTGTCAGCGGGGAAATCAGCGGGGACGGTTCCATCGCGATCACGGGTTGCGCCGCGGCCGAAAACGCCAGGGCCGGCGACCTGACTTTTGCCGACAAGGAACGCCATTTTCTCACCGCCGAGCAAAGCCAGGCCTCGGCCATCCTCGTGGCCGGAGCCTTCAATTCCACCAGCAAGGTGCTCATCCGCGTGCCCGACGTGCGCGTGGCCATGGCCCGGCTGCTGCCGCGCTTTTTCCCGCAAAAGAAGCACGATCCGGGCATTCATCCCACCGCAGTGGTGGCGGCGTCGGCGAAGATCGACCCCACGGCGCACATCGGCCCGCATGTGGTCATCGGTGAAAATGTGGTCATTGGCGCACGCTCGGCGCTGCTCGGCGGCAACCACGTCGGACACGACTGCCGCATCGGGGATGATGCCTCAATTTATCCCGGCGTGATTCTTTATCCCCATTGCAAACTCGGCCACCGCGTGGGCATCCATTCCGGCTGCGTCATTGGCGGGGATGGCTACGGCTATGTGTTGGACGGGGCGGGATTTCGCAAAGTGCTGCAAGTCGGTGATGTCGTCATCGAGGACGACGTGGAGATCGGCGCTGGCTCGACCGTGGACCGCGCCGCCTTCGGCTCGACCATCATCGGCGCGGGCACCAAGGTGGACAACCTCGTCCATCTCGCGCACAACGTGAAGATCGGTCGCAACAGCATCATCATGGGCCAGGTCGGGATTGCCGGCAGCACGGAGATCGGCAGCTACACCGTGGTGGCCTCACAGACCGGCATCGCGGGGCATTTGAAAATCGGCAACCAAGTCCACATCGGCGCGAAGTCCGGCCTCATGCGCGATGTTCCCGATGGCAGCAAAATCCTCGGCGTCCCCGCCGTTCCGGACAAGCAGACCAAACGCCAGTGGCTCGCCGTGCAGCAATTGCCGGAGTTGATGAAGCGCGTGCGCGAGTTGGAGAAGCAGGTCGCGAAGCTCTCCGAGCCGCAACCGTGAGGGCGCGTTTTTTTCTCGGACTCGCCGCTCTGGCCTGTTGGGTGTCCAACGCCAGCGCCTGGGACGCATTCGGCCACATGATTGTCTGTCAGACGGCTTATGATCACCTCACCCCGCAGGCCAGGGTCGGGGTGGAGAAGAGCATCGCGACCTTTAATGCCAAAAACAAAACCGACTACACCTTCGTCACCATGGGCTGCTGGATGGACGACATCCGCGGCAAGACCAAGGAGTACAATACCTGGCACTACATCGAGTTGCCCGAGAATCTCGAAGCCGAACCCTTTCCCGTCGCATGGCAGGTTAATGCCCTCTGGGCAATCCGCCTTTGCACGGACATCATCAGCGGCAAACGCACCGATCCGGGCGTGGACAAAGACCAGGCCCTCGTCATGCTGAGCCACCTCGTCGGGGACATCCATCAGCCGCTCCATGCCACCAGCCTCAACGGCGATGCCGGAGGCAATAAGGTCGTCGTCCCCAACATCGTGGACGCCAAGGTCGAGGTCTTTCCGAATTGGAAAAATCTGCACTATTTTTGGGACACCGCCTACCGCCGCGCCTTCCAGGACGGCCGCGTAGGCGAAGTGTATCCCGAACCGCCCTATTCGATGGAAGACCCCCTTCCCGGCCACACCGTCGCCCAGCCCGCCGCCCGCGAAAAAAGCACGGACCTGCAAAAAACCCACCAGCCCGAAAAATTCCCCGTTGGCGGCGATCCCGAGTCCTGGGTGAGGGAAAGCCACCGCCTCGGTCTCATCGAAGCCTATCAAAAACTCCCCGGCGGGGAGGACGCCAACCCGGTCGAACTCGACCAGGCTTATGTGGACAACGCCCGCGAACTCGCCCGGCAGAGGCTCACCCAGGCCGGTCTCCGCTTCGCCGCCCTCCTCAACGATCTCTATCCCTGAGTCCGCCCCGCCCGGAAAAAGTTTGAATTTTCGCTTGCTAGAAGCCCTTCGCGCCCTAGTATCTCGCCTCCCGCTCAATGTCGGGGCAATCAAGAGCACTCCCGAGTGCTTTTTTTGTCTCCTGAACCTTCCGGGGTCGCCACTTTACAGCCCATGCCTACAATCAATCAACTGGTCCGCAAAGGACGCAGCAAAGTCACGGTGAAATCCAAATCACCGGCGCTGGTCAATTGCCCGCAACGCCGCGGCGTGTGCGTCCAGGTCATGACCCGCACCCCCAAGAAACCCAATTCCGCCTTGCGCAAAGTCGCCAAGGTTCGCCTGACCAACGGCCAGGAAGTCATCGCCTACATCCCCGGCGAAGGCCACAATCTTCAGGAACACTCCATCGTCCTCGTCCGTGGGGGCCGTGTTAAGGATCTTCCCGGTGTTCGTTACCACATCGTCCGTGGCACCCTCGACAGCCTCGGGGTGGACGGACGCCGCCGCAGCCGTTCCAAATACGGTGCCAAACGTCCCAAGCCCGGCCAGGAAGACGCCAAGGGCAAGGCCAAGGGCAAAAAGAAATAACCGGGATTCCCGAATGACATTCCGCATTCCGCAATCCACATTCCGCCATTAACAAATGTCTCGTCGCCGCAGAACCATTCACAAGGAAGTTAAGAAGGACGCGCGTTATGCCAGTCCCGTCGTTGCCCGCCTCATCAGCGCGATCATGCGCAACGGCAAGAAAAGCACCGCCGAGCGCATCGTGTACACCGCGATCGACAAATCCCGCGAAGGCGGCGACACCGTCGATCCGCTCGAGACCCTCAACAAGGCCATCGACAACGTCAAACCCCGCTTGGAAGTGAAATCCCGCCGCGTCGGTGGAGCCACCTACCAGGTGCCGATGGAAGTTCCGGCCGACCGTCAGGTCGCCCTCGCCATGCGCTGGCTGGTCAATTTCGCCAACGCCCGCAAAGGCGTGCCGATGGAAAACGCTCTTGCATACGAACTGAAGGACGCCGCCGCCGGTCAAGGCAACGCCATCAAGAAGCGTGACGACATGCACAAGATGGCCCAAGCCAACCGCGCCTTCGCCCATTTCCGCTGGTAGGAAAACATTTCCCCCTCCCAAACGAAAAGGGCGGCCATTGCGCCGCCCTTTTTGTTTGGTAATCTGGCCTCTTTGCGTCCCCGGTGAAACTGAAAACGCCCGCCAGTGATTAAACCGGCGGGCGTTTCACGAGTTGTCTTGGTTACTTGCAGCCGGCGCAGGTCGAGCAATCGCAGCCTGTGCATTGCTCACACTCGCACACGCCCGTGCTGCAGCAATTGCAACACGCGCTCGCGGACGCCGCCAAGGTCATTGGCGAGGCCCTTCTTATCGTTGTCAGCGGAGATCGGACGAGAGTGGCAACTCCCGACCGGGGCTTCCGACACGCAGCAACTCATTTCGTCCTTCACAGGCGCGGCTCCCAACGTGGCCAGGGAAATCCCGGCCACCGCGAGTACCAAAATCAAGCTGACGATGCGTGCGAGCATGAGATGGAACCGTCGCCTACACTTGAACGTACACCTAAACTCCCGGTTCTGAAGGAGTGTAAGTTCATGTTCATGTTTAAGTGTCTGATTGAGTGACCGCCGGGGACGCATCGGCGTGGCAGGTGGTCCAGCTCAGCCAGATGGTGGACCAGCCGCCGGCGATGAGGGCGAGTCCGACCCACATGCCTAATGCGGCGTCGGTGCTGTCGGGCCAGCTCAGGAAGATCATGGCCGCACAAGCGAGCATGAAGAGTCCGCCGGTCAACGGGCCGATACCGCGTCGCAGGGGGCGGCTGGTGAAACCGAGAATCGTTTCTCCCACGCCACTACAGGCGATGAGGATGGCGAGAAGGGTTCCGGTGGCCACGGTGGCGAATTGACGGTTGAGCAGGATGAGTGCGCCGCCAAGGAGAAGGCCAAAGGCGAGAAAGAAAATGGAAAGCATGTTGCGCCAGTCGCGGGCGTGCAGGCCGTAGATGACGTGCGAGACCGCGGCGAGAAGGAAGACGATGCCGATGAAAGTGGTGAAGAGATAGCCGGCGGCATAACGGCTGAGAATAGCGGCGAGTCCGAGCAGGAGGGCGATGAGGCCCATCCATATGGAGGCGGGTTCGGTGGGGGAGACGGGCTTGACGAAATGCGCCGCGAGATCGTTGGCGGCGGGGGGAGCGATGCCGCGTTCCTTCTCCAGTCTTTCGGCGGCGCGTTGCAGGCGGTCGGTCCAGTCCTGACATTGGTTGCTGAGAATGGAGTAGTAGAGGCCGTCGTCCTGATGCTCGAGGGCTTCGCGCATGATGTCGGGATCGTAGTTACGGCCGACCAGCCAGTAGCCATTTTTGTTGAGATCCTCGAGGGTGCGGATGGGCTTGCCGAAGTCGGCCTCGGAAAAGCGCCTACCCTTTTCGTCGTAGCCGATGTCGTAAATGACACGATCTCCCTGGATGAAAAAGAGCTGCTGGTGGCGGAGTTCGAGGTTGAGAAGGTCGCCGACACGGTTGTTCACCAGCGGGGCAAGGAAGGACATGCCGTCTAGGTTGCGCTTGCCGAAGCGGCAGATGACCGGCCCGGCCGCGGGGTCAATCTCGGGGAAGGGTGCGGGCATGATTGCGGGATCCGCGGGAACGGGGTAAGGAGGACATACACCTACTCCTGAACCTACCCCTACACTCCCGTCCGTCGATGAGTATGGGCAGGTTCAGGAGTAAGTGTATGGGACGAAGCGGAGAAGATCAGGGGGTGTATTGGGCGACGACGACGGTGGTGAGGTTATAGCGTTCAATGGAGGTTTGGCCTTTGATTACTGCGGGGGCCTTGCCTTTGACCTGCTTCATGCTCAGGAGGCGGGGAGCGCCGGCTGGGAGGGGTCCGGAACCGGTGTAGGTTTTTTTCTCGAAGCTGCGCAGGCCGGCTTTGATGCCTTCCATGAGGCTGATGGTGAAATTGACGCGACCGGAGCCGAGCTGGCCCTCGATGTCGGCGCGGGTGTCCTTGATGCGGGTGGCGGAGTTGATGCTGGAGCCGGGGGTGGCGGCGAGGCTCTGGGCGAAGAGAACGTAGCCGCCCTTGAGATAGGATTCGCTGGTCATGGTGCGGTTCGAGTTGGTCATCTCGGAGAGGCGCTGGCTGGCTAAGGCGGCGGAAAGTTCCTCGGATGTTTTTTCCTCCGGAAATTGGATCACGGCCACGTCGAGGCGGCCGGCACTCAGGCTCGCGAGCGTGAAGATGGAGACGGCGAGCACGACGAGAAGTTTGCGCATGAGGGAAATTGCTTGCGTCGGGAGAGGAAAAGCAATCCGAATCTGAATTGCGATGACATTCGAATGGACGGCGCCGGACGGGGATATTTTCCCCTGCGAGGAGTGGATGGCGCAGGGAGACCTGCGCGGGGTGTTGGTGTGTGTGCATGGGTTGAGCGGGGCGGCGACGGATTTTGCCGCGCTGGCGGAGGCGGCGGCGCGGGAGGGGTTTGCGACCTTCGCCCTGAATCTGCGCGGGCAGGGAATGGATCGGAGCGCGGCGCGGCGGGGAGCGTTTCTGGATCTGCCGGTGATGGGGGAGGATGTGGCGGCGTTTGTGCGGATGGCGGGAGCGAAGTTTTCCGGCCTGCCGCTTTTTGTCTGCGGGGAGAGCATGGGGGCGCTAATTGTTTCGTGGCTGGCGGCTCAGGAAAAATTGGACGCGCGGGTGCGGGGCCTGCTTTTTTCCGCGCCGGTGGTGGAGTTAAAAAAACCGTCGTCCTGGGCTGTCCGTTTGGGACTCCGGGTGCTGGCGGCGGCGGTGCCGAATGTGAGATTTTATCCGGCGTGGTTTGTTTCGGGGAAAACAGAACCGTTACGGGTGACGCGGGATGAGGAACATTCGCAAAGGGTGCGGAGTTCGTCGCATTTCATCCCGGCGTACACGTTTCGTTTTTTGCAGGCGTTCGGGGAGCTGATGGATTCCAGCCGCGCTCTGGCTGCGCGGGTGCGGGTTCCCTGTCTGGTGCTGGCGGCGGGACAGGATGTTTTTCTGCGGCCCGAGCAGGTTCGGGCGTGGTTCGATTGCCTGGCGGCGGCGGACAAAAGTTTCCGGCTTTATCCCGAGGCCTATCACTTGCTTTGGAATGATTGGGACCGTGAGATCGTGCTCGCGGATATCCTGGCTTGGCTGCGCGAACGTTCCTTCCCGGAGGCAAAGCCAGTTTCCCGGGGCTGACCACTCTCAATGCTGCGCTTTCTCCGCAAGGAGGGAGAGAATTTCCTCGTTCCCTTTTTCCTTTGCCAGATCCAGCGCGGTCTTGCCTGAGTTGTTCTTGATTTTTAGATCCGCCTTGTTGTCCAGAAGTTGCTTCACGGCAAAACCGCTGCCGGAATAGCGCGTTTCCTTTTTGCCGCCTGCGGCCTGGGTTGTGATGTCCATCGAGGGGTTTTTGGGCTGGTTCACGATTGCCAGCATGAGGGGAGTCATTCCGTCGTGGCGTTGCGCGTTGATGTCGGCGCCTGCCGCGATGAGCAAAGCGGAGAGCACGCCCGCGTTGGCCGCGGCGGCGTGCAGGGCGATTTCCCCGACCGGGTTGCGGTAGCTGATATCGGGCTTTCGTGCCTTGAGCAGGGCTATGATTTCCTCCATGCCGCGCTCCTCCTCCTTGGTGCCCATCCCCTGAATGGAACCATAGCCGTTTCTCTTGTTATTCTGATATTGCATATTCGCAAGCGTGAGTGCGGTGCCCCCATAGTTGGTAAAGAGATTCACATTCGCGCCCCGCTCCAACAGCAGCCTCACGGCATCCGCTTGCACGCGCCGTGCGGCATAATGAAGTGGCGTGCTCCCCTGCGTATCGCGCTCGTTCACATCTGCACCCGCATCGAGCAAGGCCTTGAGCTTCCCAAGGTCACCCTTCGCCGCCGCTTCGCTGAAGGCTCCCACACCTTTTGCACCCGCTTCCCGCAGCATATCCGCGATTTCCCACTGTCCAAAGAAAATCGCCAGCGCGAGCAGCGAGGGTTCCGTGCGCCTCTTCATTCCCGAGCTCGCACTCGCATTCGGTTCGAGCCCTTGATCAAGAAGAAATTTCATGCGCGCCGCGTCTCCGTCCAGAATGGCTCTGGCGGCAAGTTGAGGCGCATCCATTTGGGGGTCAACCATCACGCCATGGCGGCGCAGAGCCTCAAAGCGGCCGGGCTTTGCATCACTTATCGTCGAGGAGGTCACGCTGTTGCCGCGATCGTCTTTTGCCTTCACGTCCGCACCCGCCGCGATGAGAACTTCCACGGAGCCGCCGTCCGGGGCGGCCATCAGCGGCGTCTGGCCAAAGCTGTTCCGGGCGTTCGGATCCGCTCCATTGCGCAGCAGCACCCGCACAATTTCCGCCGCATTTTTTTTGTAGCGCAGCACTTCAAACAACGCGGTTTCGCCGCGTTCGTTCTTCGTGTGCACGTCCACGCCAGCCTCGATGACCCATTCCGCAATCTTGGGGGAACCTGCCAGAAACAAGGGGCTCGAGTCGTAGCCATCGATCTTCCCGAGGTTCACACCCTGATCCATGAACCACTTTACGACGGCATCGTTGCCCTGCTGCATGGCATACCAGACGATGTGGGCTTTGCCGCGCCGGGCATTCAGGTCGGCGCCCGCGGCGAAGAGCATCCCGGCAATCTCCGGCGTTTTCGCCAGGGAAAGCGCGGTGTAATCGTAGCCTTTGACAAGGTTCGGGTCGGCACCGTTTTCCAGCAGGAGTTTGACCGCTTTCGGACGGCCCCAGGTCGCTGCCTTGGTCAGCGGCGTCCAGCCTTTTTCGCCCAGGAAGTTCACCTTGGCGCCCGCGCGAATCAGGCGGCGCATTTCAGGCAAATCCTCGCGTTCGGCCGCTCCAATGAGCGCTTCGTCGTCCGAGAGGGCGGGCACTTCGATTTCCTTGGATGCCAGCCATTCCCGCATGCCCGGCGACTTCGCCGCCGCTTCGGACAACCGCGCCACGCCGTTATTAAAATCAAAACCCGCCCCTCTCTTGAGCATTTCCTCCACCACATCACGATGGCCCAGCGCCACCGCGCGAGCCACCAATCCGATGGGAATCTCCCACCGGGAGTGTTCCGGCAGGCGCTGAATCGCGTTGAAAAGCTGGACAAACAAATCCCTTTTCCCGCTGACCGCCGCGATTTCGCAAAGAGATTTCAATGTCTCAAAGTCCGCCTGTCCCGCTGACAGCAACCGGCCGATGACGGCCTGATCGCCTGTGGCCGCAGCCAGAACATACGGGTCGCAATCCGCGCCTTTTGCGAGCAGATAATTTGCGCAATCCGCCGAGCCATTCAGCCAGGCCGCCATGAGAGCGGGAGCCGTCTTCTCACCGGGCCGGTTAACGGACGCGCCCCTTGCCAGGAGCAGGCGCACCGCTTCGAGATGATTGGCGGATGCCGCCGCGATCAAGGCCGTTTTTTTCCCCGAAGCGTTGATTTCAGAATCGATCCCAACACCCTCCGCCAAGGCTTTTTCAAGGACAGGCAAATCGTTGGCGCCCGCAGCGGCAACGAGAATTTCGGTTTTCGACAAATCCTCGTAGTTCGATAAATCCACATCATCGGCTTGCCGTCCAAGCGCAACAAGCGCGAGCGCCGCAACCGCTCCCAAGCCAAGCAGGCTGCCTGTCAGGGTGCGGGGACGGAAAGCTCCGATACGAAGCAGGCGCTGCCGGAACTGGGCGGCGTCTTCCAGAATTCCCACGGTGGCGAAGTGCGGGGATTCGGTCCTTCCGGCGGCGAGAACTTTCAGCAGGGTCTCTCCGTAGGCCGTCCCTGACTCATCCGGGAGGCGGCGCAGCGCCCATTCGTCCGCGGCCAGCTCCCGGTCCATGCGCAGAAACCGAAATCCATGCCAGACCAGGGGATTGAACCAATGCAGGCAAAGCGCCACAAGCTGCAGGCCCTGCATCCAGTGATCCCTTCGCGCGTAATGCGCCAGCTCGTGCAGGAAAACATGCTCCCAATCCTCTTTGGAGAATGCGGCGGCCCTGGCGGGAATGAGAAGAAGGGGATGCCATAGGCCGAGCAAGGCCGGAGAATCGACGGCCTGGGTGATACACAGGCGCGGTGCATTTTTGATCTTGTTTCTCCGGCAGCTTGCCTGCCAGAGACGGTGGATATTTTCATCCGCGTCCCCGCTTTCCTTCCCGAGCTTCCGATGAATGCGGAACATGCCGGCGGCTATCCAAAACGCCAAAAGCAGCACTCCGGCTCCCCAAACGAAGAAGGCGATTGTCCACCAGGGAATCGACGGCCATCGCTTCATGGGCGTGGCGTCCGGCGAAGGAACCGGCAAATCCTCCGAAGCCGCCCTCGGAGCAAATATCTGATGATCGGGCATGAAATAATCGGCGTGGACTCTGTCGAGAGCGAGCTCCATCCGATCCGCCGGACGCTGAATTGCGGGGATATTTTGCAAGCTGGCCGGACTCGGCGGCAACAGAAACACAGGAACCAGCAATCGGAGCAAAACCAGCGCCCAGAGAAGTGTTCGCCATCCCGCAGGCACACGCAGGCCGAGCAAAGGCCGGAGCAAAAGAATCAGGACGATGAACAGAGAAGCCTGAAGGGAGGCGTCGAGAACGGCTTTCAGAATGACCGTCGTCCCGGTTATCATGACTTGTTTCTTCTCCTGTTTTTCGCAAGGACGGCTTCGAGTTCGGAAATTTCGCGGTCGCTGAGACGCCTGCTTCCGGCGAAATGAATGAGGAGCGAAGCGGTGGCTCCCTCAAACACCCGGTCAAGGAACGAGAGGCTTTCCTGGCGGACGCAGACGTCTCGCGAAACCTTGGGTTTGTAGAGCCTCCCTTCGGCGCTTTCCACCGTGCCCACGGCTCCCTTTTTTTCAAGGCGCGCCAGAAATGTACGGACTGTGCTCGGCTTCCATGATCGGGATTCGAGCTTCGTAATGATTTGCGCGGAAGAGAGCGGTGCCTCCCTCCAGAGCAGGCTCAAAACCTCCCATTCTGCCTCCGAGATTCGGGGAAACGGATTCATCACCGCCATCACGCTACAAGTGTAGCGGAATGTCAACTACAAATGTAGCGCGGCAAAATCGAGGGGAGACCCATCTCGCGGTGAGACGCTTCCACGGCTCACCGGGAGGTTTGGCTGCCCGACCTTTTAATACTTGAGAATCCGTTCAAGAAAGCGGCGGGCCGTGTCGCTGCGCGGTTGCTGGAAAAACTCGCGGGCCGGGGTGCATTCCAACACCGCCCCGTCGGCCACGAAGGCCACGGCATCGGCCGACTCCCGGGCAAAGCCCATTTCGTGGGTGACGAGAATGAGGGGCTGGGCCGATTCGCGGAGTTCCGCGATGACATCAAGCACCTCGGCGGTCATCTCGGGATCGAGCGCGGATGTCGGTTCGTCCATGAGGAGAAATTCGGGTTCGATGGCGAGTGCGCGCGCGATGGCCACGCGTTGACGCTGGCCGCCGCTGAGCTCAGCGGGCTTTTTGGCGGCGTGGGCAGTGAGGCGGAAACGTTCGAGGGCCGCTGCCGCGCGTTCGCGGGCGTCGGGGAAATGGTGCACCTTTTCCAGCGGCAGGAGAATATTTTCGAGGGCGCTGAGGTGGGGAAAAAGATTGAAGGCCTGAAAGACCACGCCGATTTTTTTGCGATACGCGGCCAAGGCGTTTTCTTTGAAGGACAATGGGCGTCCGTTGACCTCGACCGTGCCGGCGTCGGGATATTCGAGGCCGGCCAGCACGCGCAGGAGGGTGGATTTTCCCCCGCCCGACGGACCGATGAGCGCGAGCGTGTGGGCGAATTTCGCGCTGAGCGATGCGCCACTTAACGCGCGATGCCGGCCGAACATTTTGGTCAGTCCTTCACAACGCAGGATCATGACGAGGGCTCGTTCGCTTTTTCTCTCGCCGGAATTTCCGACACCGGCATGGAAAAATCCGATTCCGGAACGTGCGGGGCTAGCTCGACCGCGCGCTCGGGGAATAGTTCCGCATTGGCCACCGCCCGGCCTGCGGCGGAAGCCGGCCGGAGATCCTCCGTAGCGACGTAGCCGGCACGTCCATCCGCCAACTGGACCCGGCTGAAGCCATCTTCCTTGCTCAAGAGGCGTACAAACGTCTCCCGGGCCAGCATATCAGGGTCACCCGGTTGTTGCGGACCACGGCGATAGAAGGGTGTGATCTTCACGGTCATGTATTCCGGCGAGTTCTCCAGGGTGTAAACTATCGGCGCACAGCAGGCAAACCCAACGCTACGATCCCTAAAATCCACCGTTCATGTCTCATAGCGGAGAGTCGCCTCTAATCGCCTTGTCCAAAACGAAATCGGTAGCGTCAATATTAAATAGCCCACGCCCAACGGAAGGAAACTTTCCATCGTGCTATACGTGGCGCTGAAAACCTGTTGGGCGGAGAAGGTGAATTCGCTCAGACCAATGATGGAAAGCAGCGAGGAATCTTTGATCAGCGAGGCGAATTGTCCGGTCAGGGCTGGCAGGGTCTGCCGCAAGGCCTGGGGAAAGATCACATAGCCGTAGGTCTGAAATGTACTCAACCCAATGGCGCGCGCGCTTTCCCTTTGCGAGGCTCCCACGCTTTCCACTCCAGCCCGGATCATCTCGGCCAAATAGGCCCCAGAAAATAAGGATAGGCACAGGATCCCGACAACCACGCGGTTATTGTAATTCACTTTATCTGCGACCACATAAAACAGGATCAAGATTAAAACCAGGAACGGCATCCCTCGCATAACCTCTATATAAGTGGTTGATATATAACGTAATAGCAAAATATGTGACCGCTTGGCCAGGGCCGCCAGCAGCCCGATCAGAACGCTCAGCACAAGGGCGGCGGAGGAGATACCGACCGTAAGGAGCCAACCGCGAAGAAAGACTGGGCGATAGTTTCCCAGGAGTTCGGCACTCCGGGCGGAACTGCTCAACACACTCCAACAGATCAAGGTGAATACACCCAGGAGGGCGGCTCCCGTAAACAGTTTGACCAAGACCGACGCGGGGGCACGGGGGCTGTCCAAAAACAGGCTGGTCACTGGTTTCATCACAGCTGACTATCCCGCGCCAATTCACCCGTCAACTTGATCCCGCTTTTTTCTGGGGAAGAATTGTCTTGGGCAACAAGAGAAAGATAAGGGAGGGCGGCAGGCCCTTGCCGCCCTGGGATGCGAGGGCCCGCCTCCCTCCATTCAGACAGGCCCTAAGCGCACCCTCGCCAGAGCCATCGTTGGTCAGAAATAAAACGGGATGCCGTCCCGGGCAAAGGCGTCTTTCTGATCTTTGAGAAACTTATCGCCGAGTTTTTCAAAACCGCCGCGGGCGCGATACTGCTTGAGAAAGCCGTTGATCTGCGCCCGGAGCGCCTCGTCGTCTTTGCGAAGACCCACGGCCCAAGACTCCTTCTGGATGGGTTCAAGCAAGGCGCGGGTGGAATCGGGGTTTTTTTGGGCGTTCTGCCAAACGCTCATTTGGTCGTAAATAAAGGCGTCGGCTTTGCCCTGGATCACTTCCAACACCGCGGCGTTTTCTTTATCGAGGGCAAGGAGGGTGGCTTTGGAAAGATTCTTTCGCGCCCACATTTCACCTGTGGTGCCTTGGCGGACCACCACCGTTTTGCCCGGAACATCGATATCCTTTAACGCGCCGATAGGAGATTCTTTGCCGACCAACAGGGCCAGACCGATGGTCAAATAGGGATCGGAAAACGCCAGAGATTCCCGCCGCTCGGGTGTATCCGTCATTGAACTGATGATACAATCCAGACGGCCGCCTTGCAGGGATGGAATCAATCCGGTGAAAGGGATATTTTCGATGCGCACCGGGCGCTGCAAATATTCGCCCAGGGCGTTGGCCAACTCCACGCTCACTCCGGCAGGCTGCCCTTGGACGTCTATCGTCTCGAAGGGTGGATACGAGAGATCCATTCCCACCACCAATTCCTGGTCTGGATGATTCTGAGAGCAGCCTGCCCAGAGGAAACAAATAGGAAGGAGGAGGCGTTTTAGCATAAGTATACTGTGGTGGAGGAAGGATTCCGCAGACGGGCTTGTTCCACGTGGAACAAGCCGGCATCCGAGTCTCCAAGGTTTGTTAATGGGTTGCGAATGCTTGGGAACACTTTGGGGATGGCTGTTATTGAACCCTCTTTTGTTGGCCTGAGGAGGCCATTCCCACAAGTTATTCGCGGGACACTTTTGCCGTGGAACAGTGTGATTTCCTTGCTGGAACAGCTTTTCTCCGACTTGTTCACACCATTAAGAAGATTAAGAATGGTTCCATAATCTCTTATTATTAATAACGATTCCACGTGGAACATCCGAATTCAAGGAGTGTTCAGAATTCCAGTCTGGGAGCGCGGCAGCAGTTCAGCCAAGGAAAACGTTTCAGTCCGTCCGCTCAAATTCGCCGTTATCACCACCAGGTCGGGAGAGAATTCGGCCAGAACTTGTCGGCAGGCCCCGCAAGGACTAATTGGCACATCGGTATCGGCAACGATGGCGATGGCTTGGAAGCTCACGTGTCCTTCGGCTAGGGCGGCCACAACAGCACTTCGTTCCGCGCAAAGCGTCAGTCCGAAACTGATGTTCTCTACATTGCAACCGCGAACGACACGTCCGTCTGTGGTTAAAAGCGCGGCACCCACCGCAAAATGCGAATAGGGCGCATAGGCCCGCTGCCGAACGGCGGAAGCGGCTTCAATCAAAAAAGAAACATTCATAATGTGTTTATCACCATATCTTTACATAATCTTTCCAGCAGTTGACCGAGCGCAAGCCAATCCGCGCTCCATAAATATGCAATGGTAATGTGACGAAAAGTTCACAAAAATCACGCGAAGCCTCCTTGAGAACATGCCCTGAGGCAATAGCTTACTTCCTTTCATGAAACACGATATCACGGAATCATCACCAATGAAATCGGTGCTTGAGGAACTCGATAATCTCGAGAAACTTTTCCGTGAGACCTTGGAGAAATATGCCGCACGCATTGAGGGGGAGATCGCCCTCATTCGCGATAAGGTGGTGAACGAGCAGGGAAAAAAGAAAGTCCCCAATACCCGCATCCACGAATTGCGCGACATGCTCACCCTTCTTCATCAGGCACAATCCAAGGTGGATAAAGGTCGCCGCAAAGATCTCAAGAAAATCGATGGCGTCATCGACGACCTGACCATGCTAAGCGAAAAGTGGTGACCGGCTTGCGCAGACGCAAGGCTTGGTCGACACTCAGTGGTGATTCGATGCAATTTCATCCTTGCTGTGCTAGCTTTCTCCGCCATGAGTGCAGCAGATAAACAAACAGGATTGGCCACCGTCGGCGGCGGATGTTTTTGGTGTGTCGAGGCCGTGTACCAGACCGTGCCGGGAATTCTCGGCGTCACCAGCGGCTATGCGGGCGGTAGCGAGGCGAACCCGACCTACGATCAGGTGTCTTCCGGTCGCACGGGACACGCCGAAGTGGTGCAGATCGAATTTGATCCCGCCAAGATCAGCTACGAAAAAGTCATCGACCTGTTTTGGAAGGCGCATGACCCCACCACCCTGAACCGCCAGGGCGCGGACACCGGAACGCAGTATCGTTCGATTATTTTGTATTCCGACAACGAGGAAAAAACCGTCGCGGAAAAATCAAAGGCCGCCGCGCAGGCCCAATTCAAGGATCCCATCGTTACGGAGGTTGCTCCGCTCACGACGTTCTATCCGGCGGAAAAATATCATCAAGATTTCTACCAGAACAATCCTTCGCATCCCTACAACCAGGCGGTCACCCGCCCCAAGGTCGAGAAGTTTCAGAAGAGCCAATAGTCGGATTCTGGTGGAGGCCTCTCTGGACGGCGCAATTGCCTTGTAGCGGAAAACGTGAGTTTTCCGAAAATATGGATGCGGGTTCAGTGGCTGTGAGAGCAGGTGCAGGCGTATTCGACGAGTTTGCATTCCGGACACTTGGAAAGATTCAGGTTGAATTTTTCCACAGTAGCCTTGGCTTCTGGAGTCACTTTGATCTGCACCACGGTGGGGAAGTCGTTTCCGGCGGGCAGGGCTTGCTCGGAGAGGAGGACGTCGCCAGATTTTGCAAAGGACAGTTTTGTCGGCGCGGAACGCTCACCGGCAGTAACCGTGACGATTTGCGCGGCTGGTGCGATAGCCTTGCCGTTTTCGCCGAGAAACGTGATCTGGACCTTGCGATCTGGGGTCACGAAGAATTCGGCATGAGGTTCGATGGCGGTGAGGATTTTTCCGCCATTGGGGCCGGCTTCTTTTATCTCGTGTTTGTGGTCATCGGCGGCAAAAGCCGGGATGGTGAGGGCAAGGGTGGCGATGAGGGTGAGGATGGGTGTTTTCATTTTTGTTTTGTTTTGGTTCTTGTTTGGGGGGAAAGGAGCGCGGACATCTTGTCCGCGTAAGTTTTCGTTCGCGGACGGGACGTCCGCGCTCCTTTGGCTTTTCTTCATTGTGTGGCTGGTGCTTCCAAGCGCACGGCTTTTTCTGCGGCCTTACGGCCGAAGGTGTAAAAAACAGTCGGCGTGACGCCGAGGCCAAGCAGGGTGCTCGTGACGAGTCCCCCGCAGATGACGACGGCCACTGGGTGGAGGATTTCCTTGCCGGGCTGGTCGGCGGCGAGGACGAGCGGAATGAGGCCGACGCCGGCAGCGAGCGCGGTCATGAGCACGGGTACAAGCCGTTCCTGGGTGCCGCGAATGAGCATTTGCGGGGTGAACTCCTCTCCTTCGTGGGCCATGAGGTGGAGGTAATGCGAGAGGAGCATGATGCTGTTGCGCGCGGCGACGCCTGCGACGGCAATGAAACCCACCAGCGTGGCAATGCTGATGTTGTTGAGCATGATCCAGGTGAGGACGAGTCCGCCAACCAGTGCGAGCGGGATGTCGCAGAGCACCTGGATGGCGAAGAACGGCGTGCGGAAATAGCCGTAGAGGAGAAATCCAATGACCAGCAGGATGACGGCGGAAGAGAGGACGATGCGCTGGGTGGCTTCCTGCTGGGCCCGGAATTCCCCCTCGTAGGTGATGAAATAGCCCTCTGGGAGTTTCACTTTTTCGAGCACTTCCTTTTGCAGGCGTTCGACGAGGACTCCCGCGTCGCGGGCGGTGGGTTTGATGGCGACGGTAAAACGGCGCTGGCTGTTTTCGCGGAAGATGACGTTTGGACCCTTGGCCTCGCGCACATCGGCCACGAGTTCCAGCGGGATGCGCTGGCCGGATTCGGTTTCGACGGGAAGCTGCGCGATCTTGTCGGGCGAGTCGCGCCAGGCGAGCGGGAGGCGGGTGACGAGGTTGATGGCGCGCTGGCCTTCGCGGAGCTCCGCGATTTCCTTGCCGCCAATCAAGGCACTGAGCTGCTCGTTGAGCGCGCCGGGGGCCACGCCATAGGCGGCGGCGCGGTCGCGGTCGGCCTCGATGCGGAGTTGGGGAATGGAGGATTGCTGGTCGAGTTTGGCGTCTTCAAAACCGGGGATGGTCTTGGCGATGGCCTGCACTTCCGTGCCGAGGCGGCGCAGGGTGTCGAGGTCGGGGCCGAAAATCTTGATTGCGACAGGCGCGGAGACACCGCTGAGCATGTGGCCGATGCGGTCGGCCAGCGGACCGCCGACCACGGCGAAGACTCCGGGGACGGTCTTGATACGGGCACTGAGGTCGGCCAGGATTTCCTTGCGGGTGCGTGACTGGGCACCGGCGTGTCCTTCCGTTTCGCGGAAGTCCACGTCGAATTCGGCAGTGGAGACGGGGACCACGTGGTCGCCGCGTTCGGCGCGCCCAAGCCGGCGACCGACTTTGCGGACTTCGGGCACGCTGAGGATTTGTTCTTCGATCACGTCAGAGATTTTATTCATTTCGTCCAGCGATGTGCCAGGGGCGGAAGTGGCGGCGATGAGGGCGGTCTCCTCTTTGAAGGATGGGAGAAAATCTTTGCTCATCAGCGGATAAAGGGAAAACGCGGCGGCTACAATGAGCACGGCGATGCCAAGCAGGAGGTAGGGCTGACTGAGGCCAAAGCGCAGCAAGGTGTTTTGCAAAAGCCATTTCATGCCGCGGACCAGCCGTCCGTCGCCATGGCCGTGGCCGGGCTTGGGATTAAGCAGGATCGAGCAGAGCACGGGAATGACGGTGAGGGAGACCACGAACGAGGCGATCATCGAGATGATGGTCGCGATGGCGATCGGGGCAAAAAGTTTGCCCTCGACGCCGCTCAAACCCAGCAACGGCAGGAAGACGAGAATGATGAGGACGGTGGCGTAGAAAATCGAATTCCGCACTTCGCCGGAGGCGCGGGCGATGACGTGGAGCTTTTCATGCGGTTTGGGCAGGGCGGCATTTTGATTCGCTTCGCTCTCCCTACGGGCTGCCTGCGGCAGTCTATGTTCGCTTCGCTTCCATTCCCGCAGACGCCGAAAGACGTTCTCCACGTCCACGATGGCGTCGTCCACGACCATGCCGATGGCGACGGCGAGGCCGCCGAGGGTCATGGAATTCACCGAGATGCCGAACCATTGGAAGGTGAGCATGGTGATGGCAAAACTCATGGGCATGGCCATGAGCGTGATGAAGGTGGTGCGGAGATTGAGAAGGAAAAGAAACAGGACGACCGTCACCATGATGGCACCGTCGCGGATGGCTTCCTTCAAGTTGCCGATGGCGTGATCAATAAAGTCCTTTTGTTGGAAAAGCAGCGTGGTCTCGACGCCCTTGGGCAGGGCGGGCTGCAACTCGGCCAGCGCGGTTTTGATCTGCTCAGTGAGGGCGCGGGTGTCGAAGCCGGGGGATTTCGTGATGGACATGATGACGCCGTAGGTGGGCGATTTTTCCGGCGCCACACTCACCGTGGCGTCACCGCGCATGGGCTCGATGCCCCAGGCGACATTGGCCACGTCGCCGATGGTGACGGGACGGTCGTCCACTTTTCTGATGACGGTGCGGGCGAGATCCTTGAGGTCGGTGGTCATGGCGAGATTGCGCACCATGATTTCCGTGGGGCCGGTGTTGAGAAATCCGCCAGTGGTCGTGCTGGCGGCTTCGGCCACGGCTTCTTCAAGTTGGGCGAAGCTCACATCCAGGGCCTGCATGCGGTAGGGGTCGGGTTGCACTTCGATCTGCCGGATGCCGCCGCCCATGTTGAGCACCTCGGCGATACCGGAGATGCTTTGCAGTCGCCTCTTTATCGTCCAGTCGGCCAGGGAACGGACCTCGCTAGGTGGGACATAACCGGGTTCGCCTTCCTTGATAGTCGAGCGCACGCCGACGAGGAGAATCTCGCCCATGAGCGATGCGACAGGGGTCATGAAGGGCTGCACCCCCTCGGGCAGTTGCTCGCGGACGGATTGCAGGCGTTCCTGCACGAGGACGCGGGCTTTGTAGATGTCGGTGTCCCAGCCGAACTCGGCATAGACGAGCGAGAGCGAAACGTCGGAGTTCGAGCGCAGGCGGGTGAGACCGGCCACGCCGAGCAAGGCACTTTCGAGGGGTTGAGTGACGCGCAGCTCGACTTCCTCGGGAGCGAGACCGGGAGCCTCGGTCAGGATGATAACGGTCGGCTTGGTCAGATCAGGCAGCACCTCGACGGGCAGGCGCATGGCGGTCTGAAGACCCATCACCATGATAATGATGGCCACGCCGAGCACAATGGCCCGGTTGTGGAGCGAGAGCTGGATGAGTTTACTGAGCACGGCGAAGTCCTTTCTTTTGCAACACCACGGCGATGAGCAGGACAAAAAGAATGCCGCTGACGATCATCCAGAACGGGCTCTGGCCGGATGACGCTCCGGCCGGATTGTCCGCGGACTTGGGAGCGTCCTTCAACTCCGACCCATCCTCCGCATGCTCGTGTCCATGGGCGGCGTCGAGAGCCGCCTTGAGCGAAATGCTGCCGCCACCCGCAAAGGCGAGCGAATAGGCTCCGCGCGTGACGACTTCATCGGCCGGCAGCAGGCCGCTGACGATCTCGACGCTGCGGTCGTTGATTTCTCCGACGACCACGGGCGTTTTGACGAAGGCATTGGGCAGGTCGAAGTCCTTGACATAAACAAAGCGGTTGGCCGCATCGCCTTGCAGGGCGGAGCGCGGGATGCTCATCACCCCAGCGCGTTTTTTGAGCACAATGGAAAACTCCGCCCGCATGCCGGGTCGCAGGGTGAGCGTGGGATTCTGCACATGAAAGGCAGCCTCGACCGTGCCGCTGTCCGCATCGGCGGTGGCCCCAAGGTGTTCGAGATCGGCCTCGAAAGCCTGATTTCCGGCGGCGGGAACGGTAATGCGCGCCTTGAGTCCCGGCTTGAGTTGCCAGGCCAGATGCTCGGGCACGCGGGCGAGGGCATAAACCTCGGAGAGATCCAGAATTTCCGCCAGAACCTTGTCTGGTTCGACCGGCTCGCCGGGGGCGATGTGGGTCGCGCTGATCAGACCGGAAATCGGGGCGGTGATTTCCACCCGCGGCGGCGGGTTGCCCGGCTGGCGGCTTTCCACGATGAGGGCGATGCCGCCCTTTTTGATCGGGTGATCGTGTTTGACGAAAACCTCCAGGGCGCGGCCGGCGATGCGGCTGCTGATGACAGCGCGGCGTCCGGGGTAAACATCGATGCGTCCGAGGGCGAAGACGGATTCCTCGAAATCGGTTTCCTCCACCATCACGGTTTCGATGCGGAGATTTTTCACCCCGGTTTCGTCGAGGACGACTGTGTTGGCCGAACGCTTTTCGTTGGCTTGGATGAGGAGCGGCAGGAGGCAAAAAAGGGCGAGCAGTTTTTTCATGGTGTGGAAGCGCCGGTGGCGTGGAGCCAGGCGGCGCGGGCGAGGTGGAATTGGGCGCGGGATTCGAGTGTTTCGGTCTCGATGGCGATGAGGCGTTCCCGGATGCGGAAGAGGCGCTGGGCATCGGTTTCGCCCCGTTCGTGGGCGGCCTGGATGTCGGCAAGCAATTCGCGCGCGGCGGGCAGGGCCTCATTTTGCATCTGCCGGGCGGCCTCGAAACGGGCCTTCATCTGCCGCCAGGCGGAGGCGGCCTCGTGGGCGGCGGTGAGACGGATGGCCTGGAGGAGCTCGATCCGGCGTTGTGCGATGGCTTTGCGTTCCTCGACGGCGGCCTCACCGTTGTTCCAAACCGGCAGCGGCACCGAGAGCCGCAGGCCAACAAGCCCTTCCGGTTCGATCCCCTCCGGCTCGTCGCGAAAACGCTCGCCTTCAACAAAAACGCCTACTCCGATATCTTCCCAGCGCATGGCGCGGGCCAGGCCGAGATCTTTCTCCGCCGCCTCGATGGCGATCTCGGCGAGGCGGATGTCCGGGCGATTGGTCGGTGACCCCGCTGCCGGCGGAGAGTTGGGAAGCGCGGGGATATCCTTTACGGTCAGGGTTTCGTTTCCGGGCATACCCAGCAATGCCGCCAACTTGCCCGTGGCGGACTCTTCTTCCGCGCGAAGCTCCGCGACTTGCGCCTGGAGCCGGACGGCCTCCAGCGCGGCCTCCGCTGCATCAAGCGGGGAGTCGAATCCTTCCGTGACCCGGCTTTGCAGGGATTTTGTGAAAGTGGCACCAAGTTCCGCCTGACGACTCCGCAGCAGACGGGCCTCGCGGGCCCGGGCCGAATGCAGAAAAGCCTCCCGCACTTTCGCGACGATCTCGCGTTCGCGTTCCGCCACCTCGGCTTGCGCCGCGTCGATTTCCAGCCGCGATATCTCTTTTTCCAAACGCAGCCGTGCCGTGAGCGGGAAACGTTGGGTGAGCCCAATCTCGACCCGGCCTTGAAAATCCTGCCCTCCCGCCACGGTCGCCTCGATCTCCGGATGGGAAAGTCGCCCCGCCCCGCGCACCCGCGCTTCCGCCGCAGACACGGTCAACCGCGCCGCCCGCAGGTCGCGATTGTTCGTCAGCGCAAACCGCACGGCGGAGGCTTCATTGGCAAAGTCCGCCGCGCGCGCGTTCAAAAACGTCGCGATCAACAACCCGGCAAAGAGCAGGCTTCGCATGGCCGGGATCAGCATCCTTTCGCGCAGGCGATTAGTGTGATGAGTAAAGAGTGGGTTTTCATAAGTGTCCTGATTGAAGTTTCGAAAACGCAGGCAGGGATATCGCTGCTTGCGAGTGATCGGGCAGGCAAGGCGCCTGCTTGAGCAACGGCCCGCGGCGGGGCCGTCAATCAGGACAACCGGGGAGGAATAAAAAGCCCGGCGGGAAAACCTTCCGGCGCGGACTGCTGACCCAAGGTCTGGAACCCGGCAGAAACGGGGCGACTCACGTGAAAGCTTTCGAAAGAACAAGGAAGCGCCGTGAAAAAGTGACTGCAAAACGATCCGCAGTGGTCATGCATCGGCTCCATCGGGCAGTGGGAATCGTGCGAGTCACCGCCGCATTCCGCAGCCACCGGCGCCTCATTCGCGAAGACTGTACCGGTTCCGACAAATTGAAAAAGCAACCCCAGGACTGCGACAAGGCAGGCAAGGCGTCCGATGGGCTTCATTGGCTGCAAGCAAACTCCGCCTAGGCGGATTGTCAAGCTTAGCGGGGGTGTCTCGGGGAGGCGATTTGCTCTGCGGAGGCGGAAAGTGATCTCCAGAGCAATTCCATGGTTTGAAGGCGCTCGCCCGTGCTCATTTTACTGATCTCAGCAGCAGCAATCATGGGGCGATAATAGCGATATATAATGTCCGAAGAGCAAGGCGGGTTCCACTGCGGGAAAACACCATCGCACGATGACCGTTATTTGAAAAACCGCTTGAGGGCTTCCTGTTCGGCGGGGGTAGCGCCTTGCTGCCAGACGGTGCCGAGTTGGGTTTCGTGGCGATACCAGCCGCCCCAATTGACCGGAAACCATTTTTATGGAAATATGGAAACATGAAGACCACGCTTGAATTGCCTGATGAATTGATGCGGCGGGTGAAAATCCGTGCTGCGGAGAATAACCAGAAGCTCAAGGACACCTTCGTCGAGATTATCCAGCGTGGATTGGTTCCTTCCAAGCCGCCGGGAGGCCGGCGTCCCTTGAAACTGCGAGGCGGATTTCTCCCCACGACCGAAGATATCGAGGCCGCCATTGCCGGGGGCCGCGACTAGAAGGGGATTCCATGCTGGTCGTTGATACGAATATCATCGTTCCCTACCTGGTTCAGGGTGCATTGACCGGCCAAGTGCAGGCTCTGCGCACACGCGATCCCCTCTGGCATACCGAATCTTTCGCCTTGGTGGAATTGGGCAATGTGCTGGCAACTTACGAGAGGGCGGGCCATCTGACCCTCCGCCAGGCCCTCGATTGCATGGAAGAGGCCGAGGCGTTGCTGGCTCCGGATTTCATCTTGGTGCCCCACCGGACGGTTGTGGAACTGGCGATTCGGCACCGTGTCTCTGCTTACGATGCCCGGTTTCTTGCTGTCGCGGCGAGCTTGGGCCTCAGACTGATTACCGAAGATAAAAAACTTCGCACGGCCGCCCCGCGTCTCACGCAATCGCTCGGAGATGCACTTGCGGGGGCCTGAATGACATCCCCAAAACGGCCGTTCCGGAAAACTCACGTTTTCCGCTACAGGAAAGGCCGCGCGGGATTATTTGAAAAAGCGTTTGAGGGCTTCCTGTTCGGCGGGGGTTGCGCCTTGCTGCCAGACGGCTTCGCCGCCGCTGCCGTTGGAGGACATGGTACCGCCGGATGGAGAGGTGGATCCGGCTTTCTCGTCCACTTTGTGTTTGCCGGTGCCGAGGCCCATGAGGTCGCCGATGGCGGCGTTTGAGAGGTCGTCATTTTTGACGGCTTCAGTGTGGGTGGTGCCGAGCTGGGTCTCGTCCGGTTTGAGGGCGAGGGGCGCGGTGCCAGGTCCGCGGCCTACACCGCCGCCTCGTTGGGCGAGGATCAAAGCGAGGAGGGCGTCGCCGGCTTTGTCGCCTTGGCAAAAGCCGCCGGAACAGGTGCCGACGCCCGCTTTGAGTTTTTCAGAAAGTTGTTTCCATTCCTCGGCGGAGAGCTGGCGGATTTTGGAGGGGTCGAGAGTTTTGAGTTCGGCCAGCATTTGCTCATTGAGCGGGAGCTTGCCGAGTTCCATGCCTTGCAGGGCTTGCTGGAGGGCGTCATCGAGCGGCTGACCGAGGACTTGGAGTTGGCTTTGTTCGATTTGACGGGAGGCTTCCAGGGCACCGAGGGCTTGTTCGAGGTTTTTTTGCAAGTCGCCGAGGGATTGATCGAGTTGGGTTTGCAGGTGGTCGCCGGCTTCGAGGCTTTCGTGGCGGAACCATTGGTCGGAGGGTTGCTTGCGCAGGGCGTCGAGGGATTTTTGCAGTTCCTCAAGGGATTCCTGCTGGACGACTTCGTCCTTGCGCAGAGCGTCGAGTTTTTCCTGGGTGGCGGTCCAAGATGGCGGCTCGGCGGCGGCTTTGGTCGTTCGGGCGATGCTTTCGGGCAGGGGGATGAGAACTGCGGTGACGGCGAGGATGAGGGAGAGTGCGGGCGGCCAGAGGAGGGTGGTCCATTTCCAACGCAGGGAAAGGGCGGCGTCTGGACGGGTGGCGGGCCATTCGCCGATGCCATCGGCGGCGGAAGTGAGGCGGTTTTTGAGAGAGAGATCGGCGTCGAGGCGGGTGAGAGCTTCCGCGCGGGTGAGGAATTTTTTCCGGGCGATGATCAAAGCGGTGATGGTGCCGAGTAAAATGATTCCCGCAGCAGCCAGGGCAGCGGGCGCGGCGGGTTGATTGGCACTGCGCAGGGCCAGGACTCCGATGGCGGCGATGACTCCGGCGGCAATGATCCAAGGGAGAAACATCTGCACCCACCAGCCGAGGTTGAAGCGCAGGGCTTCGCGGCGGGCGCGCTGGAGCCAGAAGTTTTCGTTCCCCGACATTGTGCAAAAGCCTAGCGCGACGGACGTCGGGCGCGAATTATTTCTCCGGAATTGCTCCCGTCATGTCCTCTTCGATGGATTCGATGTGCTGCAACTCCATGGATTTTTCGTCAGGCAGCGTGAAGGAGATCCACAGTCGCACCAAGTGTCCGTCCTCCCGCACGAAGGGCGTAGTGCGATAGATTCGCAGGGGTTCACCATCAGGAACGGGCGGAATCAGATCGGCATAGAGAGAAAGGCGGTAAAGTTCCCGGCCCAGCACCTCATCCATTCGGTTCGCGCCACCCAGACGATTGATGGCGAACTCAAACCAAACCGTATGGATGAGTGTACGAGCTTTGGGCACTCGATTATTAGTGGATCAAACCAATGGCCCGTGCCCTTAGCCGGGCTTTTTCCATAGCTTCCCCTGACGGAATATTCTCCGTTGTGGGAGGTGTGGGAATCCACTTTCCTTGCAGAGCCTCAGCTTCGGCTAGCGAAACAAGATCTTTGACGGAACGCACGGGATAGTGGTCCACCATCCAAGCTGTGAGTACCTTGCGTTCGGCGAGGGAAAGCCCGTCAACCTCCCTTTGGATATCCTCGACGCTCATGGCTATGCCTTACGATGCCTGCGGCTCATCGTCAAGTTGGCAGGAGCCTCTCACCCACGTGGCGTAGGCGTCGGAAACCGCCGCCGGGTCGAGGGCGATGATCTCCGGTGTTTCGTAGGGATGAAGGGCCTGGAGTCTTTTTTCCAAGGCGGGAAATTGTTCGACAGTGGTCTTCAAGAGCACGCTGGCTTCCTGGCTGTCCGCGATTTTTCCCTCCCAAAGATAAATCGAACGGACCCCGGGGAAGATGGTGCCGCAGGCGGCGAGTTTTTCCGACACGAGAAGACGGACGATTTTTTCGGCGTCCTCGGGGCTGGCGAAGGTGGTGAGGACGAGGCGAATCAAATTATTGCACGGCGGCAAGGGCCGCCCGCCCGCCATGTTTCAACGCGGCTTTGCGGACGATCCAGCCGCCGCCGATGACACGGTCGCCGTCGTAGAAAACGGAGGCCTGGCCGGGGGTGACGGCGCGTTGCGGGGTGTGGAGGCGGATGCGGGCTCTGTGTTTTTCCAATGGCTCGACGCTGGCTTCGGTGCCGGAGTGGGCGTAGCGGATTTTTACGCTGAGAGTGGTGGGAATTTCGTCCTCGGGGACGTGCCAGTTCACCCGGTCCACCTCGAATTCGTCGCAAATGAGATCCTCCTCACCGCCGACGATGACGCGGGAGGTTTCAGGATCAATGTCCACGACGTAGAGCGGTTTCGGCGAACCGCCGGGCAGGCCTTTGCGCTGGCCGATGGTGAACATTTCAATGCCTTCATGATCGGCTAAAAATTTTCCCCCGATGTCGTAAATGCCGCCGCGATGGAACTCTTCTTCGCCAAGGTGGGAGCGGAGGAAGGCTTTGTAGTCGTTGCCGGGTACGAAGCAAATTTCCTGGCTGTCCACTTTGTCGGCGACCTTGAGGCCGAGTTCGCGGGCAATGGCGCGGATTTCGGGTTTGGTCATACCGCCCAGCGGGGTGAGGGCGCGGCCAAGTTGCTCCTGGCGGAGGCTGAAGAGAAAATACGACTGGTCCTTGCGGTCGTCGCGGCCTTTGCGCAGGACGCTGCGATCGGCATGGTGTTCGATAATGGCGTAGTGACCGGTGGCGATGTATTCGGCCCCGAGGGCGGCGGCCTTGGTCCAGAGATTGCCGAATTTCAGCAATTCATTGCACATTACGCAGGGATTCGGGGTGCGGCCGGCGCGGTATTCGCTGGAGAAATAATTGATGACGAGTTTCTCGAACTGGTCGGCTTCGTCCACGACGTAATGGGGCACACCAAGTTTGTGGGCCACGCCGCGGGCGTCGGCGATGGCGGACGGGCCGCAGCATTTGTCCTCGGCGCGGGAAATGCAGTCCTGCGGCCAGACCTTCATGGTCACGCCGACGACATCATAGCCCTGTTGTTTGAGCAAATGGGTGGTCACGCTGGAATCCACCCCTCCGCTCATCCCCACGAGCACGCGCTTTTTGTTTCCGGACATCGCGGGGAGTATAGGTGCAATTCTTCCGGGAGCAACTCCTTGCGATTTCCGCGGGTAATGGACATATTTCCCGCAGGCTGACTGATGGGAGGCCGGTGAAATCAACCAACGATCGTTATGCAATGGAAAGGCCGTAGAGGAAGCGATAATGTGGATGACGTTCGCGGGCAGACCACCGCAGGCCGCGGGGGGACCAGTGTCGGGTTGGGGTTATTGTCACTGATCGGCCGGAAATTCGGCATCAAAGGAATTTTGATTGCGGTGGTGATCGGAGCGGCTTGCTGGAAGTTGGGAATTCTGGACGCCAACATGCTGTTGGGCGATGGCGCTTCCACCGTCACGCAGACCGCGACGGTGAGTCCGGAGGAGCAGGAGAGGTTTGATTTTGTGAAAGTGGTACTGGCCGACACCGAGGACGTCTGGGCGGCGGAGTTCCAGAGAATAGGGCGTCAATACCGCCTTCCCGGCATGACGGTTTATCGCGGCCGGGTAAACACGGCCTGTGGAACGGGCAGCGCCGAGATGGGGCCGTTCTATTGTCCGGGAGACCAGAAGATTTACATCGATCTGGGTTTCTACGACGAACTGGCGCAAACCTTCCAGTCGCCGGGCGATTTTGCCCAAGCTTATGTGATCGCGCATGAGGTCGGACATCACGTGCAAAAGCTGCTCGGGACATCGGACAAGGTGGCCGCGATGCGGGGCCGTCCGGATTACAATGAATACTCGGTTCGGCTGGAGTTGCAGGCCGACTTTCTCGCCGGGGTCTGGGCCAACCATTCGCAACAATATCTTGAAGACGGCGACATCGAGGAAGCCATGCGCGCGGCCAACGCGATCGGTGACGATGCCATCCAGAAAAAGATGCAGGGACGGGTGGTACCGCACGCATTTACCCATGGAACGTCGGAGCAACGCATGCGGTGGTTTAACAAGGGATTGAAAAGCGGGAAAATCGAGGATGGTGACACATTCTCGATGCCATATCGGGATTTATAGCCTCCGATAAATCGGGGAGTGCCGGTTGGCGCGAAGGATGCTTGCATCACCATAATCGTTCTTTTTAACTCACCAGCCATGTCCACGGAATCAGCATCAGGGTATTCACGGAAGAATCCGTATCCGGCCACGCTTACGGTCAATCGCAAGTTGACGGCGGAGGGGTCGAACAAAGACACCCGGCATTTCGAAATCACACTCGCGGGATCAGGCCTCGACTACGAGGTCGGCGATTCATTGGGGGTGTTTCCGTCCAATGATCCTGCGCTGGTGGATACGCTGCTCAAAACGCTGGATTTCAGCGGAGACGAGATCGTGCCGAATGCCGATAAGGTTCCCGTGCCGATCCGCGAGGCCCTCTCGAAGAGTTACATCATCACCGCACCGGACAAAAAATTGCTGGGTGCCATCGCCGAGAAAGATTCGTCGGCCGCCTTTTTGAAGGATTTTCTCGATCCGGCCTATAAGACAACCCTCGACGAATACCTCTGGGGTCGTGATGTGCTCGATCCGCTCTTGGAATATACGGCGGCGAAGTTCACGCCGGAGGAGTTCGTTTCTTATCTGCGCAAACTTCAGCCGCGCCTTTATTCCATTGCGTCTTCCCGGCGGGTGGTGGGAGAAAACGTTCATCTCACGGTTGCAGTGGTCCGTTATGCGGCGCTGAACCGCCCGCGTGTCGGCGTGGCCTCTTCTTTCCTCGCAGAACGTGCGGATGGCGAAGGGGCGATCCCGGTTTTCTATCATACGGCGAAACATTTCCGGGTGCCGGAGGATCCGGCCACAAGCATGATCATGGTCGGGCCGGGCACGGGCATTGCGCCGTTTCGCGCCATGTTGCAGGAGCGACAAGCCACGGGCGCGAGGGGCAAGAACTGGTTGTTCTTTGGCGAGCAACAGGCCAAGTCCGACTTTTTCTACAAAGACGAGTTCGAGGGCTTTCAAGCAGACGGTACGCTGGCGAAATTCACCACCGCCTTCTCCCGCGATCAGGCGGAAAAAATTTACGTCCAGCACCGCCTGCTGGAAAACGCCACGGAGTTTTACGACTGGCTGGAAAACGGCGCGATTTTTTACATCTGCGGTGACGCCGCGCGCATGGCCAAGGACGTGGACACCGCCATTCATCAAATCGTCGAAAAAGTCGGCGGCAAGACCACGGAACAAGCCAAGGAATACGTGGAAGCGCTCAAGAAAGAGAAACGCTACCGCAAGGACGTTTATTGAAGTGGGAAGTGGGAACGCGGAAGTCGGAAGTAATTTAATGCCAGATTTGTGCCCGTGACTTAAGTTCCGACCTCCGACGTCCACCTTCCGACTTTCTTTCCGTTCCCATGAGTTCACTTCCGACTTCCGACCTCCGACGTCCGACTTCGATTCATTTTCTCGGCATCTGCGGTACCGCCATGGGGGCGGTCGCGGCGGCGATGCGCGACAGCGGGTTCACGGTGAGCGGACAGGACGAAAATGTTTATCCGCCCATGTCCACGTTTCTGGAGGGCAAGGGCGTGACGATCACGAGAGGTTTCCGGCCTGAGGATATCCCGGCGGCGGATTTGATCGTCATTGGCAATGCCATGTCGCGGGGCAATCCGGCGGTCGAGAGCATCCTCAACCGCAAGCTCTACTATCTTTCCATGCCGGAAACGCTAAAGCAGTTTTTTCTGCGCGGACGGCACAATCTGGTCGTCACCGGCACGCATGGAAAAACCACCACGACCTCGTTGCTGACATGGATTTTTGAGAGCGCGGGCCTGGCACCGAGCTATCTCATCGGCGGCATTCCGGCCAATCTCGGACAGGGTGCGTGTCTGCGGGATTCCAAGCACTTCATCATCGAGGGGGACGAATACGACACGGCGTTTTTCGACAAGCGGTCGAAGTTCATCCATTATCTGCCGGAACTCGTGATCGTGAACAATATCGAGTTCGACCACGCGGATATTTACGAAAATCTTGACGCGATCAAAACGAGTTTCCGGCGGTTGCTCAACATCGTTCCCAGCGAGGGCATGGTGCTTTTGAACGCGGACGATCCGAACTGCGTGGAGGTGGCGAAGTCCTGCCCCGCGCCCATCGTGGAGGTGGGATTTTCCGAGAATGCGGCCAACCACATCCGCAACCCTCGCCACGAACACGGGGTTTCGTCCTTTGATCTCTTCGGCGCGACGTTGGCGGTGCCACTGATCGGAGACTTCAACATTCGCAATGCCGCCATGGCCGCGTCCGCCGCGCATTTCTACGGAGTTTCCGTGCCGGAGATTCAAAAAGCCCTCGCAACTTTCAAAGGAATCAAGCGGCGCCAGGAAGTGCGCGGCGTGGCGGGTGGCATCACAGTGATCGACGACTTTGGCCATCATCCCACCGCCATTCGCGAGACCCTGGCCGGACTGCGCCGACGCTATGCCGGCTCAAGACTCTGGGCGCTTTTCGAGCCCCGTTCCAACACCACGCGCCGCGCCATTTTTCAGCACGAGTTGCCCCGCGCTTTTGATGAGGCCGACGGCGTGTTCATCGCTCAAGTCGCGCGGCTGGACTTGCTCGCGCCGGAAGACCGGCTGAATCCGGAGAAGGTCGTCACCGACATTGCCGCCAAAGGGAAACCCGCGTTCTACGAGCCGACGGCGGATGCGATCATCGAAAAACTCAAGCCCCTCGTCCAATCCGGCGATGTGGTCGTGGTCTTCAGCAATGGCGGTTTCGACGGGATTCATGCGAAGCTGTTGGAACGCTTGGCCTGATGCAAAGTAGAAGCGACCTCCGGTCGCTTGCCGGAATGACAAGGTGACCGGAGGACGCGCCTTCATCGCAGGAAGGAAACCCGCCGCTGCTTCCCCGATCAAGCGGAAGGTTGCGTGGCTGGACGGAATATGGCAGCTTCCGCACATGAGCACCTTGGCTTTGGTTTATCCGCATATTGAGACACTTCGGGGTGAGCCTGCCAGATTGTCGAGTCACCCGCGCACGCGCGTGGCCATGCTGGCGGCGGATTACCTCTGGCGTGGCTGGTCGGCGGAGGAAATCGTGCGCCATTATGCTTACCTCACGCTAGCCGAAGTGCACGCCGCCCTGGGTTATTACTTCGACCACCGCGAGGAGATTGATGCGGAGCTTCTGGAGGAGAGCCGTGAGGCAGATGCATGGCGCAAGACCCATTCCACCGCATCCGAGTTGGTGCGCCTGAAGTACGGTACCTAAAGGAAATGCCCACGATACTGTACGCGGACGTGCATGTGCCTGGTCCAGTGATTTTGCAATTGCGTCTGCGCGGAGTGGACATTGCCGCCGCGACCGAGGAGGGTCACGAACGCTTGGACGACGCCGATTTGCTCGCCTTGGCCACGGCATCGGGCCGGGTAATGGTGACGCAAGACATTGGCTTTCGTGTGCTGGCCGAGGATTGGCTGCGGGCGGGGCGTCCCTTTGCCGGTTTGGTTTTCGCGCACCAAAGGCGTGTGAGCTTTGGTGAGATGATTGGCGATCTGGAGTTGATTGCCAAGGCGACGGATTCAGCTTTTTGGAGCAATCGCGTCGAGCAGTTGCCGTTTTAGGAAGCCACGAGTGGTTGCGTTGGAGTTCACGCTTCAGCGTGTGCATTTAGGAGCAGCCCAAAGGCTGGACTCCAATGCGGGAGTTTTTGAATGGCTGCAAGATGACTGTGCAAAGCCGGGCAATATGGTATTTATCCGCGCAATGAAACTTTCTGTAACGATGCGAGCCGCAGCCAGCCTGGCGCTGGCCGGTCTCTTTTTCTCCCCTGGCTGTAAACGCGCCGCGAACCCTGAAGTAGTTCCAACGCCCGAATCAGCCCCGGCTTCAACCCCCGCGCCGAATTTATCAAAACCGTCCGCCATTGCCCAACCGCCCACGGAGACGCCGACACCCACGCCGGCCCGGGTGGTTTACGTGGCGACGCCCTTTCAAGCCAAGGACGACGCGGGCACCCACGATTTCCCGATGGGAGCCATGGTCATTGTGCTGAGTGAAGAGGGCGACGATTACATCGTGGAATACAATGGCGTCTCGGTACGGAACGCCCGGTCGTTTTTTTCCGAGACCATGCTCGATCAAATTCCCGCCGCACCCACGCCAACCCCCGTGGCTTTTGCGACACCGCAGACGCAGTTGTCGAATCTGGGTCCCGACCCCACGCCCGTTCCGCCCGGGGCCCTGACCTCCGATGCCGCCATCATGGAAGAGGACAGGAAAAATTCGGAGAAACTGGAAAAAATCCGGACCCTGAATGATGAAATCCGGACGGCACAGGAAAAAGATCAAAAAAGTAAGGCTGAGAAGCTGAAGCAACAGAGGGATCAGCTCAGCGAAGATCTGACCAAGACGGCGAAGCCGTAATGTCTTCCCAGGGAGCATGGGCATCTTGCCCGTGAACGAATTCAAAACGGGCGGGACGCCCGTTCTCCCCCTGTTGACTACACCCCGATCGCTTCCTGAATCGCTCCGGCGATGCGGTCGGCGTGGCCATTGATGAGAGACTCGTCGCGGCCTTCGATCAGGAGGCGGATCTTGGGCTCGGTGCCGGAGTAGCGGAGCAACACCCGGCCTTTGCCGTTGAGTTTTTGCTCGGCTTCCTGGAGCAGGGTTTGCACGCCGCCCAGACCATCGAGAGGAGGCTTGGTGCGCACCTTCAGGTTGCGCTGGGCCTGGGGATATTTTGTCAGGACTTTCTTCAGCTCGCTGAGCGGCTTCCCGGTCTCAATCATGATGCGCAGGATCTGCAAGGCGCTGACGATGCCGTCGCCGGTGGTGGCGTAGTCGCGGAAAATCATGTGTCCGCTTTGTTCGCCGCCCACATTGTGGCCTTCGCGCATCATGGCTTCGATGACATAGCGGTCGCCGACTTTGGTGCGCAGGACCTTTCCCCCGGCGGCAGCCAGGGCTTCGTCGAGCCCGAAGTTGCTCATGATGGTGGCCACAAGGGTGTCTCCGACCAGGCGTTTGTTTTGCAGGAAATCAATGGCGGAAATGGCCATGATCTCGTCGCCGTCCACCAGTTCGCCCTTTTCGTCACAGAGCAGGACGCGATCGGCGTCGCCGTCGTGGGTGATGCCGACATGGGCCTGAGTTTTCTGGACGAAGCGCTGGATCTGGCCCGGATGGGTACTGCCGCAATCGGCGTTGATGTTGGTGCCGTTGGGCGTGTTGTGAAAAACAGAAACCTCGGCCCCGAGTTCGCGCAGGATGCAGGGGGTGGATTTGTAGGCGGCTCCATTGGCGCAATCCACTGCGATGCGGAGGGATTCCAAATTGCGGCCGCGGGGGAAGCTTTGCTTGGCGAATTCGACGTAGCGCCCGAGGGCGTCGTCAATGCGGAACGCCTTGCCGATTTTGGTTTCGGTGGGGCGGATGTTTTCGATTTCGCCGTTGAAGACAATATTCTCGATCCGTTTCTCGACCGCATCGTCGAGTTTGGAACCGTCGTGGCGGAAAAATTTGATCCCGTTGTCCTCGTAGGGATTGTGGGAGGCGGAGAGGACGATGCCGGCGTCGGCCCGGAGCGAGCGGGTGATGAAAGCGACCCCGGGAGTGGGCAGGGGGCCGATGACCAGAGCATCCACGCCCAACGAGGTGATGCCGGCGACGATGGCATTTTCCAGCATGTAGCCGGAGAGGCGGGTATCCTTGCCGATCACGATCTTGCGGCGGTCGCCGTGGTGGTGGGGATGTCCGCCGGAATTGCTGAATATATGCGCTGCGGCGCGACCGAGTTTGAGGGCGGTTTCGGCCGTGACCGGTTCGATGTTGGCCACGCCCCGCACGCCATCTGTGCCGAAAAGCTTTCGTTGCTCGCTCATTTTTTCGGTTTCGGTGTCTCCTTGGGTTTCGACTTGGGGGTGGGCGTGGGCTTCGGGGACGGAGCCGGGGTGGGCGTGGGTTTGGACTCCTGAGGCGGAGCCGGGGTGCGGTCAGGCCGCGACGGATTTTTCCCCTCGGTCTGGCTGATGAGATACCACAGGGCGCTCGCGAGAATCAGGCACGCGAGCTTCGGTCCCCAGTTGTTGGTCAGAATTTGTTTGATCGTCATTGTGCAAAAGGAGCTGGCTGAGGCGGCGGCGGAATTTGTCCGGGGTGAGGTTGCGCTCCAGGATGCCGTTGTGACAAATGGAAACTTGCCCGGTTTCTTCCGAAACAACCACGGCGAGGGCATCCGATTCCTCGCTCAGCCCGAGGGCGGCGCGGTGGCGCAGGCCCAGATTACGGTCGAGGTCCTCGCGTTGGGTGAGAGGAAAAATGCAGGCGGCGGCCACGATGCGGTCGTTGCGCACGATGAGTCCGCCGTCGTGCAGGACGGTTTTGGGCTGAAAAACCGTCAGTACCAGTTCTTTCGAGAAGTCGGCATCGATCCCGACGCCGGTTTCGCTGAATTGCTTGAGATTGATTTCCCGCTCCACCGCGATAAGGGCACCGAAACCCTTGCTGGCGATCTCAAAAACCGTGTCGGTGATTTCCTCAATGGTTTCGCGCTTCTCAAAGGCGGAGGTGAAAAACGGATGGCTGCCCAGATCGGTCAGGGCGCGGCGGAGTTCCGGCTGGAAGATCACCACTAGGGCGAGAGCGAGAAAGACGGACAGGCTGCGCAAAATCCACCCGATCACGGCCAGTTCAAAGAGCGTCGAAATAAAGGTCAGGGTCAGAAAAATCAGGGCCAGTCCAATGAGAATGCGGGCCCCATGGGTGCCGCGCAGATACAGGTAAATGTAATAGAGAACGACGGAAAGAATCCCGACCTCGACCGGTGTGCGCCAGTGCATCGCGATGAATTGACTGATGGTTTCAAGCGTCATTGGTCAATTGTTACGGGCCATTGGTTGCGCGCCAATAATGGCCTCGGTCATGCGGAGTGCCTCGCGGTGCGGACGAGGTTCGTGGACGCGAAAAATGCGGGCGCCCTGCTCGCGGCAAAAGCTGGTCAGGGCCACGCCGGGCCAGAAGCGGTCGGACAGGGATTCCGCATCGGCCAGCGGGGCCAGAAACGATTTGCGCGAGACCCCGATGAGGAGGGGGCGCGCGAATTCCGCGAATTTTCGCAGCGATTGCAACAAGGCAAGATTATGCGCGGGTTTTTTGCCGAATCCGATTCCCGGATCGAGTGCAAGGCGTTCCGCAGACATGCCAGAGTCTAGGCTGGAGGCCATGCGCTGTCGAAGAAATTCAGCCACTTCGCCCACGACATCGTCGTAGTGTGGCGCTTGCTGCATGGTGCGCGGGCGGCCCTGCATGTGCATGAGAACCACCCCCGCCCCGGAGCGAAGGGCAACCTCGGACATGCGGGCGTCTCCCTGCAAGGCGGTCACATCGTTGATGATATCGGCCCCTGCGCGCACCGCCTCGGCGGCGACGGAAGCCTTGGAGGTATCGATGGAAAGCAAAACGTCACTTCGTTGGCGGATGGCGTGCAGAACGGGAATCACCCGGCGCAACTCTTCATCCTCATCCACGGTTTCCGCGCCGGGCCGGGTGGATTCCCCGCCGATGTCAATAATGTCCGCGCCCTCGGCCGCCATTCGCAGGGCGTGCGCGATGGCGGCTTCCCGATCAAAAAAGCTGCCGCCATCCGAAAAAGAATCCGGGGTGACATTAAGGATGCCCATGACCAAACCCTGGTGGGTTAGGTCGATCGTCTGGCGTTTAAGCTTCCAGATCACGGGATGAGGAAAACACTAAAGGGTGAAAAGCTGAGATGCTGAAAAGCTGAAAGCTGAGCAGCGGCTGGGATTCTGATTTTCGGTTTTTAGCGTTTCCGTTTTTCAGCTTTTTTTGCGAGCCGGAGCGAGGCCGAGCGACCATGGGCATCGAGGCCTTCGATTTTGCTGAACGTTTCAATCGTGGCGAGGGAAGCTTGCAAAGAGGGGTTGTCGAACATGACCACGCTGGTGCGGCGTTGGAACTGGTCCACGGTGAGCCCGGCGAAGCTCTTGCCCGCGCCGCCGGTGGGCAGTTCGTGGCTGGGACCGGCCATGAAATCACCGGCCACCACGGGAGAAACCCCACCCATAAAAATCGCCCCGGAGGTGTGAAGTTGCAGGGCAATCTCGCCGGGGTGTTTGGTGGCGATGGAGACATGCTCGGCCGCAAAGTGATTGGCCAGCGTGACGGCGGCATCCAGGTCGTGCACCAGCACAAGCGTGGCATTTTTCAAGGCGAGGGCGAGTTCCTTGGGACGACCGGAAAGCCGAACCTGGGCCTCGACCGCGCGGACCACTTCATCCAAAATCCGCGGTGAATTAGTCAGCAAAATGCCGACGCTGCCGTGGCCGTGTTCGGATTGCGCGAGCAAGTCGGCGGCAATCCAGTCCGGGTTGGCCGAGTCGTCGGCGATGACGAGGACTTCGCTGGGACCAGGGAGAAGGTCGATGGCAACCTGGCCGAAGACCTGGCGCTTGGCCTCCACCACATAAGCATTGCCGGGACCAAAGATTTTTTGCACCGGGCGAATGGTTTTCGTGCCGTGAGCCAGCGCGCCGATGGCTTGGGCACCTCCCACGCGATAGACTTCCGTGGCGCCGCATTCCGCCAGTGCGCCGAGCAAGGCGGGATGCACCGAGCCGTCCTTGGCCGCCGGGGTGACCGCGACAATCTCCGGAACCCCCGCAGTGGCGGCCAACGTGCAGGTCATGACGGCGGTCGAGACCAGCGGGGCGGTGCCGCCGGGCACGTAAATGCCGACGCGAGGGAAAGGATCGAAGCGCTCGCCCACAATCGCGCCCTGTTTGTTTTTCATGAACCAACTCTTGCGCAGGCTGCGGCGGGCAAAAGCGCGGACGTTGGCCCGCGCGGTGAGAATGGCCGCGCGGACATCCTTGGGCAGGGCCAGTCGGGCGGCGGCTAGTTCCGCCGGGGTCACATAAAGCTGCGATGGGGTCAGACGCGGGCCGCCGAATTTTTCGGCGAAACGAAGGAGAGCGTCATCGCCCTCGCGCGCGACGGCCTGGAGGATGTCCTCCACCGTGGTGCGCACTTTCGGGTCGGGAACGGCGCGGCGGTTCAGTTTTTTCAGCCACTGGTCATATCCGCGATCGGCGGGACGAATTACCTGCATGAAAAAAATAGTTACGTTGCCGATGGGAGCCGCACAAACTTTTCCCGAGGAACCGTGATTTTAGCGTCACCTCTCGTTCGCCCAAAAAAGAAGCAATTGGCAGGTCCGTGTCGCTCCGGTGGTAAAGCGTAGAATCTCCGGCTGCGCTTATTTGTCGGGAAGTTGGACGGACGGCTGCATGATTTCCGGAGCCACCTTCGCAATGAAGGAAGTGAGCATGGTCTGGGTGTCTTCCTGATTTTTTCCCATTGGAGAAAGTCCTGCGAGAACGGGAGCGCTGACGATGACGTAGGCCCAGCGATGATTCGTGTTGTGCAGGAGCATGTCGAAATTGGTCTTCACGATGCGGACGAGATGATGCGGCGTGCTCATATCCTTGCCGACAAACCAGTAAAGAAAGAGGCTGGTCAGTTCCTTTTGTTCGCCGTTCGAGAGTGTCACCGGGCGTCCGATGAGGAGCTTCTTCACGCTCAGGGTTCGTCCGTTGTCCAGTTTCACCGGAACCACCTCGCTGCTTTTCAGCGTCCAGCCCTGGCCGGGGAGACAGACCTCGGGGCGGTGGATGCTGCGTTTCTCCGCGCCGGCCAGAACAATCTGACAGTTGATGATGTCCCCGAGGGTGTCGCTGTAGAGTTTTTTGGCGAACTCGGTATCCTTGGGCAGGATGGAAAGCTCGGAGTTCGAAACCTCCTGGTCCTTGCCTTGGAATCGGCCGACCAGATCGGGCAGATGCATGTTGATGCCTGCCTCGGATTTGGCGGCGGGTGGGGCTCCCCAGAAACAGGCGGCAATGGTGAGTGCGGCCAGGCCGACGACAACCAGGCTGCGCCAGATTGGGATGGGAGGGTTCTCCGGATGGGAGGGGACAGATGCGTTCATACGACGTGAGTCAAAAAAGGGCTTAAAAAGATTTCGATTTTACCACAGATTGGAGGGATTCACACGGATTTGATCGGTTCCTTCTTTTCCGAGTCAGCGAGAAATGAGGGAAACGATGCTTCACTCGGGTCACCCTGTCGCGGCTGCAACGGACGCGATGCGCCGCCGGCCAGGCTTTCAAAACATCCGTTTTCCGAAAAAGCGGTATTCGGGACTAACGTCGCAGGGAGATACCCCTGTTGTCGCGCATCCTGCGGGTGGCCAGGATGACGATGGCACCGCAGAGCAGGAGAGTGAGGGAATGGGGCTCCGGGACCGGGGTGGAAATCCAGGCGAGGCCATATTCTGTTTCGGGTCCACCCGGAGAACTGACTTGAATGGCGTAACGTCCGGTGCCCAGATTTGCCGTCCATAGCAACTCCACGTTGTCCAGGGTGGAAACGCTCTCCATGACAAGGTCTTCAACGGTGAAGGCGGTTGCCTCGTAGAGTTTGAGGTCCAGGTTCCTCAGATCCAGACCGAGCGAACTCCAGTCTGAATTGGGCACCACGTCGATGTTCCAAGTCAACACAGCGGAGAAAGAGCCCTCCTGAGTAAGGTCAAAAAAGTATAACATGGATGCGCTGGCGATGGCCCCCATGTCCCAGCCGGTGGTGTCGACATCCAAAGCGGGCGCAGCCGCACCATCCTGTTCGCCGGCGGCTTGGATATGGTAGCTGTTGGCGACATTCAACTCTCCGGCCCCGTATTTGTCGTCGAGCGGACTCGTCGGGGTGTTGCTCCAATCGCCAAACTCGTTCTTGGTCGCCCCAGCCATGAGCGTGGCCTTGAGGACTTCCGAACGGATGCTGTCGGGATTTCCGCTTTCGCTGCCCGAATCCACCAGAAGTACTCCGGCCGCGGCGACGATGGGGGTGGCCCAGCTTGTGGCATCGGCCGGGGCCACGATCTCAGGTTTTTGCCGGCTGTTGCCATAGATGGGCGCGCCGGTCAGGTTGGTTGTGCCGTAGGAGTGACTGCCACTGGTGACTCC
>JBGTGQ010000074.1:0-4277 GCA_041746635.1 Terrimicrobiaceae bacterium | reverse complement strand
ATTTTAACCATCGAAAACTATGCACATGGAAGACGAACAGAATAGAAAAGACGCGGCCTACCGAGCGACAATCTCGGATCGTTTTCGAACGGCTATCAGAAAAAATTTGATTTCCGACGCAAAGTGGATGCGCGAGACACTTACCGATCTTGAAATCGGAAAAATCCTCCCTCGGCAAGCGATCCACACATTACACAGACATTTGACTCGGCAAAACGTCGGGGATTTTTGGGATTCTCAAACATGCTACCTCGAAAACATCCAAGAGATGCTCAATGCGGAAGGAATGGCTCCCCGTCCAAAACAATGTCGCATCGGTCTGCGCTTTGCGAACGCCGGAGGAATCGTGACGTTCCACGGCCCAAGCGGGACCGGAAAGACAACTTGCGCCGTCCGTGCTGCAAACCTCTTGGCGGCCAAAGGAAGGGCCGGGAGCATCGTTGCCGTGTGCGGGACAATGCTTGGGAGGATGCGCACTCCAGAACTAAGCGACCTCATCGACAAGGCTACGGATGCGCATGTCGTGATTCTCGACGACATCGACAAGGGCAGCAAAAGCGAGACGAGATCATCGGCGATTCTGGAGATCCTGAGCAACCGGGAATACAGGCTCCACAATACGACGTTTGTGACGAGCAACCGCGCAGGTTCCGAACTGGCCGACCAGATCGAATCACAGACCGAGGGATACGGGCTCCCGATCATCAACCGGCTCAGACGTGGAATCGTCCTCAATTTCGAAAGAGAGGAAATCGACGAGGACGCCGCCAGAAAAGAAATCCTCGCTGGACTCGTCAAAAAACATTCCAGGAAAGACGAGTTTGAACCAGAAGGTTTTGGTCGGCTTAAATGGCGCTTATTCGGAATGTCAAAATAATCGTTTCCGCCGGCCGGGCGCCGCCGTAAGGTCCAGGCATGAAAGCGATGCTGGGTTGGTTCCTGTTGGGTTTGATGCTGTCCGCGCAAGTGCAGGGAGAAGACGCCCCGCCAAAAGCCCCTTCGCAAGCAGACAATTTGAAAGAGTGGCATGCCTTTCAGCAACGCCAGCTCGAGGAAGTTATCGCAGAAAGCGCGAACACCGAAAAAGAAGCGCAAGCCAAGCACGAAGCCCAGAATCGGGAAATGGAAGCCCTCAAAGAGCGCCTCAAAAACATGGTCATGTCTCCATACATGGAAAATGGCGAAGTGATCTACCGGGAAGTCACCATCGAGCAGCACGCCGAAAACATGCGCCAGCAAGCCGAAGAACTCCGCCAGAAAACCGCCCGAGTGCTCGAACTGGAAAAAGCCGCCAAGCAGGCCTACACCGCCCCCGCCCCGCGAGAGACCCTCGTGGATAACCCCATCTTCTTCGAAAAAGATGTCAGTGCTTCCGAGTGGCTTGGGGCCTACATCGCCGCACCAAAGATCACCCGCGCCCAGGCCGAGCAGCAAACCCGCGCCCGCCAGGCTGACAGGCAAGCCGACGAGGCCGAACAAGACCGCCTAATTCACGAGGCTCAATTAAACGCCCTCCACGACCGACTGGACGAGATCCAGGGAGCCATCAATTCGCAGAACCTCCGCAACCGGAGGTAAAAGTCTAGTTTCTCAAAGAAATCTGTTTCCATTTCGGAAACATCGCGGTATTGCTCTGTCAGCATGAGCCGCTTACATTTTTCAAAAGCCCGGGTGATTGACCACGCCCGCACCGGGGCGTCGATGCGCAAAAAGCGCCTCGCCCTCGGCAAATCCCTGCGCCAGACCGCCGCCGCAATGGGCATCAGCGCCGCCTACCTCTCCGACCTGGAACTCGGCCGTCGCAACTGGACTGCGCGACTGGCCAGCAGCTTCCTCACGTGCTTATGACACCATCACCAGACATAATCCGCGACTTCGCCCGCTTGCAGGCGGAATGCCGCGCACTCGGGGAATCTAATGGCCACTTCGCACAGGAGAACGCGAGGCTGCGAGAAGCGTTGCAGCGAATCGCAACCCAGCACCCAATCAACGATGAGCCTGTGGCTCGCGCCCACTCTCTGCGGGCTCACCGCGCCCTTGCTCCCGGCTGCACGTGCGGGCGATGTGTTTTGTCGAACGACATCTTCACCAATTCCGCCAACCCAAAACCATGAATACTAGAAACGACGATCAAGTAACGATAGATAAACCCGAAGCCCAAAAGCCCGACTTGGCGGAATTGGGTGCAAGAAATTGTTCTGCTGATCCCGTGGTGGGGGATAAATACTACAAGCCGCCAGGGTATGCCGCAGCCAATGACGGTGGAATTGTTGCCACCCCGCCGCATCACGCGGAGGTAATCGAGGTGAAGCCTGAAAGTGTCACGCTTATTGTGGACGGCATTCCATGGGCCGCCTCAAGGAATGAGTTCGCCTACATGGTGGAGAAAACACTAGCAGCGGGAGCGATATTCATTCCGCAGAACACCAGCGTCACCTGCCCCGCGAAGCGGGGTTAGGTGGACGCATTGTTCGACCTTTAACGACCATGAAATTCAAAACCTTCACCGACCAATCAAATGAGCTTCAGGATCAAATCTGGAGCGACCCAAAAATCAGGGAAGCCCTGCGAAATCTCGGCATCCTTGATCGCGTGGACTCAATGTGCGCCTACGTCAAACAGCTCGAAAAGAGCGTGGATGCGTGGGCCGAAATCGAAAGAAAAACGACCATGAAACTGAAATTCGAGGGCGGCCCGCTCGACGGGCTGGAAACAGAGCACGACAAACCGGGATGGGAGGCCGTCAGCGTCGTGAAATATGGTGATGACTGCTACCGACTCCGCGAGGCAACCCACCTGAAACAAGGGGAGGAAATCATCGCCACGACTGCAATGGCCTTCCGCTGGACGGAAGATCAAACGCTGCGACCCGGAGAAACAGCGCGGCTGTTCACGCGGGATGAATAATTTGTCGAACGCTTAGGCCATCCACGGGGCGGGATGACGCTCCGAAAACACTCTCAACTTACCCATAAAAACAATGTCAGAAAATACACAGATAGCCCCGTTGGACGCGCCGATTTGTTCTGTGTCTTCCGATGGAGGACCAGCATTCCCCGTGCCTCTCGCGCTCCGCCAAGCCGATGGTCAGCCCATGACTGCTGCCGAGTTCTTTGAGGGTGGCAACGGGATGACTTTGCGTGATTGGTTCGCCAGGGAAACCCCAACGGATGAAATCCAGTCCATGACCTACAAGAATCTCTCGTTGATGGCGCAAGAACGCTTGGCGGGAATGAAAAAGCCCGCCTCAGATCACAACCTCAAAGGAGACGCGGCGGTGGATCACCAAATCAAAGTGATGGTGTTTGAATCAAGGGTCAACGCCGCGCTTCGCTATATATCTGCCGACGCGATGCTCGCCGCACGTCTTCCACAGAACGACTAGCTATGCGAGACCTGCCCGCCAGTGATGTCGTGATTGCGAGACCCGTCGCCGGGCAGGTCTTCGCATCAGCGTCTGGTTCAGTGCCGTTCGGATTAGAGCGCCGCGCCGCATCGGGAATCGGAGTGGGGGGCGGAGTGGGCGGAGTATCCGTCCTCTTTGCTCGCCGTGACTCGATCTATAAGTCGCTGGTCCTGGACGTGTGGGACGCGGATCGCGACGCCCGGAACTATCAGGGCCCGAACCCCGTAATTACGCATCCGCCGTGTCGCGGATGGGGCTGCCTGCGCGTGATGAGCAAGGCAACGCCCGAAGAAAAGGCGCTTGGGCCCTGGGCCGTCGAACAGGTCCGACACTGGGGCGGCGTGCTCGAACACCCTCGCGGCTCCACACTTTGGGCGGCTGCCGGCCTGCCAAGGCCGGGGGCGGGCCCTGATTCGTTCGGCGGCTTCTCGCTATCGGTCGAACAATTCTGGTGGGGACACAGGGCCCACAAGGCCACATGGCTTTATGTTTGCGGCGTGGCGCTCGCGGACGTGCCGCAAATGCCGCTGAAATTCGGATGGGCTCCGAACGTCGTAACGAACATTCACGGCCTGCGCGCGGGGATGCCTGGCTATCGGCGGGAGATCACGAAGCGCGAGCGTGAAGCCACGCCCGAAGCGTTCGCGTTGTGGCTGATTTCCTTGGCAGGGCGGGCGGCGGGGGCTGGGGTGGGCGAGACAGGCTCACAGCGGCACGACGGAAAGGCACTGAACGATCAAGAGGAGCCACGGCGGAAATGACTACCCCATCGAACGACAGCATTGCCGCCGTTGGCTCGCTCGCTTTGTTCGGCTTGTGGCGCGTGACCCGCGAGGCAACGGCATGGGAAAGTATCGGACGTGATGGCGGC
>JBGTGQ010000073.1:0-30493 GCA_041746635.1 Terrimicrobiaceae bacterium | reverse complement strand
CAACAAAAGCAGTGTGGCGTCGTCATACCGCATCAGATGTTCTTGCCGCAACGCGATGACCTCTTGTTTCCACTTTTCCGGCGGCAGGTCCCAGTAGGTGCTCCAGCGCGGGCTGCGGCCGGCTTCGTGTTGGGCTAGAGCCCAGGCGGCCACGGCGTCGGTGCAGAGCACCAACAGATCGCCGGGCTGGGTGTAGTCGTTCAGCGTCTCGAACTTCAGCAGGTGGTCTTTCTGTTTGCTGGCGCTACCGATCACCGCCGGCTCGGCGTCGAAGAGTTGGCTGTTGCCGATCGGGAACGACCGCAACAGAAAATCGTCGCGGACGTGGAACAGGCAGCAGTCGCCGATCGCGTAGACGTACATCTCGACCGAGCCGGTCGCCGCGGGGTCGGACTTCACGGCCAGATTCAGCTCGACCCACAACAGCGTCGAAAACGCGCCGGCCTGCAAGCGGGCCTTTTGATGCCAGGGGAGCGCGTCGGCGTTGATCGGCTGAGTCCACTTCTCCCGCTGCCGAGCCAGCCACGGGCCGAGCGACTGGAAATCGTTCACGTCCGGCAAGTCGGCCACCACCGCGTTGGCCAAAATCTTCGCCCAACTGGCGGCGAACAAGCTGGACGACACCCCGTCCGCAATCGCCGCCACGCCTCGAAAACCGTCCACCTGGTACGCATCCTGATACTCGTCGTCATGCGCGACGTCTTTGGGAAGCCAGAATGCTCGGTGTTCGAAGAACATGGTTCTGTTGGTCATTGGTCATTGGTCATTGGTCATTTGACCTCTGACCTCTGACATTTGACATTTGATCTCTGATCTCTGATCTCTGATTTCTGATCTCTGACCTCTCATTGCTGATCGCTGACGGCTGACCGCTCCTCCTCACACCACCACCTGTCCGCCGCGGCCTAGCTCGGCTAGGTCGTCTAGCCAACAGTCTAGCAGCGTGGCTTGGTTAGCGTTGCTTTCTACTTGGGCTTGGGCGTCGAGGCAACGTTCTAAACAGACGGCGGCGGATTCGTCGTCGCCGGGCCACCAGCGGGCGGTTGTTGTCACGGCATTGTCCAGCGCACTGTCGCCGGCAATGGGCAGGCTGCTGAGCGAGCGCATCAACTGGCGATAGAATTCGGCGGCGAATCCCATCAACTGCTTCATGCGAGCCCGACGCGGCGGCGCCTCTTTACCGGCTTCGTCCACGAATCCGCCCACGGCTTTCGCGAATTCCAGCAGATTCAACTCGGCGGCGCTCAACTGCTCGAGCAGCCGTTCGCGAAATTCTCTCAGTTGCGAATCGGCCAGTTCCAGCGCCCGCTCTAAGCTGCCCTGCGACATTGCGGCCAGCCGCGCTGCTTCATCCTCATCCGCGACCAAATCATGCGCGACGAGCAACTGCGCGACAATCTGGTCCGGCAGCGGGCGAAAGCGAATGATTTGGCAGCGCGAACGGATCGTCGGCAACTGTTTCTGTTCGCTGGTGCCGATCAGGATGATCATCGATTTCGGCGGCGGCTCTTCCAGCGTCTTCAGCAAACAGTTGGCCCCTTCCTGATTCAGATAATCGGCGTCGTTGATGATCGCGATCTTGCGGCCGCCGCAAAACGGTTTCAGTGAGATGTTATGACACAGCCCTTCTTGCATGCGGTGTTCGCGGTCGCCGATGAAGGTTTCCACCGGAATGAAACTCTTGTCCTTCGGCTTGCCGACCAACTCCAAATCGGGATGCGAACGAGCGGTCACTTGTTGGCACGCGGGACAATGGCCGCACGGGTCAAGCTGCTGGTCCGCGCGCGTTTCGCACAGCAGCGCCTGAGCCAGCTTCAATGCAAACGTCCGCTTCCCAACGCCCGGCGGGCCGATAAACAGAAACGAACTAGCCAGCCGCCCATGCACCAGCCCGCGCCGAAACTGCTCGACCACCTGATCATGTCCGTGAATGCCGTGCCACATGGGATTTGGGAATTTCGATTTGGGATTTTTGATTTTCGATTTTTCCGGTCGGACGGAGATTTTTCTGATTTTCGACAATGGAGAATCGAAAATCGAAAATTCTCATTGCCGGGCGTTCACTTTGAGGCGATCGCCGGATTTGATCGGCACTTTTTCTGATTCGAGATTCTGAATGACGGCTCCGCTGATGCGTTCGCGCACGTCCACGACGCGCACTTCTCCGATGAGTTTGCCCTCGCGCAAGACTTGGAAGGGCATGCCGATTTGCACTCCCTGTTTGTGGCCGATGTTGGCGACGATGAGGGAGAGACCCTCCTTCACATCCACCACCATGCCCTCGCTGAGAGTGGCATCGGCGGATTCGGCTTTGACCGCGAGCGGGGCTCCGAGAATTTCGTTGGTCTTGCGGAGCTCGGTTTCGACCGAGAGGCGCATTTGCGGATCGATCAAGTCGGTGCTTTTCATCAGCACTTGAATGGCTTCGGCCAGGCGGACGAGTTGGTTGGTGGCTTCTTCCTGCTGCTTTTTCATCAGGCGCAGGTCGCGCACGGCGGCCAGGAGGCGTTGTTCGAGCTTGCTTTGGTTCTTTTCCGCGCCGGCGATGCCGAGGGCCTCGAGTTTGAGTTCGAGGTCGTTCGACTGCCGCTTGAAGGTCTCGGCCTCGCTGTTGGCGATGGCGAGGCTATCGGTCAGGGATTTGATGCTGGAGCGGAGCAGGAGGATTTTTTCCTGCAACACTTCCACATCATCGGAGGAGCCTTCTGCGGGGGGGGGCACGGTGACCGTGGCCCTCTGCGCGAGAAGGATTCCATTTTCAGAATCTGTCAAAGATCGATCGCTCTGCGCATCCAGTCTTGCAACCGGAAGGAGAGCAATGAGCCCCGCCGCTAGAGCAGCGAGTCTCATGGATTATTTGGTCACTTTAGCGGTGTGAGAACCGTGTTTCTTGAAGATGCGCGTCGGGGAAAACTCGCCGAGCTTGTGGCCGACCATGTTCTCCGTGACGAAGACCGGGATGAAGGTCTTGCCGTTGTGGACGTTGAAAGTGTGACCGACAAAATCCGGAGTCACCGTGCTGCGGCGCGACCAGGTCTTGATCGGCTTCTTCACGTTGGAATCGTTCATCTTGTCGATTTTGTCGAGGAGCTTCCACTCCACGAACGGGCCTTTTTTGAGCGAGCGTGCCATGATTATTTCTTAGCGGTTGCCTTGCGCCGCTGGACGATGAAGCGGTCGGAGGTTTTGTGTTTGCGGCGGGTCTTGAAACCTTTGGCGAGCTGGCCCCAGGGGCTTTGGGGATGTTGGCGTCCGCCACCACCCTTGCTCTTGCCCTCGCCGCCACCCATGGGGTGATCGACCGGGTTCATGGCCATGCCGCGGACATGCGGACGGCGTCCGAGCCAGCGGGTGCGGCCGGCTTTGCCGCTGGAAACGTTCATGTGGTCGGTGTTTCCGACCTGTCCCATCGTGGCGTAGGATTCCTCGTTGATCTTGCGGGTTTCCCCGGAGGCGAGTTTGATCAGGGCGTAACCGGCTTCGCGGCTGGCGAGGACAGCTTGGGATCCGGCGCTGCGGATCATCTGGGCGCCACGGCCGGGGATGATCTCGATATTATGAATGGCGGAACCGAGCGGGATGGCCTTGAGCGGAAGGGCGTTGCCGACCTTGGGATCGGCATTTTCCCCGGCAGTCACCTTGGCGCCGACTTCGAGTCCGGCGGGGGCGATGATGTACGTCTTGTCGCCGTCCGGGTATTGCAGGAGGGCGATGCGGGCCGAACGGTTCGGATCGTATTCGATGGAAAGCACCTCGGCGACGACGTCGCGCTTGGAGCGTTTGAAATCGATAATGCGGTATTTGCGCTTATGACCGCCGCCACGATGGCGCATGGTCATGCGGCCGTTGTTGTTGCGGCCGCCGGATTTTTTCAGCGCAGTGGTCAGCTTTTTCTCGGGCTTGTCCTTGGTGATTTCGGCGAAATCAGGAAGCTCCTTGAAACGGCTGGCGGGCGTAAGGGGGCGGAAAGTTTTGAGTGCCATGGCAGTGTGTCCTTAAAGGGTAAAAAGGTTAGACGAGGTCGAGTTTTTCGCCTTCCTTGAGCGTCACGACGGCTTTTTTCCAGTGGGCGCGGCGTCCGAGTTGGGCGGTGCGTTCGCGCTTTTTTTTGCCGGCGTGGTTGGCGGTGTTGACATTGACCACGGTCTTTTTGAAGAGCTGCTCGACGGCGCGCTTGATATCAAGCTTGTTGGCGCGCGGGCTGACGCGGAAAACGTATTGGTTGTGTTTCTCGGAAAGCAGGGTCGCTTTTTCCGTGAGAATCACGGTTTGGATATGGTCAAACGTTTCGTTCATGACGCGAGCCTTTCGGAGAGGGTGGTGAGGGCTTCCTTGGTGACGATGATTTTGTCGAAGGCGAGGAGCTGCTCGGTGTTGACGTCGGCGGCGCGGGCCAGCACGGCTTTTTGCACGTTGCGGGCGGCCAGACAGGTGGTTTCGTCGAAGGCGGTCCCGATGATGAGGGCCTTGCGGGCGTCCTTGGCGGTGTCGGCCAGGAGGGAGAGGAATTTTTTGGTCTTGGGCTCGGCGGTGGCGAAGGCGTCCACGAGAAGAACATCACCGGCGAGGATGCGTTCGCTCAGGGCCTTGCGGAAGGCGAGTACCTTGACTTTTTTCGGGGTGTGCTTGGCGTAGCTGCGATGGCGGGGTCCGAAAACCACGCCGCCGCCGACCCAGATGGGGGAGGCTTTGTCGCCGGCGCGGGCGCGGCCCGTGCCTTTTTGGCGCCAGGGTTTGGCTCCGCTCAATCCGACCTCGCCCTTGGTCTTGGCCTGGGCGGTGCCGCTGCGGCGGTTGGCGCGCATGGCGACAACGACGTCGTGCACGGCCTGGCGGCCTTTGGCGGGTTCGGTGATGAGTTCGATCTTGGCCTTCTTGGCCTCGTCAGCAGTAAAAATGGTGGCGCTCATGGCTTATTTCTTCTTGGCGGGGGCGGCGGTTTCGACCTTCGGCTTCTTGTTTTTGATGGAAGGGCGAACGATGACGTTGGTGCCCTTGGCTCCGGGGATGGCGCCGCTGACGATGATGACGCCATCTTCCTCGCGAACCTGCAAAATGCGGAGGTTCTGCACGGTGATGCGCTCGTCGCCCATGTGGCCGGGCATGCCCATGTTTTTCCAGACGCGGCCGGGGGTGGAACGGTTGCCGATGGCGCCGTTGCGGCGGTGCATCATGGAACCGTGGGTCTGGGGCTGTCCGGCGAAATGGAAACGTTTCACGACACCTTGGAAACCCTTGCCCTTGGACTGGCCGATGACGTCCACGTATTGGCCGACTTCAAAAACCGTGACCGGAATGTCCGCGCTCTCGGGCGCGGCCTCGCCGGCGGCGAGACGGAATTCGCGGACGAATTTCTTCGGGGTCGAGGAGGTTTTGGCGAAGTGGCCAAGCTCGCCCTTGCTGACACGCTGGGGTTTTTGATCGCCGAAGCCGACCTGGACCGCGGTGTAGCCGTCCTTGTCTGCTTTTTTGACCTGCAAAATGCGATTGCCGCCGGCTTCGATGACGGTGGCGGTGGAGACGCGACCCTTGTCGTCATAGACGCGGGTCATGCCGAGTTTTTTTCCTAAAAGTCCGATGCTCATGACGGTGGGTGGCGTTAGATTTTGATGGTGATGTCCACGCCGGCCGGGAGGTTGAGCTTGCGCAGCTCGTCCACGGTCTTCGCGGTCGGTTCGACGATGTCCAGCAGGCGCTTGTGCGTGCGGATTTCAAATTGATCCATGGATTTTTTATCCACGTGGGGAGAGCGGTTCACGGTGAACTTCTCGATGCGGGTCGGGAGCGGAATCGGGCCGGTGACCTTGGAACCGGTGCGTTTGGCCGTTTCGACGATCTCGGCCGCGGAGGCGTCCAGAATGCGATAGTCAAAGGCCTTGAGGCGGATGCGAATGCGTTGGCCGGAAGATGAGGACATATTTTATAAAGAACGGTTGGGGGTAAAAACCCCTGGTTGGTGTTAGGAAATTCGTTTTCGCACGCACGAACAAACCCGCGCTCCGTGAAGCGCCCCGCAAGATTGCTGAGGATGAATAGTCATTGGTTAAAGTTCGTGGCGTTTGATCCCGCTGTGATCAAGGGACAAAAAAAGCACTCTGCGGTGCTTCTTTCATTTCCCCGACTTTGCGCGGGAGGGAGAAACTAGTGAACTGCACGGGTGAAGCAAGAGAAAATTTGAAATTCTTTCCGCTTTTTTCGGCGGGTGTTTTCCCCTGCTGATTTTCCGGCTTTCACCGGAACATCCGGGGAGGATCTCGGCGAAAGAAACGCCGATTAAATCGAAAAGAAGAATTCCGTCCAAAGATTGCGCAGATTTGCCCAGATGAATGCAGGCTCTGTTTTTCTACAATCTGTGTGAATCGGCAAAATCTGTGAATTAATAGCCCAACGGCAGCCAAGGCCACCAGAACCAGCAATGCGATTTTCGCGCGGATCACGCCGCTTGCACGGCGGAATAAACCAGCTTCTGCGTGCTGATCCAGTCCTCGACGGCTTCGCGCATGCGGGAGGTGGCCTCCTCGACACGGTTCTTCATTTCCCGGCGCTGCTGGCGGGAGACTTCGCCCCGGCGCTCGGCGGCATCGCGGTATTCCGTCAGAAGCTGCTCCCAATGCGCCATGGCCTCGTGCATGCGGTCTTGCGCGGTGTGCAGCATGGCGTGCAAAGAGTCGGAAATCGGAGTCGGGCTGGCCGAAAGGGTTTCCGTGAGGACGCGCTGACGCTCGGCGATCTGGGCTTTGAGGATTTTTTCCTCGGGCACGGTGCGCAGGTTGCTGGCGAGGCCGATTTTGTCGAGCAGCCAAATCGCCCATTTCGTGGGGTCGAACTGCCACGGTTTCACGCCGTTGCGGTAATCGTGCTGAAACTCGTGGTGATAGTTGTGGTAGCCCTCGCCGAAGGTGAGGAGCGCCATGAAAAAGCTGTCCCGCGCGGTGCAGCGGGTCGAATAGGGCCGGTCTCCGATCCAGTGACAGAGCGAATTAATGCAGAAAGTCGAGTGATGCACCACGACGGTGCGCGCCACTCCGGCCAGCAAGAAGGCCCCTAAAGCCGCGGTCGCGCCACCCACGGCAAAGCCGATGAGCGAGGGCACAACGAAGCCCATGGTGATAGCGAGCGGCACGTAATATTTATGCTGCCAGCAGGCGAGCTTGTCGTTTTGCAGATCGCGCACCCAGGTGAGCGGGGTATCCGGACCGGTGCGGAAAAGCAACCAGCCGATGTGGGCATGGAAAAACCCCTTGGAGATATCGTAGGGATCGTCATCGTGATCGACAAATTTGTGATGGCGACGGTGATCGGCCGACCAGCAGAGGGCCGAACCCTCGAAAGCCGCCGCTCCAAAAAGCAGGGTGAACACCTTCACGGGCCAACCGGCTTTAAAGGTGAGATGCGAGAAAAAGCGGTGATAACCAAGCGTGATGCTCATCCCCGTGGCGAAGACAAAAAAGATAAAGAGACCGAACTGGAATCCATCAATTCCGTAAAACCAGAGGTAGGCGGGGACGGCGGTGATGGTCGTGAGGAAGGTGCCCATGAGGAACAGGGTGTTCACCCATTGGATTTTGTAAGGAAGACGAAACATGCGGCGGTAAACTACACGGCATTACGCCGCTGACCACTTTTTTTTGCCGACGCGCCCCTTGCCGGGTGTGGTTAAAGTGGGGGAGTTTAGGCGACCAACCGGGAGCACGGCATGACATATGGAGGCAGATTTCCGCAGAATAAAGATGCAAGTCTCTGACTTTCAGGAATATGAAGCAATTGCTATTCGTGATCATCTCAGGGAATCCGGGTTTTTCCAAAAATGCGGCCTAGATCGACACCGTGGTGAGGGCCCAGCGCCTCCAAACCCGCAAATTTGCGTGAATCGCATCAGCTGGAAGCAGATGCCACTATTTAAACGATCAGCATGCAGTCGCCGTAGCTGAAGAAGCGGTAGCGTTCGCGAATGGCCTCGGCGTAGGCAGCCAGCATGCGTTCGCGTCCGGCGAAGGCGGAGACGAGCATGAGCAGGGTCGATTTGGGCAGGTGGAAATTCGTAAGCAGCAGATCCACCCGCTGCAAGGTGCGGGGCGGATGGAGAAAAATACCGGTTGAGCCGGTGTGCGGGATGATGGGCCCCGGGGGCTGACTTTCCAGCACACGGGCGGAGGTCGTTCCGACGGCGAGGAGGCGGGTGGAGGCATTGATGGACCGCGCTGTTTCTTCCGAAATGCTGTAGCGTTCCTCGTGCATGCGGTGATCTTCGATGTGCTCGGCCTTGACCGGCATGAAGGTGCCGACGCCGACGTGGAGGGTGAGGAAAGCGTGGGGCACTCGGGCGAGAACTTCCGGGGTGAAATGCAGTCCGGCTGTGGGCGCGGCCACGGAACCGGGAGTTTCGGCGAAGATGGTCTGGTAGCGTTCCGCGTCCTCCGCATCGGCTTCGCGTTTGAAATACGGCGGAATCGGCATGGCACCGAAACGCTCAAGGTCGGGTTCGTGGGCGAATTCCAAGGCCCGCTCACCCTCGGGAAAAATCTCCCGCACGACGGCTCGCGTGCCGGCTACGTCGCAAGAATCGCCGACGCGCATTTTACGGCCGGGTTTCACCAGGCATTTCCAGCATTTGCCGCCGAGGGGTTCGAGCAGGAGCATTTCGATGCGTCCATCGGTGGAAAAAAGGCGGGCCTTGATGACCTTCGAGTTATTGAGCACGGCGAGGTCGCCGGGTTGGAGATAAGCGGGAAGGTCGCGGAAATGCCGGTGTTCGAGGACGCCGGTGGCGCGGTGGAATACCATCATGCGCGAGGCATCGCGTTGCGGCAGCGGACGGCTGGCGATCAGCTCATCGGGCAGATGAAAATCGTAATCGGAGACAAGGTTGCCCATCGAAGCGGGAACTCGGGAAGCGCCTTGCCTAACCTTTCACCCGTGTGAAATTGCAACGCTGTGCGGCCGCGCCGACGAGTTCGGCCACGCGTTTTTTGAGGCGATGGGCGCGGCTGAGGAGAACCCCGGCGAGGAGAAGATACGGGATCCACAGCCAGAGATCGCTGCCCGGCACAAAAAACTGGCGGTAGGCCAGAATGCAAAGGAGCACCAGGTTGACCAAAAACGTGGTAGCGACCATGTGGGTGTCGAGTTTGATACGGGTGAGGCATTTCGGTCCGCCATGATATTCGGTCACGCTGCGTAGTTTGATACCCCACCAGAAGCTGCCGAAAATCTGCGCGTCCCAGCTTTTCCAACCCGTATCCGTCGAGTAGTTCCAGCCCTCGCTTTCGAGCGCCTGGATGATCTCCGGAAGCAGTCGCTCGCGGCCCTGGCCGTTTTCGGTCCAGAAATTCAGTCGCGAGATACTGCCACGCTGGGGCGTGAAATTTTCCTCATGCGAGGCGATGACGGCGGGCGGGGTGCGTTTGAATTTCAACCAGGTGAAATAGCGCGCCCATCCGCGCACCAGCGGCTGGGCCAGGGCTAGGAACGTGACGAGAAGCCGCGCCCGGATCGTGTCGTGCTTTGGCTCCAACTTGGCGTGAATCATGAACGAAAGTGCCACCAGAAACGTGCCGCCGAACATGAGGTAGGGCACAATGCGCAAAACCGGCAGCGGGACGGAAAGGGCAAAGACAAACGCCGTGAGCACGACCCATTCGATGCTGCTGAGATAGGCCGCAATGTCGGACTGCGGGGTGGGGTAGATGGATTGGAAAAGTCCTTCGCCGAAAATGCCGTGATAAATCACCGGACGATTGACCAGCCAGGTAAAGCGGGGCGCGCCGTAGATTTGCCCCTTCCATTTGGCCGTGCCGGTGGGGCCGAAAAAGACAAGATGTTTGAAGCGGAGGAGCGACTCTGCCTCGCCGTAGCCTTCCTGCTGTTTGCGAAAGGCATCAAGGGTAAAGCGCCGGTAATGCCACACAATGGCCGACGGACTGAAGGCAATGACCTGACCCTCTTGTTGCAGCCGCCAGCAAAAATCCACGTCGTCGCCGGCCTTGCGGTATTCCGGATCGAAGCCCCCGACTTTTTCGAAGGCCCACTTGAAAAATGCCATGTTGCAGCCGGGAATGTGTTCCGCCACCACGTCGGTGAGCAGCACGTGGCTGGGTCCGCCCGGCGCGGCGGAAACGCAGGCCTGGATCCAATTTTCCGCCGGTGGCGAAATGTTCGGGCCGCCCACTCCGGCGTAGTTGCCGCTAATCAACGTGCCGACGAGAAAATAGAGCCAGTCCGGGTCCGCCATGCAGTCGCTGTCGGTGTAGGCAATCACCTCGCCCTTGGCCGCGTAGCCGCCGACATTGCGGGCAAAACTGAGCCCCTTGTTTTCCTGGCGGATGTTGACGATCCAGGGATGCTTCGCCGCGATCTCGGGCGTGTTGTCCTTCGAGCCATCGTCCACCAGGATCACCTCGTAGTCCGGGTAGTCCAACTGCTTGAGCGATTCCAGGCAGCGGTCGAGGGTTTTCCCCCCGTTGTAAGAACAAACCACCACCGAGACCTTCGGATAGCGCGGCAGCACCACCTTGCGGATCATGGGTTTGTCGTCGGCGAAGAGGTCTTTCACCGTCTGATAGGCCTTTTTGGGCTGACGATCGATGGTGGTCAGGCCAAAAGCCCAGTCGGTGATGTCGATGCCGTTGCACCACCATTCGTCCGTCCAGGTATAAATGAACGTGCCGGCCAGTCCGCCGCGCACCACGCTTTCGACGTGCCACTTGAGCATTTCGGCCTGCTCCTCCTCCGGATGGCGGAGGGTGTCCATGCCGAACTCGCCCATGATGAGCGGTTTGTCCTCGGCCAGATTTTGCAAGCGAGCCAGGTAGCGGTCGAAGTCCTCCTGGCGGTGCAGATAGACGTTGAACGTGTAGAAATCCATGTTCGACGGCAGCAGATATTCCGTCGGTGGATAGCTGGCGTAGGAAAAGACCACGTCATCATCGGCATCGCGGCCGAGGTTGATCATGTTCTCGACGAATTCCGTCACGCGGCGCACGCCATACCAGCGCACCATCGTGCTGGAAATCTCGTTGGCCACGAGGTAGCCCATCAGGGCGGAGTGTCCGGCGTTGGCCTTCACGTCTGAGTACACCTTGTCGAAAATTTCCTTCCGGCGTTTGCGCGAATCGAGGAAATCCACATTCTGCCCCCACCAGAGCGTGACCATCACGCGGATGTTGTTCTCCGCCGCCAGATCGAGAAACCACTTCGGCGGCGCGTGATAAATGCGCACGGCGTTGAAGCCGACCTGCCGCATCATGGCCAGGTCGCGCGCGGCCTTTTCCGGCGGCCCCACATAATACATCTGCGCGTCCGGCTTGAAGGTGCCGTACGTGACGCCTTTCAGAAAAAACTTTTGGCCGCCTTCGAAAAAGAACTTTGCGCGCGTGCGCACCCGGTGATTCACGGCGCAACGGCTACGGGAACCAACCCCCCTTTGCAAGATTAACGCAAGGCAGGGAGGGCGGCCATCCTAGCCGCCTTCCGTAAAAAAAGCCTCACAAACTGGAACCGATCATTTTTTTCAACCGCAACATCCCGCGGCGGATGCGGGCCTTCACCGTGCTAAGCGGCTTGCGGATGCGGACGGCGATTTCCTGCTGGGTCAGCCCTCCGAAATACACCATCTCGATCACCTCGCGCTGCTCCTTGTTGAGCTTCAGCACCGCACTGCGGACCAGGCGACCCTTTTCCGCGTGATCAAGATCATCAAAAGGCTCGCGCTCGGTCGAGGTGTCGTCCCCCGCCGTCGCTTTTTGCACCTCGTCCTGCAAACGGTATTTCCGATGCAGCGAGCGCAGCCGGTCGATCGCCTTGTTGCGCGTCATCGTGATGGCCCACGTCAGTGGCTTGCCCCGCGAAGCGTCATACATCGGTGCTTTCTCCCAGAGCATGAAAAAAACCTCCTGGGCCACGTCTTCCGCATCGCTATCGCTCGCCAGCACGCGCAACGCCGTGGAATAAATCAGACCCGAAAAGCGTTTGTAGAATTCCTCAAAACTCGCGCGGTCCCCCATCCCGATTTTCCGGATGAGTTCCACCACCTCTGCGATGTTTTCGGCGTCGTCCAAAGTGGCGGTACACTAGGCCGTGCCAGGGTCCTTTGTCATGCGCTTTTGCGTTTCGAAAAATATTGCCCACGAGACGCAACAACGAACTTCGATCCGCGTTTTTACGCCGCGATCATGACCATGCGGAAAAATACGGCTCTTGGCGCTCGCTTTTCCGCCCGACCAGCTGGTAGTAAACCCGCACATGGATCATCTCTTTGCAGCCAATCGCCGCTGGGCAGCCCAGATGGTGGCGGAGGAACCCGATTTCTTCGAAAAGCTCGTTCATGTCCAGAGCCCGAAATATCTCTGGATCGGATGCTCGGACAGCCGGGTGCCGGCCAATGAAATCCTCGGGCTCAGACCGGGCGAAGTTTTCGTGCACCGCAACGTGGCCAATCTGGTCAACCACACCGATTTCAACTGCCTGTCCGTTCTGCAATTCGCCGTGGACGTGCTCAAGGTCGAGCATGTCATCGTGGCCGGCCACTACGGCTGCGGCGGGGTGCGCGCCGCCTTGCTTAACCAGGAACTCGGCCTCATCGACAACTGGCTGCGTCACGTCCGCAGCATCTACCGCCGCCAGCCCGAACGCTTCGACGGTCTGGAGCTCACGGCCAAGGAAGACTTGCTCTGCGAGCTCAATGTCCTCGACCAGGCCCGCCATGTCGAGGAATCCAGCATCGCGCAGAACGCCTGGAAACGTGGCCAAAAGCTCGAAATCCACGGCTGGATCTACCGCATTTCCGACGGCCTGCTCCACGATCTCAATTTCCGAACCCAGTCCCCGTAGGAGAGCGGCGATGAACAAACAAGACTGGCTCCTCGTTTCCCTCAAAGTGTTGGGCGTTTACATGGTCACCGCGCACCTCCCGACTTTGCTTACCACCACCTTCACGCTGGTCATGATTTTCACGCAAAACACCACGCCCGCGCTCTCGGCCTCCACCGTTTATATGTGGCAGGGGCCGGTGGTTTCCGCCCTGGCCGTTTGCGTCGGTCTTCTCCTCACTTTTCAGACTGCGGATCTGGTGTCGCTGATTCTGAAAAACGAGAAAAAGTAGAGCGATGTTTGCCCGGCCGCCGCATTGGTAAACCTATCCCAACTTCCTTCGGCTTTAACCGCAGATTTTAGGAAAAAGGAGACCGCCGTCCGCCCCGATCCCAAGGAGGCGCAGAGTTGATGGTTGAGTGTTGAGGGGATGATAAGTCGGCTTTCGCCGAGTGTCCGAGTCAGCCCAAGAGAAAACTGCGATAATCCTATCAATCTGCGGTTTTCCTCTCCCGGCCGTTCCCAGAGACCGCGGTTACGCTTTGAGAGAATCGAGAAAACAATTGTGCGCATCGCGCATGCCATCGCGCAGGGAAATCTTCGGCCGCCAGCCGAGCCCGAAAAGCTTCGTCATGTCGAGCAGCTTGCGGGGCGTGCCGTCCGGTTTGGACGGGTCGAATACCAGTTCTCCTTCGAAGCCCAGCACCTGGCAGACGGTTTCGGCCAGTTCGCGGATGGTCACATCCTCACCCCGCCCGATGTTGATGATCTCGGGCGAGTCGTAGTTTTCGAGCAAAAACAGACAAGCATCCGCGAGATCGTCCACATGGAGAAATTCCCGGCGCGGCGTGCCGGTGCCCCAGATGGAAACGGAATCTTCCCCACGCAGTTTGGCCTCATGTACTTTACGAATGAGGGCAGGCAGCACATGGGAGGTGTGCAGATCGTAGTTGTCGTTGGGCCCGTAAAGGTTTGTCGGCATTCCGGAGATGAAGTTTTTTCCGCGCTGCCGCGCGTAGGACTGACAAAGTTTGATCCCGGCGATTTTTGCGAGGGCATAAGCGTCGTTGGTGGATTCCAGCGGTCCGGTGAGCAAGGAGCTTTCCGGGATCGGCTGGGGGGCCAGTTTCGGATAGATGCACGAGCTGCCGAGGAAAAGCAGCTTCCTGACGCCGAAGTCCGCCGCCGCCTCAATGATGTTATTTTGCAGGGTGAGATTTTCCAGGAGGAACTCCACCGGCTGCTCGGAATTCGCCCCGATGCCGCCCACCTTGGCCGCGGCATCCACCACCAGCTTGGGCCGGTTTTTTTCAAAAAACTCCCGCACCGCCGCGCGATCAAGCAGGTTCGTCGCCGCGCGACTGCGGGTAAGGACGTTGGTAAAACCCCGTTCCCGCAAAAGGCGCACCACCGCGCTGCCCACCATTCCCCGGTGTCCCGCCACATAAATCGGCTCGTTTTTGTCCATCTCGATGAGCTTCCTAGCAGCCTGTCAGACTTTTCCAAGCCAGTCGGCTTGAAAACGAGGAATAAAAAGGCCGGTGCCAGCATGGCCGCCAGTTTTCCGCCCGACAGGCTGCCAGCCTCCATCACAACTCACGGAAAGCAGGGGAATCGCTCTCAGATACAGGATCAACCGACTCAATCCGTCACCCCGGGGCGAATCTTTCTTTCCAGGGCTGGCTATTCTGCGGAGGAATGATTGAATGCCTTTGCCGTGAAAAAATTCTGGAAACGTAAACCCGCCCTGGGCATCGGCATTGGCGTGGGGTTGGTGGGCGCCGTGGTGCTGGCTCTGCGGCATGGGCTGCGCCGCGCTCCGCGTGAGTTGATTCCGGATGACATCTCGCCGGCGATCTTTGCCACGCGGGTGGCGGAGACGACGCGGGGGGAGATGATTTATCACACCTCGGGCACGGGGGAGCCGCTGGTTTTTCTGCATGGGATTTATCTGGGGGCTTCATCGTATGAGTGGTCGAAGGTTTACCCTCATTTTACGATGGGACATGAGGTGATCGCGCCCGATCTGATCGGTTTCGGGGAATCGGAGCGGCCGGGTAATCCGATGGATGCGGTGGATTACGCGGAGGCGATTGCGGAGTTTTTGCTGGAGACCTGCGGTGGGCGAAAGCCGATCATCGTGGCCAGCGGCTTGACGGCGGGGATCGCGCTGCTGATGGCTTCGCGGCATCCGGAGCGGATCGAACGGCTGATCGTGCTGCTGCCGACGGGGCTGAAGGAGTCGGGGAAATGGCGGGCGGCGGGGATGGTGGCGCTGGTGGGTTTACCGGGGTTGAACCGGTTCGTTTACCACAATTATCTTTCGCGGGCCCCGTTCATCCGGGGCTGGCTGACCAAGTTTGCCCTGGGGGATGGCTCGCGGCTGACGGAGGAAATGGTGCGCGCACTCACGACTTGCGCACAGCAATCGGGGGCGGAGCACGCAATCTTCGGTTTCCTGCGCGGTCGGCTGGCTTTTGATATCGAATCGCGGCTGGGGCGGGTGCCCCATGCGGTAACGATTTTGTGGCCGGATCGCGCGGCAGGATTTCCGCTGCCGGTGGGGGAGGATATTTCCCGCAAGTTGCCGCGGGCGCGATTCGTGCCGCTGGCGGACTGCGGGATTCTGGCGGCGTTGGAGGCGCCGGGTGCGCTGACCTCGATCCTGGCGGCGGAGCTGGATGGGGGTTTTCGTCTTGAAGGTGTGGCCTGAGCAAATCGGTCACTGGTCAATTGTCCTTGGTCACCGGCCGATATGAGGGTCGATTCTGTATTGACTAATGACCAGTGACAAATGACGAATGACCCCCTCCGTTGTGAACGTCTCCGACCTGCGCGAAATCCTGCAATACGTGCCCCGTTTCCGGGAGCGCGTTTTCGTGATTGCCGTGGATGGCGAGGTGGCGGCTTCAGAGAATTTCGCCAATGTGCTGCTGGATCTGGCCGTGCTGCGGTCGCTCAGCGTGAAGGTGGTGCTGGTGCATGGCGCGAGTCATCAGGTGGTGGAACTGGCGAAGGCACGGGGCGTCGCACTGACGAATTCCGACGGGACCGGCGTGACGGATGAGACGACGCTGGAGATGAGCATCACGGCGGCAATCCGGCTGACGAATCAGATGATGGAAGGGCTTTCGGCGGTGGATCTGCGGGCGGCGTATATCAATGCGATCATCGCGCATCCGGCGGGGATTCTGGGCGGGCAGGATTTTCAATACACCGGCCGGGTCGAGCGGGTGGACGCGAAAGCGCTGCGGCTGTTGCTCGACGAGGGGATTGTGCCGGTGGTGCCGCCGTTGGGGTTTGACGGCGAGGGGCGGACCTATCGGGTCAACTCGGACGCGGCGGCGGTGGAGGTGGCGGAGGAACTTTCGGCAGCGAAGATCATTTACCTGGCACCGGCCTCGGCCTTTGCCGGCAAGGCGTTGCCCCGGCAGCTTTCGGTCACGGAGACGCAGGAGTTGTTGAAAAAATCGCGGGGGGATTTGACCCAAAGTGTGGTGTCGAAACTGGAATGCGCCGCGCGGGCTTGTGGGCAGGGGGTGCCGCGCGTGCATGTGCTCAATGGCGCGGTGAATGAAGCCTTGCTGACCGAGATTTTCAGTCACGAGGGATTTGGCACGATGGTTTATTCCAACGAATACCAGCAGATCCGGCGCATTTTCAAAAAGGACGTGCGGGCGGTGATGTCGCTCATTCGGCAATCGGTGCAAGGTGAAGAACTGGTCCGGCGGACGCGGGCGGAAATTCTGGAACACTTGGAAGATTACTGGCTGCTCGAAGTGGACAAGACGCCGGTGGCTTGCGTGGCCCTGCATTTGTATCCGCAGGAGGCGTCGGGGGAACTGGCGTGTCTGTACGTGAGCAAGACGCATGAGAATCAGGGATACGGTCGCAAACTGATGGCCTTCGTGGAAAATCTGGCGAAGGAGAAGGGCCTCAAGCGGCTCTTCGCGCTTTCGACCCAGGCCTTTAATTATCTCCAACAAAAAGGCGGTTTCACCGAGGTGTCTCCGGAAATCCTGCCGGCGGAACGGCGGGGCAAATACGACGTCAGCGGACGCCACTCGAAGGTGCTGGCCAAGACACTGCCATGACGTCCTTCGCGCTATGGGTTGATGGAGGGGTCATTGTTTTTTACTTCGTCCTGATCGTGGGCATCGGCTTGTACGCCGGACGGAACAATACGACTCTGCGGGAGTTTGCCCTCGGCGGGCACAAGATTCCCTGGTGGGCCGTGCTGGCCTCCATCATCGCGGCGGAAACCAGCGCCGCCACGTTCCTCGGTACGCCAGGCGAAGGTTATAAAGACCGCAGCTTCGCCTACGCGCAACTGGCCATCGGCACCATCATTGCCCGCATCATCATCGCGTATCTTTTTATCGCGCCGTACTTCAAACACAAGGTGCAGAGCATTTACGAATTTCTGACCGTGCGCTTCGGTCCGCGCACGAAGGACATGGCCAGCGGCATCTTTCTGCTCAGCCGCGTGCTGGGCATCGGGGTGCGGCTTTATTTGGGCGGCGTGATTTTGGTGGTGATCTGGCGTTACCTTCTGCCCGGGCAGGAAGTGACGGTGTGGACGTATTTCTGGGGCATTGTTTTCATTACTGTGGTCACCACGTTTTACACGGCTGTCGGTGGCATCAAGGCGGTCGTCTGGACGGATTTGATTCAAGCCTGCATCATGGTCGGCGCCGCCTTCTTTGCCGTTTTCACCCTCTATTTTCATATCCCCGGCGGCTGGCAGACGATTTCCGAAAAACTTTCCGGCCAGGACGTCAGCATGTTCCGAACTGGCTGGGATGCCACCAAGCCCTTCGGCGAGGCGCTCAAGGGCATGCTGGAAAATCCCTACACGATTTTCGCCGCTATTGTGGGCTCCACCTTTTTCACCATGGCCACGCACGGGACCGACCAGGACATGGTGCAGCGCATGCTCACGGCGGAGAATCCGCAAAAATCCCGCCTCAGCCTCATCGTGAGCGGCTTTGCCGACATTCCCATCGTGCTCGCCTTCCTCGTCGTCGGCATCCTCCTTTGGGTTTATTACCAGGTGAATCACGATCCGTTGCTGCCCACTGTCACCAACGAAATCTTCGCCCACTACATCGTGCATTCGATGCCGGTGGGAATCCGCGGCCTCATCATCGCGGGCGTTTTTGCCACCATGATGGGCTCCACTTCCGCCGCGTTGAACGCTCTCGCGACGTCCTTCATCCGGGACTTTTACCAGCCTTACATCAACCCCGCCGCCAGTGATCGTCAAGCTGTGCGTTCGGCCCGCATCGCCACCGCTGTCTTTGGGTTTCTCATGATTGTCGTTGCCACGGTTGTCGCGTACGCGGCGTTGAAGACCAATGTCACCATCATCCCGCTCGCCATCGGCATCCTGGGTTACGGCTACGGCGCGATCCTTGGTGTTTTCCTGCTCGGCGTGCTGACGGAACGCCGGGGCAACGATATCGCCAATGTTTTTGGCATGCTCCTCGGGATCGCCGCCGTCCTGATCCTCGCGAAAATTCAGATCCCCCTCTACGACGATCCTGCAACCGGCACCGTCTTCAAACTTTCCTTCGGCGGTTTCATGCCCGATTGGTGGCCCGCGATTTCCTGGCCGTATTTCGTTCTCATCGGCTGTTCGGTCACGTTCGCCTTCTCGATTCTTTTTCCGTCGAAAACCGCGATTGACCCGCAAACCCAGACGGCGTCTTGATGCGCGGGGTGGTCAAGAAAATTTGACCCGAAAATCCAAATTTAATTGTGACAATTTCGCCATTTTTTCTTGAGCGAAACGGGGTTCGATTTCTATTCTCACGCCGCTTGCGGCACCTGAGGGTTACCCGCCTGTGAATAACTTGTGAAGATGCTCCGCACCCCCAAACTGATTCTGGAACTCCGACTCCGCGAGGAAATAAGCGGTTTCGTCAAGAATTTCAGGACTGAGGCGAGCAGCCGCCTGCGCAATTTTTTTAACCAATTGATTTATAGTATCTTATGATAAATTTTCCCCGCATGGTCTCGGAAAAGTGCTTGGCTTGCGAGCCGATTTGCGTTCTTCTGTCCTCCGCTCAAGCTGCTAGGCCGCCTCGCATTGGTTCCGCTCGGGCTGCCAGGAATCACGTGTATAACTCTCTATGACATCCAATTGTGGACAGATCTGGACTTCGGTTTCCGAGGTGATTCGGCAGCGGATCAGCGCCGACGGTTTTGAGCGTTGGTTTCAAGGGGTGACTGTCGCCTCGGATGATGGCACCAAATTGGTCTTGGGCGTGCCGAATCCGATTCACCAATTTTTCATCGAGAGCAATTATCTTCCGCTGGTTCAAGATGCCGTGGCCGAGATCATGGGCAGTCCCCGCAAGGTTCAATTTTGCGCGGTGGGCAGCGAAGACACCACGCCCGTGATGGCATCCCATCTCCCTTCCCAACCCTCGTCGCGGGCCACCATTCGCGAGCGCGCCCAAGTCCCGGTTTCGTCGGGCATGAATCCGCGCAACACCTTCGACACGTTTGTCGTCGGCTCGAACAACCAGTTCGCGCACAGTGCCGCCCTCGCCATCGCCAAGACCCCGGCCAAGACGTACAATCCCTTTTTTGTTTATGGCGGCAGCGGTCTGGGCAAGACCCACCTCCTGCAGGCCATCGGCCACTACGTCATCCAAAATCAGAAATCGGCCAAGGTTGTTTACCTTTCCAGCGAGCAGTTCACCAACGAGTTCATTGATGCCATTCAACACGGTTCACTGGTGAAGTTCCGCAAGAAATACCGCTCGGCCGATGTGCTGATGATCGACGACATCCAGTTCCTCGCCGGCAAGGAACGCTCGCAGGAGGAATTTTTCCACACCTTCAATGCTTTGCACGACGGTCACAAACAGATCGTCCTTTCCAGCGACCGTCCCGCCAGCGAAATCGAGAAACTCGAACACCGTCTGGTCTCCCGCTTCGAGTGGGGCATGACGGCGGAGTTGCAACCCCCGGATGTCGAAACCCGCATCGCAATTCTCAAGAAAAAAGCCGAAAGCCTGAGCATTGCCTTGGAGCCTTGGGTGATCGAATTCCTGGCCGACCGCATTCGCAACAACGTGCGCCGTCTGGAAGGTGCGCTCATGCGCGTGGCCTCCTACAAATCGCTCAGCGATCGCGAAATCACCCGCGACGCCATTGAAAATCTGCTGCGCGATATTTTCCAGGAACAGGCCCGCCGCGCCGTCACCATCGAGCAAATCCAGCGCAAGGTCGCCGAGCAATACGATGTGCGCCTTGCCGACATGACCAGCAAACGCCGTCCGGCCAACATCGCCTTCCCCCGCCAGATCGCGATGTATCTCTCCCGCGAACTCACCAAGTCTTCGCTCAGCGACATCGGCGATGCCTTTGGCGGCAAGGATCACGGCACCGTTATTCACGCCTGCAAGCTGGTCAAACGCCGCCTGGAAGAGGACGAGCAAACCCGCCACATCGTCCGCCTCCTCGACACGCAGTTGCAGCGCTGAGGCCAGGCAGCGCAAATTGCCTGCGTCCGACGCGTGGACTTATGTTTGACTTCGCGGCAGACGGTCAATAAATCAGTTTCCTTCATGAAGTTCGCTGTCACCAAAGAAGCCCTCCTCGACGGCCTGCAACGCATTCAAAACGTTGTCAGCACACGTTCCACGTTGCCGGTCCTGACCAATGCCCTCCTCGAAACGACCGAGACGGGCGTCCGCCTCACGACCACCGACCTTGAGGTCGCCATCCGCTGTGAAATCACCGCCCAAGTCGAAAAAGCCGGCGCGACCACGTTGCCGGCCCGACGACTCGCTTCCATCGTGCGTGAGCTCCCCGCCTCCGAGATCACGATCGAGACCGACGCCAAAAACATTTCCACCCTGCGCTGCGGTTCGAGCTATTTCAAAATTTTCGGCTTGGCCAAGGACGAGTTTCCCGCCTTCCCGTCCTTCAAGGAAGCCAAAACCTACACGATCAAGCAGTCCGAACTGAAAGACGGCCTGCGCAAAACCTCCTATGCCATCTCGGTGGATGAGACCCGCTACGTCCTCAACGGCATCCTCTTTTCCTTTAAGGAAAACAAGCTCACCCTGGTGGCAACCGATGGCCGCCGCCTGGCTCTGTTCGACAGCGATCTGGAATTTCCCCGCAGCCACGAGCGCGATTTCATCGTCCCGACCAAGGCGATCACCGAACTGCAACGCCTGCTCAGCGATGACGGCGAACTGCAGATCTCCGTCGCGGAAAATCTTGTCTCGTTCGAGCTGAACGGTTCCCAATTGGTCTCGAAGCTCGTGGAGGGAAATTATCCCAACTACCGGCAGGTCATTCCCGGCGAAGCCAAGGAGCGCGTGACCATCGAACGCGAAGCTCTCCTCAATTGCGTCCGCCGGGTGTCCCTGCTCAGCAGCGACAAAACCAGTTCGGTGCGAATCAACTTCACCAAGAACAACCTCGATATTACGGCCAATACGCCGGAGGTCGGCGAGGCGCGCGAATCGCTGGCGGTGGTTTATCGCGGCCGCGACATCTCCATTGCCTTCAACCCCGAATTTCTTCTCGATCCCCTGCGCAATCTCGCCAACGACGAGATTCACATTGAGTTGATTGACGAGATGAGCCCGGGCGTGATCAAGATCAACACACCGTTCCTTTACGTCATCATGCCGATGCGCGTGTCGGTCTGAGTTGGAGAGACGCAGGCTCTTGCGTCCGTCGAAACAAAATCTCGCATGAGCCTGTGGGGCATTGATCTCGGCGGCACGAAAATCGAGGGAGCGATTCTTGATCCGGCGCATCCGGACAAAACGGTCCACCGCCTGCGCCTGCCTACCGAAAGCCAGCTCGGCTACGAACACATCCTCGGCCAGATTCAGCGGGTGGTTGAGCAATTGGAATCCGTCTCCGGCCTGAAACGTCCCGCGAGGCTCGGTCTTGGCACGCCTGGCGCCACCGAGCCAGCCACGGGGGTGATGAAAAACTCCAACACCACCTGCCTGATTGGCCGGTCATTAAAGGAGGACCTTTCGACCCGCCTCGGCCGGGAGGTTCACCTGGCCAATGATGCGAATTGTTTCGCGCTGGCCGAAGCGACTCTGGGGGCCGCGCGGAATTTTCCCGTGGTTATGGGTCTGATCCTTGGCACGGGGGTGGGAGGAGGCTTGGTTGTGCATGGAAGTTTGTTGGAAGGATTGCATGGCATTGCCGGTGAATGGGGACACAACCCGATCGGCGGGGAGACCACCTCGTGCTACTGTGGCCGCAAGGGCTGTGTGGAAACCGTGTTGGCCGGCCCTTCCCTGGAACAATTTTATCGGGAACAGGGCGGAATGGAAACCATCCGCCTGCCGGAGATTGTCAAACGCGCTGCGGGCGACACCGCCGCCGCCGCCACGCTGGCCCGGCTCCAAAACAAATTCGGCGAAGCCATCGCCGCCATCGTCAATATCCTCGATCCCGATGCCATTGTCATCGGAGGCGGAGTGGGGAACATTGATTGTCTTTACACTCCGGCAGCACGCGCAGCCGTTTTGCGCCACACTTTCAACCCCGAGGTGCGCACGCAATTTCTCAAGCCGGCTCTGGGGGACAGCGCCGGAGTTTTTGGCGCAGCCATGCTCTGCGCGGCTTAGAGGCTGTCGGAAAAGTATGCGAAGGCCCGCATCCCCTCCATTTTTCTCGTTTGCGGAGCTTAACGCTCGATCAGTCCCGCCGGCAGCTCTGGTTTGGTGGAAATCTCATCCAGCATCGCGGTTTCCTTCGATGTCCCGATGATGCCTTTGTAAAAGAGCGCGGAAGGCCGGAGCATGCGGCGTTTGGTCACGGGATCCATCCGGGTCATGCCGAAGGGAGCCTTGTAGCCGTGGTGCCATTCGTAGTTATCCACCAGGGTCCAAACGAAATACCCGCGCACATCGTAGCCGTCGCGCATGGCTTCCTTGACCTCCAACATGTGATTAAAGAGATAGCGCACCCGTTTGATATCCTTCGAGGTGGCGATCCCATTTTCCGTGATGATGATGGGCTTGTCGTACCGTTTCGAGAGGGTGGCGATTTGTTTGTAGAGAGAATGTGGCTGGATCACCCAGCCCAGCAGGCTGTAATTGCGCCCGCGCCGGGCCTTCAAAGCCAGCAGCGCCGTGAAGTCGGCGTATTCGGTGTAATAATAGTTAAACCCGATGAGGTCGCAGACGTCATACGTGCGGTCGAGATGGGTGAAATTGATCCGCTGCATGAAGTTGTAATAAGCCCGGGTCGGATCCCAGAAGGTCCAATACCAATACGGCAAAGCCTGGACGCTGAGGATCAAGGCATCCTTCCGATTCTTCCGGATGATAGAGGCCGCTTCGCGAAACCCCCAGACGCTTTCCCGCATGGCGGCTCCGAATTTTCCGAAATCGGCGAACGATCCCGGCGGCCAGGTCGCGCTGATGTAGCCGAGAGCAATGTCACCGTTGGGCTCATTCTGCGGCGCATAAGTACGAACAGGGGAGCCCATGGCTTTGGAAATTTTGTCCACAAAAAGCGGCCAACGCTCGCGATAGAGGGGATGGAACCAGCGGGATTTCCCCGAATTTCCCTTCGTCACCATCCAGCCCGGGAAGGTGAAATGCCAGAGCGTGACCACCGGTTCGATGCCCGCCGCCTTGAGTTTGCGCGCCATTTCGACGTAGCGGCGGATGGCAGCCTCGTTGTAGCGGCCGGGTTGCGGTTCCACCCGGGCCCATTCCACGCCGAAGCGGTAATGGTTCACGCCGATTTTTTTCAGCGCCTCCAGATCTCTGTCGAATTGGCTCCAGCTAAACACCGCCGTGTCCCCCTTAGGCGGAACGCGGCCCGCTTCGGCGAAAAGATCCCAGTCTGTTTGAAAATGATTAGGCGACCCGGGTGCCTCGGCGCGGTCTTCATTTTGGAACGCGCTGGAGGAAATCCCCCACCAAAATGGCCCCGTGTCCGGCTTCTTGGAAGAGTCGGAACGGGCGATGCGAGGGGCGGGTGGCGGGGTGACGCAGCCCGCCAGAAGCACCCCGCAAATCATCATCCATCCGGCCGCCTTGATCTTCACAACCGAAGGGAAATATCGGGGCGGGTGCATTCCGTAAATCTGATTTTTTTTGTCCGTCCCGCCCGTACGCTCCGAATAAAACTACTTGCCTCGCGTCCCGAACTTTCCAAAGTGAGAGGGGCGTGATTTGATTTGCGGATTGCACAAACGCCCTTTCAGTGCCGACATAGCTCAGCGGTAGAGCAACGGTTTTGTAAACCGTCGGTCCTCGGTTCGATCCCGAGTGTCGGCTCCCTCCTTTTTACTCTGTAACCAGCATAAATACAGGCTATGCGGGCGATTTGCTTCATGGGTTGATTGCGCACAGACACGCATCAAAACGTGCATAAACGAAATTTATCTGCCAAGTACTCGCCAAGTGGATTTGCCTAGGTAAACGTATTTGCGATCAGTTCTCCTGAGTTCCGCCCCTGATTGCCCCAAACGATTGCAAATGATTTCCCACAGAGGGAACGCCAACCAAAAGAATTCAAACCTGCCCGGATGATTTGCCTTGCTCGTCCTGTGCGGGCTCGGCCTGAACATCCTCGCTCTTGACGGTCGGCTTTGCCTCGATGGTGACGTAGCGCAAAGGGTACGAATCCATCCTCTCTTGAAGCCGCGAACCATGTATGGCCCTTTGCTCTGCCCAGAAAGCCGCCTGAGTCGTTTGCCGCTTTGGTTTTGCTGGCTCTTCCATCGGCCAAGTACCCGCCCTTTATCGGGGGCTGTCAATTATCGAAGACGCTTCACTCAAACCGCATGTTCAAGACGTTGATCGTCTGGGTGGGGTTGTCCGTATCCAGCCCGAAGGAGCGTCGGGCGAGACGATCATATTTTTCCAGCAGCGTGGACAGAACAAGCAGGTCTTTGCCGTCAAGACGCTCGATGGATTCCATGATGCGCTCCACGGTTGCGGACATGCGTTCAACGTGTCTTTCCCCTGTGGGCTGCTTTGAAGCCACAACGGCCTGTAGCGTGGTTTTGTCCGGTGTCCGCTCCGGTGGCAGGACAGTGAGGGCTTTGGCGGCTTGAATGTGCCCCTTCCATTGTTCGCGCCTGGCTCGGGAAAGAATCGTTCCGGGAGGGATTCCCATGCTGCGGGCCAGTTCGCGGAGACCAGCACCCCCGGCGTAGGCGGTGCGGAGTTCGGCCCAATGAGTGGGAGTGAGGCGTTTGCTCATGGGGAGATACTTAAGGCACCTTAAGTAAATATGCAATCACGCATCGGTTGATATCATGCTTGAGTGATTGCTAGTGCTGCGAAATAAGGATAGGGCTGGCGAAGATGGAAATCCCCCAATTGATGATAACCGCCACCCGTGGAAAGTCCGTGATCGTGATGGGTCCAGACCTTGTTGACTCGCTTTCGGCAGACCTCAAAGAGGCAGGGTTGACCGCGACATTTGAGGACCCGAAGCACAAAACCATCGGGTTTCGAGAAACTTCGACCGGGGCTATTGAGCGCATCGCTAGCGATTCTTTGGAGGAAACAGACGAGCGGATTATCTGGCTCGACGACCCAAAGCACGAGGTGTTCGGTGTTGTGGATTCGTGGATTAGAAAGCTGATTAACGCATGAGCCAGCCCATACCAGCTACCATCATCGATCGGGCCGGAAAGGAGATTTGCCGGGGAACTTTCGAAGAGGACCTCGGGGAGGAGAAATACTGTCTGTTTCGCCCCGACGCCATCGAGGCGGTGATTGATATCGTGGAGGTGGTTGCGATAAAGCCCCGTGACAGGGATGCCTTGCCTGTCACGGGATTCCACCGATGCGGCACTGACCTGAGTCACCACTACCATTTCTTCGTCTGATGGATCTAGCCCCGCTCCTTCTGGCGACAATCGAAAAAAAGCTGGTGAAAAGTTGACAGAAGTGGTGAAGAGTGGTGAACAATGTGCCCGATTTCGATGAACAACCAGCTTGGGAATACCCAATATCCTCCAATCCACAAGGTGACGGCGGCAACGCGAGCGCAATTCGCTGGCGTACGTGGCCTTGTTCATCGTGCTGTAAAGGCTCAACCCCCCTCGATTTCCTACGGAGACGCCAAGAAGCAAGTCGAAAGTTTCCAAAGGGCATCTGGAACAGGGTCGTAGCAACACTTCAAACCAGAGAAGTTCTCTGGCTTTCTGAGTGGACGGAAACATGTTCACACGCTCGAGAAAATACCATCCTATTTCCGGAGCTTGCACGCGGTTCAGAGCACGCTGTTTATTTGGAAGAAAGCGCAGGAATTGTAACTAAAGTTACGCTTCCTGGTTGTTTCGGAGATTGGAATTTCTTTGAAGGCAAACGAATTTGCCAAGCTCAATCGACTCCGCTTCTCTATCTAAATCGGCTTCTGATTTGGAGAAATATTTTCGGTAACGCCCCTACAGCGATGGGCATGACGCTCGACGGGCGTATTGTGACCACGCAAAAATTCATCAAAGGCAAGCCGCCGACTCAGGCTCAAGTCGATAATTACCTTGCCTCAAGTGGAATGATCCCGTGGAGGCAAGAGTGCTTTTTGTGGAAGAGCCACAAACTCACGAACCTTTTTCAGGTAGGAATTGGTGACACCCGCGATGAAAATTTTGTCATGAGTGACTTGGGGATTGTTCCAATTGATCTCCGCTTCTGGTGGTTACCAAGAAATGCCCCGGCCAAGGGTATTCCAAGATATAACCGCCGTTGATGGCAGCTATCGGACTCCAATCAAATCCTGATGACTTGGTTCACCAGATCATCGAACTCGCTCGGCTCGATTTCGACGCGGAGCTTTTCGCCATCTTGCTGGCTTTCCAGAAAGTAGCACCGGTAAATCTTCAACCGGGTCTCCGGCACGACCAAAGCGCCAAGGGAAAGATCATCGTCAATTTGACAGCGTATCTCCGCCTTCTTGGTGGGTCCTTCATTTCGCTCCAGAATCGCGTTCACCGCCTCGTAAGCACGGTGCAACGAGGCACCAAATGCTATGGCGTCTCCATATTCATGGATGGCGGTGTAGGTGACGCCGCGAACGCTGATCTCCTTGGAAATTTCCATTCGGCTGCGCTTCACCACGGAGTGATCCGGATAGGTGATTTGTCCGTAGCTTTCAACCGTGACCGTTCCGCCATTCGAGGCAGTGAAGCTTTTAACTCGCTCGACAATTGTCTGGGTCACGATGAGGGACATCCGGGTAGTGAGGCACAATCAGGCCTGAGGGTTGAGAGCAATGGACATGATCCCCTGCAACTCTCGGCTTGAGCATTCGCAGAAAATGCACGCATGATCTCTAAATGAAAGCCATCCTCCCTATACTTTTTACGCTGCTTGCAATTGCGCCATCCTTCGCGCAAATCGAGTCACTTCAGCAACAGAATGAGCGCGTCTTTCGAGAGCAAAAACAGCGCAATCAGGAAGACCTGATCCGGAGGCAGAGGCAGCAAATCTACGATTTGGAGACCCAGCAGCGCAAGAGCCGCAATTCCCAAGGACAAGGCCAGCCACAAGGCCCGAGAGGATTCAACCGCGACCAATGGAACAGTCAGGGCGCACAAAGCTCCGACACTCAGAGGCAAATATCAGAAGCCACCCTTGCGATTGCGGAACTTGACCCAAGGACTGACTCAGAGTGGCTTCTAAAACTCGAAGCTATTCACGCAAAATACCCCGCTTCCACGAATGACAGGACTATTTTCATGATGGTGAACCGCCTTGTTCAAATACAGATGGAAATAGAGCTCAAGAGGGCGTACGAATCGAAGGATCTGGCGGTGATTGCCGCGACAGAAAAACAATGGCAGCAGGTTGCCAGACAGATGGCCGAAACTCAGGCGCGGTTTGATAAGAAGTAAATGACCCGCCCCCGTTGAGAAGAAGCATATCGTTCATTTTTATATGGATTACAGTGAGGTCGACCCGATTTTGTTAACCCTGATGGAGATGGTTGAACAGCGCGCCAGAGACGCTAAACCCATCAAGGAAGTCAGGCTTGTCTTGCAGGTTGGAGGCATAATGGTTTCCGGGGAGTTAATATCTCATCAAGAGTTTTCGGCAGATGGATACTGGATTTTGGATAATATCAAGGGCTGGCATAAGGATACCCTTTCGGAAATGGCCATTGAATTTAATGTCCCACTTAAAGATGCGGCTGGCGATCCTCCGGTATTCATCCACCTGAAAGGCGTCGAGTTCTGGAGACCCGGCTCCCCAGCAGAGCCGATTCCCTCGAAGGCTCTTTGGCGGGGAAGACTGGATCGGGTTGATGCGTTTTGCATCAATCAGACTTTTGGACACCCGAATCAACTGATCTAATCCATGTCCCTGCCGGAGCCAGCAGGGATAGGTCATCTCCGGCGCGCCCGCCGGAAAACTCTTAAGTTTGCCGGAACAAAACTGTAAAATTAATTGGGCAACACGGTGGGCTTTCGTTGGCGATTACACACCCTTGCGAAACGTGTGAAACTTGAATCTTCTTCCCATGCGGGCCCGGCCTTCGCCAGCTATACCCATGAGCACCCAGGAAGTTGCCGATGCCGCAAAAGTACATCCTGACACCGTGCGTAAATACGCGCTGGAACTCGACGGGAAAAACCTTGGCGGCCCGCGCGGCTGGGACTTCCCGGACAAAGCCCCGCAATGGCTGCGGCAGTTGCTTCATGACAAGGCGACAGGACGGAGGACCAAATGAGTAACGAGCAACTTGCCGACTTGCTGGAAGAGGCGGCGCGGCGGTTGCGCCAGTCCGATATTGCACCCTCGCCCACCAAAGGCCGGATGTTGAGCACGGCAGAAGTTGCCCGTGAGGCAGGCGTTCACGCGCAGACTGTACGTCGAAACGCCCTTGCCATTGATGGGAAGTATATCGGTGGAAGCCAAGGTTGGAGTTTTCCAGCAAAAGCGCCTCAGTGGTTTGCGGGACTTCGGCCCGGAGAGGCTGAACAGCTGGATTGGGCTCAGGTTCACTTCAAATCCAAGACCATCGAGGTCCTCGCGCATACCAGCAAGACGCGTGATTCACGGTTCGTGAAGATGGAACCAGCCCTCATCGCATGGCTGAAACCCTACGCGAAAACAGCTGGCTTGATCGCAGGGATCAATCTTCGGCCTCGATGGAGATCGGTCAAGGAGGCTGCGGGATACGGTTCAGAGGAGCATCAGACCAAGTGGGTCGAGGACATCATGCGGCACAGTTACGCGAGCTATTGGCTGGCCCTCCATCAGAACCGAGCCGAGCTGGCCGAGATGATGGGAAACTCCGTAAACGTGATCAAGTCACACTATCGCAGACCTGTGCTGAAGGCAGAGGCGAAGAGGTATTGGGGACTGCGTCCAACTGCGTGATCTGCCCACATTCGTCCAGTGCATTCGGGGGCGTCTTGGTTTCCAACGCTTTACACAATATCCGTACAGCTTTGTAAACCGTCGGTCCTCGGTTCGATCCCGAGTGTCGGCTCCCGTTTCTCCCATTTCTCCTTGCCAAATCTCACCGGGCAGGCGATTTCCGCGCCATGGAATTTTCTCAGGTCACAGCGGTCGCCAAGGCGAATGTTTACTTCGACGGCAAGGTGGTTTCCCACACCATTCGTTTGGCGGATGCCTCGCGAAAAACCCTGGGGCTGATTTATCCCGGCACGTATCATTTCGGTACGGACATGGCCGAGCGGATGGAGATTACCGCCGGTGTGTGCGAGGTGGTGCTGGATGGAGAAACGCAATCCGAGCGGTATGGCGACGGAACTCATTTCGAGGTTCCCGCGAAGTCTGGATTCACCATCACGGTCGGGGAAGGAATCTGCCAATACGTCTGCTCGTTTCATGAGTAAGCGTATGCATTCATGAACGCCGGCTACCGGGGCCGCGTGGCCCCGACGCCGACGGGGTATCTTCATCGCGGGCATGCCGCAACATTCTGGACGGCGTTTCAGCGGGCGGCGCAAGGGACGCTGGTTTTCCGCATGGAGGATCTCGACCCGCGTCGCTGTCTGCCGGTGTTTTCCCGAGCGGCGGTGGACGATCTGCGCTGGCTGGGTCTGAGTTGGCAGGAGGGGCCGGATGTGGGCGGGCCGTTTGCTCCGTACGAACAGAGTGCGCGGCGGGAATATTATCTCGCCGCCTGGCGGCGTTTGCGCGACGGAGGATTTATCTATCCGTGTTTGCGTTCCCGCAAGGATGTCGCGCAGGTGGCACTGGCTCCGCATGAGGAGGAACCCGTTTTCCCCGTCGAATGGCGGGCCCCGGTGGAGGGGAGCTTGCGTTACGAGAACCCGGAGGGCTGCAACTGGCGGTTTCGGGTGCCGGATCGCGAAACCATCGTATTTGAGGATGAAAACCTTGGTCCGGTGCGGCGGGAGGCTTTGCGCGATTTCGGGGATTTTCTGGTCTGGAACCGTGAGAATGTTCCGGCCTATGAGTTGGCGGTGGTGGTGGACGACGCAGCCATGGGCATCACGGAAGTTGTGCGCGGAGCGGATCTGCTCACGTCCACCGCGCGGCAAATTCTCATCTATCGTGCGCTCAACGCGTTGCCTCCGGCCTTTTTCCACTGCCCGCTCGTGCTGGATGAAAACGGCCGCCGGCTGGCCAAGCGCGACGATGCCCTCAGCTTGCGGGCACTGCGGGGCGCAGGCTGGACGCCGGAGCAGGTGCGGGCCCATGTAGCGGACAACGTGAGTTTT
>JBGTGQ010000072.1:0-15311 GCA_041746635.1 Terrimicrobiaceae bacterium | reverse complement strand
CATCCTTCGCCACATCGCTCTCAATGTCCTCAAAAACGACACCTCCAAAAAACGCGGCATCAAGGGCAAACAGAAGAATGCTTCTTGGGATCACTCTTACTTGCTCTCACTCCTGGGGTTTTAATGCGTTTGCCCTGGGGTGGATTTCCGCAGCAGAAATCGCCCTGCACTCCGAGGTTGCCGCCGACTGGCCGCTGCGTGGTGCTGCCGCAAGATCTGGAAATCTCAAATGTACAGAAAAAGGCCCGGCTGATGAGCCGGGCCTTTTCGGTTGATGCAGTGCGCTGATTAATTAGCCGCCGCGAGATTGATAGTAGCCTTGGCCAGGTCGGTCAGGTTGCGATCGGTGAGGGCTTCCTCGTCCAAGGTTTTCTGGAGGCTTTTAGCTCCCTTTTTGTCCCCGAGCAGTTCGGCGTAGGTGCGGGCGCAGCCGTAACCGGCGATTTCGTAATGTTCCACGCGCTGGGCAGCGGAGATGAGGCCGGCATCGCGCACTTCTTCGTCAGCTTCCTCTTCGATCATATCCTGACCTTCCTTGAGCAGACCTTCCATGCCCTGGCATTTCGGGCCACGGGTGGTTTCGTCGTGGCTCTTGAGGATTTCCTCCAGGCGCTGGGAGTGAACTTTGGTTTCTTCGAGGTGCTTGGCAAAGCCGGCGGACAGCTTTTCGTTGTCAGCGGCCTTGACCATCTTGGGCAACGCCTTGATCAGTTGATTCTCCGCGCTGTAGAGGTCCTTAAGTTCGTGTATATAGAGATCGTGTAAGGTTTCGAGTTTCATAGGTGTCTTCTATCGTTTTCCATTGTCCATGTGCGTGTGTCTAAGATGAACTCTCAGTTAAGGATTTTCGCGTAATGCTTGAGCATGTCCGGATCGATACCCCCGGGTGCGGAAAGTTGGGGCTCCTCCCCACATTCCGGCCAGGGCGCTCCCACCGGAATCTCATCCTGGACGACCAGGTCACCACCATCCTCGGGGTGTTGGCCATTCCAGACTTGATCGAGATGGGTGTAATCCTCCGGGCTCCATCGGTACAGGATGCGATGCAGGCCATTCTTTTCGTGAAGGGCAGCTTCCGGGAACTTGCGATTGCAGATATCGGGCATAGGAAGCACTTTGCCCACGTCGGCCCCCGTCAGCTTTTCCAAAGCGCGGGCATAGGCCACAATGTGTACGCCACCCCGCACGAGCAAGAAGCCCACCATGGCGCGGGCAGTTGGGTCCTTCACCATTTCGTAAATCCGAATTTTTTCCGCGCGCGCTCCGCACTCAAGAAAGAAGTTGTGCAGAAGATCCAACTTAAGATTTCCGCTGGAGAAAACATTGTCTCCCGACCACAGCCGGCCCATGGAATCCATAGGCAGGGCAGTCTGTCCGGAGGCAAGCAAATGATAACTGTTGCGAACCTCGTTTACGCCCAAGAGGGGGGACGCCTGGGCGGTTTTCGCCGTATTGCGATTGATCCTCTGGTTGTTTCCGAGAGTAGCAAATTGATCGTGGCTGAGACCAACTCGATGTGGGCGTATTCCTCGGCGGCAAAGTTCGAAATGAGATCATAGAACGGCCGGAACTTTTCCCGTCCGCGGAAATTGAACGACTGGAAGGTGTAGTTCATGAAAGTGGACATTTCGCCGAACTTCCCCCCGAGCAACTCTTGGACGGCCGCAGCGGCATTCGGATCGGGACTCTCAGGAGTCGGAAGGGCAATGGCCAATTTGTCGAAACGATGGATCATAATAGGATGTTTTCACATAGTCATCAGTGGAAACACTCCGGCTAGCGATGCGGTGTGCGTGTGACGTACTTCGTAACAACCACAACGGTTATGCGACTAAGAACATCCAAACGTATCCGCCCGGCTCCCAGGCGCGCCGGGGCCCGAAATTGGCGATGGAGCCGCCGTAGAGATCAGTGTAGCCGAAGAGTCCGCCGCCTTTCTGCTCAAGCACTCCGCCTTCCGGCCCGTAGTTCCTTGGATTGTTCGATTACGGGTTCGTCAACGGTGTCCACCCGCATGTCTTTTGGCTTATGGAAATCCACGGCTTTCATGATTGTTGGTGGGTGGGGCATGCCAAAAAGAATCACCCGGCGAGGCCATGAGCTCTGCGCCGGGTGAGTTCTTTCCGGAACGGAGGATTACTTCTCCGTGACGGCGGAAATGTCTTCGAGGTCGCAGCGTTTCAGGATCTCGCGGATGTCTGCTTCGCTGTGGGCTTCCGAAACATGGACGGCGAGAAGGTAGCCGCCGGCTTTGATGCGATCTTCGTAGATCTTGGCCTCAAGCTCAGGAATACCAAGCCCGACGAGCGCCCCCACGACTCCACCTCCGGCTGCTCCGAGGGCTGCGCCGCTGAGGGCGGCCATGATGGGGCCAGCTGCGATGAAGGGACCGACGCCGGGGATGGCGAGGGCACCGATGCCAGCCAGAAGACCGAGTGTTCCGCCAGCCAGACCGCCGGTGACGGCTCCGGTGGTGGCACCTTCAGGAGCCTTGGTGGCCTTTACCGTGCCCGTGTCCGGCGCGCCGCCGGATTCCGGGATAAGGACCGAGATATCCGCAGACGAGATTCCGGACGCTTGGAGCGCGTCCACGGCATTTTCGACTTCGAGACGTGAATTGCTAATACCGACAATTGATTTAGACATATTGTTTGTTTCTGTGTTGTTTGGTTGGTTAGTTGGGTGAGAGTTAGGATTTTTTGATTTCGAGTTCGTTGGTGACCGAGGTTGCGCCGGCCATTTTGGCATGTTTGGCCACGGTCTCTTTTTCCGCCTCGGTTTCCACCGGACCGCGAAGGGTGACCTCGCCGGCGATGGTGATGACCTTGACGTTCTTCGCCATGATGGAGAGCGAGTCGTCGGCCACGAGCATCTTGCGGGTCTCCGCCGTGATCTTGAGATCCGCGGGCTCGTTCGATTGGTCGATGGGGGTGAGGGTTTCCCCGTCTTTGTCACGGGTGTTTTTGCCGGAGTTGTCGGCGTTGGTGTCTTGGGCAAAGGCCTGACAGGTGAGCGCCGCGGCAGTGAGGAGTGCAAGTGTTGTAGGTTTCATAGATTTAGTCACACTGGCATATCGTGCGGCGCTCCGGGCTGGCCGTGTGACTATCTCTGGCTCAGGGTTTCCATGATGCCACGGCGAGGGGGAAGGGTGAATATCCCCGAGGCCGGAATCAGGTACCTCCCTTAGAAGCGACGACAAAACCGCCCGTATGGTGCGCCAGCCCGGATAGAGCAGAGCGCACTAACCCGGAACGGACGCCAGGCTGTCGCTCTCGGTCTCCAACAACAGCTTGAAACGGACGAGATCCTCCCCCAGGCGCTGCCCCGGAGATTCCCCAAAAATCCTGGCCACAACCGCACCCAACGACCCGATGGGCGGTTGAAATTGCATTACCACACTCACCTTGGTGCGGTGACCACCATCCACGGACTCAAACCGCACGGTGCCTGCACTGCGGACCTCGGCACCCGGAAGAGTTTGCCACGCGAGAAGAGAGCCCGGGTGTTCATTGATGATCTCGGCATCCCATTCCACCGGGCCGACGGGCCCGTCCACGGCCCAATGGGAAATACCGTTCGAGAGCACTTTAACGGACCGGAGATGAGGCATAAACCGGGGAAGATTTTCCAAATCGCGCCAATAGTTAAAAACCTGGGCGGGGGCACGGTCGATAATGATGGCCTTCTCTATGCGGAAGCCCTCGCCGTCTGAAATCCCGCTTCCCTCGTTGGTGCGCACGCGCCCGCGACCCAACCGCTGGTAGGCCGGACACCGACCGGTGGTGGCGCGGTGAATGAGCATTCCGCCCAGAAGGAGGAGCAAAGGAGTGATTCCGGAGCGGCGCACGATTCCGTAGCCGACCACGGCAACCCCGGCAATAACGGATGCGATGCGTTCACTCTTTTCGACGTTAACCAGATCGGGCCTTCCAGTGATCTCAGGGGATGGAAGCAGCGTGATCCGGGACATGACCGGAATCATCGTGCGCCGATGGGTGGCCGGACGGGTCTTTCTGATGCCGGTGTGGACGAAAGACAAAGGTGGCCATTTTCGGCCCGGATGCTTACAAGACGAAGTTCGATGCCGGTTGCTCTCTCATTCGTTCTCGGAGTTTTCAGCATGGGTTTTCAATTGCTCGGTTCACGTTTGCTCAATCCCTGGTTTGGCTCGTCCATCGTGGTCTGGGCGTTCATCATTTCCTTTTTTCTCGCCGCCTTCAGCCTCGGTTCAATTCTGGGCGGGTTGCTGGCCCGTGTAAACGGTCGTGGGCGCGATCGCTGGTTGCGGATGGTGCTGGTCCTCGCGGTGGGGGCTTTTGCCTTTAATGCGGTGGGGGCCCGCACTCTGCTGGCTGGACTGGATCTGTGGGCGCTGCCGCTGCCGGTGCTTCTCGGTCTCGCCTGTGGCGTGCTTTTTCTTCCGCCCGTCAGCGCCCTCGCGGCACTTACGCCCCTGCTAATTCAGCGTCTTAATGAAAAAGGAATGCCGGCGGGTTTTGCCTCGGGAGTGATTTACTGCACAGGAACGCTGGGCAACATCGCCGGCATCATGCTCACGGTCTTCGTATTGATTCCGCATTTCCCGGTCAGTGCCCTGCTGTGGTTCTGGACGGCCGGTGTGGGTGTGGCGGTACTTTTTGTTTGGCGATGCCTGCGCGGATAAGAAGCGTTCTAGTGCTGGTCGGCATTTCGTTTTCCGCCTGCGAACCGGATCCCTCTGCGTCCTTTCGGGAGAGTGACACGCGGTTTCGCGTGGTACAGGAATCTCTTTACAACCAGATCTCGGTGGAAAGGAATGGCGACGAGGTGGAAATGCGATTCCGGGTGGACCGGAAATCCAGCCGTCAGACGGCGGTTGACCTTTCCCATCCGGCGCGGCTCGTCATTCCCTACACTCGTTTCATGCTTGCGGCCGCGCTGGTGGAACCCTATCCACGGCGTGTTCTTCTCATCGGTCTGGGGGGAGGAGGGCTCAACCGCTTTCTGCGACAGGCCTATCCGGAGGCCCGGTTGACTACAGTGGAACTAGATCCCGTGGTTCAAGACATGGCTCGCGACTACATGGATTTCCGCCCGGGGGAGATGGATCAGGTACGGATCGAAGACGGGCGTGCCTTCCTGAAGAAGAATCCCGAGCGCTGGAACTGGATTTTCGTGGACGCTTACCGCGATGGCACCGTGCCACCCCATCTGAAAACGCAGGAGTTTTACCGGCTCCTTCAGCATCACCTTGCTTCGGGTGGCGTGGTGGCTTTCAACTTGCATTCCGGCAACCGGCTTTTCGCCAGCGACCAAGCCACCTTGCTGTCGGTCTTTCGCGAGGTGCATCTTTTCGGGGTCGGCGGCACGGGCAATGTCATTGCGCTGGCTTTCGACACCCTTCCCCAGGGATTTCCCCACGGGAATCTCGCTGCCGTGGTGGCCGGTTCGCATCTACCCGGCGTGCTGGAAGATCATTTGCGCGTGGTCGTGGGAGAATATGGTGGTGTCGCCCGTCGCTCGTCCGCTCTGGTGCTCACGGATGATTTTGCCCCGGCCGAACTTCTGGAGCAACAAGCACCACGTGAGCAAAGCCGGCGATAGGTTCCCCGGCCCACCAGATATCCGAAGCGAACTCGAAGTCGATTCCCCCACGAGAGTGCGCAAAGGGGCGGCGGATGCCCCGCAGTCAGGGTTCGGCGCGCGATATCATCAGTGGCATTCGAATCCTGGTATTTTCTGCTCGGCCTGCTTCTCATCATTGTCGCGCTATTCAGTGCCTTGGTGAAGCGGTTGCCCCTGACCGAGACCCTTATTTATTTCTGCGCCGCCGTCTCGCTCGGACAGTATGGCCTGGGCTTTGTTTCATTTGACCCCCTGACTCATTCCGTGTTGTTGGAGCGCCTGGCCGAACTTGCGGTGATCGTTTCGCTCTTCACGGCTGGCTTGAAACTTCGAATTCCCCTGCGGGACGGCCGATGGGGGATTCCCATCCGGCTGGCTTTTGGTTCCATGACCCTGACCGTTGGGATGGTGGCTTTGACCGGGGTCTTCCTTCTCGGTTTACCGCTGGGCGCGGCGGTATTGCTCGGAGCGATCCTGGCTCCCACTGATCCCGTGCTGGCGTCCGGAGTTCAACTCGAAGACCCATCGGACCGCGACCGTCTGCGTTTCAGCCTCACGGGTGAGGCCGGATTCAATGATGGAACCGCCTTCCCCTTTGTCATGCTCGGACTCGGTTTGTTGGGTCTGCATGAGTTGGGAGATTGGGGGTGGCGATGGTGGGCAGTGGATGTGGTTTGGGCGATCTGTGGCGGATTGGCCATTGGGGCGGCCTGCGGTGTCGTCGTGGGCCGAATCATGCTTCACTTCCGGCATGAACATCACGAAGGACTTGGACGTGATGAGTTTCTCACCATTGGGTTAATCGCTCTCTCCTACGGAGGCGCGGTGCTGGCCCACACCTACGGGTTTCTAGCGGTCTTCGCTGCCGGTCTGATGCTGCGAATGATCGAGCAACGAAAATCCGGCGACAAAAAGCAGGGAGCCGTTCCCGCCGGGAAGGTGAGGGACGCAGAAACCGAGATTGCGACCAACCCGAAAACTGCGACCGCTCATATGGCCGGCGCGGTACTGGAATTCAACGAGCGGATGGAACGGATTTTGGAATTGGCCTTGGTTCTCCTGGTGGGATTGGCTCTGTCGCCCGGGTATTTGCGGTTTGAGGAAATAGGTTTCATTGTTATTCTCTTTCTCATTGTCCGTCCGGTGGCCGTTCTGACGGGATTGTGGGGAAACCGGACCGGGTCCGTGGAACGGGGGCTGATTTCCTGGTTCGGCATTCGAGGAATCGGTTCGGTGTACTACTTGATGTACGGGGTGAATCGCGGCTTGGATCCGAACCTAGCCTGGCAGCTCACTTCCCTTGCCCTCACCGTGGTGGCGGCCTCGGTCGTGGTCCATGGTATCACGGTCACCCCACTGATGGCTTGGTATCAACGACGGCTAACTCACGGCTAACTTGTATATCCTGCAATGAAACCTCTCGGAATTGGACTTGCGGCACGAATTGACCACATGGTACGAACCCGTTGTCCCCCCCTGATGCCATGACCAACTTCATGCCCCATGGCTATTGCATGCGTTGGGACTTCTGGCTGCTGGTCCAGCATGTCGTGTCGGATCTGCTCATTGCCGCGGCCTATTTTTCCATCCCGGCGGCATTGATGACGGTGGTCCATCGGCGCAGGGACCTGAGTTTCGGACTTCTCTGCTGGTTATTCTCCCTGTTTATCTTTTCCTGCGGTGTCACCCATCTCTTCGAGATCTATGTGCTCTGGAGGCCTGAATACTGGCTGGCCGGTTGGGCCAAGGTTTTCACGGCAGCCGCATCGGTCACCACCGCAATCGTGCTTTGGAAGTTCATTCCCGCGGCGATCCAAATTCCTTCACCGCAGCAACTCGCCGAAGTCCAGGAAGAGGTGGAGACGGAGTCCAAATTGCGGGCGGAAGCCGAACGCGGCAGCAGGCTGAAAGACGACTTTCTCGCGACCTTGAGCCATGAATTGCGGACACCGCTCACGGCCATTCTGGGATGGACTCAGCTTTTGGAAACCGGCGCGTTGGGCGAGGAGAAGACCAGGGAGGCCATCAGGATCATCGAGCGGAATGCCCGCAGTCAGGCCCAATTAATCAACGATCTCCTCGATCTGAGTGCCATCACTTCCGGGAAAATGCGGATCGAATTCGCCGAGGTGAATCTCACGGAAGTCATCAAGTCGGCCATGGGCACCGTGCTGCCATTGGCCGCTTCCCGCGGAATCCAACTCTTATGCGATGAAGGAGGCAACGTGCCTCATTTTGTGTCCGGCGATGCCGAGCGCCTGGAGCAGGTGATTTGGAATCTCTTGATCAACGCGCTCAAATTCACTCCCGAGGGAGGCCGGGTGGACATCGCCTTGCGCGAGGATGGTTCGAGCATCCAGATTCGTGTCACCGATAACGGTGCCGGAATTACCAAGGAATATCTCCCGCAGATCTTCAAAAAGTTCACCCAAGCCGACAACACTCTGGCGCGGTCGAAAGGCGGGCTGGGAATCGGTCTGGCTCTCGCGAACGAGTTGGTTCAGCTCCACGGGGGCTCGATTCACGCGGAAAGCGCCGGTCCGGGCCAGGGGTCAAGCTTCACGGTGGACTTGCCGCTCTCTGCGACCGTTGTCGAGAAGGCGGCGAGAGGGGTCACGAGTTTGAACTGCCGGCGCTGGCGGTCAGTGCCATGACGCGGGATACGGATCGCCAGGGGGCCATCGAAGCGGGGTATCAAATGCACCTGGCGAAGCCGGTGGCACCGGAGAATCTCCTGCATATTCTCCAGCAAATGCTCCAGAAAAACGCGAGCGATGCACAGCGCGGCGACGGGCATTGATCCTGCGCCGATCAGGCGCGGGTAGTGGGTGGCAAATCCTGATCGGATTGCAAGCTGGCGCGTCCGGGAGGCCTTCGCCAGACGATAGAGAACCACAATGCTCTCGCGTTTTGCATCATGGCTGCATGGGATTCACCGAAGGCTGAGCCGGAGTGAATGGGCCATCCGCCACCTCAAGCTTCCGGTCAGCGAGGGAACAGCGGAGGAGCCGGGTTTGCTGCTGATCCAAATCGACGGATTTGCCCGCAAGGAATTGGAGAAGGCCATGACGGAAGGGCGCATGCCTTTTCTAGCCGGATTGCACCAGCGCAGCAAATACGAGTTGACCACATTTTATCCCGGGCTGCCCAGTTCGACCCCGGCCGTGCAGGCCGAACTTTTCTACGGGGTGCGGACCGGCGTCCCGGCATTTTCGTTTCAGGATCGGGCCACCGGCAAAATCGTGTCGATGTTCAATCCGGATCAGGCCAAGGAATTTGAGGACCAATTTTCCGGCCGGGGTGAAAATCTCCTCAAGGGCGGGAGTTCGTGGTCGAATATCTATTCCGGCGGGGCGGCGCCGGAGGATTGTCATTTCTGCATCACTCGGCTTGGGGTGAAGGATATTCTGCCAAAGTGGCGGCTAAGTTCCCTTCTGGGTCTGGCTCTCATGCATACGCTATCGATCGTGCGGATTGCGGGACTCGTTGCCCTCGAGCTCGTCATAGGATTGGGCGATGCCTTGTGGGGCCTGTGCCGCGGCCAGCGGATTTCGCTGGAACTGGGCGCGGTGTTCTCACGCATGGTTATCAGCATTGGGGTGCGGGAATTGCTGCGCATCGGCGGGAAAGTGGACCTGACCCGCGGCCTGCCCATCGTGCATTTGAATTTCCTTGGCTATGACGAGATGTCCCACCTCCGTGGCCCGGGATCGTGGTTGGCGCATTGGACGCTCGGGGGAATTGATCGCTCCATTTCAATTCTCTATCGCTGTGCCCACCTTTCGCGGCGACGGGACTATCAGGTTTGGATTTTCTCGGATCACGGTCAGGACCGCGCCCGCTCCTTCGAAACGGAGTTTCCCGGCGGCATCAAGGGTATTGTGGGGGAGTGCCTTTCCTCTGTCGCAACGACCTTCCACCAGCCGTTCATGGCCCGTCCGTATTCCCGGCGACGCTACGAACGGGAAAAGCGCCGTGCGGCCGAGCAAACCAAGGCGGCGGAAAATTTCTCCATCGCCTCCATGGGGCCGGTCGGTCACGTCTATCTTCAACAGGCGCCGAACGACGAGGAAAAGCAATCGTTGGCTGAACGGTTGGTGATACAGGGAAAGATTCCCGCTGTCCTGTATCTGAGCGCCGAGGGAAATATGATCTGGAACGACGCACTCGGAAAAGTCGTTGCACCTGAGGAAGTCAGCGACCGGTTGAGCCTCTATCCGGAACCATTGCGCAGGGAAATGGCGGCGGATGTGGGGGCGTTGTGCCGGAACGAAAACGCCGGCGACCTGGTCATGCTCGGATTCTCCGGGAAGGGGGAATGCTGGACCTTCGCTCCGGAACGCGGCGCTCATGCCGGACTGGGCCCCCAGGAAACCCACGGCTTCCTCCTCACTCCGCCGGCCACCCGCCTGCCGCCGGGTAGTGCGGAGTTTGTGCGTCCCGACGGTTTGCGGGCAGCGGTGTTTCATGTTCTGGGACGACAATCACTCGATCTTCCACAAACAATTTCCGAACCGTCCTTTCAGTTGCGGGTGATGAGTTACAACGTGCACAGCTGCGCGGGGATGGACGGCCGCACTTCACCCCGCCGCATTGCGCGCATCATTGCCCAGCAAAATCCTGATGTCGTCGCTTTGCAGGAACTCGACTATGGGCGCGCCCGATCACGCGGGGAAGATCAGGCCAACATCGTTGCCGATCTGCTTGGCTATCATGTGGTGTTTTGTCCCACCGTGGTTGCGGACGGCGAGCGCTATGGCCATGCCGTTCTGAGCCGGCAGCCTTTGGAGACTGTCAAGGTGGCCGAGCTTCCGTTTCACCCACGCGGCGTTTGGCCCGAACAGCGCGGAGCCTTATGGACGCGGCTTATCCTCCACGGTTTGCCCATCCACGTGGTGACCACTCACCTTGGATTAAGCTCCGCCGAGCGACAGGCCCAGATGCAGGCGCTGTTGGGTCCGGATTGGCTGGGTGCGGTGCTGGCGGAGGAACCGGTAATTCTGTGCGGGGATTTCAATTGCCGACCCGGTGATGCCATTTATCGTCTGGCCACGGCAAAGCTTCGCGATGTGGTCAGTGGGCGGGGGATGAACACCTTTAGTTCGATAGGACCGTTAATCCGCCTCGATCACATTTTTATCTCAAAACATTTCTCGCCGGAGAATGTGACAGTGGTTCGCAATCAACTTACCAGAATTAGTTCCGATCATCTTCCTCTTATGGCCGATCTGGTGGTTCCGCCGCAAATGTCCTGAGAGGCGGCAGCTTCTGCTTCAGCGATAACACCGGCGCAAAAAGATCGCCGTGCTTTGCCACCCTCTGGATGACGTCTGTCGTTTCAAAACTCAGCGGCTTCCGGTTTTTCAGCGCCTTGGTTACTTCATCCCATGTTACCGGAGTGGAAACAGTGGGATGTTCCTTGGCGCGGAGGGAGTAAGCCGTGACCGTGGTTTTCTTCGCATCGTTCTGGCTCCAATCCACGAACACCTTTCCTCGGCGGGCGCTTTTTTGCATGCGGGAAATAACTTTGGCCGGATCCTGGCTTACCAACATTCCGGCGATCGCGTGGGCGCACGCTTTCGTTCGTTCGTACGTAGCCGGGGTGTTGAGCGGGATGTAAACTTGCAGCCCCTTTGACCCGGAGGTCTTGGGAAAACACTGCATCCCTAGCGCATCAAAGATCGCCTTGATCTGCAAGGCGACGCGGCAGCAATCCACGATGTCAGCCGGTGCGCCGGGATCCAGATCGAAGGCCAGGGCGGTGGGTCTCGAAATGGCGGGGGCGCGATGGAGGAAGGTATGCAATTCCAGATCCGCAAGGTTGGCCGCCCAAACCAAGGCCGGCAGATCGTTCATCATGCAATAATTGACACTCCCACCCTCCTTCTTTGCGACCCTGGTGGTTTTCATCCAGGTGGGCCGATGCTTGGGGCATTGTTTCTCGTAGAAAAAAAATCCCTCCACCCCGTCGGGATAGCGTTTGAGACTGATTGGACGGTTCTTCAAGTGCGGGAGCAGAACCGGCGAGATGCGCACATAATAATCAATCACTTCTCCCTTGGTAAAACCGGTCTTGGGATAAAAGATCTTGTGGAGATTCGTCACATCCACCTTTTTTCCCTGCACGTCGAGTGTGGCGTTGTTGGCCATGGTTAGGATGCTTTTTCCCGGACGATTTCCCGGGCAACTTTGTCCTTCCGCAAGCCCAGAAACACCGGCTGCCGCAGCCGGTCGTCGCGGGTCCATTCCCTGAACTTCACCTGGCAGACCATGGTGGGTTTCACCCAATGGCAGCGCTTCATTTCCGTGGTAGTGATACCCTGTCCCCAGCGTCCGCTCCGTTCTTCCGGGAGGTTGACGAAAGGACACGCCGCCCGCGTAATCTTGCCGAAGTGGGCAAAAAGACTCTTGAGCATCTTATGATCAAAGCCCGTGCCAACCTTGCCTGCGCAAAGCAATTTTCGGTCCTTGTAATATCCGACAATGACCGAGCCAAAATACTTTCGCGTTCCCTCCGGTTCGGTATATCCGCCGATGACAAACTCCTGCTCGCTCTGAATTTTCAACTTGATCCAAACACCGCTACGGCGGCCGGCCTCATATTTGGAATCCACTTTTTTGCCAATCAGTCCCTCCAGTCCAATCTTGCGGGCCTGCGTCAGGAGGGGTTCAGCCTCACCGCCCAAGGCATCGGAAAAGCGAATCACGCCCGCGCCTCCAGCTAATAGTTGCTTCAACTTTCTTTTCCGGTCCCCCAAGGGTAATGAGCGCAGGTTTTTCCCATCGCACTCCAACAAATCGAAGGCATAGAAAAAAATCGCAGGCCGCCTTCCGCCCGCGTCGTAGGCCTGCAGCAGTTGAAAGGACGAGCGGCCCTTGGGGTCGAGGGCGACGATCTCTCCATCGAGAATGGCGCTCTTCGCGTCCACATGGGCGAGGGACTCCATGATCTCCGGGAATTTCGCGCCGAGATCCGTTTCATTGCGCGAGAGCAGTCGCGTCTGGGTGCCTCCTTTGAGACCGAGCGCGCGCCATCCGTCGAATTTGATTTCATAGATCCATTCGCCAGACGGCGGACGCTCAACCAACTTCGCCTTCATGGGCTCGACAAACCGCGGCAGGGGCACGGCGGGGGATTTCGCTCTTTTCTTGCCTGCGAGCTTCGAAGGCCAAACCCGATCGTCCCGGGCCAGCTCCTTCATCGTCTGACCGGAAAGCGCAGAGGTGTCGTCCAGCCGTTGGGAAACCGGCTTCATGTTCTTGCCGCCCCGAATGAGCAGCCACTGGTCGCCCTCGCGCAGGCGCACGAGATACCATTCGCCCACCAGTTTTTCCCCGTGCAGGGTGAAATGAAGTTTTCCGCCCGCCAGATCCTTGGCCGGGGACTTGGTTTGCGCTTCGAACGTCCCGCGATCCCAGACCATCACCGTTCCCCCGCCATATTGACCCTGGGGAATGCGGCCTTCGAAGTCCGCATAGGCCACGGGATGATCCTCCACTTGGACCGCCAGGCGCTTTTCGCCATGCTCGTAAGGGATTCCCTTGGGCACCGCCCAGGATTTCAAAGTGCCGCCCAGCTCGAGGCGAAAATCATAATGCAGGCGGCTGGCTGCGTGCTTCTGAATGACAAAGCGCCGCTGCCCGGAAGGAGAGCCCTTCGTGGCCGGCTCCTGTGTTTCGTCGAAATTCCGCTTTGCCCTGTATTCCTTCAGCGACATGGAAACTCAGGCCGCTTTTTTTCTGGGGGCGGGTTTGCGCGCCGGGGCGGCTTTTTTCTTTGTCTGCGACGCCTTGGCCCCGGTTTGTTGAATGCTTTTCTGCAACACCGAGACCAGATCAATGATGTTCGCCGGGCGTCTCTCCCGGGCCTTCGCCGGGATGGACTTGCCGCCGTGCTCGATCTTTTTCTCGATCATATCCTCCAGCGCCTCGCGGTAATCATCGGTGTATTGTGCGGGCTGCCATTTTTTGGTCATGCTGTTGATGAGCTGCATGGCCATGCCCATCTCCGGCTTTCCCACCGTCTTGACTGCGGGGGACTTGAATTCGGTCGCATCCAGAATCTCATCGGGAAAATGCATCAACTCGAGTACGAGTCCGTCCTTCTGCGGCTTGACCGCGGAAAGATGCTGCCGGGTTTTGATCACCACCTTGGCGATGGCGATCTTGCCGGATTTTTCCAAGGCCTCCCGCAGCAGCACATAGGCTTTGTCGCCGCCCTTGCCTGATTCCATGTAATAGGGCTTGTAAAAAAGCAGCGGATTCACCTCGGAGATTTCAACAAAGTTGATGATGTCCACCGTTTGGGTGGCCTCCACATCCACCCGCGCGAAATCCTCGTCCTTCAGCACGATGAATTTCTCCTTCTCATACTCGTATCCCTTGACGATCTCATCCCACGGCACCTCTTTCCCGTCAGCCGCAGCCACACGCTTGTAGTTGACGGGGCTCATGTCCGATTGTCTCAGCAAGCGAAACTTCAGTTCCTCCCTCCGCACGGCGGGGAAAAGGGCGACCGGTATGTTCACGAGGCCGAAGCTGATTGCACCCTTCCAGATTGGTCTCATGATAGTTCGTGGTGAAACGGAGGAGAATAACGCGCTGGCAAAGGGAATTCGCGGCAGCGCGGGGCTGCGGACGTATGAATCTATGCGGCCCTGTCCACTTCCGATGCACGCGTGCACGAGGCGGCATGCGAAGGATGGTCATGACCATCAAGGACCCCAAGAAGCTCCACCCGCAGCCTCCCTACTCCGGTAAGAAGGTCCGCCCTCCGGGCTTAGAGAAGGACATGGATCCCAGAGCCGACCACGGCGAGTCCAGCTACGAGGGCAAGGGCCTCCTGCAAGGCCGTCGCGCCCTCATCACCGGGGGCGACAGCGGCATCGGTCGCGCCGTCGCATTGGCCTTCGCCCGCGAAGGTGCCGATGTCGCCATCTCCTATCTCTCCGAACACGAGGACGCCCGCGAGAGCAAACGCCTCGTCGAAGAAGCGGAATGCAAGGCCGTCCTGCTGCCCGGCGACATCGGCAAACGCGAGGTGTGCAAGTCCGTGGCCCGGCGCGCGATCAAGGCGCTCGGCGGCATCGACATCCTGGTGAACAACGCCGCTTACCAGCGCTCGTACGCCACTTTCGCCGACATTCCCGACAGCGAGTTCGAGGAAACCTACCGCGTCAACGTCTTCGCCATGTTCCGCCTCTGCCAAGCCATCCTGCCGCAGATGAAGAAGGGGGCCTCCATCATCAACACCGCCTCCATCCAATCGTTCGATCCCGGGCCCGAACTCTTGCCCTACGCTTCCACCAAAGCCGCCATCGCCAGCTTCACCAGCGCCCTGGCCGGGCTCGCCATGAAGCAGGGAGTACGTGTCAACGCGGTCGCTCCCGGCCCCGTGTGGACCCCGCTCATCCCTTCTACCATCAACCGGAAGAAGGTCATCAACTTCGGAGAGAATACGATCTTCGGCCGCGCTGCTCAGCCCGCCGAACTCGCGCCCATCTACGTCTTTCTCGCCAGCGACCAGGCCTCCTATGTTTCCGGCGAAGTGTACGGCGCCACGGGCGGACGCATGCCGGTGTGAGTCAATGCAGTTCGGGGCACGCGTTGATTCAGCTTGACAACCTCGTTCATGTCACGTCACTTATGTGACATGGCTCGCGGACCCTCAGGACGTTTGGTTGTAGATGTTGACCCGGAATTCAAGC
>JBGTGQ010000071.1:0-2615 GCA_041746635.1 Terrimicrobiaceae bacterium | reverse complement strand
CAAGTGTCTAACATGCCAACCATTACGCCCCATCTTCCTGATCCGCCGCCTGTCACGATGAAAGCCTGGATCTGCCGAGCCGTGAGGCATGGGCGTCTTGGCCGAGCGCATGCGGGCCGGGAGTTCGGTGCCCGCCTGAATGCCGCGTCCGGCATTGGGGAAAATCAGGAACGGGTGGCGGTGGAACTTATAATAGGCGCGCAAATCCTCCAGCATGTCGTGGGCCAGGGGAACCACGCAGCCGAGGGCCTGGGAAAGCCTGAGACAGACTGCCGAAGGCAGCCCGGAGGGTGACGGAGCCGGGAGGCGGAGTCATCAATCCTTGAGGCCCTTGCCCTGGCGAATGATCAACTTGCCTTCACTGCCCCGGATGTCGTGGATCGTGAGCGAGAGACACTCGGAGAGCCGCAGGCCGCAGCAGTAAATGAGTTTGATGGGGACGCGGTAACGACGCAGGCGGATGTGGGAGAGTAAAAGATGAACCTGCTGGCGGGTGAGCACGACGGGCAGGGACTCAAGATCTTTGGTGCGGATCTGGGCAAAGACGTCCGATTTGAGCCCCCGGGTGTCAGAATAATACGGGTGGACTCGGAGCCCGAGCCACTCCAATAAAGGCTGATTGTGGTCGCGATGGATGGATCCTCGCAGATCGAGGAACGCGAGATGGCTCCGCCACGAACAATTCGACGGCAGGCCGTTCCTTCCGGGGCAGATTCGTCAACGAATAAGTAGATGTTATTCGCATTTCGCTGGGTTCGTTACGCGACCGCCCAGGAAGCCGCCTCTCTCGACGACGCCCGCGTCCAGCTTTCCTAAGGACCCCAACGGCGGGCGCGCCTCGGTGGCGATAGCAGATTAAGGGGGGGAGTGCGTCAAAATGACACATTTCTTAGAAAAAACAAGAAATTTACACCCGACCTCGACAAGCCCGCAAAGGGCGGTATTTTTTCAGCCTTCCGATGGACAAGGCATTGAATCATGTGGTGCAGGAGATTCTCGCTTCCTACGAGAGCGTGGGCGGGCTCAACAACACGGACGGGCTCAACCTGCCGTCGAAACGATCCATCGCGACCATTTGCGCAGACCTTTTGCAAATTCTCTTTCCGGGATTTCATGACGAAGAGGCCGTTCATAAAAACTCGCTCCCCGTCCTCACCCGACATCGGCTCACGAACGTGGTCGAGCGACTGGAGGAACAGGTGTGCAAGAGCCTGCGCATCGGCGAACCCCAATGCCCTGATTCGCGGGCGAAGGCGATTCTCCTGAAGTTTTGCCAAGCGCTTCCCGCCTTGCGCGAGGTGTTGGGCACCGACATCGAGGCGGCCTACGCCGGTGATCCCGCCGCCCTCAGCCGGGAGGAAATTATTCTTTCTTATCCGTTCATCGAGGCCATCGCCATTCAGCGGCTCGCGCATCAGCTCTATGAGTCGGAAGTGCCCATGATTCCGCGCATGATGACGGAATGGGTGCATGCCCGCACCGGCATTGACATTCATCCCGGTGCCACCATCGGATCGCATTTTTTTATCGACCACGGCACCGGCGTCGTGGTGGGCGAAACCAGCATAATCGGATCGCATGTAAAAATGTACCAGGGCGTCGCCCTGATCGGCCGTTCGCTTTCCGGCGGCCAGTCGCTCAAGGGCGTGCGGCGTCATCCCACCATCGCGGACCACGTGACCATCTACGCGGGAACCACGATCATGGGGGCGGACACCGTCATCGGAGCCGGCAGCACCATCGGCGCGAATGTTTTTCTCACGCACAGCGTGCCGGAACAGTCGCTCGTTCTCTACGAGGAAAACCAACTGCGCATCCTGGACAAGCGGAAGCACAAAAACGGAGCCTCCTTGGAATGGTCCATCTGAGACAATTGCGGAATGCGGAATGCGGATCGCGGAAAGTTTTCCCGATCTCCTCCCCATTTTTCTCATTCCGCAATCCGCAATCCGCAATCCGCATTCGCCCTTTCTCAAAATGATTTATCTGGACTACAACGCCACCACGCCGCCGGCTCCGGAAGCGGTGGACGCGATGTTGCCGTTTTTGCGCGACGGCTATGGGAATCCGTCCAGCATCCACGCGGCGGGACGGGCGGCGCGGGCGGCGATTGACGACGCGCGCGATGCCCTGGCCGGATTGCTCGGTGTGAAGGCCCATGAGATCATTTTCACCGGAGGCGGGACGGAGTCCTGTAATCTCGCGGTCATCGGCCTGGCCCAGGCCCACGCCCCCCGCGGACGCCACCTCATCACCGCCGCCACCGAACACCATGCCGTGCTGCATGCCTTCGAACACCTGGCCCATCACGAGAATTTCGAACTGACCATTCTGCCGGTCAACCACCAGGGCCTCGTCGATCCCGCCGCGCTCCAGGTCGCGCTCCGGCCGGACACCTCGCTCGTCTCGGTGATGCAGGCCAACAACGAAACCGGAACCATCCAGCCGGTGGCGGAACTGGCCGCCCTCTGCCGCGCCCAGGGTGTTTGTTTTCACACTGACGCGGTGCAGACTTTCGGCAAGCTGCCGGTTCGTCCCCACGAACTCGGGGCCTCGGCCGTCTCGCTCGCCGCCCACAAATTCGGCGGACCCAAGGGCGTCGGCGCGCTTTTCCT
>JBGTGQ010000070.1:0-1513 GCA_041746635.1 Terrimicrobiaceae bacterium | reverse complement strand
AAGAACCTTCTCATGGGCGACAACAACGAGATCCTCCGGGATCGGTAGCCCGCCACATCCGGGGTTGGCGGCTTTCCAAAAAACATTTTAGGGAATTTTCAAAAACTACGCGTTTACGTGATGCACGGGCGGCACTTTTCGTGGCATTGTTTCCTTGTCGACGAGAGAAAGGACTCCCCCCACCTAATACCAAGATTCTTTAGCTTTTAGACTTCACATCGATGGCGTATTGCCGGAGTGTTTCCGCATGGCCCGCACACTGCCGAAACTGGGAGAGGAACTTGTCCTGCAAATCGAAAACGCCTGGAACCGGACCCATCCCGACTGGATCCGGAAACGGCTTCTGGTGGTGCGCCTGATCGCCCAGCACCAGCATACCGTCGCTGAGATCATGCGCATCGCGGGCGTGTCGCGCCAGACCGTGTTCACCTATCGCGACAAGCTGGTGGGCGAAGGTCTCGACGCCCTGCTCAAACGCAGCTGGGCCGGAGCGAGGAAGCCCGCCGTTGACGGCGAGCTGGCCGCGAAGTTCATCGGGGAACTCAAGGCGGGCACATTCCGCCAAGCCCGCGACGCACAGAAGTGGATCGAAAAGCGCACCCGCAAAAAACTCACCGAAGGTGGCGTGCGCAAACTCATCCATCGCCTGGGCGGCAAACTCAAGGTGCCGCGCAAAAGCCACCGCAAGAAGGATCAGGCCGCATCGGACGCATTCCGCGCCGAACTCCCGCAACGCCTCACCGGAGCGGTCGGCACGGCTCCCGATAAGCCGGTGCGGCTGTGGGTCCTCGATGAACACCGCTACGGGCTCCTGCCGGTCATCCGGCGGGTATGGTCGTTGCGCGGCGTCCGTGTCCACGCCCCCTATGCCACCAGCTACAAATGGGGCTACCTGCATGAGGCGCTCGAGATTGATGGCGCGCACGACAGCCAGCTGCTCTTCACCCCGGCCATCAACCAGGACATCCACGCGATCTTCCTCGGACAGATCGCCGCGAGCGACCCGGGCTCGCTCCATGTGGTCATCGCAGATCAGGCCGGCTTCCACCTGCGGGCAGGCGACGTGCGCATCCCGGAGAACATCCGCCTGCTGCCGCTGCCGCCCTATTGTCCGGAACTCAATCCGGTCGAGGGGTTCGGCCGCCATCTCAAGGCCCCGACGGCCAACCGGCTATACCGGAGCCTGCGGCGGTTGGAAGATCACCTCATCGCGATCGCGAAGGAGTGGACCACGCCGGAAAGAATCCATACGCTCATCCACGGCTGGATGCGGGATCAGGCAAACGCTGGCGCTCCGAGTTAAAGTCTAATTACTAGAGATCTTTGGTATGATTTCCCATCGGTGCTCCATTCCTTGAAGATGAGGACATGCTTGTCATTGAGCAGAATGTCCCCGGCTTTCAGGTGGAACCAGGTTTTGAGTTTCGTGGAGATTTGCGGGAGCTGTTTGGTCGAATAGGGACGATCCAGCCTCCAGCAGCGCGAGACGAAACCGGAGCAGTCGATCCCGCAT
>JBGTGQ010000069.1:0-17033 GCA_041746635.1 Terrimicrobiaceae bacterium | reverse complement strand
GCCATCCTTCGCCACATCGCTCTCAATGTCCTCAAAAACGACACCTCCAAAAAACGCGGCATCAAGGGCAAACAGAAGAATGCTTCTTGGGATCACTCTTACTTGCTCTCACTCCTGGGGTTTTAATGCGTTTGCCCTGGCAAGCCGTCCAATCCGGCGTATGCTAAATCCATGACTGCAAAAAAGAAAAAAGCCGCCACCAAGAAACCCGCCCCGAAAGCCCCGGTTAAGAAAACGAGCACGGCGAAAAAATCCCAACCCGTCGGCCCCCGCGAACAAAAGATTGCCAGCAGCGCCCTCAATCTTGTCGATGAGGCCGCCGCCCTCCTCCGCCACGGCATCCACACCGGCGCGAACAGCACGGAAAAGACCCGGCACGAGGCCAAACAAAAAGCCCACACGCTCCTGAACAAGGCCTCGGCTTCCTTGAGCGATCTCCTAAGCGGGAGCACTTCCACAATTCGGAGCGTAATCAATAAAATCTAAACGGCGGTCATTCGGCCAAATGCCGTAACGCCTCGCGGATGGCGGGGATGAGCGGGGGGAGACATTCCGCGATGGCTTTCGGGTTGCCCGGAAGATTAATAACTAGCGATCTTCCGCGAACCCCGGCGGTGGCCCGTGAGAGGATGGCGGTGGGCACGGTGGCAAAGGAAAGACTGCGCTGGGCCTCCCCCAGCCCCGGCAATTCTTTTTCCAGAATATCGCGGGTGGCCTCCGGCGTCACATCTCTCCGGGCCGGACCGGTACCGCCCGTGGTCAGAACCAAGTCGCAATGGTCTTCGTCCGCGAGCTGGCGGAGCGTCTGGCTGATGATTGCCCGTTCATCGGGAATAATGCGGACCACCATTTCACACGGCCCGCCCCACCCTTCGCAAAAAACCCGCTCCACTTCCGGGCCGCCCTTGTCCTCATAAATCCCCGCCGAGGCTCGGTCGCTGATCGTTACGCGGGCGACTTTCATTTTTTCGTTTTCTCCAGCAGCACGATGCCTTCGATCCGCATCGTTTTGTCCGCCGATTTCATCATATCGTAGAGGGTCAGGGCTGCGACACTGACCCCTGTGAGTGCCTCCATCTCCACGCCAGTCGCAGCGCGCGTGGCCGCTTCGCAGCGAATGGTGATCGCCGTTTCCCCAACTTCAAAATCAATCGCCACATGATTCAGCGGTAGCGGATGACAAAGCGGAATGAGTTGCGCCGTCGCTTTTGCCGCCTGGATTCCCGCGATCCGGGCCACCGTCAGCGCGTCGCCTTTGGGTAGAGCTTCGGCCTTCAACGCGGAAATCGTTTCCGCCTGACACACGATCCGTCCCGAGGCCACCGCCACCCGCTGTTGTTCCGGCTTGTGGCCGACATTAACCATGCGGGCCGAACCTGCCGCATCGAGGTGGGAAAATTCGCTCATGATTCGAGACTGCCAAAAAGCAACGCTTCGACCAGTCCGTTCGTTCCCCCGGAACTGATGCGCAGCAGGGCATTGGCCGGGGGAAGACCGGTGAGGTCGGAGGAATCCCGCCACGGCAGCGGATCGGCCACGAGGCATGCGGCTTCGCTCCGAACTTTTGCCGGCCACCAAGTTTCCCGCAAGTCCGGGACGGGCGGTTCGCCGACCAGCCGCACAGTGATCATTCCGCGCGGTGCCAGCCCGATCATCCGGTCGATGGCGCGGCGAACGAAGAGATGGAAACAGACGAAATGGGAAAGCGGATTCCCAGGGAGACCGAAAGCTACATGCGAACCTCGCGTCGCAAAAATCAGCGGTTTTCCCGGACGACTTTTGACTTTCGCACTGTGAACCACAAACCCAAGTCGCTGTAAAATTTCACCGGTTCCATCGTGATCCCCCACGCTGGCACCGCCGCTGATCAGAAAGATGTCGGCCTCCATTTTTTCCAGAACGGTGACTGCCTCATCTCTGCTCTCGGTGACATGGGCATGGAAGCTAAAATCCGCCACCGCTTCCGCCAGCAAGGCGGCAATAAGGGGCGAATTGCTGTCGCGAATACATCCAGGCGCGGGGTTTTGCATCAGCGGCACAAGCTCGCTGCCAGTTGTGAGATGGGCGGCATTAACGACCGGAGAAACCAACGGGTTCGCTGCTCCCACCGAGGCGAGCAGGGCCATGGTGCCGGGACCGATCTTGCTTCCCTCGCACAGCAGAACGTCGCCTGATTTCGCCTGTGAGCCCCGGGTCCGGACATACTCGGCGGTGGCGGCCACACGAGTCACAATTCCATATTTTTCCACGGCAACATCTTCGACCATCACGAGTTCGACCCCGTGCTCCGGAAGGGCAGAACCGGTGAAGACCTTTACCGCTTCGCCAGCGGCGGGAAGCGGGGACGCCGCCATTCCCGGGGAAATCTCCCCCGCTATTCGATAGCGGCCCGGCGGTGATCCGGCAGGCAAGGCAAACCCATCAATGGCCGAACGACTGAACGCGGGCATGTCTTCATCGGCCCGGATGTCTTCCGCCAGTCGGCGTCCGGCGGTCTGCGCGAGAGGCATCCGCACGGGGGGCAAGGCGTTAACCTTCCCGTCGATCAACGACCAAACTTCATCCACACTCAACATGGCAGGCTGCCGGTTTTCCAGATGGGAACGTCGGCTTTTAATTGGTTCATAAATTCCTCCAGCAATCGCAGCCCTTCGCCCCGGTGTTGCGATTCGACGCAAACGTAAATCGAGGCCTCTCCCGCCGGCACGATACCGTGACGGTGCATGACGCGGACGGAAAGGCAGGGGTTGGCTTCACCAAGTTTCTCCAAAATCCGGCGGATCACTTTCCCGGCCATCGGCTCGTAAATCTCATAAACAAGGGCGGAAATTTTTTCCCCCTGCTCAACAGCCCTGACCAATCCCAGAAATTCCAAAACGGACCCCCCGCCCATGCGCGGCGTGTCCGCCGGGATCACGAGCGGTTGGTCGGTGAATTGAACTTCGATGATCATTGGCGTGGCATCGGCATCCTGCCGATGGGACTTGATTTCACCCGCCGGACACGGGCGGGATCAGGGCGACCTCGTCGCCGGGCAGAAGAAGTGCACCCGGAGCCAAAAACTCGTGATTCCTGGCCAGACGAATCGAAGTGCGGAAGGACTCAAATTCCGGAAGGCAATCCAGGAGCCGCCTCCAAAACTCCGCCTCGTTCATGCCAGCCTCGTCACAAGCTATGACCCTTTCGGCACATCCCGCCGCCTGACGAGCGGCAGCAAAAAAAAGAACCTTAATACCGTCGGCCACTTATCCTCCTATCGCCGTCATGGGCCGGGACGGCTGATAGCAGCCGGAAAACTCGTGATCAATTGGTTTAAGTGCGATGGCCTCACGTAAGACCTGCTCCACTTCATCCGCATCACGGCGGAGGGCGGAAACCAGATCAAGTTCATTGTGCCTTCCCAGACAGGGACGAATTTTGCCGTCCGCGGTCAAACGGATTTTGTTGCATGAGGCGCAAAAATCCGGGGTCGTGATGGCTCCGATAAAACCCACCGTCGCGCCGGTCTTTTTCAGCCGACAATACCGGGCCGGCCCCCAGCCGAAATTTGCGGATTCCACCGGAGATATTTCATCGCGTTGCGCAAGGCGAGCCATGACCTTCTCGACAGACAAAAAGTTTTCTTCGCTCAAGACATCGACCTGGGAAAGCGGCATCAATTCAATAAAACGAACGGGTATTTCCCGCTCAGAGGCAAAGAGGATCAAGGGCCAGAGTTCGTTTTCATTCACGCCGCGCATCAACACGCAGTTCAATTTGAGGCGGACGAACCCCGCGGCCAAAGCGGCATCGATTCCGGCCAGGACCGTCGCCACCTCGCCGCCCGTGACTTTGCGATAGAGGGCGGGATCCATCGCATCGAGACTGATGTTGATGGATGAGACCCCGGCGTCCCGCAAGGGACCAGCCAGCTCCCTCAACCGTGTTCCATTAGTGGAAAGAGCCAACATCTCCACTTCCTTGAGGCCGGAAATACCCCGCGCGATCTGCAGCAAGTCCGCGCGGATGGTCGGCTCACCACCAGTCAGGCGGAATTTGCGAAAACCGATGCCAGCGGCGGCTTGTGCCACGCGAAGGATTTCTTCGGCAGTGAGATGGTCGACTTTCTGCGCCCAGCCTTTGTAGCCTTCGGGCATGCAATACAGGCAACGCTCGTTGCAGCGATCCGTGATGGAAATGCGCAAGTAATCAATAATGCGCCCGTGGCTATCCATTCGGCATATATACTAGCAAGCGATCTTCCTGTCCATCAAAGCGACCTATCCAAAGAAAGATAACGAAAATCGGCCCCTCAAGCTTCCAGCAAGGGAACGTCATAGAGTGGCGCAAATTTATCGCGTGAGGCAAAAACCAGACCTTCGCAACGGGCCTGGGCAATCAACATGCGATCAAAGGGATCTTTGTGGTGCCAAGGCAGCCGTGCGCTTTCCCGCGCATGCAGCGAGGTCACGGGCAGCTCAAGAAATCCCTCCGCCGCCGCCATTTCCACCCAATCCTCGGGAAGAAACAATTTTTCGTGGAATTTTTTGATTTCCAGTTCCCACACCGAGGCCGCGCTGAAGTAAAGGCCCGGGTAAGTCGAGATCGCCTTGCGCGCACGATCCTTCAGCCGGTCAGGCGACAAGACCGCCCAGAGCAAGGCATGCGAATCCAGCAACAGATTCACGGGGCTTCCTCGGCCACCCGCATGACCGGCTCGACTGCACCTCCATAGAAGAGCTGTTCAATTTCGGGGTCAGAGTCCCAGCAGTCGGCTTTTTCCCAACCTTTGCCAGCGAGAAAACCCAAGGCGCGATTGCTTTTGGCGACCGCAAAAGGGGTCAGCCTCACGATGGGTTTTCCCGCCTTGGCGATGACAATATCCTCACCCGCCGCCGCTTCTTCGACAATGCGGGAGAGATGGGTTTTGGCGGCTTGAATATTGATCACCTTCATTAAACCAAGTCTGGTCTGGTTTAATGAAAATGCAAGCAATTTTCTCTATAAACCGCCGTGTTTCCAGATGGAAAGCACCAACCGCAGACACATATAGCCGCCCCAAATCAGCCCCGCCAGACCGATGATGGGGACGCTCCCGATTTTTGGGGGCAGGCCGGAGAGCACGAGAATACTTGAACAAATTAGGACCGAGGCGGCCAGAATCGCATTGGTCAGCCGATTGGCAATGGAATCCAGGGTCTTGCGCAGGGGCTCGAACCCCTCGGGATCGATTTTGTGTTGCAGCGGGATGTTGATTTTCCCGTGCTTGATCTGCTGGTAAACGTTGCGGAAGTCGTGGGGAAACTCGTCGAGAAAATCGAGGCTTTCGCCCAGAAGCTTGCGGGCCAGTTGGAAGATCCGCTTGGGATGGTATTTTCCCTGAATCAACTTCATCGCGTAGGGTTCGCCGAGCATGATGAAATTCAGATCCGGATTGAGCGAACGTCCGATGGCCTCGACTTGGGTCAATGCCTTGATGCCAAGATAAAAACTGCCCTTCATGCGCAGGTGGTTGCCCCGCAGCATTTCCAGCAGCTTGTTCAAAACCTCGCCCAGCCGGATGTCCCGCAAGGGCCGGTTGAGATGGGCTTCGCTGAAAGCCTCCACATCGGCCAGCATCTTGGCGGAATTCATGACGTAACCTTCCTCGCTCATGTCGAGAATGGAACTCATGACCTGCTGGTGATTTTTCTCCGCCAGCCCCGCAATCAAATGCGCCACGCTGGAACGAAAGGGCGGGCTGAACGAGCCCATCATGCCGTAGTCGAGCAATGCCGTCACTCCATCAGGAAGAATCATTATGTTACCGGGATGGGGGTCCCCGTGAAAGAAACCGTGATCGAAGATCTGTTCGTAAATAAGGCTGGTGATGTGCTCAGCCAGTTCCCCGGAATCAATCCCCGCCTTCTCCAACGCGCTGCCATCATCGACCCCGAGCCCGGAGATGAACTCCATGGTCAACACCCGCGTCGCGGTCAGTTCCCGAAAGACGGCCGGAACCTTGATCCACGGATTTTCCACAAACTGCTTGGCAAAGCGCTCGGCATTCACCGCCTCATTATTGAAATCCAATTCCTTGATAAGAGTAAGGGAAAATTCCGTCACCACGCCCACCGGGTTGAGGCTGGAAAATTCCGGCGCATGCCGCTCCACGAAACGCGCGAGGTCCTGAAGGATCGCCAAATCCAGTTCGATGATTTGATCAATATCCGGACGCTGCACCTTGACCGCGACCTTGGTGCCGTCCGGCAATTCCGCCCGGTGGACCTGCGCGATGGAGGCACCACCGACGGGTTCATCCTCAAATTTCGCGAAGAGCTGCGCGACAGGACGGCCCAACTCCTGGGCAATGATTGTTTTTGCCTCCTTCGCCGGAAAGGGCGGCACGCCCGCCTGGAGCTTGCACAACTCCACGTAATATTCGTCCGTGACCAGATCGCGCCGCGAGCTGACGATTTGCCCGAACTTGATGAAAGTCGGCCCCAGTTCCTCCAAGGCCAGCCGCATGCGTTCAGGGAGGGGTTTGGACAACAACCCATCCTCATGAATTTTGATCGTGGCATCCTCCATGCCGAGAATTCGCTGGAGGGCGACCAGTTTCAACACGTCAGCAAAACCGTATTTCCAAAGCACCGCCACAATTTCGCGGTAGCGGGGAAGATTGTGGGCAAATCCCACCGCACTTTTGATCTGATCCAGAATCACGTGCGACACCCTAGCGCGAGGCCGTCTCCCGCCAAGCTCAATGAATGGCCTGCACGATCAACCCCACGATCACTCCGTAGAGAATATGGGCCAGCAATTGGGCCAGCCCCGTCATAGGTCCGCGTTCATGGAAGCGGGCGATGGGATGATGTTCCATCACCACAATACTGACCAAAAGCATGACAATCATGCCATGGATGAAGCCCAACATGGCAAACGTCCACCAAACAAAGGGGATGTTCAGCAGATTGATCAGCCCCCAATAAATATAAGCAAAGACAATGCCCGAGATGAAATGGAGCAGGTATCCGTAGTGAAAAGCTTTATCCGGCTTGTGGGTGATGAGTGAGCCCACAGCAAGAAACACATCAATTTTTCCCAAGCCCAAAAAACGGGGGAGAAGCAAAAAAGCGCTCATCGCCACCGTCCCCACAATCCCTCCGATCAAAGGAGCAAATATCTCTGGCACGACCGAAACATAGTTACCAACACCTGCGGCGGGCAAGATGAAATCCCGCACCCCGTTCCATCAGGTCCTTTCCTCTTCCCCGGAAGATGTCCCTTGTTCGAGAAAACGCACGCGGCGATCAACCAGCGGCAAACGGATGGTGAGAGTGAGCCCCTTGCCTTGCGTGCTCTCGATGATCACCTCACCGCCATGCGCGCGCACAATACGCCGGACAATGAGCAACCCCAGTCCCGACCCCCCGGACTTCGTCGTGAAATAAGGCTCGAAAACCCGGCTGATATTCTCCGGGTCAATCCCTCCGCCAGTGTCGGAAAACGACATGAACTCATGCGTCTCATCCGCCCCCGTGCGAATGCGGAGGATGCCCCCGCTCTTCATGGCCTGGAACGCATTCCGAATCACATTGTAAACAACCTGCTTGATCTGATCCCGGTCCACTTCGAGCGGTGGCATGTGTTTATCCAACTCCACCTCGACCAAAATATCGCGATCGTGGATTTCCAGATCAAGAAACGCCACGGACTCCTCGATAATCGCATTTAGACTGTTCAACCCCATGGACAGTGGCTGGGGCCGGATCGCTCGCAAGAATTGCGTGATAATGTGATCCAACCTCGACACTTCCTGCCGCGCGACGTTGATGGACTCTTCGAAATCCCCCCGCGACTTCACGGCCATTTTTTTCACCCGGCGTTGCATAAGTTGGAGATGGATATCGAGCGAGTTGAGCGGATTGCCGATCTCATGGGCCACCCCGGCGGCCAGGAGGGTGAGCGCGGAAAATCTTTCGCTGTCGATGGTCTCCTGAGTCGCCCGCCGATTTTGCGTGATGTCGCGCAAAATGATCGCGCGGCCCACCATCTCCGCCTGTCCTTCCTCGCTCATCAAGGGCACGATGTAAAAATTCAAAAACCGATTTTCCGGATAAAACACTTCGAGATCACGACTCACCACCTCGCTCGCGCCGGACAAATCCTCCAAGTTCAAACCTTTCACCACATCGCCCAGCGGTTTGCCCAGGCTGGCCTGCGCGTCGATGCCAAAAAAGCCACAAGCCGCCCGGTTCAAATAAATCACCCGCCCCGCCGGGTCCGTCACGATCACACCCTCCAGGATCGCGTTGAAGATGGTTTCGAGAAATCCCTTCTCGCGCGCGATCTCAACCAGATAATTTTGCACGTCCCCGGGCTGCACCAGCCGGATGCGCTCAATCAGCTTTTCCAAAAATCCGCGTTTCATGAGTTAGTCATTCGTAATTTGTCATTAGTCATTGGCGCAGCCACTGCACCGCCTGTTCCTCCGCCGCAAACCGGATAAATCCCCTCCCGCCAGGTTTGCCATTGCCCGAGGCCCGCATCCCGCCGAACGGCAGAGTGGAAGGCGAGAACGTGGTCGGCAGGTTCCAGTAAAGGTTGCCCACCTCCAGCCAGTCTCCCATGCGATGAAAAGCCTCTTGCGAGCGGGTAAAAATCGAGGCGGTCAAGCCATGCGGCAAACTCGATTGATGCGCCAGCACCTCCTCCGTACTCGCAAACGATCGCACCGCCGCCACCGGACAAAAGGCCTCATGATCCCCCAAGGCCTCTCCGCCTTGGAAGACCACCGGCCTCACATAATATCCCATTTTTCCATTCACCGCGGCACACACCTCGCCGGCCAGAATTTTCGAGCCGGCGCTGGCAGCAAATTTCGCATGACGACGAACCGCCGCCTCACTCACCAAGGGTCCGAGCATGGTGTTCTCATCCAGCGGATCACCGGGCTGGTATCGCTCCAAGGAGCTGAGGAGTTTTTGCGCGAAATCCTGTTCGATTTTTTCTTCCAGGAAAATCCGGCTGGTGGCATTACACCGCTGACCCGTCGTCAGGCACAGACCATCGGCTGCCGCCGCGGCCGCCTGGTCGAGATCGGCATCCGCACACACAATCAGGCTGTTGATGCCGCCGAGTTCCAAAGCCAGTGACTTGGAATAATCCGCCGCCAGATCCTTCGCCAGCGCCGTCCCCACCGGCACCGATCCGGTAAAACACACCGAGCGCACGGCCGGATGCAGGCAAAGCTCGCGCCCGGTCTCCCCCCAGCCCTGCACCAACTCGAATACTCCTTCAGGCAACGCCGCCATCATTTCAGCGGCATAAGCGGCACCGACGCATGCGGCCAGCGGGGAAGGCTTAAAGATCACCGTGTTGCCCGCCAGCAGATAGGCCACGGCCGCTCCGTGACCAAGATGGATGGGAAAATTAAACGGCGCGATCACCGCCGCCGGACCCCGCGCTCGCCGGCGAATTAAAGCCGGATGCGGACCATCCTCAACGACCTGGTCCGCCACAAAGCGATCCGCATCAGAAAAAGTCAGATCAAATTTTGCGATAACGGCCCCCAGTTCCAAACGCGCCTCCCGCAGCGGTTTTCCCACCTCGAGCGCAATCAGGCGGGCAAGGTCTTCCTGCCGGGAACGCAGGCGGGCCTGGCATTTTTTAAGAGCACTTTTGCGCTCATCCAAACTTGCCGTCCGCCAATCCGCGCCAGCTTGGACCGAACGTCGTACGGCTGTTCCGACATCCCCTGTGGCGATCTCATCCAATTCAACGGACAGATCACCGGGACTGCGGTTGCGCCATTTTTGAGGGTCAGTCATCGTGAAAACGAGGGTTCCGCCGAATCAAAATCGCTAAGATCAAGTGGCATGGGCATCCTGCCCATGCGTGAGAATCCAAGCGAGGCATGAGCAGGACCCTCATGCCTCGGATTAATTCTGCAAGCAGTGTCCATTTGGGTCCGTTAGTGGTTTTACGCCAGCAGCTCCTCCAGTTCCCCAACCCGGCGCTCAAAAAGCTGCAGAGCCGCATCCACTGGCTCGGGGGTGCTCATATCGACCCCGGCTTCCTTGAGCGTCTCAATGGGAAATTTGCTGCCTCCACTGCGGAGAAAGTCCAAATACCTTGTTGCGTCACCGCTCTCGAGCACCTGTCCGGCCAGCGCCACCGCGGCGGAAATACCGGTGGCGTATTTATAGACGTAGAACCCGCCATAAAAATGCGGGATGCGCAGGCCTTCGAGCTCCAATTCTTCGTCGAGGGTGAAGTCCGGTCCGAAGTAGGCCTCGAGCAGACCGCGATAGATGCGCTTGAAGGCATCAAGAGTGAGCGCCTCGCCCGCCTCCTCGGTGGCGTGGATGGCTTTTTCAAACTCCGCAAACATCGTCTGCCGGTAAAGCGTTCCGCGCAGATCATCAACCTGGCGGTTGATGATGTAGGCCCGCATTTTGCGGTCGTCCGTCGTGCGAAGGAGATGCTCGGTGAGGAGAACTTCGTTGAAGGTCGAGGCCACCTCGGCCAGGAAAATCGGGTAGTGGTAATTCTGATGGCTCTGCGCCCGCTGCGCATACCAGGTGTGCATGGAATGTCCCGCCTCGTGCGCCAGCGTATAGACATCGCTGAACACGTCGGCCTTGTAGTTCATCATGATGTAGGGCGGGCTGCTATAAGTGCCGTAGCTGAAGGCCCCGCTGCGTTTGCCTTTGTTTTCGTAGCGATCACACCAGCGTCCATCGCGCAGGCCGTGATCCAGCGTTGTCAGATATTCGTCGCCCAGCGGTGCAAGCGCGGAGATGACCCGCTCGACCGCGCCATCCCACGGCACATCGCAGTGCACGTCGCCGACCATCGGAACATAGGTGTCGTAATGATGGATTTCGTCCAGTCCGAGCACGCGTTTACGAATGGCGAAGTAGCGGTAAAGCGGCGCCAGCCGCGAACGAACCGAGGCGATAAGGTTGTCATACACGCTGAGCGGCACATCGTCGGAAAACAGCGCACCTTCGATGGCCGAGGGATGATTTCGGGCGCGGGCATAGAACACATCGGCCCGCACGGAATTGGCGAGTGAAGACGCCAGGGTAAATTGGTGATCCTTAAATTCCGTGTAAAACTTGTGAAACGCCTCCCGCCGCACCGCCGGTTCGCGTTGTTGGAGAAAAGAAGAAAACGAACTCTGGGTCAGTTCGCGTTCGCTGCCGGAGGCATCGCGCACCGTGCCGAACTTCATGTCCACGTTGGTAAGTTGCGAGAACGTCTCGCCATGTCCGCGGTTGGCGGACGATCCCAGAGCCAGCAACCGTTCCTCATTGGCCGAGAGGGTGTGCGGCTTGAGGCGACGGAGTTTCTTCAGCGGGATCGTCCAGTCCGCCAGCAAGGTATCGTGCAAATATGTCTCGAAGACGTTGTCGGGAATGGCCTGGATTTCCGGCGAGACAAACGAAAAAGCCTCCCCCACGCGCACCAGCAAACTGTCCAACCGCGCTTCGCGAGCCAGCGATGTACTTTCAGAACTGTCCTCCGTCACGCGCAAGGCCGCGTATTGGTTCAGTTGCTCAATCCGCATCTCCACCGATTTTTCCAGCTCAAGCACCTCGCGTAAAGTGGCCACATTCTCCCCCACCCGTCCGCGAAAATCGGCGATCTGCGGATAGACCGTCTGCAAAGTTTGAAAATCTTCCTCCCACGCCTCGTCCGTGGCGTAAAGCGGCGTGAGATCCCACGCGTCTTCGAGAAGGACCTCGGAGCGGAGCGGGACGCTTTTGACGGACCCCGCGTTTTCGGAATGAAGGAACAACGACATGCGGGCCAAGATACTCATGTGCGGGCGGGAAACAATCGGGCAAATCACGTCAGGGATTCGATCCCTTTCGGAGGGTCTGCGTAGAGCGGATTTCGCTCGATGGCCCGCCGCAGTGCTTCCGCCGCTTCCTCGGGGCGCGCCAGCTTCTCCAAATTCATGGCGGTTCCGGCCAGGGCGTCGGCTTTTTCTGAGCCTCCGCGTCGTACACAAAACCCGCCCACAGCGTGGGAAGGTAGAGCGCAAAGGTGAGGAGCCCGACAGCCAAGGCGATGACTGGGAGAGGCGGCGACGCTGGGATCTCCCCCCCTCTCCGCGTCTCCCCCTCTCCGTCCCCCCCCCTCTCCGCGTCTTTCTCGCCATCAGGGATGCCCGAAAAGCCGCCGCTCCTTGATCACCGCCGCGACTTCGGGCGAAACCGATTTCTCCCACTCCGGATCGCCCGCGCGGATCTTCGCCAGCACCTGCGGGGCTTTGATCGAGAGATATTCGGGATGGTAACCCTCCATCGATTCGATGAAGCCGTTCTCCAAAAGATGCGCGTAAAGATGGGTGAGATTCGGCGCGACATGGAAATTCTCCGCCGCCACCAGTTCCCCATCGGGCCGTAGATACGGATAGACGTAGAGCTTCACCCCTTTTTTGAACAGCCGCCCCAGAGCCTCCAGCATGCCTCCCTCCAAACCGCGGTAATACTGCTCGTCGAAGATTTCCACCATGGCCGGCACACCCAGAGGCAGACCAATCATTTGATCCGTGTAGCGCGTGAGGTAATTTACCAGGCGATAATATTCGCCGTGATTGGAGATGAGCACTGTGCGCCCGATCGTTCCCAGCATGTCCACGCGATCGAGGAAATCACGCAAGTCCAGTTCGCCGCTGGAGAGGAGATTTTTCATGGTTATCTCCATGAGAATTTCCGGTTCTTCGCCACCCAACTCTTCTTTGACAAACATCGCACGCGCGCAATCGAGCATGTCATTGGTCACTAGTGTTACGGGTCGGAAACTGCCGCGTTCGACCAGCAGGGGCTTTTTGTAAAAGACATCCGCCGCGTTCACCACTTCGCCATCTGACCGGAAGAGAGCCGCCTTGGTCAGACCCTGCGAGACGAGTTGCAGCGCCATGATGCGGTTGTCCACCGCCAGAAAATCCGGCCCGCTGAACCGAATCATATCAATCTCGATGCGGCCGTCGGCCAGGTCATCAAGCAGCGAACCGATGAGAGTCTCGGGCGTTTTCGTGTGGTAATAAGCGCCGTAGAGCAGATTCACTCCGACCATGCCGAGAGCCTCCTGTTGCTGGAGATTGTGCGTGTCGAGCATGCGCACGTGAATGATGATTTCATTCGTGGGCCCGCGCGGCGTAGTTTGAAAACGCACTCCCATCCAGCCCTGCGATTCGTCATGACGGCGGAAACTGCGCGCCGCCACCGTGTCGGCCAGCGCGAAAAAGGTGCGCTCGGCCCCGACCTTTTGATCCAGCCGCTCGACCAGCAAATCGTATTCATGCGTCAGCATGCTATTGAGCCGGTCGCGGCTCACGTAGCGGCCGGCCGCACCATAAATGGCGTCACTGAACGACATGTCATAGGCGGAGATCGTTTTGGCCACCGTCCCCGCCGCGCCGCCGACGGAAAAAAAGCGCCGGGCCACCTCCTGCCCCGCCCCGATCTCGGCGAAGACTCCATAAATACGCGGCTCCAGGTTGATCTGAAACGCCTTCTTGCTCACTTGCTGATCGAATCCGACGGACATCTCCGCAGTATTTCCGAAAGCCCGCGCCACCGCAATCCTCCCTTCCCATGTCTCCCACAGCGAAGGCATTTGCGCGCGGCCCTGATTCCCTCCATATTGAACGCTTATGTCTTTCGAGCTCGCTTCGACCTATCACCCTCAGGGCGACCAGGAGCAGGCTATCGACAAACTGACCCGTTCGCTGCAAGCGGGCAACCGGCATCAGACGCTGCTTGGAGTGACAGGGTCGGGCAAAACCTTCACCGTCGCCAACGTCATCCGCGACCTGAACCGTCCCACGTTGGTCATGTCGCACAACAAAACGCTGGCGGCGCAGCTTTATAGCGAGTTCAAGCAGTTCTTTCCCCGCAATGCGGTGGAGTATTTCGTGAGCTATTTCGACTACTACCAGCCGGAGGCCTACATCCCGCGCACGGACACCTACATCGAGAAAGATTCGTCCATCAATGAGGAGATTGAGCGCCTGCGCCTTTCGACGGTTTCGTCCCTGCTGTCCCGGCGCGACACGATCGTGGTGGCCAGTGTTTCCTGCATCTACGGCCTGGCTTCGCCGGAGGATTTCCTGCAAATGCTGGTGACGATCAAGCAGGGGCAAACAATGACGCGCGAGGCATTCCTGGCCAAGCTGGTGGACATGCTTTACGAGCGCAACGACGTGGGCTTCGCGCGGGGGAAATTCCGCGTGCGCGGTGATGTGGTTGAGGTCCATCAGGCCCAGGTGGACGAAGAGGCAATCCGGGTGGAGTTTTTCGGCGACGAAATCGAACGCATCAGCCGCTTCGATCCCCTCACCGGCGCGGTGCATGACACCCTGACCACGTTGACCATTTTCCCCGCCAAGCAGTTCGTGACGCCCTACGACAAACTCCAGCGGGCCACGCGAGCCATCCGCGCGGAATTGGATAATCGCGTGATGGAGTTTGAGCGCGACAATAAGTTGCTGGAGGCCCAGCGCATCAAGCAGCGGACGGAGTTCGATCTGGAGATGATGCAGGAGATGGGTTTTTGCAACGGCATCGAGAACTATTCGCGGCACCTGACCGGACGCCCGCCGGGTTCGCGGCCCTACACGCTGATGGATTTCATGCCAGAGGATTTCCTGCTTGTGATCGACGAGTCGCACGCGACCGTGCCGCAGGTCGGCGGCATGTTTGCCGGAGATCGCTCGCGCAAATCCGTGTTGGTGAATTACGGCTTCCGGCTGCCCAGCGCGCTGGACAACCGTCCCTTGAATTTCGGCGAGTTCATGGACATGACGAAGCAGACGATCTACGTGAGTGCGACACCAGGGGAATTCGAACTGCGCAACAGCGTGGTGGGCAACAACGCCTATCACGCCAATCCGGACAAACTCTTCCGGCAGGAAAGCGCCGCGGTGGCGGTGGCGGGGTTTCTGGCCAAAAACAAAAAGCAGGATGGCTTCGACGTCCGCCAACCCGGCGCGCATCTTGTGGTCGAGCAAATCATCCGGCCCACCGGCCTGCTCGATCCACGGATTACCATCCGGCCTCTCAAGGGCCAGATTGATGCGACCATCGAACTCTGCCGTCAGCGCATCGAACGCGGGGAACGCGTCCTGGTGACCACTCTGACCAAACGCACGGCGGAGGATCTGGCCGACTACTTACGCGACACCGGCATGAAGGTGCGATACCTCCACAGCGACATCGACACGATCGAACGGGTGGAAATCCTGCGTGGCTTGCGCGCGGGCGAATGCGACGTTCTGGTCGGCATTAATCTTCTGCGCGAAGGCCTCGATCTGCCGGAAGTCAGTCTCGTTTGCATTCTCGACGCGGATAAAGAGGGCTATCTCCGCTCCCAAACTTCTCTCATCCAAACCGCGGGACGCGCCGCCCGGCACGTCGCGGGCGAAGTCGTTCTCTTCGCCGATCAAATCACCGGCAGCATGCAGGCCCTCATTGACGTGACGGAATACCGCCGCAGCCGGCAGATTGCCTACAACGAGGAACACAACATCACTCCGACGAGCGTGGTCCGGGCCGTGCAGGAAAGCCTGCACGTCATCCTCAAAAGTTCCGAAACGAAACAAGGCACCCTCATGGAAAGCCCCACCGGTTTCGATCTGCATGAGTTGATCGGTGAACTGGAGCGCGACATGGCCGGCGCAGCCGCCAGTCTGGAATATGAACGCGCCGCTCTCCTGCGCGATCAGATCACGGAACTCAAAAATGGCGCGGGCATTTCCAAAATCGACCCCGCGCGCAAGACCTATCCCAAGCCGGGCCGGAAGAAGCAGAAAGCTTAATTACAAAGGCCGTCCCGCCGTCGGCACAAAAACATAGTGCATGCCCGCCGCCTTGGCCGCCTCGACGCCGGTGGGGCTGTCTTCAAAGACCAGGCAATCCCCGGCGGGAACTCCGATGCGGCGGGCCGCTTCCAAAAACGGATCGGGAAACGGTTTCCCCCGCTCACAATCTTCGGCGCAAACAATCGCATCGAACATGCCCAGAATATCGATGGCTTTCAGCGTGGCCTCGACCAGTTCCCGGTGGCCTCCCGAGGCAATCGCGAGGCGCTTCACCCCGTGCATGCCTTTGGCAATTTCCAGCACCGGCATGACTGGCAGAACCTGATGAACATTATCGAGATAATGCCGCTCTTTGCATTGCACCGTTTCTTCGACATCCAAGGAAAGACCGAATTTTTCGTTGAGCTTTTCCACGATCACGCCGGTGGGAATGCCGCCCCATTGGTAAAAAAGATCCTCGGGAAACGTCCCGCCGGAATCCTTCATCGCCTCGCTCCACGCCCGGTAGTGGATCGGCATGGTGTCTGCGATCGTGCCGTCGCAGTCAAAGATGTATCCGCCGAATGGGTGGGCGGGAATGTCGAGCTTCATTTCGGAACTTATGCCAAGCCGCGCCCGCCCGTCACGGTTACAATCACGCTCGATCGAATTAGTTCGAAAATGGTGCCGCCAACCCCAGCTGAAACAGGGGTCGCAAGGCGTTGGTGACCACCACTTCACAACGTGAGAATTCCGTAGAAGATCACATTTAACCGCCGTGAACTCTGGCCGCGGACTGTGCGATTTGCCCGCAGGTCGTGCAACATTTTGTCTGTAAAAGTGGTTTTGCTTTACTGTCGCACTCCGGGCCTGCCGAAGGCGTAGCGAAGCGGAGCCGCAGGAAGGCCCGGAGTACGACCGCCCCTTGGGGTGGCCAGCGTCCGGCCACAGGTGGTTTGAGTGGGATTGCCACAACTTAACACTCCGCACCCATGACCGAGCATCCCACCCTGTCCCCAAACATTCTCAACCCCATCCTCGAAGCCGGACTCCAAGATCTGCCCGAGGCCATCTCGCTTTTGATCAATCACGCATGCCGACCCCTTCACACAAATCCCGGTCACTCTCCCCGCGAATTGAAGTCAAAAAGACCTTTGCAGCCTTATCGGGCACTGCGCTTGACTCGGGCCCGGCCTTGCGGCAAAAATTCAAGAAACGATCGAGATGCACGCTCCACCAATAGAGAGTCTTCTCC
>JBGTGQ010000068.1:0-2699 GCA_041746635.1 Terrimicrobiaceae bacterium | reverse complement strand
GCCAGGCGGGGGGGCTGCACCATCGACGAAAACCGCTCTAAATAATGCCCAACGGCTCGTATCCGGTGCCGAGGATCGGGGCGGAGGGCGTTCCAAGCCAGCGGTCGAGAAGGCTGGCGTACACTTGGCGGAAATCGATTTTGTGGCGAACGTCACCGTCCACAAGGTCGGAAAGGTCCGGGGGCTGGCCATGGAGGCCGCCCTTGACGGTGTCGCCAATGACAAACAGGGGAGCGGCGGCGCCGTGGTCGGTGCCTTTGCTGCCGTTCTCGGCGACACGTCGGCCGAATTCACTAAACTGAACTTTACGATAAAGAACTGAAGGGAAGGCCCGCCAGCACTTGATTTGCGGCGGTTTTCGACTTCCGGTTACTGGCTACAGGCGGGGATTTGGCTCAGGAGATCGAGGATTTTTTTCTGGTGAGGGGTAGCTTCGGTGTCTTGTTGCCAGGAGGGTTTCCCGGGCAAGGAGGAGACGATGGTGTTTCGGCAAAGGGTGGCGAGGTCTTTAAGCAGGGTTTGGAAGCTGTGAACGGGGTCACCTTCCGGGGTGCGCTTGGTTTTTGTTTTGTCTCGGGCTGAGGCCGAGGGACGCTTTTTTGCAACCACATCGGCCCTTGGGGCCTTTGTGTGCTCGTCGTCGAAGAGCACGCTTTTGAGGGCGGAGCGCATGTGCCACTCGACGTAATAGGCCAGCATGCAGAGGAAGATGTGACAACGCACCCGGCCGGCCTCGTGATGGTGAATGGGACGCACCTTGAGATCGACAGTTTTGATGCTGCGAAAGGCGTTTTCCACCAGACTGAGGTCCTTGTAGCGTTCCACGGTCTCGGAGGCGGTGAGGAACTCTTCGCTAGTGCTAGTGCGAACCACGTAGATGCCGTCAATGGCGGCTTCCCGGGCAATGTTTTCGGTGCGACGTTTGGCGGCAAAGCCGGTGTCGGTAATGGTCAGCAGGAAGTGTTTGGCCATTTTGTATTTGTTGATGACGCGTCCGAGTTTGATGCCGATTTGGTCTTTGCCTCTGAGGGGTTTTTTCGGGCGCTGGGTGGATGCGTGGATTTTTGCCAACTCTTTTTCCGTGGCGGCGAGAAGGTCCTCGCGCTTGTGGGCGCGGGAGCGGGCCAGCAGGGGGTTGCGGCAGACCATAAGACGTTCGCCCGGAAAGTCCGGGCTGTGGATCTGGGCGAGGTTGGTTTGATCAAAGAGGGAGGGTTCGATGAGTCCCTGCTCGGCGAGTTTAAGGATGGCCGAGGAGCGCAGGGCGGTGATCCAATCAAGGCCTTCGACATCGCGAAGCTCCTCATCAATGCGGGCCTGGGTGATCATGCCGCGGTCGCCGACGAGGACCAGTTTCTTGATGCCGAAACGACTGCGGACTTTCTGGATCTGGGTGCCAAGGGTCATGGGATCAGCCACATTACCCTCGAAGACTTCGACGGCCACGGGAACGCCCGCAGCGTTACAGAGAAGCCCGTATTCGATCTGTAGTTTGCCTTTTTTCCCATCCCGGTTGTGTCCGAGTTTTGCCAGTTTACAGGAGGTGCCTTCGAAATAGCTCGAGGTCAGGTCGTAAAGAACCAGCGCCCCTTCGTGGAGATGGCGGCGAGAGAGGGTCTTCTCGATGCGGGCCTGCCGGGGCAGCAGCCAGTCCATGGCGGCGTAGAGGTCATTTTCATGAATGTCCTCCGGTAGGGCGCACTCCTGGGCAAGGGTATTGATGGCGGTTTCCGCCCGCAGGGTGCGGGTGGTGGCCAGCTTGGAACCTGGCGAGAGAATGCGGGAGGCGATCATGGCCAGGCATAGCTGGCGCTCGGGAGATTTTTTGGAACCAAGAAGAGGGGCGATCCCTAGCGAGTTCATGGCCGAAAGCACGGCGGCAACGTGGCCATGCGGCAGTGAACGTTGGATGCGAAAAGCAGCCGTTCCAGAGGAAGAGAATGGATCCGGGTTGGCTTTGAGCAGGGAGCGAATGCCCGCAATCACGTTGGCGGGCAGCTTCGAAAAGTTAGCCAGGGTGCGATGCTTGACCTTGCCCTCGGAGCGGTAGGTTTCACGCAGCAGAATGCAGGGAGGGGAGTTGCGGTTGCGAACGGTTTCGATAAACATGGCTACTTAAATTGCGATAATATGCTATATAAACACGACTTGCAAGCAAAAAATTGAAATTTACATGGCTACATTTAGAAGTCAAAAAAGCCCGCACAGCAAGGATTGATGCGGCTTTTCAGCGATTCAGGCTGTGAAGTTCAGACTAAAGGCCAGCACGGTGACCCGGTCGACCGTTTTCTGGCGTCGAAGGTCCGCGAGAAAGGCGGTGGTGCTGGCGCTGAATTCGCCGAGCAGCCGGGCATGACTGCCGGACTGGTCCGAGTGCGTGTCGTAACCGCCCTGGGAAACATAATAGACGCGCGAGGGAAAATCGCTGGCGATGAGGCTTGCGACCATTTGGAGTTGCGCGGCGAGTTGACCGTCGGGATACGGGCCGCGGTTTTTCGCCTTGCGCAGGATGGCCCGGATGGAGTCGCCCGCGACCACGGCGTTCATCGCCGTGTGGCGAAGGAAATCAATCGTCCCGGGTTCATTGCCCGTGATGCCTCCTGCGGCGGCCATGGGGGGCGCTGCGGCGGGTTTGTTAATTTTCTCAAAGATGCGTTCCTGCACCTTGGCAAAGGTGGCGGTGTCGCCGCTGGGATTCC
>JBGTGQ010000067.1:0-4095 GCA_041746635.1 Terrimicrobiaceae bacterium | reverse complement strand
GTGAGATGGCCCAAATGCAGCGCCTCGTTTCCGCCTACCTCGATGTGGCAGAAGACATGGCACTGCGGCAAATCCCCATGACCATGCAGGACTGGGAAACCCGCCTCAACCGCTTCATCGCGGCGACCGACCGGGAGATTTTGAAGGATGCCGGCAAGGTCACTGCCGAAATCGCCAAGACCCATGCCGAAAGTGAGTTTGAGAAATATCGAATTGTCCAGGACCGGCTTTTCGAGTCGGACTTTGACCAGATGATCAAGGAGCTGCCACCGGAGGGAGAGAAACCATGAGCCTCAACGAATCCATCGTCGAAGACGCGGCCCTCGAATGGTTCGGGGAGCTGGGCTATGCGGTCGGACACGGGCCGCATCTCGCGCCCGGTGAACCGGCGGCGGAGCGGAACCGGAGCGCAGCGGAGATGGACGAAGTCAATTCGTTTGGCGAGGTGGTGCTGGTGGGACGCTTGCGCGAAGCCATCCGGCGGCTGAATCCGTATTCTCTTTTAGCGATCTTATAGCTGCCATGCCCTACAATCCGTCACGCGCCCTCGACCTTCTTCGCCTCGGCACGCAAAACCCCGAAGCCATCTTTCATGAAGGGCAGGCGGAGGCGATCCAGCATGTGGTGGATAGTCCCAGACGGTTGTTGGTGGTGCAAAGAACGGGCTGGGGAAAAAGTTCGGTTTATTTCATCGCGACCAAGCTGCTGCGGGAGGGAGGCATGGGGCCGGCCATTCTCATCTCGCCGCTGCTGGCCCTGATGCGGAACCAAATCGCGGCGGCCGGGCGCATGGGTGTGCGGGCGGTCACAATTCATTCAGAGAATCGGGACGAATGGCAGGCGGTCGAGGGGAAGCTAGCGCGGGACGAAGTGGATATTTTGCTAATCTCACCGGAGCGTCTGGCCAATGAGCATTTCCGCACGGAGGTCCTGGCACCCATTGCCGGGCGCATCTCCCTGCTGGTGGTGGATGAGGCGCATTGCATTTCGGATTGGGGCCACGACTTCCGTCCGCATTATCGTTTCATCGAACGTATCCTCCGCACGATGCCGCCCAATATTCATGTGCTGGCCACGACGGCGACCGCCAATAACCGGGTACAGGCCGATTTGCAAACCGTGCTGGGTCCGAACCTGACCGTGTCGCGCGGGGAACTGGGCCGGCCTTCACTGCTGCTGCAGACGATGCGCATGCCCAGGCAGGCGGAGCGCATGGGCTGGCTGGCGACGCATGTTCCAAACATCCAAGGCAGTGGCATCATCTACACCCTCACCGTGCGCGATGCGGTGCAGGTGGCGGGGTGGCTGCAAGCGCGAGGTATTCAAGCCGAGTCCTACAGCGGGGAGACGGGAGAACGCCGGGTGGAACTGGAGCAGGCGTTGCTGCAAAATCGCGTGAAGGCGCTGGTGGCGACCACTGCGTTGGGCATGGGCTTCGACAAGCCCGACCTGGCCTTTGTGATTCACTACCAGACACCGGGTTCGGTGGTGGCCTATTACCAGCAGGTGGGCCGGGCGGGACGCGCGCTCGCCGCCGCGCATGGTGTTTTGCTGAGCGGCCACGAAGAGGCGGATATCAACGAATATTTCATCGAGAGTGCGTTTCCGTCGCGGCAGGAAGTGGCGGATGTCCTCGCGGCGCTGCAGACGACTCCTGCCGGGCTTTCCCTCAACGAACTGATGCCGCGGGTCAACGTAAGCCGGGGGCGCATCGAAAAAGCGCTGCAACTGATTTCGTTGGAGTCGCCGGCCCCAATCGTGAAACAGGGCAGCAAGTGGATGCTGACGGCGGCGAATCTGACGGAGAGTTTTTGGCAGCGCGCGGAACGGCTGACCGCTCTGCGCCGCACTGAACAGCAGCAAATGCAGGAATACGTCGCGCTCACGCATAGTCATATGGATTTCCTGATTCGCTCTCTGGACGGGAATCCGGGGCATCATGCTCCGCCCGCCATCGCACCGCTTCCTGCCACGGCGGATCCGGCGCTGATTCAGGAAGCGGTGGCATTCCTCCGCCGCACCAGCCTGCCGCTGGAGCCGCGACGCCAGTGGCCGACGGGTGGGCTTCCCCATATGGGAGTAACCGCGCGGATAACTCCGGGACACCAGGCGCAGCCCGGCCGGGTGCTTTGCGTCTGGGGTGATGCCGGCTGGGGTTCGCTGGTCCGCCAGGGAAAGGTTCAAGACGGACGATTTGCCGATCAACTGGTCGAAGCCTGTGCGGCGATGGTTCGCTCGTGGGCACCACACCCGGCACCGGCTTGGGTCACCTGCATTCCCTCACGCCGACATGCCGGTTTGGTGCCTGACTTCGCCCGTCGGCTCGCCGTCGCCTTGAACCTCCCGTTTCATTCTGTGTTGGAGAAGGCCGACGACCGCCCGGCACAGAAACAAATGGCGAACAGCAGCCAGCAGGCGCGCAACGTGGATGGCGCACTGGCCGTCCGTGGACAGGTGCCAACTGCCCCCGTGCTGCTAGTCGACGACATGGTGGATTCGAGATGGACGCTGACAGTCGCCGCTTATCTTTTAACCTCCAACGGCAGCGGGCCGGTGTATCCTCTGGCGCTGGCTTCCACGGCAAACTCTGACGAATGATTGAGCCTCTGACACCTAACACGCAGGCCATCCTGCTGCTGACTGCTCCGCTGATTGCCGGACGCGGTGAGACCTCGCGCGATCTGCTCAGCTTCGGCGAATACAATCGGCTCGCCCTCGTTCTGCGCCAAAAGCAGAAGCAACCTGCCGACTTGCTCGCGCCCGATGCGGCGGAGTTGATCGAAGTTTGCGCCCAGCCTTTCGGGCGGGCCCGGCTGGAGGCGCTGCTCGGTCGAGGTTTCCTGCTCAGTCAGGCCTTGGAGCGCTGGAACGCACGGGCGATTTGGGTGATCAGTCGGGCTGACGCCAAGTATCCAAAGCGGCTGAAAGCAAAACTCAAGGAAGATGCTCCGCCGCTGCTTTACGGTTGCGGGGACATTGCTCTCTTGGAGAAAGGCGGACTGGCGGTCGTCGGTTCGCGGCATGTGGATGATGAATTGATCAGCTACACGGAGAACGTGGGCAGGCTGAGCGCGGAGGCGCATCTTTCCATTGTCTCCGGCGGTGCCAAGGGAATCGACCGCGCGGCGATGCACGGGGCGTTGATGGCCGGTGGGGATGTGGCAGGAGTGATGGCGGACAGTTTGGAGAAGGCCGCGCTGGCGCGAGACAACCGGGAACCGCTGATGGATAGCCGATTAGTACTCATCTCTCCCTATGATCCTGCGGCGGGATTCAACGTGGGGCACGCCATGCAACGCAATAAACTCATCTACGCTCTGGCAGATGCGGCGTTGGTGGTTACTTCAGATTTCGAGAAAGGTGGAACGTGGGCGGGAGCTGTCGAGCAGTTGGACCGTCTGCACTTCGTGCCGATCTTTGTCCGCAACGGGGCCAACGCAGGGAAGGGCAACTCGGCCCTTCTAAATCGTGGCGGCAAACCGTGGCCAAATCCGCAAAGTGGAACTGAACTCGGACGGGCGCTCGTCGCTGCGGCTGAGGCTGTCACTGCAGAGCCAAAACAAGACACGTTGCCCCTGACCTTGCGGGAGGACCCGCCTGCCTATGAGCCCGCCCCTATAGCTGAAGCGGCGACTGAGAACACAGAGCTAGCGGTGATCGACGTGAAGCTATCACCCGAAACGGAGCTATTGAACACAGTGCGGGAGATTCTGCACCGTGAACTCGCCGAAGCCCGCACGGAGGAAGAAGTGGCAACCCTGCTAGGCGTCACGAAACCGCAGGCGAAAGCTTGGCTCGCTCGCTTGGTTGAGGAATCAGTGATTGAGAAGGTCAAACAATCTAGGCCTGTGCGTTATCGAACGGCGATCAAGGCTGACCGCCTGATTTGAAAGAATGTCTCTCAACGAATCCATTGTCGAAGATGCCGCCCTCGAATGGTTCGGGGAGCTGGGCTATGCGGTCGGGCACGGGCCGCATCTCGCGCCCGGTGAACCGGCGGCGGAGCGGAACCGGAGCGCAGCGGAGATGGACGAAGTCAATTCGTTTGGCGAGGTGGTGCTGGTGGGACGCTTGCGCGAAGCCATCCGGCGGCTG
>JBGTGQ010000066.1:0-95232 GCA_041746635.1 Terrimicrobiaceae bacterium | reverse complement strand
GCACAACATTGCCAACACGGCGATCATCAACACATCGTGGAGCTTGTGCTCCTTGCACCGATCCACTCGTGGATCCGGAATAATGCTCAGGTGATAACTCAGATTTTCGACTCGGGATTCTTCTTCCATCCCGAGCTTCTTTCAGACTCATCTCAATTTGTACAATTTATTCGTAACAATATTTTACCCTCTGATTTTAATGCGTTTGCCCTGCAAAATTCTTCCCGCCACCTTGACACCGCCCCGGTTTCCGGCTTTCTTTTACCTCCCTCCACACGCAAATCCTGAGTAGCTCAGTGGTAGAGCGGTCGGCTGTTAACCGATTGGTCGTAGGTTCAAGTCCTACCTCAGGAGCCAGTTCATTCCGGCAATGTATTCAGTGTACGTGATTCAGAATCCCGCCGGACGAATCTACATCGGTCAGACAGATCGTTTGGAGTGGCGACTCCATCAACATAACGATCCGGCCCACACCCACGGAAGAACCGATTTTTATCGCACCCTTCCGAGAGGTGCGGTCGCCGTCTCAGGCCGCGAGTTTTGCTTTTTCCAAACCCGAAGTTTCGTCGGGCAGAAGTTTTTTCATCCCGGGTTGAATGGCGGGCAGAATATCTTCCAGATGGTTGGCTACCACGAAGTCCCCGGCGTCGCACATATCGCTGAGAAGATCAATGAGCGGATCCCAGAATCCCAGTCCCGCATGGTTCTGGCGGTTGAAGATGACGACGGGCTTGCCCGCCATGAGGGAGTGGCCTTGGCGCTTGAAAATCATCAGCGCCAGAAGTTCCTGTACCGTGCCGGCACCGCCCGGGAAAATGACGAATGCGTTTGAATTTTCGATCATCACTTCCATGCGGGTGTAAATGTCGGGTCGGAGCCAGAAGGTGGAAAGTCCTGCCGGCAAGCCTTCCAGTTCGATAATGTGGGGCACATTCGATCCGGCGGCCCAACCGCCTGCATCCACCGAACCCTTCACCACCGCACCCATGATGCCCGAACGTCCCGCGCCTGAGATGCAGCCGATTTTGTTCTCCGCCAGGAGACGTCCAAGGGACTCACCGTCCGCAAGGTAGCCGGGGTCCTCGAGGGAAGCGGAGCAAAAGACGCAAGCGTTGCCGATGTAATCCTCTGGCAGGGGAACCTCGACCATGGGAGGCTGGCTGTCGCCGAGTTTATGGCGACCCACATCCGGAAGGCCTTGGGACTGGGCCAACGCCAGAGTGTCCAGAACGGCCTCAGGAGTATCCACTGCCAGAAGGTAGTCTTTGTAGTCCTGCAAAACCGTCCCCATTTTTCGCAAATGGGCCAGCACGACGAAAAACGGGTCCCAGGACGCGTCTTCGTTGAGAATGATAGTCGGCTTTCCCGCCAGATTGCGGTCCAGGGTCTGAAAACCGACAAAAATGGAAATCGCCTTGAACATGTCTTCCAAGGTGGCGCCGGGGGTGAAAACAAAAGCGTTCGATTCGATGATCTTTTTCTCGATGTTTGAGAGCGTGATTTTCTGGTCGCCGTTGGAGTTGTAGATGTCCCACCCTCCGGCAAAGAGGAGGTAAAGAAGCCGGGCGCGAGAGGCCCGATTGGGGTCATCCGCGCCCAGGACGGTTCCGGAGAGTCTGATTTTAGGCATAGGCGATTTTTCCAAACCGAGGAGTTAGCATCACTCGTGGCGAAATGCGAATTTTCTCCCATTGGGGAAAACCCAGCACGATGCATGACACCAAAGTTGCCCGCGCGGGGCGAATCCGGCGTTGGAGTCCAGCCTTTAGGCTGCTCCGCAAGGCACACGCTAAAGCGTGAACTCCAACTTCAGGTTTCGCGCACCACAACGCGCGCGCCTTCCACGGCCACCACCCTCAGGTCGGCGCCAGCTTCGATAAGGCCTCCCTCGGTTACCACATCCACGCGTTGTCCGTTGATGCTGGCCGTGCCCGAGGGGCGCAATTGGGTGAGCGCGGTTCCTTTGGCGTGGAGAAGTTCCGGCTTTTCCACTCCTAGGTTTCCCACGGAACCTTGCGAGATAAATTTCATGGCCATGCGGCTTTCGGGGAAAAATTTCAGCCAGCAAAACCCGCCAATCATGAGGCCGGCCAGCACGGCGGCCAAAATGAGGCTTCCCGTCTGATATCCAAAATCGCGGTAGCCCAGCACCACCGCAGCCACCAGACAAAGGAATCCGAGAATTCCAGCGATGAGGCCGGGCAGCACGGTTTCGAGGAAAATCAGAACCGCGCCCACGATCAACAGCGTGATGACTGGTGTCATGGTTTCAGGCTGGGGTCGGTCGCCCTCAAGGTTCCATGCATTTCGGCGGAGCGAAAATGAGGGAGGCAACAAAGGCCTGCCGTGCTTTCCGGGGGTCGCGCCAGCGCGACGCATTGCGGCGGGCCGCGTGCGAGCGGGTTTCCCATTCATGTGTCACGACCTTGACGGGATGACGTGTATGATCGCTGAGTTCTTCGAACCGGCGGGCGGCATCATCCTGCTGTTGCTGAAGGATGGCGTCCAGGTTTGTGCTGGCGGTGGCCGGAAGTGGTGGGGGCCCCAGATCAGGGAGGGATGGCGGGGAAGTTTGCGGGAGCTCTCCTTCCCCGAGGAAGCGACGGAGGGTTTCGGCCAGATCAAATTCGGCCGGGGCGGTCTCGGTCTCCGGTTCTTTCTCGCCCGCTGGCTGCCGGGCTTTCTGCTCCTCCCGTCGTTTCGCGAGCCAGTTAATAATGGTGCCGATGATGATGACGGCCCCGACAACCCAAGGGTTATCAAAAAGGCTGTTGGCGAGGAGGAGGTTCATGGGCAGGACGCCTTCAGTTTTTCATGCCGGGGGTGGAGGACTCCGGGCCCTCGCCGCCGATGTTTTCCCGCATGGTGGTGTCGGCTTGGATGTTTCTGATACGATAGTAGTCCATCACGCCGAGGTGGCCTTGATCGAAGGCGCGGGCGATGGAGAGCGGGATTTGCGCTTCGGCTTCGACGACGCGGGCGCGCATTTCCGAAACCCGGGCCACCATTTCCTGTTCGGTGGCCACGGCGGCGGCGCGGCGAACCTCCGCCTGCGCCTGGGCGATGAGTTTGTTGGCCTCGGCTTGCTCGGCTTGCAATTTAGCTCCGACGTTTCCGCCCACGTCCACGTCGGCGATGTCGATGGAAAGAATCTCGAAGGCGGTGTTGCTGTCGAGGGCCTTGCCCAGAACGGTTTTGGAAATGCGGTCGGGATTTTCCAGAACCGCCTTGTAGGTCTCGGAGGAGCCGATGGTGGAAACGATCCCTTCCCCGACGCGGGCGATGATGGTTTCCTCGGTGGCTCCGCCCACGAAGCGGTCCAGGTTGGTGCGCACGGTCACGCGGGCCTTGGCTTTGATGACGATGCCGTCCTTGGCCACCGCATCAATCGTGGTTTTCCCCGAGGTGGGGGCGGGGCAGTCGATCACCTTGGGATTGACGGAGGTCTTGACCGCCTCAAGCACGGTCTTGCCGGTGCCTTTCGTGGCCAGATCAATGGCGCAGGCCCGGTCAAAGCCGAGGTTGATCCCGGCCTTCTTGGCCGCGACCAAGGCGAGCACGACCATCTGCACGTTGCCGCCGGCCAGAAAGTGGGTGGAAAGTTCGTCAATCGAAATGGGCAGTCCCGATTTCACAGCCGTGATGCGGCCGTCCACGATGAGCCCGACCGGAATCCGCCGCAAGCGCAGCGCGATCAATTCGGTGATGGTGACCTTGGCTCCGGAGAAAAGGGCCCGGATGTAAATCATGCCGAAGTTGAGAACGAGAATACCAACAATCAGCAGCACGACAGCGCCGACGGCGAAGAGCAGAATGTCGAGTTGAAGGGGAAAGCGGGCTTGAGCGAGAAGGAATGTCATGGCGCGGAATAGTCGTTCCTCCAACGGGGGGGGATCAAGTACTTCCCGCCGGAATTGACAAGATGCGTTCCCCCCTTTTCTCCGTTGTAGCCCGGCTGCGATGGCAGTAGATTCCGGCATGACTTTCCGGCGGGTTTTTCTTTTTTTCCTTGCGGCCATGGGGCTGTCCGGTGCGGAGCCTGTGATCGCGCCAGGCGAACCGGCCGCGCCTCCGGGAAAGGTGTACATCCTGCCTGTCCGCGAAAACATCATGCCGCCGCTCGTTTATGTGGTGCGGCGCGGCGTGAAGGAGGCCATGGACGCCAAGGCTGAGGCTCTCATTCTCGACATGAACACCGATGGCGGCCGCGTCGATGTGACGGAGGAAATCATCCAGATTCTCAGCAAATTCAAAGGCCCAACCTACACCTTCGTCAACGACCGGGCATTTTCCGCCGGGGCGTTTATTGCCGTGGCCACGCAGAAGATTTACATGGCGCCGCAAAGCGTCATCGGGGCGGCGGCTCCGATCATGATGTCGCCCGGCGGCGCCGGCGCGGAAAAAATGCCCGATACGGTTGAAGCCAAGATGACTTCCGCCGTTCGTGCTCTCGTGCGGACCCAGGCGGAAAAAAACAACCACAACATCGAGGTGGTCGAGGCGATGATCGATAAAACGAAAGCCCTGACCATCGATGGCGAGGTCCTCAACAAGGAGGGCAACATCCTGACCCTGACAGATCGCCAGGCCGCCAAGGAATACGGCAAGCCTCCGAAACCCCTGCTGTCCTCCGGAACGGTGGATTCCCTCGACGCCCTGCTGGCGAACCTTGGCTATGCCGGGGCGCAGCGCGTGGAGATCAAACCCACCGGTACGGAGCAACTGGGCATCTGGATCAACGCCATCGCGCCCATCCTGTTGATCGTTGGCATCATCGGACTGTATATTGAATTCAAGACCCCTGGGTTCGGCCTGCCGGGCATTGTCGGCATCGTGGCCTTTGCGATTTATTTTCTCGGCGGCTACGTGGCAGGCCTGTCCGCCGCGGGGTGGGTGATCGTCTTTGTGCTGGGGTTGATCCTGATCATGATCGAGCTGTTCCTCGTTCCCGGAACCTTTATCGCAGGAATGGCTGGAGCGTTGCTGACCCTGGTGGCCCTTATCATGGGTATGGTGGATGTGTATCCGGGTGCCCCCGCCTGGCCCACGTTGCCTCAGTTACAACTTCCGCTCCGCGACCTGAGTGTGGCTGTGTTGGTTTCGTTCGTTCTCGCCCTCGGGCTCGCGCGTTTCCTGCCCAAAACGACGCTTTTTCAGCACCTCGTCTCGCAGACCGCCAGCGGGGTTCATTCCGTGGCTGCAGTGGAAGCCCGGCAGACCGCCCGCGTGGGTCAAACCGGAGTGGCCGTTTCGCCGCTCTGTCCCGGAGGCAAGGCGCGGGTGGGGGAGGATTTGATTGATGTGATCACGCGGGGCGAAATGGTGGAGAGGGGACGACCAGTGCGAATCATCGGCAATAGTGGAGCTGATGCGGTGGTGGAAGAGGTGGCGTAAGACTGCCAGGCTGGTTCCTCAGAGTCCCGGGCCGCTTACTTGCCTGAAAGCGTCCACCTAACGTTTAACGAAAAGGAATGCGCCATAAAGCACGAGGCTCAGGATGATCTGGACGATTTTCCGGAGCACTCGCATCGCGGGATTCTCTTCCCCCGCGTCGCATTATGCACGGTTGCATTTCTTCCCTGATTAATTGGCGCATTCCTGTGCACTATGGGCGAGCACGGCGTTCTCTCCGAAATATTTCCTAAGAAATTCCTCCCTGATGCGTTGACCCCCTAGAAACCCATGTCTCCGCTGGAAATCATAGATTGCGCGCTGCAGCGATACGAACGCCCGCTCATCAGCTACGCCAGGGCGATCACCGGCGATCTGGAGTCCGCCCGCGACGCCGTGCAGGAAACTTTCCTCCGCCTTAGCAAACAGGATGTCACCGCTCTCGAACCACGGCTGGCCCCGTGGCTTTTTTTTGTCTGCCGCAACTGCGCCCTCGACCACTGCCGCAAGATCGTCCGTTTCAGCCAAGACGCCATCGACGAGGAACAACCTTCCGACGATCCCACTCCCGCCGCCGAGGCCGTCGCTGCCGAGGACGGAGCCCGCCTTCGCCAACTCGTCGCCCGACTCCCCCAACAACAGCGCGAACTGGTGAAACTCAAATTCGAGGGCGACCTCAGCTACAAGGAAATGAGCGAGACCCTGCGCATCAGCGTCTCCCTCGTGGGGGTGCAACTCCACGAAGCCATGCAAACCCTCCGCGCCCATTGGAACCGACCCGAAATCACCACGCCATGAGAACAGTTGAGAGTTTTTTGTTGAGAGTTGAGAGGGAAATCCCAGTGGCTTTCGTCTCTGGAGGTCATCGCTGGTCTTCCTCTCAACTCTCAACTTTAAACCCTCAACCTCCGCTTTTCCAATGAACGACCCACGAGTCACCCAATACGCCCTCGGCGAATTGACCGGCAGCGACCGCGACAAATTCGAACGCGAACTTGCCGCTTCCGAAACTTTGCAACGCGACCTCAACGAAACCATAAAACTCGCCGAAGCCCTCGGCACCCTCACCATGCCCACCGACATCCTCCCCGAAGAAAAACGCGACGCCCTGCGCCAGCAATGCGCCGACAACCTCGCCAAAAAAACCACCAAGTTTCCTCTGTGGCGCATCCTCGTCGATGTCGGCGCGGTTGCCGCTGTCATAGCAATTCTGGCGTCTCTTTCCCTGCCGGCCATCACCGGTTCGCTCTCGAAAGGCGACCCGGCGAGAATGGTCAAAATGAAATCCGCCCGCGAAGCGCAACGCATTCCGCTGGCTGAGAACGAGCGGATGCAAATCCCTATGCCGGCCACCGCGACAGCTCCCTCTGTGGCAGAGGCAAGTTCATCCTCCGCCCAACAGCCCTCTGACGCTGAATTCAAAAAGCACGTTGACGAGCAGATTCCCGCCTCAACCTCATCCGGTCTGGCTGCGGCCGGAGCAGGGCCGTCTGCCCCCGCCGCAACTTTTGCCTCCAGGCTGGATACGGGCAACGACCTCATGATGTCGCAGGCCGTGACAACCGAAGATGCCGCCTCCATTCAGCCCTTTTCCGCTCCCGTGGCTTCCGCGCCGATGGCAGGCACCGGCTCCCGTTCATCGGCCTCCTTCGGGATGGTGGCGGAACGCGGTGGCGAGGCGCGCAAAGCCGAAATGCTCGGCGACGTCCCCCTCCAAGGCCGCCTTTTCACCGATACGGACGATAACAGCCTCCGCAAACGCGCCGAGCACAACACCGAAGCCTACGCCGCCATCCAGGAAAACGTCTTTCTCCCCGCCCTGGACAACCCGCTTTCCACCTTCTCCATCGATGTGGACACCGCCAGCTACGCCAACGTTCGCCGCTTTCTCCAGAACGACCAACTCCCGCCCGCCGGAGCCATCCGCACCGAGGAACTCCTCAACTACTTCACCTACGCCTACCCCCAGCCCGAGGGCAACGTGCCCTTCTCCGTGAATCTCGAAGTCAGCCAAGCCCCTTGGGATGCCAAGCGCGAACTCGTCCGCATCGGGCTCAAAGGCCGCGACATTCCCGCCGCCGAACGCAGCCCCGCCAATCTTGTCTTCCTCCTCGACGTCTCCGGCTCCATGGACCAGCCCGACAAACTCCCCCTCCTCCAGCGCAGCCTCTCCGCCCTGGTGGAAAACCTCTCCCCCCGCGACCGCGTCGCCATCGTCGTCTATGCCGGCTCCTCCGGCGTCGTCCTGCCCTCCACTCCCGGCACCGAAAAATCCCGCATCCTCGCCGCCCTGGAAAACCTCAAAGCCGGCGGCTCCACCAATGGCGGCTCCGGGATCAAACTCGCCTACAATATCGCCCGCGAACACTTCCTCAAAGAAGGCAACAACCGCGTCATCCTCTGCACCGACGGCGACTTCAACGTCGGCACCACCAACGAAAGCCAGCTAGTCCGCCTCATCGAAAAAGAACGCGCCTCCGGCGTCTTCCTCTCCGTCCTCGGCTTCGGCACCGGCAATCTCAAGGACTCCACCATGGAAAAACTCGCCGACAAAGGCAACGGCAACTACGCCTACATCGACTCCCTCACCGAAGGCCGCAAAGTCCTCGTCGAACAAATGGGAGCCACCCTCTTCACCATCGCGAAGGATGTGAAGATTCAAGTCGAGTTCAACCCCGCCCGCGTCGCCGGCTACCGCCTCATCGGCTACGAAAACCGCCTCCTCGCCAAAGAAGACTTCAACGACGACAAAAAAGACGCCGGCGAGATCGGCGCCGGCCACACCGTCACCGCCCTCTACGAGATCATCCCCGCCGGCCAGCCCCTGCCCGACCGCCCCTCCGTCGATCCGCTCAAATACCAGCCTGTGCCAGCCGCCTCCGAAAATCCGCAGCCGACCGAAGGGAGACAGACTGCCGCCAGGCAGCCCGAAGGGGAGGCGAAGCCGAATCAATCCGCGGTCCGCGATCCGCAATCGTCCGATCTCTTGACCGTCAAACTTCGCTACAAAGCCCCCAATGGCGACACCAGCAAGCTCATCGAGGTTCCGCTCAATGCGCAGGAAATTCCCGCCTTCGCCCAGTCCACCTCCGACTTCCAATTCGCCGCCGCCGTCGCTGCCTTCGGCATGAAGCTGCGCGGATCACCCACCGCCGGAGACATCGGCTGGCCCGACATCCAGAGAATCGTCCGCGCCCACCTCGGCAACGACGCCGGCAGCTACCGCGCCGAATTCCTCACCCTCCTCGAACGTGCCGCCCGCCTGCAACCCGCCGGACGCCCGCCCGGCGAGTAAAGGTGCGAATCGGGCGTAAAGCGACAAGCCCGCATGGCGACAAAATAGGGGCCTGCGACGATAATCCAGGTTTAAACAATCTCCACCCCCGGGAAGTCCTGGCCGAGGATTTTGGTCGAGGAGGTGTTGAGCCAGCCATCGAGGAGGGAGGCATAGACTTGGCGGAAGTCGATTTTATGTTTCACATCGCCATCCACGAGGTCGACGAGGTCGGGCGGGTTGCCGTGAAGTCCGGCTTTGATGGTGTCGCCGAAGACGAAGAGGGGGGCGGCCGCGCCGTGGTCGGTGCCTTTACTGCCGTTTTCAGCCACACGGCGGCCGAATTCGCTGAAGGCTAATACGGTCACGCGGTCAGAGAGTTTTTGTTTGCGCAGGTCGTCAAGGAAGGCCGTGGTGCTCTGGCTGAAATCGGTAAGGAGCCGGGCGTGGTTGCCGAGTTGGTCGGCGTGGGTGTCGTAGCCGCCCTGGGCGACATAATAGACGCGGGTGGGGAAGTCGCCGGCGATGAGGCGGGCCACCATCTGGAGCTGGCTGGCGAGCTGGCCGTCGGGGTATTTGCCGCGGTTTTTTTCGTGTTTGAGAATGGCACGGATGGAGTCGCCGGAGATGACGGCGTTCATGGCGGTGTGGCGGAGAAAGTCGATGGTCTCGGGTTCGCTGCCGGTGATGCCGCCACTGGCGGGGGTGCCGGACATCTTGCCGCCGCCGGGTTGGTTGATTTTTTCGAAGATGCGTTCCTGCACGGTGGCGAGGGTGGAGGTCTCGCCGCTGGGGTTCCACTGGAAGGTCTTGGGGTCGTTGAGGGCGAGGCCGACGTTGGCGTGGTTGCGGAAGGCCTGGGGCATGACTTTGCCGAGGCTGACGCCGATCTCGCCGGGGAGTGTGTGGGGATCGAGGCCGCGGCATTGGGCGTCGAAGTAACGGCCGAGCCAGCCTTCCACGACGCGCGGCTTGGTGTCGTCGCCCCCGGTATGCCAGATTTCCATGGACCGGAAGTGGGAACGGTTGGGGTTCGGGTAGCCGACGTTTTGCACGATGGCCATGTGACCGGCGTCGTATTCGTTTTTGAAAGTGACGAGGGAGGGATGGAGGCCGAGGGTGTCGGTGAGTTTGAGGGTCTGGTCTTCGTGGAGGCGGAGGGTGGGGCGGGCATTGGCGTAGAGGTCGTCGGCGAAGGGAATGACGGTATTAAGTCCGTCGTTGCCGCCGCTGAGTTGGACGACGACGAGGATGCGGGAATCGCGGGCGGCCCCGGTAGCGGCGGCGGTGCGGGTAATGAAAGCGGGGGCAAAGGCACTGGCGGCGAGGAGGCCGGCGCCTTTGAGGCCGGTGGCAAGAAATTCACGGCGGGTGCGGAGGAACATCGGATTATCTGGGTTGGAGGGCGGCAGGCCCTTGCCGCCCATTTATTCCACGGACGCGAGGGCCCGCGTCCCTCCATTTAATTTCGTTCAACATAACTGGTAGTCGGGGCTGCTCATAATGAGGTGGACGAGGCCGCGGGCGCGTTCGTCGAAGTTGGTGTCCTGCACGCTCATGGAACGGGAGCCGCCCGCGCCGTCGGTGGTGGCGAGCTGGATGAGGGCGTCGCGCAGATCGCGGGTGGGTTCGCGCTGGAGAAATTGCTGGATGTAGTGGTCCACGATGTCCTTGGCAGTGAGCAGGCGGCGGATGGCACCGGATTGCTCGAGCTGATATTTTGGGGTCCAGTTGATGGCGGCGGGGTTGCGCTGGGTTTCCATGAAGTCGCGACGATTGGTGCCGCGATCCGTGGTTTTGCGGTCGAAGATTTTGAATTCGTCGGGACTCACACCGTGCATGAGGAAGTTGGCGAAGTTGTAGCGGACGAGGAGGGTGTTGGAATTAATCCAGTCCGCACCGCCGGGCCAGCCGTTGACGTCGGGCGGGAAGAAGAGGTCCTGGCCCATCACGCGGAGAGCGCCGAGGATGAGTTCGTCGGGTGGGAGCTGGGCGCGCATAACCTTGAGCGCGCCGATGGCGAGGAGGACGGGGCTCTTTACCACGGAGTTGGTGGCGCGTTCGGAATAGAAAAGCCGGGAGCGAAATAGGGTGTGGAGCAGCGGCTTGAGATTGTAACCGCTGGAGCGGTAGAGGTCGGCGACGGGCGCGACCATTTCGGGATCGGGCTGGGTGCAGACGAAATATTCGAGGAATTTTTTCGCCAGGAAATTCGCAGTGGCGGGTTGCAGGCAGATGATGCGGAGGATGTCGGGACCGTCGAATTGTCCGGCCTGGCCGAGGAATGTTTTTTCTCCGGAGTCATGGGCGTTCTCGCGGAATTTGAAGGTCCAGTCCTCGCGGTCCACGCTGTAGCCGGTGAGGGCGCGGGCGGATTCCTTCACGTCCTTCTCGGTGTAGTGGCCGACGCCGGTGGAGAAGAGTTCCATGAGTTCGCGGGCGAAATTCTCGTTGGGCTGGCCGCGGTGGCTGGAGGCATTGTCGAGCCAGACGAGCATGGCCGGGTCGCGGATGAGGGCGTTGAGCTGGTCGAGGAACGAAGAAATGGCCAGCTCGCGGAAGGTCTGGTTTTGCCGCCAGAGAGGATGGGTGCGGTCGATTTTGTCCTCGAAGCTGGTGGCGAAATGGGAGTGCCAGAACAGGGTGAGTTTTTCTTCAAGGGGGTGAATGCCCGGGTTCGAGGGCGCACTGGCGAGCATGCGGTTGAGCCACCAGATTTTGAGATCGCGGATGCGCTGGCGTTCGAGATTGTTCCGGATTCTGCGTTCTTTCTGGCGCGATTCGTCGTCGGGGAGGGCGCGAATGCGTTCCTCGAAGGCCTTGTTGCTTTCTTCCGGCAGTGTGCCACAGGAGGGCGGCGGAAGGTTTGTCGAGGGAGGGTAATTGACCAGACTGTCCACCGCGCCATCGAGGCCGAGGGCGGCGAGTTCCTGCGCGTCCTCCCATGTTCCGCCGAAGCCGGCGCGCCAAAGCAAATGCGCGGCGGCGTAGGGAGTGAATTCCCGGACGGGGAGGGGGGAGAGCGGACCCATGCCGGAGTATAGGTTTCGACTGGAAAGCGGGCAACTCCTCTCTGTTAGGGGACGGGGGAAGGATATTGTTTCGTATGGATTTCATCAGCCGTTCGCTGGACGCGGCTCCGCGGATGCCGGAATACGCGGCGACGGTGGGAAAGTTCGAGGCTTTGCTAAATCGGATTAACGGCCGACAGCCCGGAGACCCGCGCAGGGCAGCGGAGGCGATCTATGAAATCGCGGGAACCGAAAAACCGCCCTTCCACCTCGCGCTGGGCAAATACGCTTGTGAGAAAATCGAGAAGAAACTCAAGGCCATCGGGGACGAATTGGCGCATTGGAATGCGGTCGGACTGCCGACGGATTTTGCCCCGTAAACCGGGCAGGCTTCGCTAATTGATAACCGTGACCGGCGTGCCGAGTGGAGCGTTGGCCCAGTAAATTTTTACCATTTTTTCCGGCATGCGGATGCAGCCATGACTGTCGGGCACGCCGGGCAGAAAGCCTTGATGCATGCCGACGCCGCTATTGGTCAGGCGCATGAAGTAGGGCATGCTGGCCCCGAGGAATCTGGCGCCGGGAGGGGCGGTGTCCTTTTTAATATCTACGTCCTTCTTCACCACCGTGCCGGCACCATCAACAAACTCGCCGTAGAGATTCGAGCGATGGTCGATGTTCTTTTGGATGATGGTGTAGTTACCCGCCGGGGTGCCGAAACCTTCGCGGCCACTGGAGATGGCGGAAACGCCGACCAGTTTTGGTCCTTTGTAAAAGGAGGCAGTTTGCTTGGAAAGGCTGATGACCATGGAAGGAGCACCGGCGGTGCCGTCGCCGTCCCAATAGGATTTTTTGAGGGCCATGCTTTCCTTGGCGGAAGGGTCCACAATGGTGCTGCCGGTGCCGAGGTATTTGACGCTGGAGCTGTTCAGGCGGGTGTCGTAATTGGCACAGGCCGCGAGTGCCAGTGCGACGATGGCGGAAGTAAGGCGAAAAAGATGGCGGGCCGGTTGGCTCATGGGCGTGTAAAAGAGCAGGCTTTGCGAAAACGTCAAGCTGGCAGCAGGGATCACCACAGAGACACCGAGAGGAAGCAATTCATCCCCACGGACAATTCCCCTCGCGCCCCTTGCACAGCGCCAGCTTGTTTGGTAGAACGCACTGCACTCCATGCCCACCTACGAATACGAATGTGCGAAATGCGGGAAGACGTTTGAGATCTTCCAGTCCATGAAGGACGATCTTCTCAAGACCTGCCCGAACAAGAAATGCATGGGCAAGGTGAAGCGATTGCTCGGCACGGGCGCGGGGCTGATTTTCAAGGGCAGTGGTTTTTACATCACCGACTACCGGAGCGAAGGCTACAAGCAGGCGGCTAAGAAAGATTCCGGCACCTCCGGTGGCGGCGAGTCCACCAAACCGGGAGGGACGGAAAAATCCAAACCGGCCGAGGCCCCCAAACCCGCGGCCAAGCCTTCCAAGGAATAACCATGTTGAAATGTTCCCAGTGCAGCCACGAGAATGACCCAACCCGGATCTTCTGTCAAAATTGCGGGATGCGCTTGGAGCGCCCGGAGGGCACGGAGGCAACCATCGCGGGTAACACGCCGGTGATGGGCCGTTCGGCCGGCAAAAAGAAAAAGTTTTCCTTCTCTTTCGGTCACCTCCCGGACTTGGGCGGCCTCGGGAAAACGCTCGGGCGGGTCCTCCGTGCGGTTCTCATCACGGCGGTGCTGGCCGCGGTGATTGCGGCTTTTGTCCAGATGGGTCGAAAACCGGATGGCATTCCCGTGGCGCAAACGCCCAACGAGGCCCAGGCGGCCAAGGTTTTCCGAGGAATCAAAGCCTTCTCGGAAACCGTCTATCCCCGCGCCCTTGATTTGACCCAGGAGCAGGCCAACAACTATCTCGCCGTCCGGGTTGTCTCCAACACCTTGGCCGAAGGCGGGTCGGTCCCGCGTGTGCAGTTCGTGCGGGCGTTTGTCGTGATCGGATCGGGTGAAATGCAATTTTTTGTCGAGCAAAAGTTTCTGGGCTGGTCGGTTTTTTTCTCGCTGACGGGCGTGCCCGAGCCCGGGATGGATGAAGTCAGCCGCCTGCCGGTGACGAATTTGCGGGTTACGGGCGGAAGTATCGGCCGCCTTCGCCTCCATGCCCGTCTGGTGCCGATCCTGGAAAAAAATCTCGCGACAGTCATCGCCTCGCTCCCCGATGCCGCCGCTGTTTTGCGCAAGACCAACGCCGTGGCCTTCACTCCCGGGGTGGCGAAGCTCAGCTGGTCGGGGTCGAATGCGCCCGGACGCTGATGCGTCGGGGGCTCTTCTTTGCCGGGGCCTTGCTGGTCTCGGCGACTTGGGCGGAGAACAAGCCAATAATCGCGCCGACGCCGGCACCGCTGCAGCGCTCGATGAGCGTGTCAAAGCAGTTCGTGATCTATTTCTCCGATGGCAGTGTGCGCGCTCGGCTGGCCCGCAAAGCCGAGGATCTGAAAGCGCAGTGGCTGGGGCGTTTCCGGCTGAAGGATGATTGGAAGTCGCCGATCATCATTCAGGTGGTTTCGACCCGGTTGTCGGATGCCCCGCGCTTGAGGACCAGCGTCCATGAGAGTGACGGCGGGGAGATGAAGGTGCAGATCGATGTTTTTGATCCCTCGTCGTTGCAAGGCGCGGAGTTTGATCTCGAAGTGTACCGGGCGCTCGCGCTCGAATATGCGTACCGGAAAGCGCCGCCCAAGGCGGGCAAGGCGGTTTCGCAACCGCCCGCTTGGTTGCTGGAAGGCTTGTATCAGGAGATGGTCACGCAGGGTGAGGATGTGTCCGCCGGTCTTTTTGAGATGCTGGTTAAAAGCGGACCCCCGCCGAAATTGGAAACGTTTTTGAAGATTCGCCCGGAGACCCTTGATGCCACATCCCGTGCGGTTTACCGGGCCCAGGCCATGGCTCTCCTGCGGGCTTTACTGGGAATGCCCGGCGGAGCCGGTCATCTGGCCGAATATTTATCGAGTCTCCCGGGTACCAGTCCGACCGACGCGGGAAAGTTAATGCAGAAATTTCCCGAGCTCGCGGCCGAGCCCGCAACTCTCTCGAAAATGTGGACCCTCAGCCTGGCCAATGCCTCCGCCTCCAGCCGGGGCAAGCCGCTCGGTATGGCGGAGACGCAGAAGCAGCTCGTATTCCTTCTCGAATTTTCCGCCCCGAAAGATCCGAAAAAGCCGGAAGCCGGAAATGTGATTGGTCCCGAGGCGTTGCAAGCTCTGGCCCGCAGCGAACCCGGCCGCTTCATCCTCAAGCAAAAAGCCGAGGATCTCCTGCGGTTGGAACTGCGGGCGCATCCCATCATGAGTCCGATTGTCGGCGAATACCGCCTCATCGCCACCGAACTCACGGTCAAGCCGAAGCGGAACTTGGAAAAGCGCATCCGCAAGAATATGGAACTGCAGCAGGCCGTGGTGCAGCGGGCCGGGACCATTGAAGATTACCTAAACTGGTTTGAGGCTTCGCAATTGAGCACGCCCAGCCGGGAGTTTGAGGCGATTCTGGGCGGGCGCGGCAGTTTTGAGGAATTCAAACGCAGCGATCCGATCAGCCGTCAATTGGATGATCTCGAATCACGCGGATGGTGATCGCACCTGCGCACTTGCAGGAACGCAGGGCATCAGTATTTTGACGCGATGGCATTTCTGACCCGCCGGGAACAACTGTTGGTGGCTTGCGTGCTGGCCGCCTTCGCGGCCGGTCTAGGCATCAAGCAATGGCGTTCCGTGCAGACGTTGGTCCCATTGAACGCGGAGGTCCGGCCTTAATTTTCATGCAGACGATCGGATTTCAGGAGGCGGTGGAGAAAATCGGGGCGGAAGATTCCCGCTATCACGTCGAGGCGTACGCGTTTCTCCGCGATGCGTTGGATGCCACGCTCAAGCGCCGGAAAAAATCGAAGAAGGAAATCGCGTCCCATGTCAGTGCGGCCGAATTGCTGGAAGGTTTCCGGCTGCACGGTTTGCAGGAATGCGGGCCCATGGCGGTCACGGTTTTTGCGTATTGGGGTGTCCGCTCCTGCGAGGATGTCGGCAATATGGTTTTCAATCTTGTGCGCATCGGGGTTTTCGGAAAGACGGACGAGGACACCCTGGAGAGCTTTCGTGAGGGTTATGATTTCCACGAAGCCTTTGTACAACCCTTCCTGCCGGAAGCGGTAAGTTTGAGCGAAACCAAACCTGGCATTGTCGGAAGGAAAGCATGAAGCATCTTTTTCCCATCGTTTTTTCCCTTATGATGATCGCCCCCGCGCCCGCCAAGGATTCCCCCACCATCACCGATGCCCCCGTGCTGCCCGAAAGCAACGCGCAGGTTTTTACCTTGGAGAACGGCCTTACCCTCATCGTCGAGGAAGATCGCAGCGCGCCGGTGGCCAGCGTGCAGGCCTGGTGCGGAACAGGCAGCATCCATGAGGGGAAATGGCTGGGAGCCGGGCTTTCACACATTCTCGAACACATGCTTTTCAAGGGCACGGAAAAACGGAAGGGCGGTGACATCGCCAAGCAGGTGCAGGATCGCGGCGGGTACATCAACGCCTACACAAGTTTTGACCGCACGGTTTATTGGATCGATGTTCCCGCGGAAGGCGCGGCTGAGGCGGTGGAAATCCTGGCGGATTCGATGCAAAATTCGACCCTGCCTGAGGACGAATACGGGAAGGAACAGGAAGTCATCCGCCGCGAATTTGCCATGGGATTCGATGATCCCGGCCGCCAGAGCGCGCAACTCATGCTCAACACGGTTTTTTCCCAGAGCCCGTTTCGTAATCCCATCATTGGCCACCTCGATGTGTACAATCAGCTCACGCGCAATGACGTGATGGAATATTACAAGGCCCGCTACGCGCCCAACAATTTGACCTTCGTCATCGTGGGTGATGTGGATGCGCAAAAAATCCGCGCGCAGCTGGAGGAGGCGTTCAAAAACAATCCACGCAAGGCGCTCGAGCCGGTGTTCATCCCCAGCGAGCCCGAGCAACTCGGCCGCCGCCAGATGCACCAGGAATTTCCCACCGAACTGACCCGGCTTTCCCTGGCGTGGCGGGTGCCAGGACAATCACACGCGGACATTCCGGCGCTCGACTTGCTCGGCAGCGTGCTGGGCTCGGGGCGCAGTTCGATCCTTAATCAGCAGATTCGCGAGAAGCTGCAACTGGTCCATTCCATCGATTCCGGGGTATTCTCCCTCCAGACCGAAGGTGTTTTTATTATTGATGCGGTTTGCGACCCTGACAAACGCGACGCGGTGGAGAAGGAGGCACTGGCCGTGGTGGAAAAAATCAAACAAAGCGGTGTGAGCCAGGCGGAACTCGACAAGGCGCGCAGATCAATGCTGGCCAGTCAGATCAAGAGCCTCGGCACCGTGCGCGGCAAGGCCTCCGATTTGGGCTCAAGCTGGCTGATGGCGCGGAATCCCGATTTCAGCAAGGATTACCTCGAAGCCATGGCGCGGGTGACGACCACTGATTTGCAGCGCGTGGCGCGGGAATACCTCCGGGAGGACCGGCTTAATGTCACCTCGCTCAATCCCATCGGCTCGCTGGCGAAGAAGGACGAAAACAAGGCGACAGCGGAAAAATCCGAGGTCCAAAAATTCACCCTGCCCAATGGTCTGCGCCTGCTGGTGCGGGAAAATGCCAAGCTGCCGGTGGTATCCATCACGGCCGGCTTCCGCGGCGGATTGCTGGCCGAAACGCCCGCAACCAGCGGCATCACCAAGCTGCTTTCACGCGCCATGCTCAAAGGCACCAAGACGCGCAGTGCCTCGCAGATTGCCGAACAGATCGAAAGCGCGGGGGGAACCATCGGGGCGGACAGCGGCTACAACAGCTTCAGTGTTTCGGTCGAAGTCATGAAACCGGATCTCGGGCTCGGACTCGACTTGCTGGCTGATGTCTTGAAAAATCCGTCCTTCCCTGAGGCCGAGGTGGAACTCGAGAAAAAAGCCCAGATTGCCGCCATCAAAGCCGAGGACGAGCAGATCACCGCAGTGGCCCGTAACACCGCGCGGGAAAAACTTTTCGGCAGCCATCCCTATTCGCTGCGCAACTTGGGAACGCCGAATTCGGTGACCAAGCTCACGCCCAGGGAACTCCAGGCTTTTCACGAGGAATACGTCACGGGCAAAAACGGCGTCATTGCGGTCTTCGGTGACGTCCGGGCGGATGACGTTCTTAAACTGGTCGAAAAATATTTTGGTTCCCTTCCCGCCGGCGAACTGACCCTGACCGCGCCGGCCCAGCCGGCGGCACTGACCAGCGCGATCAACGCGGTGGCGGAGCGCGACAAACAACAGGCGGTGGTCATGATCGGCTATCCGGGGGTGGATGTTCTCAGCCCGGACCGTTCCACGCTGGAACTCATCAGCGAGGCATCCAATGATCTGGGATCGCGCTTTTTCGATCGTATTCGCGAGAAGCTGGGGCTGGCGTATTTTGTCGGATCAGGAAACTTCAACGGACTGGCGCCGGGGTGTTTTGTTTTTTACCTCGGCACCGACCCCAAAAAGGTGGAGCGGGTCACGGCGGAATTCAGCGATGAGATCAACAAGCTGGCCAAGGACGGACTCACGCCCGAGGAACTGGCCCGGGCCAAGAAGAAGTTGGTTGGTTCCGAAGCCATCCGCAACCAAAGCAACTCCGCCTTTGCCACCAGCGTGGCCCTGGATGAATTGATTGGCCTTGGCTTCGACAATTACCTCAAGAGGAAAGAGCAGATCGAGGCCGTGACCTTGGAGGATGCCCGTCGCGTGGCGGGAAAATATCTCAATGTTCCCACGCGGGTGGAGGTGATTGTCCGTCCTCCCGAAAAGACCGCCGGGGCGCAAACTCCGGTTCCGCAGTCCTGAGGCATGGCTGAAGTTCAAGCCTCCACCCATTCGGGTGAAACCGCCCGGCGCTTTGTGGAATTTGTGATGATGCAGGCCCGGCAGGCCGCGATATTTCTGGGAGAGAGGCCCAACCCGCAGACCGGCCAGCCCGAGGTTCATCTGGAGCCGGCCAAGCTCTTTATTGATCACCTGGAGATGATCCGGGAAAAGACCCGAGGGAATCTTTCTCAACAGGAAGAGGAAATTCTCCAGAGCGTGCTGGCGGATTTGCAGGCCAAATATCGCGAGGCCACCGCCTCAAGATAAGAGCGCGGACTTCCTGTCCGCGTATGGAAGATACGCGGGGCAAGATGCCCGCGCTCCTTACTACAGCTTTTCCGAAACGACGCGGAAGACATCCGTGTTGTCTTTGAAACCCTCCAGTAATTCCGCGCCGGGACCGGAGCCAACGATGATACTATCCTCGGCGACCCCCATCGCCGCCGGGGTCGAGAAAGCGGAAGGTTCGTTGGCCGGCGAGGGAGAAGCGGCATCCGGGGGCGTGCCGGCTGCAGATCGTGATCCGGGACCGGTGGACCAGGAGATGGACGGAATTCCCTGGGAGTTGATGCCGACAACGGCCACGCCCCGGTCGTTGCGGAAAGGGTATCCGTTGAGCTTCATGCCGCCTATGCTTTGCTTGCCGGCGACGAGGATGAGGGCGTTTTCCCCGGCATAGGCCGTGGCCGCCGCAACCGCATGGTCCAAGGCCAGCAACTCGCGCAACATGCGCTCGCCTTCATTGTGCCTGGCGGCCTTGCCGACCAGGCCGGCGTCCACGATGAGCAGATATCCTTTGCGGTTGTATTGCAGAAGCTGAATGGCCTGCTGGACCATCTCCGCCAGAGAAGGCTGGGAGCCGGCGGACTCGATCTGATCAGCAAAGGCCAGATTCCCCGCCGAAAAAACGCCCAACAACTTGGGCACCTTCCAAGCCGGGGTGTTTTCCAATTCCGATTTGTTGCGCACGATGTCGAATCCTTTGCCTCGCATTTCCAGCATGAGATCGCGACCGTCGCCGCGGCGTCCGTCCTTGTGCTCGGGGAGAAAGTCCGCCTCGCCGCCCCCGAGAATCACGTCAAGGTTCGAGGAATCGACGAGCTGCGCGGCAATCTTGAGGGAGTCGTGCGGGTCTCCGGTTTTCGCATAAAACACCGCCGGAGTCGTGTCGGAGATCGAGGCGTTGGAGACGAGGCCGACGGTGCGGTTCTGGCTGCGGGCCAGGTCGATCAGATTGGGCAGGGCTTGGCCGGAGGAATCCACGCCGACGGACCGGTTGTTGACTTTCTGGCCCGTCGCGATCGCTGTGACGGCAGCGGCGGTGTCGCTGACGGCAAAATCGTTCGCATGGGTGGTGAGCAGCCCGAGATGCGGAAACTTCTCCAGATGCAGGCGGTTGTCGGATCCACCTTCATAAATGCGCGCCGCCGTGAGGGCCGAAGCGGAGAGATTATCGGTGAGAAAGAGAATGATGGCGAAGGGCTTTTGCACGACCCAATTGACGTAAAACAAAAAGCCCATGGCGACGAAGGCGAGAAGGCAGGTCAGGGCGATAAATTGGTTGCGGACTCTGTTGCTCATGAAATAGGGACGACTGCATATCCATCACAGGGAAGGCTCCCGCGCAATAGCGCGTCTTTTCGATTGCGAAAATTTCCAAGCGCGGTGATAATTTAGTTTCTCAATACTCGATGGTGTAACGGTAACACAGTGCCCTTTGGAGGCATTATTCATGGTTCGAATCCATGTCGGGTAGCCATTATTAATCAACAGCTTACGACGAGTATGTCCGGGAGTATGTCTGAGCCGGTGGCTATCGACTCGATTAACATTGTTGGAAGTGATGGCGGTTGGAATGACAAACCGGGAGCCAGTTACGCCTTGGTGAAGGTGAACCTTGTAAGGCTCCCTGAGAAAAAGACGAAAGAACTAGCAATCTCCCTATGCAAGGTTCAGCCCTGTCACCCCCACCAATTGGGAAATGCCTTTCGCAGGGGCTTTTGAATTAACAAAAACAACGTCGTAATGGTTTTCAGCTCGCATCTCTTCATTTTCTATTTCCTGCCCTGTGCGCTGGCACTGTATTATTTGATGCCGCGACGGGGTCAGCATTTGCTGCTGACTCTGATCAGCTATTTCTTTTACGGGTGGGCCAACCCGCTTTTCACGGTGCTGATGGTGGTTTCAACCCTCATCGATTATTTTGCCGGGCTGGTTCAGGCCTACAACGGGTTCCGCTGGATGGGGCCCATGCAGAAGTTGGACAAAAGTGAGCCGCGCAGCCGTTTGCAGTTCGTCGCGCTGGTGACCTCCATAGTATCCAATCTCTCGCTGTTGGGATTTTTCAAATACTTCAACTTTGGGGTGGAGAACTACAATCACATCCTCACCGCGCTCGGGCTTGGGGAGTTGGGGTTTGAGGATGTGATGAGGATCACCCTGCCTTTGGGGATTTCCTTCTACACCTTCCAATCGATGAGCTACGCCATCGACGTCTATCGTGGGGACGCGAAGCCGATGCGCAACTTCATCGACTTTGCCTGCTTTGTTTCCATGTTTCCGCAGTTGGTAGCGGGCCCGATCATTCGCTTTTCCGAAGTGGCTGATCAATTGGAAAAGCGCTCCCACACTCTGGTCAAATTTTCCCGCGGGGTGACCTTTCTTTCCGTGGGGCTGGCCAAAAAAATCCTGCTGGCCAATCCGGCGGGCAAAGTTGCGGACATGGCCTTTGATTCGGGTTCGGTCGGGTTTTGGGATTCGTGGGTTGGGGTCTTTGCCTATTCGTTTCAAATCTATTTTGACTTCAGCGCCTACTCGGACATGGCAATCGGGCTGGGACTGATGCTGGGCTTTGTTTTTGCCAAGAACTTTGACTCGCCCTACAAGTCGGCTTCCATCACTGAATTTTGGAGGCGCTGGCATATTTCGCTCTCCACCTTTCTGCGAGACTATCTCTACATTCCGCTGGGGGGGAACCGTCTGGGGCATGTCAGAACCTATATCAATCTGATGCTGGTCATGTTGCTGGGCGGGCTCTGGCATGGTGCGTCATGGAACTTTGTCATCTGGGGTTTTATCCATGGTGGCATGTTGGCCTTCGAGCGTGCGCAGGGCAAAAACAGCTTTTATGCGCGGATGCCGCATGTCATCCAGGTCGCCGTTACCTTTGTGATTGTGATGTTTGCCTGGGTCTTTTTCCGGGCCAACGACCTGCCTTCCGCCCTGTCCTATTGTGGTAGCATGATCGGCCTCGGCAATCCGCAGGCCGGCGCAGACCTCATCGCGGGAGTGATTTATCAACCCTACTATGTCGTGAGTTTGTTGGTCGCCAGTTTTGTTGTCTGGTTCTGCCCCCAGACTTGGGATTGGACGCGAACAATCACCTGGCCGAAGGTGCTCTGCGTTATTGTGTTGTTCCTGGTTTCGCTGCTGATCATGACCACCCAGGCCTTCAACCCGTTCATCTATTTTATTTTCTGAGCTATGAGCCAATCGCCAATTCAGCATATTGACCGGGAAGAAATCGCCAAGCGCGAGATTGGGAATACGGACATCAGCCGGGGTATGTGTTGGGTGCTGACCGCTCTGTTCCTGGGCGTGATCGCCGGAGTCCCCATCGTGCAGCAGACAAACGAGTGGCTGGCGGCACGTGCCAAGGGGAGATCCGAGTGGCCCCAGGCATTTGCCATATTTGGAGCGGTCCCAGAGGCTTACAAAGCTTTTGTCAAACCCGGTCAAGCCGGGCTGCTCGACCGAATCTTTTCTGCCAATGGCGTGATGCTTCGCGCGATCACTTCGTACGAAACGGAATTGGAGGATCGATCTTTTCTGGCGGAGTATTTTATTCCCAGAATGCAGGCCGTGACATCGCGCTGGGCGGGGTTGGGGAATGAACAGGCCTACCTGGGCCGCGACGGATGGTTGTTTTACCGTCCGGGCGTGGATTACTTGATCGGCCCCGGGTTCTTGAATCCCGCCTTTCAAAAACGCCGCGCTCTCAGCGGCGATGCGAGTGTGGGAACAACTGTGCAGCCCGATCCTGTCCTTGCCATCGTGGATTTCAAGAAGCAGCTGGAGGCCCGGAACATTCATCTCATTCTCATGCCCGTGCCAACCAAAGGAGTCATCGAACCCGAGCGTTTGAGCGGGCGCTATGACTCGGGTCCCCTCGCTGCCGTGCAAAATCCATCCTACGCCGATTTTTTGAGCCAGATGAAGGAGGCCGGCGTCGATATTTTGGATGTGACCGATGCGCTGATCCAAAACAAAGAAGAGACAGGCCGCTCGCAGTATTTAAAAACCGACACCCACTGGACACCGGAGGGGATGGAATTGGCGGCTTCGCTGCTCGCCGAGAAGATCAAATCCCTTGAGGTGGTGAGCGGGGAGCCCGCGATGGAACTCGTCAGGGGTCAGGCTGCCGTCGAAGATCAAGGGGATATCGCGGCGATGTTGAAGCTGCCAGAAGGCAACATCCTCTATCCCGCACAAGTGGCGGAAATCCACCCCGTCAAAAAGCCAGGTGATTCGCCGTGGTCCTCCGATCCCTCCTCCGAAATTTTGGTTTTGGGGGACAGTTTTGCGAATATCTATTCGCTCGATGCCATGGGTTGGGGTGCGTCTTCCGGGCTGATTGAACAACTGAGCTTCTTGTTGCAACAACCGGTGGATGCCATTTTGCGCAACGATGCGGGAGCCCACGCGACCCGGGACCTTTTAAGCAAAGAACTGACTCATGGCCGGGATCGGCTGGCCGGAAAAAAAGTCGTGGTTTGGGAATTTGCGATGCGGGAGTTGGCGGTCGGCGATTGGAAAATTCTTCCGCTGCCTGAGGTGCCCAAGGATCGTCCGGAAAATCCCCCGGCGGTGGAGGCGGGTGGCTTTTTTGTGCCGGATCCCGGTCAGTCGGTGGAAGTGGAAGGGACCATTCAAGCGCGCTCCACCGTGCCCAGGCCCGGAACCGTGCCCTACAAGGACCAGATTTTTGCGGTGCATCTCACAGAACTCGCCGGCGAAAATGTTCCAGCCCAGGCTAAAGCGATGGTTTATCTTTTTGGGATGACTGATAACGCGCTCACGCCCGCCGCCGAATGGAAGGTTGGGGATCAGGTGAAGGTCAAACTGCGATCCTGGGATGAGGTGGGTACAGAATACGAACGCTTTAATCGCAGTGAACTGGAAGATGCCGATTTACAACTCCAACCGCCCTGCTGGGGCGAACTCCTCCCCTAATACTATGACAAAGACACTCACTCTTTTATTCATCTGTGCCGGGGGAAGCCTGCTGGCGGATGCCGGGTCTGCCCTGCGTGAAACCTCTGCCGTGAAAGCAAAAGAAGCTCCCGTGGTTCAGGGAGCCGGGCCTTGGTTGTACTTGCCGGCCGAGTTGACGCATGTGGCGGCGGGCAAATTCTGGGGCGAGGACGCGGCGAAAGTCAGCAAGGCCACGAAACCGGAAAATGCCGACCCGCTTCCGGCGATCCTGGATTTCAAGAACCAATTGGACCAGGCGGGGATCGAACTGATTCTGGTCCCCATTCCGGCCAAGGCTTTCGTTTACCCCGAGCCCTTGATGGGGGGTGAACCCGCCGATTCCGCGCCGGAGCGAATGGATGTTTTTCACCAGCAGTTTTTTGAAGAGCTGCGCAAAAACAACGTCGTTGTGGTCGACCTGTTGCCGGACCTGTTGGCCCAGCGCAGCAAAGACCAGATGTTTTGCAAAACAGACACGCATTGGTCGGGAATGGCCACCGTGCTCGCGGCGGAGAAAATTGCCGGGCTTTTGAAGGACAAGGAATGGTTGAAAACCGCGCAATCCCTCGAAACGAAGTCGGAAGTTCGGGCGTTGGAAATCCGGGGCGATCTCGCCAAGATGCAAAACGAAGCCAGCCCATCCGCCGAAACCCTCAACCTGCGGTCTGTGACCGACAGCGCCGGGGCCGCCATCCCTCCTGACAAAAACAGCCCGGTGGTTATATTAGGCGACAGCCACGCCCTCGTTTTCCATACTGGAGGTGACATGCTGGCCAGTGGTGCGGGCCTGGCGGACCAACTCGCCCATGAACTGAAAGTCCCCATTGACCTCATCGGGGTTCGCGGCTCGGGTGCCACGCCCGCCCGGATCAATCTGGCGCGCCGGGTGCGGGCCGACGAAAAATATCTGAAAAACAAAAAGGTTGTCGTGTGGTGTTTCACGGCCCGGGAATTCACCGAAGCCACCGGCTGGAGCAAGGTTCCCCTGATGAAACCCTGATTGCTTGATTGTATGTCTTCGTCGCAATTGATCAAGTTTTCCAACGATTTGGACTTGGAATTGCTCACGGAACAGGGGCAGTTTCTCGGGATCGGTCAGGTGCGGATGCTGCCGCTGTGCTAAAGGCCGGTTCGGTTTACACGTATGAGTAACGGCTTTCCTCTCCACTTCAGCTCCGACGCGTTTCCCATCAGTGTCGCACCTTCACAATAGAGGTTCGATTGTTCGGCAAAGATGCCAACGCCGGGATCGCTTTCGTCGGTGCCGACACAGGTTTCCACCCGGGTGTCATAGACCGCACAAGAGGCCCCGTCGCGCAGGGCCAGACCGACCCGGCAGTTGCTGATCCGGCAGGCGGAAACTTCGAGGCTGGCTTGATGGGCCACGGTCACGCCCTCGTCGGCGTTGCCGGTCAGGCAGTTTGTCAGGTCGCCATCCGCTGCGCAGCGCAGGGCTTTGGCCAGGTTCCGCGCGTCGAAAAATCCCCCGTCGGGATTGACGGCCAACTCGCGCCGTCTGCCCTGTGGAATATTCTCGGCCAGAGCCTCGTCAAGTCTGGAAGGGCGAAGGTGGTTGATTATGAGGGTGCAGTAATCCGCTTGGCTTGTTAGTCGCGGATCTCATCAGATCTTGATGATCCTGCCAGTCTCGTGCGAGGTGAAACAGGCGTCGAGCAGCTTTTGAATCTCGGCCCCGCGGGCGAAATCCGGCTGATCGTTTTTCCCGCTGCAAATGCTGCGCACAAAACGTTCGTACATGTTGGGCGTGCGTCCGCAGTCGAGCACTCTCCACGTGCAGGTGTCCACGTCTTTCCCGCGGCAGATCTCCAGCTGGCTGTAGCTTTTATCGAGGTCGATGCGGATTGCGCCATGCTCGGCGTGAACGACGAGGCTGACACTGTTGGCCTGGCCCGTGGCCCAACGTGAGGTGTGCAAGGAAGCGAGGCCGCCGCTCGCGAATTCCAACGAGATCACGGCGGAGTCGTTGGCATCAAGGTTGTAGCCGCTCATTTGTTTGCCCTTCAGCCCGGAAAAAACCTTTAGCTTCGCCTCGATGCTTTTGGCCGGGCCGACGGGAAACGTGGCAAAGTCCAACAAATGAACGCCCACGTCGCCCAAGGCACCGCGGCTGCCATGGGCTGACGAGAGACGCCAGAGCCAGGTCGGATTGGTTTTCCAATCCCCCCAGACCTTGGAGGAAAGCCAACTTTGCAGATACGAGCCATGCACATGCACCACCTGCCCGAGATCGCCGGAGGCGAGGATGGCCGCCGCCTTTTGGATTGCCGAGGAATTGCGATAACTGAAATTGATCATATTGATCACGCCCTTGCGCGCGGCGGCGCGGGCCATCCTGAGGGCGTCGGGATAATTCGTGGCCAGGGGCTTCTCGCAAAGCACATGCTTGCCCGCGGCCACGGCCTGCAGGCTGAGCGGCGCATGGGTGGAATCGGGGGTGACAATTGAGACCGCGTCGATGCCGCCGTCCGCGAGCAAATCGGAGATTTGGGTGAAATATTTTTTGACCTGGTATTTTTCCGCGAAGGCGGCGGCCCGGCTGGCATCCACATCGCATACGGCGACGACTTGGCAGCCTTTGATTTTTTGGCATTCCTGGGCGTGGGCATTGCCCATCCCGCCGGTGCCGACAATTGCGATACGAACCATAGGCGGCGGGTCTTGACTTTTTGTAACGGGAAATGCAAGCGCGGATGTAGCCGCGTTCCGCTGGCAGAATTGAGAGTTGCTTTTCCGATTCGGCGCGGCCACGCTGGGTGCTCTTCTCAATCACCGATGAGCGCCACTATCTCCGCCTCCAGCCAGCTTGACCAACTCAAGAAATTCACCACCGTCGTTGCCGACACCGGGGACTTTGAATCCATCCGAAAATACTCCCCGCAAGACGCGACGACGAACCCGACGTTGATCTTCAAGGCTGTTCAGCAGGAGGAATACAAGCCCTTGCTGACCAAAGCCATCGCGGAGAGCAAAGGTTCGTCGCTCAGCGGAGAGGCCCTGCAAAAAAAGATTATCGACGATTTGCTCATCGCCTTTGGCCGCAAGATTCTGGAGATCGTTCCCGGTCGCGTCTCGACTGAAGTGGATGCGCGTTTATCTTTCGATGTGGAAGGCACGGTGCAAAAAGCCCGTTATCTCATCGGCCTTTATGAGAAAGCCGGCATCTCCCGCGAGCGCATCCTGATCAAGATTGCCTCGACTTGGGAGGGTGCCCAAGCCGCCGGAATCTGCGAGAAAGAAGGCATCCATTGCAACCTGACCCTTATGTTTTCCCTCGCCCAAGCCATTGCCTGCGCGGATGCCGGGGTGACCTTGATTTCGCCTTTCGTCGGCCGCATTTACGACTACTACAAGGCCACGACGGGCAAGGAATACACGGGGGCGGAGGATCCCGGCGTGCAGTCGGTCAACAAAATCTACAATTACTACAAAAAGTTCGGCTACAAAACGCAGGTGATGGGAGCGAGCTTCCGCAATACCGGCGAGATCATCGAGTTGGCTGGGTGTGACCTCCTGACCATCGGGCCCGAATGGCTGGAAAAACTCCAGAGTTCGGACAAAGTGTTGATTCGCAAACTGAGCCCCGAGGCCGCCCACGCCTCCGACCTCGAGCGGCTCGTGGTGGATGAAAAAGTTTTCCGCTGGCAGCTCAACGAGGAGGCCATGGCCACGGACAAGCTGGCCGACGGCATCCGAAAATTTGCCGCGGACATTGTCAAGCTCGAGGGCATTATTGCCAAGGCCCTTTAAGCTTATGTTGCGCTCACTCATTCTCGCTCTCCTTCTTTGTCCGTTCGCCTCTCCTCTGCTGGCCACCACCGCGCCGGTCGATCATCCCGGTGCTCTGCCCATTCTGCTCGGGTTGGATGGCGTTCGCGCGGAGCTCAAACTTGATTCGCTTCAGCGCGCCGTGCTGGATTCTCTGCGCGGTGAATACAAAGCGGCCGTTCGCAAGCTGACCAACCCCATGCCTGCGACAGCAGCGCAGCGAGCGGCGGCGGAGAAGCAGCTCCTTCAGATCAATGACCGTTACAACCAGCGGGCCCTTTCGGCCCTTACCGAATTCCAACGAAGCCGCCTCCGTGAAGTTGAGCATCAGGTGCTTGGTGCCACCAAGCTTTTTTCACCTTCCGTGCAAAGAGAACTTGCCCTCACCGCCAAGCAAAAGCAGGCGGTGGAAGTCATCCGCCTCAAAGGGGTTGCCTTTGTGGGCAAGGTGAATCGGCAGTTTGAAGAGGGCGAGATCAGTATTCAGGAGCGGTTGGCACTTTTGCGGGACCGCCGGATTTCCCAAGGGACAGCCTTGCTCAAGGTGCTGACCCCGGAGCAGCGCACGGCTTTCCTTGCCCTTGGCGGTAAAAAAATCTCCCTTTAAATCCCGGCTCGTTTTTGCCCGATGAGGGTTGATTCCCTACCGTCGCTCAGCAATCAAAATATGCTGTGACTGCGCCATCCGGCTCATTCGCCCGACGCGAGAGCTTGTTAGGGCGCGCCGCATGCATCTCCAAGCACTCACGGCCATTCGTCGCTTCTTCGCTGGGAACGCCGAAGGACGAGAGCATCTTGCGCACGAAGGGGCGTTCACCCTGTTATCCTCGGCCCACCAGCACGCGTCGGGGTTTGGCGCCGATCGTTGCGGGCGTGAGGACCCGCACGCAGGCCCTCGCGGAACTCTTGGAACACTCCGATTTATTGGAGCGGAATACCGATGATCCGAAAAACTTGTAGAAGAAAAATCCGGCGTTAGGGTGCTGGTTTTCCCGGAAAAGCGGGCGATGCACCATGAAAATTTATCTGGACGGACAATTTTACGACAAGGAAAACGCCAAGATCTCCGTGTTCGATCACGGACTGCTCTACGGTGATGGCGTTTTTGAAGGCATTCGGTTTTATCAAGGGCGGGTCTTTCGTTTGGAAAAGCATATCAGCCGCCTCTTTGATTCGGCCAAGGCCATCTGTTTGAAGGTTCCGCTCGACAAGGCGGGCATGACCGAGGCGGTGCTGGAAACGATCCGTCAAAACGAGTTGCAGGATGGCTATGTGCGCCTGGTGGTCACGCGCGGATGCGGCGATCTGGGGCTCAATCCGGCTCTGTGCCCGAAAGCGACGGTTTTCATCATCGCTTCCAAGATTACGCTTTATCCCGAGAAAATGTACCGCGACGGCTTGATGGTGGCGACCTGCGCGACGCGGCGGATTCCGCACGGGGCACTGAGTCCGATGGTCAAGTCGCTGAACTATCTCAACAACGTCCTGGCCAAGATCGAGGCGCAGCAATCCGGCGCGGGCGAAGGGCTGATGCTGAACGAACAGGGTTATGTGGCCGAGTGCACGGGGGATAATATTTTCACGGTGAAGAATGGCGCGATTTTCACCCCGCCGATTTCGTCGGGTGCTCTGGCCGGTATCACCCGCGAGGTGGTGTTTGAACTGGCCAAAGAACTGGGCCTTTCCCTCACCGAGCCCGAAATGACGCGCTACGATATCTACACGGCGGACGAGTGTTTCCTGACCGGCACGGCGGCGGAGATCATCCCCGTGGTGAAACTCGACAGCCGGGAAATCGGCGATGGGAAGCCGGGGCCGGTGACGCGGCAATTGACCGCTCGTTTCCGCCAGTTGACAGAGACGACGGGGACAGCGATTTATTAGGTGTATGAATTGCGATGTGTGCCAGCAGAAGGACGCGACGGTTTTTCTCACCCAGATCGTGGGCGGCAAGATGCAGAAAGTGAATCTCTGCGAGGCTTGCTCCAAGGAAAAGGGCGTGAATGATCCGACCGGCTTTGCGCTGGCCGACCTGCTGCATGGTATGGGCGCTGCGCAAGATATCGATCGCACGGCGGGCGGATTGAAATGTCCGGTGTGCGGATTCACCCAGGGGGATTTCAAGAAGACGGGACGGCTGGGCTGCAGCGCCTGTTACGATGTGTTTTCCGAGGGCCTGGAGGGCATCATGAAAAACATGCACAAGGGCTCCGAGCATGTGGGCAAGGCTCCCGAGGGTTTTCAAAAGATCAGGCAGTTTGATGCCCGCATTAAAAGTCTGCAATCCAATCTGGATAGCGCGGTGAGGGCCGAGGAGTACGAAAAAGCGGCTGATCTGCGCGATCAAATCCGCCGCATCGAGACCGGACAGGAAGTATGAAGCTCGCCCGGATCATTGCGAATTCCGGAGCGTGGTTGAGTGGTGACGGTCCGCACCGGCATATCGTGGTTAGCAGCCGGGTGCGCCTGGCCCGCAATCTCAAGAGTAAACCCTTCCCAGGCTGGGCCAAGAAGGCGGAGCGCATTGAGGTGCTCAAAGCGGTCAAGTCCGCCGTGGAAAATCTTCCCGAGATGGAGGACGCCTTTTCAGAAAATCTCGAGGCGCTTTCCCCATTGGAAAAGCAGGTTCTGGTCGAGCGTCATCTCATCAGCCGCGAACATGCCGCCAAGGGCGTGGGCAGCGCGGTGGTGATGAACGTGCCGCAGACGCTGAGTTTCATGATCAACGAGGAAGATCATCTGCGCATGCAGGCGATTTGCTGCGGGCTGCAACTGGGCAAAGTTTTTTCCCTGATCAACCAGGCGGATAGCGAGTTGGAACCGATGCTCGACTTCGCGTTTCACACCAGGCTCGGCTACCTCACGGCCTGCCCGACCAATGTTGGCACCGGCATGAGGGCGTCCGCCATGCTGCATTTGCCCGGCCTCGTGATGAGCGATCAAATGAACAAGATCATTAACTCGGTCAACAAGATCGGCCTGGCCGTTCGTGGTCTGCATGGCGAGGGCACCGAGGCGATGGGGAATCTTTTTCAAGTCTCGAATCAGACCACGCTGGGCGAGACGGAGGAGGAAATTATCGAGCGACTCGACAAGGTCATCCAGACCGTGATCGAGCATGAGCGCAATGCCCGCACCTTGCTCCTGCAACGGAAACCGGTCACGCTTCTCGACCAGATCGGCCGCGCCTACGGCGTGCTATCCCACGCCCACTCGATCAGTTCCAAGGAGGCCCTCAATTTATTATCCGTGATCAAGCTCGGGGTTGATCTGAATTTGTTCCCGGACGCCCATCGGTTTCCCGTGGATGAATTGTTTATTGAAACCCAGCCCGCCCATTTGCAAAAGGGTGCCCAAGCGCAAAAAATGACTGCGGAAGAAAGGGACACCTTGCGCGCAGCCCTGATTCGGGCCAAGTTAAAGGATGTTCCTGAGCCGGATATTGCGAAGATCGCAACCAAACCCTTAGGTCCGCCCGAAAATGATGAATAACTTCACACCCCGCGCGCAGCAGGTTCTCGCGCTGGCCCGCAAGGAAGCCGACCGCTTCAACCACAACTATGTGGGCACCGAGCATCTTCTGCTCGGTTTGATCAAGCTCGGGCAGGGCGTGGCGGTCAACGTGCTGCAGAAGATGGGCCTCGATCTTGAAACCGTCCGGATGGAGGTGGAGAAGCAGGTGGGTTCCGGTCCGGAAACCAAAATGGTCGGAAATATTCCCTACACGCCCCGTGTGAAAAAAGTTCTCGCCTTGGCCGGCAAGGAAGCCAAGGCCCTGCAGCATTCTTACGTGGGGACTGAGCACATACTTCTCGGTTTGCTTCGCGAAGGCGAAGGCGTGGCCGCGCGCGTTTTGAAGAGCCTCGAAGTCGATATCGAGCGCACCCGCAATGAAATTCTCAAAGAACTCGATCCGAACTTTGCCCCGCAGGAGGAAGGCGAGGGCGTCCCGGCGGAATCTGGCGGCAAGAAGGACAGCAAAACACCTGCTCTCCGGGCTTTCGGCCGCGATCTCACCGAGATGGCTAAAAAAGGCGAACTCGATCCCGTCATTGGCCGCGCTGATGAAATCGAGCGCGTGATCCAAATTCTTTGCCGCCGCACCAAGAACAATCCGGTGTTGATCGGCGAAGCCGGGGTGGGCAAGACCGCCATTGCGGAAGGTCTGGCGCAGGAAATCATCGCCGGCGAAGTGCCTGAGCTTCTCCGCGACAAAAAAGTCATTACCCTTGATCTGGCCCTCATGGTGGCCGGCACGAAATACCGCGGCCAGTTTGAAGAGCGCATCAAGGCCGTGATGGACGAGATTCGACGCAACAAGAACGTACTGCTTTTCATTGACGAATTGCACACCATCGTTGGGGCCGGTTCGGCCGAAGGCGCGATGGATGCCTCGAACATCATCAAGCCCGCGCTTTCCCGTGGCGAACTCCAGTGCATCGGTGCCACTACGCTCAACGAATACCGCAAGTACATAGAGAAGGACGCCGCACTCGAGCGCCGCTTTCAAACCGTCAAGGTCGAAGCTCCCAGCGTGGAGGAAACGATCCTCATCCTCAAAGGCATTCGTCCGAAATATGAGGCGCACCACAAAGCCCGGATCATGGACGAGGCAATCGAATCCGCCGCCAAGCTGTCCGATCGCTACCTTACCGGTCGTTTCCTGCCCGACAAGGCCATTGACGTGATGGATGAGGCCGGTTCCCGCGCCCGCATTGCGGCCATGACCCGTCCGCCGAACGTTAAAGAAATCGAGGCGGAAATCGAAACCATTCGCATCGACAAGGAAGCCGCAATCAAGGCCCAAGACTTCGAAAAAGCGGCCTCCCTGCGCGACAACGAAAAGCAGACCAAGGACCGTCTCGACGGGATTCTTTCCGAATGGCGCGCCAACAAGGAGGAGAAGGAGGTCGTGGTCACGGAGGACGAAATCATGCACGTCGTGTCCAAGTGGACCGGTGTGCCCCTTTCCCGCATGGAGCAGCACGAAACCCAGAAACTCCTCACCATGGAGAAGGAACTCAAGGGCAAGGTCATTGGACAGGAAGAAGCTGTCATCGCCATCAGCAAGGCTTTGCGCCGCTCCCGGGCCGATCTCAAGGACCCCCGGCGTCCCATCGGTTCCTTTGTTTTCCTCGGGCCGACCGGAGTGGGAAAAACCTTTCTCGCCCGCACTTTGGCCGAATTCATGTTTGGCGATCCCGATGCGTTGATCCAGATCGACATGTCCGAGTACATGGAGAAATTCACCGCCTCGCGCCTGATCGGTTCGCCTCCCGGCTACGTCGGTTATGAAGAAGGAGGCCAACTCTCGGAGGCCGTTCGCCGCCGTCCCTATTCCGTGGTGCTTTTTGACGAAATCGAAAAAGCGCACCCCGATGTGATGCATTTGCTCCTGCAAATCCTCGAAGAGGGCAAAGTCACGGACTCGCTCGGACGCAAGATCGACTTCCGCAACACGATCATCATCATGACCTCGAATGTCGGGGCTGAATTGATCAAGAAACAGACGACGCTAGGTTTTGGCGCTCCGAAGCTGGACGACAACTACGACAACATGCGGGAAAAGATTCTTGATGAGACCAAGCGCGTGTTCAAACCCGAGTTTCTCAACCGGCTGGATGACATCATTGTCTTCCACACGCTGACCAAACCCGATCTCATTACGATCGTGGACTTGGAGGTCTCCAAGGTGGTCGAGCGCATCCGCACCCGAAACATTCACATTCAGTTGGATGATTCGGCCAAGGAGTTCATTATTGAGAAGGGCTATGATCCCCAATACGGAGCCCGTCCGATGCGACGTGCCGTGGAGAAATATCTGGAAGATCCCGTGGCGGAAGAATTGCTGAGAGGCAACATCAAATCGGGTGAGACCATCCAAGTCAAACGGGAGGGCGAGAAGCTGGCTTTCCACACACTCACGCCGGCTTCCGAGCCAGAGCCAGCGGCCAATTAGGCGGCTTATTTGCCTTGGTCGTGCTTGGGTGGTGACGGGTTTTGCGTTCTTGCCACTCGGGCCGACATTCGCTGTATTATATTAGAGTCTGGGCGTATGGAAAACGACAAGGAACGACAGGCCGAAAGGGAAATACAGACGACCCATGCTGCGGAAGGAGAAGCACGCGGGGCTTCCTCCAAGGATATACCGGATTTGCCGCCCCCGAAAAAGAGCGGCGATGGATCGATGGATGGCCCGCCATGGGAGAAGGTTCGGCGACTCTTACGCCGGGGCAAACGAGTGGCTGGAGTCCAGTTCGCTGAGCTCCGGCGCGCCTATCTCGATCTTCGTCTTCGCATCGGCCGGGAGCTGGGGTCGCAATCCATCGTTCCGGAGCAAAAAGCAAGCCCCGGCGCGCCGGCTGAAGTTAAGAAGGAGAAAATTTCGTCCGTATCGTTCGCGATCCGCCCGGCTGGGCTGGCGGAACCCGCCATGAAATTTCGGCGCGTTCTCGTGGTCGGCGGCATGGATTTCTTCGGAACCGCACTCGTCCGGCACCTTAACCGCCGCGGTTTGCGCGAGATCGTGATTGCCGACAATCTGGAGAATGAGCGATGGAAAAATCTCCCCTCCCTTCGCTTTGAAGAGTTCTTGAGTCGGGAAGAACTCGCGGCCGGTCTCGGGTCCGGCTCGCGGCCGTTGGGGGCATTTTCCCATGTTTTTTATCTGGCCGGATGGGACGAAAATCCCTCTCCACTGGCCCTGCCAAAATCGGTGTTGTCCCATTTGGTCGAAAACGGGGGCCGTTTCATTAGTCTCGGCTCGGCCAGTTCGCTCGGGCCCCATCCCAAGCGCAAGGATCTCGCTCGGGGGCGGCCGGAAAATTTTCGGCCCGAGACCCGGTCCGGAGTCATGGCCAATCTTTTTGACCGTCATGGCCTGACGCAGTTGTCGGCCAAAAATTATCTTTCGCTGAAACACTTCCGGCTTTTCGGTCCGCATGAACGTCGGGACGATTCCATTTATGGCTTGGCAAAAATGCTGCATGAGCAGATTACCGAAACCGGAGTGGCTCTCCTCCCCGAAAATTTGCACCCGGACTCCCCCGAGGGCATCCGCAGGCACGATTTTCTTTATGTCCGCGATGCCGCCCGCATCGCCACGTTCCTGGCCGAGAACGAAGAGGCGGCAGGCCTATACGAATTAGGCTCCGGCACTTCGTCCACAGTTTCCGACCTTGTCCATGCTGTCTTTGAGGCCCTCGGCCGCAAGGCGGTCATCAAATGGGTGCAGCCGCCCTGCGCTCTTCCGTCCCCCGAGCCGGAAAAAGCCGATCTCGCCCGTTTGCACGAAGCGGGGTGGACGCCCCAGCCTGCCTCACTCGATGAGGGACTGCGGGACTACTTCGATAATTTTATGGGGGTGGACCTTCCTCTCGAGGCGGAGGAAGATGAAGTTGTGCCAGCGGCCAGAGGGGAAAAAATCGTGCTCTCGCCGGTTGTTCCGCCCGCCCGCATTTTTCCGGCCCGCAAGAAGCCCTTCTCGCCCAAGACGACCCCTGCGTGAAAATTGGAGTGGTGCGCGCGTGGCGTGATTAGGAGTGGGTGAGGTAGGATCAATTTAGGGAGCACAGGCAACTTGCCTGGGTCGGTTTTCGTTCACAGGCACGTTGCCTGTGCTCCTTGTGGGCTGTACCCACATTTAATCACACCTTTTGAACGCTCCGCAGCGACTTGTTCCTTCCCACACCCTTCTCTTCATCGTAGGGTCCCCCGGTGAGTTCGCATTCTCCCTCTCCCACAAAATCGCACCGCGTTGAAACCGACTCCATGGGTGCCATTTCGGTGCCCCATGATCGCTACTGGGGGGCGCAAACCGCCCGTTCCCTAGTTCATTTTGACATCGGGAATGATGTCAAACCCCCCGAATTAATCCGCGCCCTCGGCATTTTGAAAAAGGCCTGCGCTCTGGCCAACCGCGATCTCGGCAAGCTCCCCGAGGACATGTGCCAGTTCATCGTCCAAGCGGCCGACGAGGTGATTGCCGGCAAGCTGGATGATCATTTTCCCCTGCGCATCTGGCAGACCGGCAGCGGCACCCAGAGCAACATGAACGCCAACGAAGTCATCTCAAACCGTGCCATTGAGATGGCCGGGGGAGTTCTCGGATCCAAGCAGCCGGTCCATCCCAACGATCACGTCAACATGTCCCAATCGTCCAACGACACCTTCCCCACCGCGATGAACATCGCTGCGGCGTGCGAGGTTGTGGCCGAGTTGTTGCCCGCTGTGCGCGGCTTGCGCGACACGCTGGATGCCAAGGCCAAAGCTTTTTCCCACATTGTCAAAATCGGCCGCACCCATTTGCAGGATGCGACCCCGCTCACTCTGGGTCAGGAATTTTTCGGCTATGTCACCATGCTCGACGATGATCTCCAGCGGGTGGAAAGCGCGCTGCCCGGCTTGTATTCCCTGGCCATCGGCGGCACGGCGGTGGGCACCGGTCTGAATTCCCATCCGGAGTTTGGCGATCGCGCCGCTGCCCACATGGCCAGCCAGACCGGACTGCCCTTCGTCGCGGCTCCAAACAAATTCTCCGCCCTCGCGTCGCACAACGAATTCGTTTTTGCCAGCGGCGCGCTCAAAAGCCTGGCCTGCTCGCTGATGAAAATCGCCAACGATATCCGCTGGCTCGCCTCCGGCCCGCGCTGCGGACTGGGTGAGCTGACCATCCCGGAAAACGAACCCGGTTCCTCCATTATGCCCGGCAAGGTGAATCCGACCCAATGCGAATCGCTCACCATGATCGCCGTGCAGGTGATGGGCAACGATGCCGCCATTGGCATTGCCGGATCGCAGGGGAATTTCGAACTGAATGTCTTTAAGCCGCTCATCATTTTTAATTTTCTCAATTCCGTCCGCCTGCTGGCCGATGGCTGCGAGTCGTTCAATGAACATTGCGCTGTCGGGATCGAAGCCAACGAGGATCGGATCGCTGAATACGTGAAGAATTCCCTCATGTTGGTCACGGCCCTGAATCCCCATATTGGTTACGACAAGGCCGCCCAGATTGCCAAAAAAGCCCACAAGGAAGGCACGGGCTTGAAAGACGCCGCCCTGGCCCTCGGGCATCTTACGGCCGAGCAGTTCGATCTTTGGGTCAAGGCGGAGGAAATGACGCATCCGTGATTTTTTTGCGTCTCTGAGTAAATATTTGCTGACACTCGCCGTGGGTGGAATGAAAGTTGCTGTCGTCTTAGGTCGGCAGCAGCCTTCAGCCTAAGACTCGCGAAGAACAACCAGAAAAACCACTGCATGAACACCGTCTGCCCGACCAACCCGTCCGCGAAGAACAGCCTCTACGATCCTGCCCATGAGCATGATTCGTGTGGAGTGGGATTCGTGGCGCAGGTGAGCGGCCGCCGGTCCAACCGGATTCTCAAGATCGGGCTGCGTTCCATTTGCAACCTCATGCACCGCGGGGCGCTCGACGCCGACGCCAAGACGGGCGACGGCGCGGGCGTGATGACTCAGATTCCCTACAAACTTTTTGTCCCGGAGGTGACCCGGATGGGGCACACGCTTTATCAGGAAAGCGATCTGGCGGTGGGCGTGATGTTCCTGCCGCACGATAACGCTTATTCTCAAGCCCGGGCCAAGGCGATCACCCAGGACGTTTTGGAAAAACGCGGGCTCTTCCTTTTCGGCTGGCGCGAAGTGCCCATTAACCTGCGCGTTCTTGGCGAAAAGGCCCAGTCCACCATGCCGCGTATCGAGCAGGTCCTGATCGGGAAACCCTGGGGCATGGCCGACGACGATTACGAACGTCGCCTCTTTTTGGCCCGCAACGAAATCGAAGACATCGCCGCCGCGGACACGATCAATAATTTCTACATCCCGTCGTTTTCGCACCGCACGATCATTTACAAGGGGCTGCTGGTTTCGTCGTCGCTGGAGAAATTTTATCCCGATCTGGCCAACCCGGATTACGAGACGTCGATCTGCGTGTACCATCAGCGTTACAGCACCAACACCTTCCCGAAATGGCCCCTGGCCCAGCCGGTGCGCATGCTGGCGCACAACGGCGAAATCAACACCGTGCGCGGCAATCGCAACTGGACCAGCGCGCGCGAGGCGGAGTTGAAGGCGGACTTCTGGGGCAACGACATCGATCTGCTCAAGCCCATCATTCAGGAAGGCGGGTCGGATTCTTCCAGCCTCGACAATGTTCTCGAAGTGCTGACCATGAGCGGCCGCAGCATCCTGCATTCCATGACCATGTTGGTGCCGCCGGCGTGGCGTTCGGACAAAAATATCCCGCAGGATGTAGCGGATTTTTACGAATACCATCGCTGCATCTGCGAACCGTGGGATGGTCCGGCCGCGCTCTGCTTCACCGATGGCATCACGGTGGGTGCTTCCCTGGATCGCAACGGACTGCGTCCCGCGCGTTATCTGCTCACCGAGGACGGGGTTGTCTGCCTTGGTTCCGAGGTCGGTATTTCCGGCATTGATCTCCGCGACATCGTGGAGATGGGGCGTCTGGCTCCCGGCGAAATGATCGCCATCGACACTGCGGGCGGAAAGCTGCTTAAGGATCGCGACATCAAGGCCGCCCTGGCTGCGCGGAAACCGTACGGCGAGTGGCTGAAAAAAAATCTTATTCAGTTCGAGCACACCCCGGAGAAGGAAGTGACCGCCCCCTCCGGCGAACTCGACATTCTCACTCTCACACAGCGCCAGATTGCCTTCGGGTATTCCAGCGAGGAAATCGACATGATCTTAAAGCCCATGTTCAAAGACGGAGCCGAGGCGGTCGGCTCGATGGGTGATGATACGCCGCTGGCGGTGCTTTCCCTTAAGCCGAGACTGCTCTACACCTATTTTAAACAACTTTTCGCTCAGGTCACCAATCCGCCGATTGATCCGATCCGCGAGAAACTGGTCATGTCCCTGCACAGCGTGTTGGGGTGGCGGCGAAATCTGCTTTCCGAGACGCCCGAGCATTGCCGGCAGGTCATGCTGAACTCGCCAGTCTTGCTGGATTCCGAGGTGGAGAAACTGAAATCCCTTGGCGGGGATTTCGCCGCGATTACCATATCCTGTCTCTGGCCTGCCAGCGAAGGGGCCGCCGGTTTGGAAAAATCCGTCCGCCGCATTTGCCAGGAAGTGGAAAATGCGGTGAACCAAGACATCCGCATCATTGTTTTGTCCGACCGCGGGGTGGACCACGAGAATGTGTCGGTTCCCATGCTTCTGGCCATGGGCGCGGTGCATCACCATTTGCGTCGGGTGGGCAAGCGGATGAAGGCCAGCATGATTTGTGAGTCCGCCGAGGCGCGTGACGTTCATCAGGTCGCCTGTCTTATCGGGTACGGCGCAAGCTGTGTGAACCCCTACCTGGCTTTTGAGTCCCTGCGGGAGCTTATTGAAAAAGGCACGATCGAGCCCGACTTCGGCAAAGCCGTTATCAATTACAAAAAGGCGTTGGAAAATGGTCTGCTCAAGATCATGTCGAAGATGGGCATCTCCGTGGTCAGCAGTTACCGCGGGGCCCAGGTTTTCGAGGCCATTGGTATTTCCACCACCCTGGTCGATGAGTGTTTTACCGGCACCTGCACCCAAATCGAGGGTCTTGGATTTGCCGAGATCGCCGGGGAGAGTCTGGCTCGTCATGCCATGGCGTTCGGCAACGCCGTGCCGGTGGAAGCGGGCAAGCTCGACGATCCTGGCTATTATCGCAACCGGCGGGGAGGGGAGTTGCACGTGGTTACGCCGCCCGTCCTGCAGAATTTCCATACGTTTGTCGGAATCAAGGGCGCGGACAAAGCGGGCAAGGCCGAGGACTACAAGAAATACGTGGACGCCGTGCTGGCCAACCGTCCGCACTCGCTGCGCAATTTGCTGGAAATGTCGGCCCTGCCATCCGGCCCGATCCCGCTCGAGGAAGTCGAAAGCGTCGAGGATATCCGCCGCCGTTTCACCACGGCCGGCATGTCGCTGGGTGCCTTGAGCCCGGAGGCTCACGAGACGCTCGCCATTGCCATGAACCGCATCGGCGGGAAATCCAACAGCGGCGAAGGCGGCGAAGATCCCGAACGTTTCAAGCGGCGTGAGAATGGCGACTGGGCCAACAGCGCCATCAAACAAATTGCCAGCGGACGCTTCGGTGTCACCGCGGCCTATCTGGCCAGCGCCAAGGAAATTGAAATCAAGATGGCCCAGGGAGCCAAGCCCGGCGAGGGGGGCCAGCTCCCCGGTCACAAGGTCAGCGCCTACATTGCCAAGCTCCGTCACGCCGTGGCCGGGGTCACTCTCATTTCCCCGCCCCCGCATCACGATATTTATTCCATCGAGGATCTGGCCCAGCTCATCTACGATCTCAAGCAGGTCAACCCGCGCGCCCGCGTGTGTGTGAAGCTTGTTTCCGAGGCCGGGGTGGGAACCATCGCCGCCGGGGTGGCCAAGGCCCACGCCGACATTATCCTCGTCAGTGGTCACGAAGGAGGCACGGGCGCTTCCCCGCTTAGTTCCGTGAAAAACGCCGGCGGTGCTTGGGAAATGGGCGTGGCCGAGACCCATCAGGTGCTCTTGCTTAACGGCCTGCGTGACCGCGTGACTTTGCGCACCGACGGCGGCATGCGCACCGGCGAGGACATCGTTTATGCCGCCTTGCTTGGGGCGGAGGAATACAACTTCGGCACGGCCGCCTTGATTGCGACCGGCTGCGTTTACGTGCGCCAATGTCACTTGAACACCTGCCCGGTCGGCGTGGCCACCCTCGATGACAAGCTCCGCGCCAAGTTCAAAGGCAAGCCCGAACACGTGGTGAATTTCTTCAACGCGGTCGCGGGCGAAGTCCGGGAAATCATGGCTGGGCTGGGCTTCCGCACGATCAACGAAATGATCGGCCACACCGAATGCCTGCAGCAGCGGCAGATCCCGGATCATCCCAAGGCCAACACCGTCAACCTCAGCCGTCTCCTCGTCGATGTGGCCAAGGGCGACTCGACCATGGTCCGCCATGCCACCCGCTCGCGCAACGACGGACCGGAGGATCGCACCCTCGATGACATCATTTTGCAGGACGCGAAGGATGCCATCAACGATGGCAAGCCCATCACGCTGTCCTTCAAGATTACCAATATCAACCGTTCCGTCGGCACGCAGGTGTCGGGCGAAATCGGCTACCAATATGGTGAACAGGGTCTCCCGGAGGGCACGGTTGATCTGCGTTTTGCCGGAAGTTCCGGGCAGAGCTTCGGAGCGTTTCTGGTGCCCGGCGTGAGGCTGGTGCTCACTGGTGAAGCCAACGACTATGTCGGCAAAGGCATGAGTGGCGGCGAGATCATCATCAGGGCCATCACACCGCGCAAGTACACCCCGCACGAATGCATAATTCTCGGCAACACCGTCATGTACGGCGCGACCGGCGGCATCCTTTTTGCCAATGGGCGCGGCGGCGAACGGTTCTGCGTCCGCAACTCCGGAGGCACCGCCGTGGTGGAAGGCGTGGGCGACCACTGCTGCGAATACATGACCAATGGCACCGTGGTGGTGCTCGGTTCGACCGGGAAAAACTTCGGGGCTGGCATGACCGGCGGCGTGGCTTATGTGCTCGATCTGGAAGACGCTTTTCCCGAGCGCTACAATCCGCAACTCATCACGCCGGAACGCCTCTCCAACGAGACGGACGTGGTGGCCCTCAAGGCCCTCATCTACAAGCATCTCGAATTGACCGAAAGCGACATCGCGAAGGAGGTCCTTTCCGACTGGCCGAAATTTTCCGGAAAATTCTGGAAAGTTTGCCCGACGGTCCCCGCGGCCAAGCCCGTGCCGACCGAGGTCAAGAAGCCGGAGGAAGCCGGCCACGTGATCAACGAGAACGTCACCGCCGCACCATGATCCAAACTCTTTGTGAGAATCGTTGAGCAACTAGCCATCTTCATTGCCAACAAACCGGGCACGTTGGCCCAGGTTTGCGATGAACTGGCGGCCGGGCGGGTGAATATCTATGGACTAACCGTCTCCGACACGGTGGATCACGCCGTGGTGCGAATGGTCGTGAGCGACACCCGCAAAGCCATGGCGCTCTTTGAAGCCTGCGGGACCCTGGTGGTCGAAAGCGACGTGCTTATGCTTGAGAACGATAACAAGCCCGGTAGTCTTTCCCGCATTGCCAAGGTTTTATCCACGCACAAAATCAACATCGAATACGCCTACCTGGCCTCGATGCCGACGGCCAAGCGGGGGCTCCTGATTTTGCGCGTGGCCGATCCGGTCAAGGCCCTGCGCTATTTGTCCAAGGAATTGTAATCCCAAAAACGGCTTTTCCCGTTTTCTCCGTAGCGGAAAACGTGAGTTTTCCGAAAACGTGTTCCCGGGAAAATGGAATTGTTCCGTGGCATGAACATCCAGCTCATGCGTGAATTCAATTCGCATCAGCAGGATGCAGATGCCACGATCAGCCTACGCCGGGGCGGGCGCGGGGAACCCTCCGGACGGAAACTCCGGCTTGTTGATGGATTCCGGCGGCTCCGGCACGGTTTCAGCCGGCGGCGGTGGCAGGGGAGGCGGGGCCTTTTCCTTGTACGGAGGATTTTTCATCGTGCCGGTCTCGATCAGTTCCTTAACCTGGGCACCATCGAGGGTTTCATACTCCAACAAAGCCTTGGCGATGAGCTCCACTTTGTCGCGGTGTTCCGTGATGAGGGCTTTCGCGCGGGCGTATCCTTCATCCACAAATCGGCGGACCTCACGGTCAATCTCTTGGGCGGTCGCCTCGCTGTAGTCGCGGGCACGGCCCATATCCCGGGCGAGAAAAACGTGATCCTCATGCTCTCCGTATTCGACCATGCCCAACTTCTCGCTCATCCCCCATTCGCAAACCATCTTCCGGGCCAGCCGGGTCATTTGCTTGATGTCGTTCGATGCGCCAGTGGTGAAGTCCTCGACGAAGATCTCCTCGGCAATGCGCCCGCCGGCCGTCATGGCGATCATGTCGAGCGCCTCCTTGCGGTGGAAAGAATATTGGTCGCCTTCGGGCAAGGACATGGTCACGCCCAAGGCGCGTCCCCGCGGAATGATCGTCACCTTGTGCAGCGGATCGGTGTGTTCCAGCAAAACGCTGATCAAAGCGTGACCGGCCTCGTGCCAGGCGGTGGAGATTTTTTCCTTCTCGCTCATGGCCAGACTGCGCCGCTCGCGGCCCCAGCGCACCTTGTCGCGGGCTTCTTCCATCTCGGCATTGGTGATGGCCTTTAGTCCCTTGCGGGCGGCAATGAGGGCGGCCTCGTTCATGAGATTGGCCAGCTCCGCGCCGGAAAACCCCGGGGTGCCGCGCGCAATGATGCTCATATCGACGCCGGTGGAAAGTTTCACCTTTTTGGAATGAACTTTCAGGATTTCTTCGCGGCCCCGCACATCGGGCAGGCTCACGGTGACCTCGCGGTCGAAGCGACCCGGACGCAGCAGCGCGGGATCCAGGACATCAGGCCGGTTGGTGGCGGCGATAATAATCACGCCGTCCTGCGTGTCGAAGCCGTCCATTTCGACCAGAAGCTGGTTGAGGGTTTGCTCGCGTTCGTCGTGCCCACCACCCATGCCATGTCCGCGGTGGCGCCCCACGGCGTCAATTTCATCAATGAAGATCAGACACGGCGCACTTTTGCGGCCCTGCTCGAACATGTCGCGCACACGCGAAGCGCCCACGCCGACGAACATTTCCACGAAGTCCGATCCGCTGATGGAGAAAAACGGCACGTCCGCCTCGCCCGCAATGGCGCGGGCCAGCAGGGTTTTGCCCGTGCCGGGTGAACCGACCATGAGCACGCCCTTGGGGATGCGACCGCCGAGCTTTTGGAACTTCTTCGGGTCCTTTAAAAAATCCACCAATTCAGAAACTTCTTCGCGCGCTTCCTCGACCCCGGCCACATCCTTGAAGGTGATGCGGTTTTTATCCTTGGAGAGCATGCGGGCTTTGCTCTTGCCAAAGCTCATGGCGCTGCGGCCTGCCATCTTGATCTGCGAACGGAAGAAGAAATAAAGAATGACCAAAAACAGCGCGATAGGAAGGAAGCTGATCAACGCCGAGGCCAAGAGGTTGGAAGACTGCTTGACCGAGGGCGTGATGCCGGCGGCGGTGAGGGCGGCTTTGATTTCGTCCCCGTTGAAGGGCATGAAAACCTGCGTGCGGAACGGGGCCTCGACTTCATTGCCCGTAGTGAGCGATTTGCCGCGGTTGTAAAAGCCCGTGATGGACTGGGTGTTGCGCCCCTCTTCGACCACCACTTCGACCGGATGTTTTTCGCTGGAGAGGACCTTGCCCTCCTTCAGGTAATCCAGAAACTGTTTGTTGGAGATCTCATCGGTTTGGGTGAAATTGCCGCCCCGGAAGAGGAAAACTCCCCCGATGAGAGCCAGGCCGACGGCCAGCAGGACGAGCCCGCGCCAGTTCAACTGCGGGTCGCCTCCGCCCGATGGAGGTTGTTCTTTCTGTTGCTTCGGATTTTCTTCAGACATTGGTAATCCCTTCCGGTAACACACCGCTCTGATAAATGCAAACATCACGCCCGGTTTTAGTTGTCTCTCTGCACGACGTGAGTCCGCTCACGCACGGGCGGGTGGGGGACATGCTGGCGGACCTTGCGGGAATCGGGGTGGAGCGGACCTCGCTTCTGGTTATTCCCAACCACCACCACAAGGCCCCCATTCTGGAAGATGCCGGCTTTTGCTCATGGCTCCGGGAAACGGCCGATCGGGGCCACGAGGTCGTCCTGCACGGCTATTATCACAAACGCCCGCATCGCGGCGGCGAATGGTCCCAATCTTTCGTCACCGAATTTTACACCGCCGGAGAGGGTGAGTTCTACGATCTTTCGGAAATGGAAGCGCGCAGATTGTTGGAAAAGGGTCTGACAGAATTTCAGACGGCGGGTTTTTTTCCCAAAGGCTTCATCGCGCCGGCGTGGCTGCTGGGTGAGAAAGCCGAATGCGCGGTCAAAGACGCCGGATTCGACTACACGACGCGGTTGAAGAATTTCAAGGACCTGAAAACCGGCCGTGTGGACGATTCGCAAAGCCTGGTCTGGAGCGTGCGTGCGGCCTGGCGGCGGATGGCCAGTCTGTGGTGGAACGCCGCGCTCGCCCGTCGTCTCCGCCATGTTCCCCTGCTCCGCTTCGGATTGCATCCACCCGATTGGGAGCATCCTGCCATCAAAAGGCAGATATTGCAGTTGCTGCGCACAGCACTTGCGGGACGCGAGGCGATCACTTATGAGGATTGGCTTACTCTCTCGCGCCGCGAATGACCGCCATGTCCCGAGCCGATCTTCACATCCACACCCGCTATAGCACCCGCGCGGCTGACTGGGTATTGCGCCGTCTGGATTTTCCCGCCAGCTATTCGGATCCCCAGCAAGTCTATCAGCGCCTGCGCGCCGCCGGGATGGATTACGTCACGCTCACGGACCACAACACCATTGCGGGCTGCCTCGAGATCGCCCACCTTCCCGGCGTGATTTTCGGCGAGGAAGTCACCGCCGGTTTTCCCGACGACGAATGCAAGGTCCACATCCTCGTCTGGGGCCAGACCGAGACCCAACACCGCGAAATCCAGAGCCTGAGCGAGAATGTATTCGACCTGCAAAAATACCTTTTCGAGCAGTCCCTCGCCCACGCCGTGGCGCATCCGCTCTATTCTCCGAATGAACAACTGACGCCCCTGCAACTGCAAAAGCTCCTCCTGATCTTTCGTCATTTCGAGGGCGTCAACGGCCGCTACCACAGCCGTCTGGGCGAAGCCGTCCGCTATGCGCTGGGATCGCTCACCCCGCGCAGCATCGAAGTTTTTGTTTCCCGCACCGGCCTGGAGCCCACCCATGACGAACCGTGGCGCAAGGTCCTCGTCGGCGGGTCTGACGATCACGGCGGCGTTTACCCCGCCCGCGCCTTTACCGAAACGCCCGCCGCCGGTTCCACCGCCGAATTCCTCACTCACATCCGCGCCGGCCGCGCCGAGGCCAAAGGCGAGGGTGGCAATCCCCTCGCGCTCGCCCACGGCACCTACAATACGGCCTACGGTTTCCTCAGGGCCAAGTTCGCGGGCAAGGCCGGCGACCCCGCCGCCGGCCTCATCGAAAAAGCCTTCTCGCGCTTCATGGAAGGCAAGGACCCCACCGAGTTCACCTTTGGCGAAAAACTCGGTTTCCTCGCCCAGGGCATCGCCTCCGGCAAAATCTTCGAGATGGCCATGGTCGGCAATAGCTCCCTCTGGAAGGAACTCTCCGGCTATTTCTCCAAACCCGGGGTCAAGGCCGCTCTCCTCCGCGAAACCACCGGGGTGGAAGAACCCGAACGCCGCGCCTTCCTCATGGCCAACCTTATCGCCAATCAGCTCGGCTATCGCTTTTTTACCCAGTTCATCAAGGAAATCACCGGCGCGAAATTCATCGAGAGCATCCAGACCATCAGTCCGGTCGTGCCCATCGCCGCGCTCCTCAGCCCGTACATCCACGCCCTGCGCCAGCCCCGCCGCGAATGGCTGCGCGAGGCCACTCGCGCCCTCGCCGGATCGCCTCCCGATTTCCTGAAAAACACCAAACGCGCCTGGTTCACCGACACGCTCGAAGATGTCAACGGCGTCGCCACCACCATCGCCAAGATGACCGCCGCCGGCGTCGCCGCCGGACACGACGTCACCGTGATGACCTGTCGCTCCGAGGTCTCCGACCACGGAATCCCGCTGAAAAATTTCCTCCCCGTGGGTGAATTCGAACTACCCGAATACGAACTCCAGCGCCTCAGCTTTCCCCCCACGCTCCTCATCCTCGAGCACCTCGTTCGTGAGAATTACTCCGAACTCATCATCAGCACGCCCGGCCCCGTCGGCCTCACCGCCCTCTACGCCGCAAAATCCCTCGGGCTCCGCGCCGTCGGCATCTACCACACCGATTTCCCCCAATACGTCCGCATCCTCACTGACGACTCCTTTATGGAGACCCTCGCCTGGAACTACATGCATTGGTTCTACAGCCAGCTCGACATCATCTACGTCAACTCCGAGGACTACCGCAAATGCTGGGTCGAGCGCGGTATACCCGCCGAGAAAATCAAGATCCTTCCCCGCGGACTCGACACGAAAATGTTCCACCCCGCGCACCGCGACGCCGCTTTCTGGCGCGACCGCGGGCTGCGCGAAGGCGAAGTCGCCATGCTCTTTGTGGGTCGCATCTCCAAGGAAAAAAACCTCGACACCCTCGTCGCCGCCACCCGCCGCTTGGCCGAGTGGAAGACCCCCGTGCGCCCCATCTTCATCGGTGAGGGCCCCTACATGGCCGAGATGAAAAAACTCCTCCCCGACGCCATCTTCACCGGCTACCTCCGCGGCGAACCGCTTGCCCGCGCCTACGCCTCCGCCGATTTCTTCGTCTTCCCCAGCACCACCGACACCTTCGGCAATGTCGTCCTCGAAGCCCAGGCCTGCGGCCTCCCCTGCATCGTCTCCGACGTCGGCGGCCCCCGCGACCTCGTCCAGCACGGCAAGGACGGCTTCGTCACCAAGGCCCTCGATGTCGGCGAACTCGCCGAAGCCATCCGCCGCCTTAGCGACGACCCCGGCCTGCGCGAACGCCTCGGCTCCGCCGCCCGCGCCCGCGTCGAAACCCGCGACTGGTCCGAAGCCTTCGAGAAATTCTGGGCCTTCTCGCCCGAGTAGGTCAAATGGTGCAGCCGAAGGGAGTCGAACCCCTAACCTTCTGATCCGTAGTCAGATGCTCTATCCAATTGAGCTACGGCTGCTTGAGAGGGATGTAATAAATCCTTCTTCCCCTCTGGCGTCAAACCGGTTTTTGAATAAATGCGCCTCCTTTGTGTCCAACCAAAAATGAAACGGGACTTCGTCTGGCTTGTTGCCCTCGCCGCCATTCTGGCTCTCACCGTTCTGGGCTGGCCGGGTTCCAGCCGGGCCGGGGAAAAGAAGCCCGACGTTTCGAAAATCTACGGACGCATCCAATTCGTCAGCAGTTTTCCCGATTACAAGGTGCAGGTGGTCAACAATTTTGCCGATTTGAAAGTTGAGATGGTGGAAAGCTTTCCCGACAAACCGGGCCGGTGGCAGATTGTCAATTCCTTTCCGGATTACAAAATCCAACTGGTCAAGGCGTTTCCCGACTTCAGCGTGGAATATGTGAAGGTATTCCCGGGGCCGAACAAATGACGGTCATTCGTGACGCAGCGCCTTGACCGGATCAAGGCGGGCGGCGAACCACGCGGGCAGCAAGGCGGCGACCGAGCAGATGATAAACGCGCTCACGCAGATGATGACCACGTCGGAGGGAACGACCTGGGCGGGAATCTCGCTGAACTGATAGACCGAGCGGGGAAAGACCTCGACGCCAAACGCGCTGGTGAGCAGATGGCTGACTTCGTTGCGGTATTGCACCAGGAACATGCCCAGGGCCAGCCCGGTGATGTTCCCCAGAATTCCGACAAGACATCCCTGAATGAAAAAAACCATCATGACCTGGGTGCTGCTGGCTCCCAGGGCCTTGAGAATGCCGATGTCGCGGGTTTTTTCCGTGGTCACGGTGATCAGCGTATTGGTGATGCAAAAGGCCGCAACGATCACGATGATCATGAGGATGATGAGCATAACTTTCCGCTCGGTGCGGATTGCGTCGAACATTTGACGGTTCAAGTCCATCCAACTCACGGCCATGTTGGGAGGTTCGAGGGCGGCGTTGAGGGCATCCCGGATTGTATCGGCTTTGAACGGATCGGTCGTGCGGATGGCGATGCCATGGGCGGAACCGCCGAGATTGTAAACTTCCTGTCCGATGTGCAAAGGCACGAGCAGGAACTCGCTGTCATAAAGGTAACGCCCGCTTTCAAAAATCCCCGAGACCTCCAACTCCGTGGGCAGAAGCATTTGCTTGAGTCCCGGCACGGCGGATTTGTCGTCCTCTTTTTCGATCCGGTCCAGTTCCTTCAGAACTTCGTTGATGTTCCCCGGTGAGAAAACGGTGACTTTGTCGCCCACGCCGGCTCCCAGAGTGCGGGCCAGGTCGGAACCGAGCACGGTTTTGGCCCCATCGAGATCATACTCACCGGCAATGATGTATTCCTTGATGGGAATGACCTTTTCCTCCAGTTCGGGATCGATGCCGCGGATTTTGGGAGCCAGCCGGCGGTTTTGAAATTCCACCAGCACGGGTCCCTGCACAAAGGGCGAGGTCGCGAGGATGTCCGGCTGTTTTTCGCATTCCCGGGCCACGGCGGCCCAGTCCTCCATGACCTCCGAGTTGGTGACAACGAGGTGCGCGTCAAAACCGAGGACTTTGCGTTGCAATTCGAGTTCGAAGCCTTTCATCACGGCAATGACAAGAATGAGAACGGTGATGCCCAAAGTGACTCCCATAACCGAGATCACGGTGATCACGGAAACAAAAGTGCGCTTCGGTTTGAGATAGCGCAGAGCAAGAAAGAGGCTGAAATTTCGGGCGGACATGGAGTTTTACCGGTGCCAAAAGCGGGGTGAGCGTTTCAATCGCGCGTAGATGAGTGAAGGCTCGAAACTTCCGGCGCCGGGAGATTCGTGCAGTCGGCGGATATAGGCAAACGCAATCGCATTCAAGACCAGCAGGGCCAGAAAGTAGATGCTATGCCGATTCCAGTGAAAAATCCCCGTGGCCACGCGCATGAGCGGCTTGCTCCCGACTTTGTCCACCACGCCGCCGACAATAGGCAGCACGACCAGGGCCCCGATAAAGGAAAAGGCCGAGAGATAGAGCACCGTGGCCACATCGAAGCGGGATTCCTCCCGCAAATACTCCACGGTAAAAACCCCCAGGCTGCCAATCACCGCCATGAAGAGCACGTTGAAGATGAGCAATTCCCGAAAGGGGGGATACGCCAGCATCGCCCGCCAGGGGACTTTTTGGGAACTGCGGCTGAGAGCTTCGCTGGGAGTTACGTCCGGGATGCGCTTAATAAAATACAAACTGACCGAGCCGCCCCCGCGATGATGAGAAATACAAAGGAATATTCCCACGGATCAACCTGTCCGGTCATCACCACGGCGGAAGCGATGAGGGAAATCAGACAACCACCATACATGAAAAGTTGATCGATCGAGAGAAAGCGCCCGCGGTTTTCTTCGGGAATCAGGGTCGTCATCCAAGGCATCCAGGCGGTGGAAGAAATACCCCGCAGCAGGTTGAAGACGAACAAGACCGCGAGCAACACGGCCATTTTGGAAGGATTGTCGAGAAAGACTGAAGGACGAAAGGAGCATTCCATCCGTCCGCCGGAGTGCTCCCCAGCTTTCGTCATTCTTCATTCAGGATTCATCATTTTTTTTCCGCATATGCGGGAAAAGAATCACGTCGCGGATGCTTTCCGCACCCGTGAGCATCATGACCAGTCGGTCGATGCCGATACCGATTCCGCCCGCCGGAGGCATGCCGTATTCCAATGCGTTCAAAAAATCCTCATCCAGCTTCTGGGTCTCCCCGCCGCTTTGTTGTTCCAGCCGCGCACGCTGCACGTCGGGATCGTTTAGTTCCGAATAGCCCGGCGAGATTTCCTGACCGTTGATGACCAGTTCATAAACATCCACCACGGAATCGTCCTCGGCGTTCTGCTTGGCCAGCGGCACCAGTTCTTTTGGACAATGGGTGACGTAAAGTGGATTGATCGTTTTCTCCTCGATCAATTTTTCAAAGACATGCTGGGTCATTTCGAAATCCTCCCCGCAGTGGGAAATATCCAAATGCAATTCGCCGCAGCGCGCCCGGCGTTGGGCGGACGTCAACTCGTACCAATCCGGCACCACCGAACGGATCAGGTCCGCATAGCGCGCGCGTTTCCAAGGGCGGGAAAGATCGATTGCTTTCGCCACGTTCCCGTCCGCATCCTTGTGTTCGATCAGCAGCCCGCCGCAGACCGTTTGTGCCAGGTGACAGACCAGTCCTTCCACCAACTCCGCCATTTGTTCAAAATCGGCAAAGGCCCAGTAGGCCTCCAGCATGGTGAACTCCGGGTTATGGCGGCGGGAAATGCCTTCGTTGCGAAAATTGCGGTTGAGTTCGAAGACCTTGGGAAATCCGGCCACCAGAAGCCTCTTCAGGTACAACTCCGGGGCAATGCGCAGAAAAAGATCCATGCCCAGGGCATTGTGATGGGTTTGGAAGGGAGCCGCCGCCGCGCCGCCCGCCACCGCCTGCATCATAGGGGTTTCCACTTCGACAAACCCCCGCTCTTCCAAAAACCGGCGGGTCTCGCGCACGATGGCGATGCGTTTGCGGAACGTCTCCCGCGATTCTTCATTGGCGATGAGATCCAGATAACGCTGGCGGTATTTGGTCTCGGCATGCTGCACGCCATGCCATTTGTCCGGCAGCGGACGCAGGGCCTTGGCCAGCACGGTGAGGGATTTTACCCGGATGGTGGGCTCGCCCATTTTCGTGGTGAAATACTCGCCCTCCACTCCGATCCAGTCGCCCAGATCCAGTTGCTGGAAAATCCGGAAGGCTTCCTCGCCCAGTTCCTTGGCGTGCAGAAAAATCTGCATCCGCCCGGTCAGGTCCGAGAGGTCGAGAAACTGGCTCTTGCCCATGTCACGATGCGCGGTGATGCGCCCCGCCGCGCGCACCAGGCCGCCCTCGGCAAAGGCCGCGCGCACCTCCGCGATTTTCCCGTCCGTCTCGAACCGGCCGCCAAAGGGATTTACCCCGATGGCCCGTAAGGTTTCGAGTTTCTGCCGGCGGATGACCAGCAACTCACTAATTGGTTCCATGGGCCGATGTGATCAAGTCGCAGCCCGCACGGCAAGACGCATGAAGTCCGAAAGGCGAACGACTAATGCTCGAGTTCCGTATTGCAGACCGGGGTCCAGCGCAGCACCAAATCATTCATCTCAGCGATGCGATCCACGGCATCAAAGTTGCGCACATGCACGAACAGGTGCGTCGCGCCGTTCAGGTTGATGCAGTTTTTCTTGGAAATATCTGCAATCCCCTCGTTCAGATTCGAGGCCTCGCCGATGTAGATCGGGTTGAAGCGGCCGGGCGAAGTTTGCTTGGCCAGAATAAAATTACCCGCCAGCACTCCCTCGAAATTGGTCCCGCGCGGATAAAGCCAATAGGTGTATTCGGCGCCGGATTGGCCCCTCCAAATAGCTGTCGTAGGGTTGGTCATGTATTTATGGGGGCATTAATTGAACGGCAATTCGAAGGTTTTTCAATATAATCTTGTCCCCTGTTTGCGCTCCTGGTCAGACGCCGGTCCAGGTTTTCGGCGCCGTCTTTTAGCCCAGAGCCTGCGCCACACCCCACTCGCTGACGAGGAGTGGAAGCTCTCCATTGAGGGCGGGCAAGAAAAAGAAGGCGTAGGGTTTCCCTCCCGGCATCCAGCCGCGAACTTCGCGGATGACCTTCTCCTTTAGCTTGGGGTCTTTCTCGACATAGGAAAAATACGACGGGAAGCGTGGTTCGGTGGCCGCTTTGCGGCGGGGTTGCGCGGCTGGCTTTTTGGGTGCCTCCGGGGTTTCCACCGTCCAGAGGCTGGCTGGTGCGTTGAGGGAAAGAGCTCCGGCCAACTCTGGCGGGGAGAATTCCGTGTTGGGCCCGCGACGGCGCTTAACCGCGCTGTAACGGGCAAGGTCGTTGAGAAAACCGATGACGATTTCGAAGTCACCCTGCGTGTATGACCAGGCCTTTTCTCCGCGAAGCCCGAGCACGCTGGGGGCCATGACGGATTTGCCCAGCAGACGGTCGATTTCGGTTTTGGTGGAACCCAACAGCATGATCGATACTTAATGGAAGGAAGGAGGAATAAAAGCCGGAAATCTCGGGAATGATCCTGCCGGCTGCATGTTGATTCAGAGTTGGAGTTCTGTCTTTAGGCTGCTCCGAAAGGCCCGCGCTAAAGCGTGAACTCCAACTCCGGGCGGGGCAAAGTCGTGAAGAGCTTTCCCAGAGGCTTGCGTGCACGCGGCGTCACACGTATGGTTTCCCCCCTTTCCCATGAAACTGGTCACGCTTTACGACACCACGCTGCGCGATGGCACGCAGGGCACGGGGATTTCCTTTTCGGTGTTGGATAAAATCCGGGTGGCCGAGCGGCTGGATGGTTTTGGTATTGATTACATCGAAGGCGGGTGGCCGGGGTCGAATCCCAAGGATGCCGCGTTTTTCGATGAAGCCGCCAAGCGAACCTGGAAGCACGCCAAGATCACAGCCTTCGGCATGACCCGTCGGGGGAAGGTGAAAGTGGAGGACGACTCCCAAGTCCAGATGCTGCTCGCCGCCAAAACGCCGGTGGTGACCATTGTGGGTAAGACCTGGCCGCTGCATGTGACGGAGGTATTCAATGTTTCTCTGGAAGAAAACCTTGCCATGATCGCGGACACTGTCCGATTCCTCAAGGCGGAGGGCCGCGAGGTTTTTTACGATGCCGAGCATTTTTTCGATAGCTTCCGTGAGGATGAGGCCTATTCGCTGGCGACGATCAAGGCGGCGCAGGAGGCCGGGGCCGATCTGGTGGTGCTCTGCGACACGAATGGCGGTTCGCTGCCGGATTTTGTCAGTGCCGTGACAGCGAAGGCCATCGCGCATCTCGGTGCGCCGGTGGGTATTCACACGCATAACGACAGCGGCGTGGGGGTGGCCAATGCCCTGGCCGCCATCAAAGCGGGCGCGACGCAAGTGCAGGGCACGATCAACGGCTACGGCGAGCGGGTGGGGAATTGCAATCTCACGACGGTGATCCCCACGCTGCAGCTTAAGCTCGGCCTTGAGGTCGTTCCCGATCTCACGCAATTGCACGACGTCTCGGCCTTTGTCGATGAACTGGCCAACGTGCCACATGATATCCGCGCGCCCTATGTCGGCACGGCGGCCTTCACCCACAAAGGCGGCCTGCATGTCCACGCGGTGCAGAAATTGGCTCGCACGTATGAACACGTGAATCCCTCATTGGTGGGGAACCATCAGACCATCGTGGTCTCGGACATGTCGGGCCAGACCAATGTGTTGATGAAGGCGAAGGAACTCGGGTTTGAGTTGGAGAAAGGCTCTGCCCAGGTTTCGACCATTCTGCGGGAAATCAAGGAGGCCGAGGCCGCTGGTTACGAATACGAGGCGGCGGAAGGCTCGCTGGAGTTGCTCCTGCGCAAGGGGATGGGAAAATACCAGCCGCTTTTCGATTTGAAGGAATACCACTGTCATTATCGCTTCACCGGCAAGGACGGCTCCGATCCCTGCGAGGCCACGGTTAAGTTGTCGGTCAGCGGCGTGGCCGAATACACGGTGGAGGAAGGCGATGGACCGGTCAACGCCCTCGATGCCGCACTGCGGAAAGCGCTGCGACCATTTTATCCCTGGATCGACGAAGTGAAGCTGGCGGACTACAAAGTGCGCATCGTGGACGGCGGGCGCGGAACCGCGGCCCGCACCCGTGTGCTCATCGTTTCCAGCGATGGCCACGAAACGTGGGGCACGGTGGGCGTTTCCGACAACATCATCGAGGCGAGCTGGCTCGCGCTGGCGGATAGCTTCGAGTATTATGGTTTCAAGTCCAAGGTCTCAGGTTTAAACTCCGAGGCCGACAAATCACCCTGATCCGCGCGTAACGCCAACAAAGGGAGGGCGAACCTCCGGGTGAGTCCATTTATATCACGTCTCGGACGGAGCCTCGCCCTCCCTAGCATTCTCGACACGGACTTTGGACATTGGACATCGCACTTTGGACCACCTGCTTACCCCACCACCTGACGGAGCTGGATGGAATCGAAGCGTTCGTTTCCGGCAATGACATCGGTCAGGATGATGAGTTGATCCCCGACTTGGACCAGGCCGCGTTTGAGCAGGAGTTTTTCGGCGTCGGCAATGGTGTGTTGGGGATTGAGATCGAAGGGCATGACCAAGGGTTGAGTGCTCCAGTTGATCGTGAGCCTGCGTGCCACCGCCTCGGTGGGAGTAATGGCAAAAATGGGGGCCTTGAGAGGCCGGAGCTGGCTAAAGTGATTGGCCAGCACGCCGCGTTTGGTAAAGACGACAATTTTGGAGCCGGGCAGGCTGTTGGCCAGGGAGACGGCGGATTTGGCCGTTTTGTGTCGCACACTTTCGGTGATGGCTTCGGCGGCAAAGCCCAGTCCGCCGCTGCGTTCGATGCGCCGGGCGACGCGGTCGAAAACCTTGACGCATGCAACGGGATACTTTCCGACCGTGGTCTCGCCGCTGAGCATGATGGCGTCGGCTTCCTCGTAAACCGCGTTGGCCACATCCGTGATCTCCGCACGCGTGGGCACGGGGTTTTCGATCATGGATTCGAGCATGTGGGTCGCGACGATGACCGGACGGCCGACCTTGATGCATTTCTTGACGATGCGACGCTGGATGATCGGGAGTTCCTCCATCGGGCACTCAACGCCGAGATCGCCGCGCGCCACCATGATGCAATCCGAGGCCTCAATGATTTCGTCAATCACGCTGACGGCATGTTGGTCTTCGATTTTTGCCACGGTGCGGGCCTGGGAATTGTGTTCGCCGAGGACGCGCTTGAGTTCGAGAATGTCCTTGGCTTCGCGACAAAAACTCAGCGCCACGTAATCCACCCCGACGGACGCGCCGACTTCGATGTCGGCCAGATCTTTTTCGGTCAGGGGAGGGAGATTGACCTTCACGCCGGGAAGATTGATGTGCCGTCTCGAACCGAGCAGGCCGGGCGTGAGCACCTCGCAACGGATGCGCGGGTGATCCTTGGAAAGGACCTTGAGATGAATGACCCCATTATCAACCAAAACAACGTCGCCCACAGAAATGTCGTCGATTAGTCCGGGGTAGTTGACATCCACGGACCGGATGTCTTCGCTTTCTACACCGCGGACGCTGAAATCGAGGATGTCACCGACCTTGAGATCGAGCTTGGTGGCCAGGTCACCGGTGCGGATGGCGGGACCCTGGGTGTCCATGAGAACGCCCGTGATGATGTCGAGTTCGGCCGAGGCGACGCGGATATTTTTCACCACGGTGCGCACCCAATCGTGCGGCGCATGGCTCATGTTGAGCCGGAAAATATTGCAACCGGCCAGAATGAGTTTGCGGAGCATTTCGGGTGACTCGGTGGCTGGGCCGAGAGTGCAGATGATTTTGGTTCTTCGCATGGTATTGGTAGGATGAAAACGGCCTCCCGGACGGCAAGGCGACGCGGGTGTCGTTTCCGTAACGTAGCAAGTTCTATTCCTCTCTTTGCTTGCGAGTGAGCCAGAGGGAAATAATAAAGGTGAGAAGGAGAAGCGTGCCCAGCGCCGCTCCGAAAGGCTGGTTCCGGCCGGAGGTGAATTGTTTGTAAATGACCTCGCCAATGGTCGGCGGATTGCCGCCACCCATGAGATTCGTGATGGCGAACATGGCAATGGAGGGCACGAAAACGAGCAGGATGCCGGCTACGATGCCGGGACGGGTGAGGGGAATGATAACTTGCGAAAACGCCCGCACCGGGCCGGCACCCAGATCGTAAGCCGCCTCGATCATGGCGTTGTCGAGGCGTTCAACGCTCGTGTAAATGGGCAGAATCATGAAAGGCAGGTAGTTGTAAACCAGCCCCAGTACGGAAGCGAAGGGGGTGTATAAGATGGTAATCGGCTCGGGGATAATCTGCGCCGCGACCAAAAAGGAATTCACCAGCCCTTCCTTGCTCAGGATCGTGATCCACGCGTAGGTGCGGATGAGAAAGCTCGTCCAGAAGGGGATCATCACGAGCGTCATCAGAATGATGCGCATTTTCTCCGGCGAGCGCCCGATAAAGTACGCCACCGGATAACCGATCACCATGCAGATAATGGTGGTCAGCAGCGCATACCAAATCGAAATCAGCAAAATGCGAAACCAGACGAAGGCGCTGAAGGTCGTGGCAATGCCGGCCCAGATGCCCCGCAGCCGCTGGGTCAGACTCGGGTCGCCGGAAGCGCCGTCCTGCGTGAGAGCGGCATCCGTGCCTTCGCGGATATTCTGCGGCAAAAGCTGGGGCAGCACCTTGATCGTGTCCCAATCGAGCGCACGCAGGTAGTTCTCGGTATTGAACGTCCACACCACCCGGCCCAAGGCATCCCGCTCCGCGAAACTCACGCAGACCAGCATGACCGTGGGGACGATCACGAAAAGAACGAGCCAAAGCAGCAGTGGCAGCAGAACAAGCCAGGCCATGAGGCCGGGTTTCCTCTTATACGAGGAAGCGCCCACGACGGCTGCTGCTGCCACTGGCACGGCCACCCTACTGAGCTTTCAGCGAGGTGACGAGTTCGTCCACTTTGGTAGCCTGTTCCCCGATGTCCTTGAAGGTTTGCATGTTGGCCAGTTCCTCGGCGGTGGGGAAGCTGGCGGGATTGTTGCGTTGGGCTTCCGTCAGAAGCTCGCGCGCCGCGGCGTTCGGGTTCAAATAAGGAAATTCTTCCGAGATTTTCGCGCTGATGTCCGGGCGCAGGATAAAATTCATGAAAAGCTCGGCATTCTTGGCCCGCTTGGCCGTCTTGGGTATGCAGAGGCTGTCCACGAAAAGGTGCGAACCTTCCGCCGGGGCGACCCACTTGAATTTTTTGTCGGCTTCGAGAAGCTTCGCGCCCTCGCCGCCCCAGACGACACCGATGGCGACATCGCCGTTCAGCAGCGCGGTCTTCGGGCTGTCGGAATCATAGACCTTCACCAGCGGCAGCCATTGGGCCAAAACCGGTTTTACCTTGGCCAGATTCTCGTCGGAGACCTCGTTGACCGGGACGCCGATGGTGTCGAGGCCCCAGCTCACGATCTCGCGCGCGTCGTCGAGCACGACGATGTTCTTTTTATATTTGTCCTGGAAGACGTCGCCATAGCCTTTGATTTCGTCCTTGATCAGTTCGGTGTTCACCACGATGCCGACGGTCCCGGCCATGTAGGGGATGGTGAATTTGTTGCCCGGATCGAAGGGCATGTTGACGAATTCCGGTGCGAGGTTTTTCATGTTCGGAATTGCCGCCTGATCAATCGGGGTGAGGAGGTTTTCCTTGATCAATCCCTCGATCACGTACTCGCTGGGCTGGATCAGATCGTAGCTGCCACCACCGGCCAGCAGCTTGGCCAACATTTCTTCGTTCGAGGCGTAGTTTTCGACCGAAACCTGAATGCCGGTTTCCTTCGTGAACTGATCAATGACACTCTGCGGCACATATTCCGACCAACAGAAAAGACTGAGCTTCTTTTCCGCGTCACCGGCTGGGACTGGAGCGCTGACTTGGGCTTCGGGGGAAGCGGAAGGCTCGGGGGTGGCGGTGGTGGTGGTGACCGGTGCCGGGGCTTTTCCGCAGCCGGCCAGCGCGACGGCGGCCAGGGCGGTAAACAGGAGGTTGCGGGTATTGTGATTCATGGATTTTTCTTATGGGTCAGGAGTTGACTGAACAGGACGAGGAAAATCGTGGCGATGATAAAGATCGCGCTGATGGCGTTGAGCTGCGGGTTCAAGCCCACTTTGGCCATGCCATAAACTTTGAGCGGAAGCGTCTGTGAGGCCGCGCCGGTGACAAAAACGCTGACAATGTATTCGTCGAGCGAGAGGGTGAACGACATCAGCGCCCCCGCCACAATCGCCGGCATAAGATAGGGCACGATGACGAGCCAGAACGCCTTCACCGGCGTGGCCCCGAGATCGAGCGCGGCTTCCTCCAGCGCGGGATCGAGCCCGTGCAGCCGCGCTTGCACACCGACGAGCACGAACGGAAAACAAAATGTCGTGTGCGCGATGATGAGCGTGGTGTAACCGAGGCTCAGTCGAAAGTCCTGCCCGAAGAGGCTTTGGATCAAGGGGGAGTTTTCCAAGATGGGATTCGCAAAAAGGAACGTCTGAACGAACAATGCCAGCAGGCTCACGCCCATCAGCACCTCCGGAATCACCATGGGAATAAAAATCAGCAACCCCAGAGCGCGCTGGAATGGAAACCGATACCGGTAAAGCATCCACGCGCCGATGGTGCCAAGCAATGTGGCCAGAACGGTCGTGACGGACGCGACGATGAGGCTGTTTTGAAACGCGGTCAGGATCGTCTTGTTCTGCAGCAGCTCCCCATACCATTTGAAGGTGAAGCCTTCCCACCGGATATTCAGCTTCGAGCTGTTGAACGAAAAAACCACCAGCAGAATGATCGGGATGTAAAGGAAGGCAAAGATGATCGCGGTCCACACCCCGAACAATCCGCGCTGAATCTGGGGTCCGTTCAACTTCCTGAAAAAACCCGCAACCGGATCCGGCGAGGAAGCCACCGCTGACATGTCCGGAAAAATAGCGGGAAATCCCGGAACGTCCAGACCAATGGCGGGAACAACTGGGAGTGGCGCAAACTTCACGAATCCGCCATCAATCAAGATGGTCTCCCCGCTCCGAATCACCGGGTCAATGCCCGCACATCCCCGACTAATTCCTATTCGTCATCGGGGGCCTGGCTTTCTTCGCGCCTGGGTTCGACGCCATCTCTAAGTTCCCGGCTGATTTCTCAGCCGGTCGTCGAGATGACTGCGGTCCGCCATCGATTTCAGCAATGGTCCGTGTTTGCCAAATTCGATGATCGAGACCGACGCGACAGGACAGGCGAGCCTGTAGCGGAAACGTCCGACGTCGATCCCCAGCAGCGAACACATGAGAATGCGAATGGTGGCCTTGTGCGAGACGATCAGCACGTTCCCCTCGTCGTAAACTTTCTGGATTTCCTCGACCACCTGAAGGGAACGGTGCGCAATGGAAACGGCCGCCTCGCCATCCGTGGGCGGATACCAAGCCGGATCGGCTGTCCAGGCCAGATAATCGTCGTGGTATTCCGCCGACACCTCCTTCACGGTTTTGCCCTCCCATTTGCCGTAGCTAATTTCCTTGAGCCCGTCCCGGACCTGCGGGGACATCCCGGTGACGTTGCAAAGCGGATGGGCCGTTTCCAAGGTGCGCTTGAGCGGACTGGTGAAGATCGCCTGCCACGGCGTGGCGGAGTAGGCCTTGGCAAAGCACTCGGCCATTTTGTGTCCATCCTCGGTGAGGTCGGGATTGAGGGCTGCGCCGCAGAAGGCATTGGCCCGGCTGAAGGAAGTCTGTCCGTGGCGGAGAAGATAAAGAGTGAGCATGGAGGCGATATAGTCCGCCTCGGCCCGGTTGGCCATCGCTTTTCCCCGCCATTCGAGACGAACTGATACCAGATTGCAGCCCTTGCCATCATCGCGCGCACTTCGAGATTTGCGGCGAAAAGTCCCTCGGACCATGTGGGCTTCAAGTTGGGACGCCCTGAAGTCAATGGGTTTTGCCGAAAAATCGCGCGACGCGGGGGGTTTTTCGATTAGGATTTCCTTGTGCTTCGCGTTTGCGTCAATTTGTTCTGGCTGGCTTTTCTGGCGGACGGGGCGCTGTCGGTCGTGGACGAGGTGGTGTCGCCGAATAGCGATTCTTATTGGCTGGAGTCGTCGCGGAACCTTCTGGCATTCCTCGTTCTGGCCGCCAGCCTGGTCGCGGCGGGAATGGTGGCGCTGAGTCCGCGGGTGCCGAAGCGCGTCCTGGTGCCGCTGATTTTGTTTTTGTGGTGGGCCGGGCCTGGCTTTGCTTTCCCGCTAGGGTACTGGAAGGTCCCTCATTTGATGTTTTGGCTGGCGACGGCGCAGATTTTTCTGGGCGTCGGGGTTTGGATTCTTTTCGGGCGGCGGACCGGGGCTTGGGCCTGGCCGTTGGCCTTGCGGGACGGTCCGGTGTTTTCCTGGAAGCATACTTTGCTGGCGGGTTCTTCCATGGGGTTTGCGGCGGTGGTCTTTGCGGTGCTATCGGTTTTGTTTGGATTGTCGGCGGAAATTGAGACCATGTCCGGCGGCTATGTGCGGGTGCGATTGGACGGGATTTACCTCTTGGAGCGGCAATTCAAATCCGGCGACAACGAAGTGCGACTGACCGGCATGATGCACATTGCGGAGGGAGAATTTTATTCCGAGGTGCTGCCCGAAGCGAACCCGGAGGTGCCGTCGGTGGTGTTGGTCGAAGGGGTGACGGATCATCAAGCTTTGCTGGGCAAGGGGGGGCTGAAATACTCGCGCGTGGCCCGTTTGCTCAATGTGACTTCGCAGGAGGAGAGCGTTTACACCGACCACGTGACGAGTGGCCTCCGGAACAAAAAGGTTCGCAAGGCGGAGGACGCGGAACGATCAGAAAATCCGGAGGACGCGGCCAGGACCGAGACGGTGCCCTCCGGAATCGACTTCATCGACTTCAAACACGCGGACGTGGACGTGGACACCTTCCATCCGCAGACGATCGCCTTCATCCTCACGGTCATCAGCATTTTTCAATCGGAGAATTTGCGGGACGTGCTCAAGATGCTGTCCGATCCCGACTCGCCGCTCAGTGACGAAGGGGCGCAGACACAGGTCATGCAGGATATCCTCCATTCACGCAATGATCGGTTGGTTTCCGAAATTGAATCGTCCTTGAAAGACTATCGCCGCGTGATTGTGCCGTGGGGTGCGTTGCACCTTGAGGAAATCGAGTCCTGGCTGCGCCGCCACGACTTCGAGCAGAGTGGCGAGGTGGAGCGGAAGGCGTTGGGCTTTTGGTAAAACGCTTGAACCTGATGTCCTGATGGCCTAATTCCATCGGGCCGTTTCTGTTCCCTTTGTGGGGTCGGCGGCAAAAAGATTTGTTTTGGATGAAAATCATTGATCGCTATGTGGGTTCCAGCGTGGTGGCGACGGCTTTTTTTGGAGTCGTCGTCCTCAGCCTCGTGCTGGTGCTGGGCAATCTTTTCAAGGAGTTGCTCGACGTGATCATCAACAATCCCGATGTGCCCATCGGGACAGTGCTTGCCTTCTTGTTGCTCGTGCTGCCGTTTTCCCTGACATTTACCATTCCCTGGGGATTTCTGACCGGCATCCTGCTCGTTTTTGGGCGTATTTCCGCCGACAACGAATTAATTGCCCTGAAGGCCAATGGGGTCAGTGTCCCCCGAATTTGTGTGCCGGTTTTTCTGCTTTCGCTGGTGCTGACCGCGATTTGCTTTTGGATCAATATCGAGATCGCCCCCAAGGCGGAACAGCACATGACCCGGGCCATCGTCGATATCGCGACGAGCAATCCGGCCGCCCTGTTCCGAGCCGACGAAGTGGTGGATCAGTTTCCCGACCGGCGCGTTTATGTCGGGGGCAAGGACGGGGACACGCTGAGAAATCTCATCGTTTTCGAAATCAATTCGGCCAATGAGCCGACCAAAATGATCCACGCCAAGGAAGGCATCATCACGGCCGATCCGGCCAACTCGCGGCTGTTGATGAAACTCTTTGACGCCCGTTTTGAACAACGGGATGACAAGGAGCCGCGGGACATTACCAAGATCCGCCAGGGAATTGTTTTGAGTGAGGGGGTCTTTCCCATTTCGCTCACCCAGTTTTACAAGGAATATCTTTCGGGGCGCCGGCTCAGTTCTTACACCCTGTCCGAGCTGAAAGAATTCATGGACAAGGGGGCGGATGGCAAACTGCACGAGGCCAAGGTGGAATTCAACAAGCGCTTTTCCGCCTCGCTGGCCTGCGTGGCCTTTGCCTTGATCGCGATTCCCCTCGGCATCACCACCCACCGCAAGGAAACGTCCGTGGGTTTCGCTTTGAGCCTTGTCGTGGCTTTCACGTATTTCTTTTTCATCATCATGGCGGATACCTTTCGCGGGAATGCCGCGGCGCTTCCGTCCCTGTTGATCTGGGCGCCGAATCTGATTTTCATGACGCTGGGAGGGTTTCTTTTCTGGCGGCTTTCCAAAAAATAGGAAAATCCTCTTGCCTTGCCGGGCGTTGCGTGGTTGCTTTCTGACCCTTTCCGCCCTACCCGGGCGGCACTCTCTATTATGGCAAAAGAAATCGTCGGACAGATCAAACTGCAAATTCCCGCCGGCCAGGCCAATCCTGCGCCTCCGGTCGGACCCGCCCTCGGTCAGCAGGGCGTCAATATCATGGCCTTCTGCAAGGAATTCAACGCGGCCACGCAGAAGCAGGCCGGCGACATCCTTCCCGTGGTCATCACCGTTTACAAGGACAAGACCTTTTCCTTCATCACCAAGTCGCCTCCGGCGTCGGTGTTGTTGAAAAAAGCCGCCGGACTTGCCTCGGGTTCCAAGGAACCGAACAAAATCAAGGTGGCCAAACTGACCAAGAAGCAGATTCTGGACATCGTAAAAATCAAGAGCAAGGACCTCAATGCCCGCAGCGAGGAAGCCGGGTTTCGCACCATTTGCGGCACGGCCCGCCAAATGGGAATCGAGGTCACCGAATAGTTCTCACTCGCAATTTTCCCAGCAAAAAAGGGGCATCTACCAAGATGCCCCTTTTTGTTTAAAATTTGGATTATGGAAAGAGCGAACTAACGACGGTCGCCCCGATCGCGGTATCCGCCACCGCCGCCTCCCCCACGGCTTCCTCCGCCCCCACCACGATAACCGCCGCCACCGCCGCCGCGGCTTCCACCACCCCCGCCGCCGCCAAAGTCGCGACGCGGGGGACGTTCTTCCCGGGGCCGGGCTTCATTGACGATCAGGGCGCGTCCGTCCACCGTTTGTCCGTTCAATCCTTCGATGGCTTTTTGGGCCTCCTCTGCTGATCCCATGGTAACAAAACCAAAGCCACGAGGGCGTTGTGTCAATTTATCCATGACCAGAAGGGCTTCGGTGACAGTGCCGAATGGGGTGAAAAGTTCTTCCAACGCTCCTTCCGTGGTTTGGAAGGAGAGGTTGCCGACGTAGAGTTTCATGATATGCGAGTTTAAGGTTCAGAGGCCATCGCCAATTCTCAAAGCATCAGGCGCGGGCGGGCATATTGCTTCACTACGTTCCAGCTGCAAGAAATCGCGTTTTAACCGCTGCGGAGAATCCTGCTTTTCTCTTGTAATGTAAAGTTCAGACTTAGATCGGAGAGAGCGATTTTAGGAGAAAATAGAAAATACATTTTGACAGACGGGCTGATTTTCATATTCTCATCGGTTCCCGCTAGCACCTAGTCGGGTCGCAACACCATTTATCCAAGCAGGAGATTTGCTTCGGCCGATCGATTGAACTGCCAAACATCATGCAAAAAAAACGCAGCAAACGTTACCGCGCCGCCGCTGAAAAAGTGGACGGCAAGCGCAAATACCCGCTCTCCGAAGCGGTGAAAACTCTCAAAAATTTGCCGGCGACAAAGTTCGATCAGACCGTCACGATTTCTTTCAAGCTCGGGGTTGACCCCAAGCAAAGCGACCAGATGGTGCGCGGCACCTGCCCGCTTCCACACGGCAGCGGCAAAAATGTCCGGGTGCTGGTTTTCGCCACCGGACCCGCAGCGGATGCCGCCCGGGAAGCTGGCGCGGAGTTTGTCGGTTATGAAGATTTGATCAAAAAAGTGACCGGAGGATTTTCCGACTTTGACGTCGCGGTGGCCACTCCGGCTGCCATGGCCGAAGTGAAAAAACTCGGCAAAGTTCTCGGGCCCCGCGGGCTAATGCCGAATCCCAAGACGGGAACCGTGACGGATGACACCGCCAAAGCCATCAAGGAAGTCAAGGCCGGCCGGATCGAGTTCAAACTCGACAAAAACGCCAATGTGGCCGTGCCTGTCGGCAAGTTTTCTTTTGACGAGACCGCTCTCGTGGAAAACGGCAGCGCGGTCATCGATGCCGTCGTCAAATCCCGCCCGGCCACGGCCAAGGGCTCTTTCGTCGAAACCATCACCCTGAGCGCAACCATGAGCCCCGGCGTGAGCGTCGATCCCGCCCCGTTCCTGAAAAACTAATTTACGCGCCATGAGACCCGAAAAAGCCACCATTGTTTCCGACGTTCAGGCGAAGCTGAAAAAATCGCCCTTCCTCCTCATTGCCGATTATTCCGGCATGCAGGTCAAACATTTTGAAGAACTGCGCACCCGCCTGGCCGGAGCCGGAGCGGAATGCCACGTCGTCAAGAATACCTTCGTCAAGCGCGCCATGAAAGATCTCGGGCTTCCCGAGCTGAATGGTTCTCTCAGCGGTCAGACCGCCATGATCACTGGCGAAAGCGACATCTGCGCCGCCGCCAAGATCCTCAAGACCTTTGTCGCGGAGTTCGAGAAACCTCCGATTCGCGCCGGCATCCTTGATAATGTCATCCTCACCGCGGATCAGATCAAATCCCTGGCGGATTTGCCATCGAAAGAAGTCCTGCGAGCCAAACTGCTCGGCCTTCTACTTGCCCCGGCGACCAAGCTCGTCCGCGTGCTCAACGAACCAGGCGCCAGCCTGGCCCGCATCCTCAAGGCCAAGGCCGAAGCCCAAGGCTAGGAAGATTCCCAAAGATTTCCCGGACGTAAGAAGCCACGCTTCGGGAGAAAACAAAAAAACAACACAGGTTCCTCGTCGGGTCGGCGGCTGCCGGCCTCAAATGTCCTGAGGCTTCGGGACGCGACGATACCACACCAAAAACACACAATGGCAGAAACACAAAACATCGTTGACCAACTCAGCGCCCTTACCGTCCTGGAAATCGCTGATCTGGTGAAACAACTCGAAGAAAAATGGGGCGTCAGCGCCGCCGCACCTGTGGCAGTCGCCGCCGCTGGTGCACCCGCCGGGGGAGCCGCTCCCGCCGCCGAGGAAAAAACCTCCTTCGACGTCATTCTCACCGAAGCCGGTGGAAACAAAATCGCGGTCATCAAAGAAGTCCGCGCCGCCGTCTCCGGCCTGGGTCTGGCCGAGGCCAAGACCCTCGTCGAAAGCGCTCCCAAGGCGCTCAAAGAAGGCGTCACCAAGGAAGAAGCCGAAGAGATCAAGAAAAAGATCGAAGCGGCTGGCGCCAAGGTCGAAATCAAGTAATTCCCTTCCCCGCGCCAGCGCGGGAACGCGGTCAAAAATATTTAAAACTTTTTGGCTTGCGTTCCCGGGGCGAGGGTTCACTATCAAAAATCCGCCGCTTCTCTTATCCGCCATCTGCACCGTCTGGAAAAAGTCATTAACTGCGTCCCCGCACGAGCCGGAAAATCGTTTCCGTTTCGCGCGAGGGCGTTTTGCTTTTTTCGTCATTAGCAGCCGGCCCGCACCCTGAACGGCCCACATCCCGACCAACACTACCGCCATGTCTGAACGCATCTATTTCGGCAAACTCAAGGAAGCCATCGAGCCCCCGAACCTCATCGAGCTCCAGATCAATTCCTACGACGAATTTTTCCAGAAGGACGTTGATCCTTCCAAACGCAAGAATGTCGGCTTGCAGGCGGTTTTCCGGGAGTTTTTCCCGATCTTTGGTTTTGAGGAGAAGTCCAGCCTGGACTTCGTCAGCTACGACTTGGGCGAGCCAAAGATGTCTTCCATCGAATGCCAGAAGGAAGGCCAGACCTTCAGCGCGCCGCTTTACGTGACATTCCGCTACAAGGACGAGCGCGCCACCAAGGAAGAAAAAGTTTACATGGGCGAGATTCCGCTCATGACCCCGCAGGGCACCTTCGTGGTCAACGGGGCCGAACGCGTGGTGGTCAGCCAGTTGCACCGTTCGCCCGGTATCTGCTTCGAAAGCAGCGTTCACCTCAACGGCAAGCTGCTCCACGGGTTCCGCATTATTCCTGATCGGGGGTCCTGGATCGAAGTCCAGTTCGACACCAGCGATCTGCTTTACGTCTATCTTGACCGCCGCAAACGCCGCCGCAAATTCCTCGCCACCACGTTCCTGCGCGCCCTCGGACATCCCTCCGACGAGGATATCATCAAACTTTTCTACGAGATTTCAACGCTCAAGCTGAGCGAAACCCTCGACGAAGAGGAAATCAGCACCAAGGTTCTGATCGAAGACATTCGCGACGGAGAAATTACCGTGGCCCGGGCTTTCGAGCCGCTCAACGCCGCCACCGTCCGCCAACTCATCTCGCTGGGTCACAAGACGGTCAAGGTCGTGGACACCAAGGAAGATGACACGATCATCAAATCCCTCAAAAAGGATCCGGCCCACGACGAGGAAGAGGCCCTCAAGGATATTTACCGCAAACTGCGTCCTGGTGATCCTCCAACCGTTCAGAATGCCCGCAGCATGCTCAAACGGCTGTTTTTCGACGCCAAGCGCTACGATCTCGGCCGTGTGGGACGCCACAAGATCAATCAAAAACTCGGGCTGAAAGTCAGTGACGAGGAGCGCATCCTCACCAAGGACGATTTTGTCGCCGCAATGAAATATCTGGTCGAACTTCGCAAGGGCGAGGGAATGACCGACGATATCGATCACCTCGGCAGCCGTCGTGTCCGCACGGTGGGCGAACTCCTGGCTAACCAGTGCCGCGTCGGCCTGGCTCGCACGGAACGCTTGGTCCGCGAGCGCATGACCTTGTTTGATGCCGGTGTCGATCAGATCACGCCGCAGAAGCTCATCAATCCGAAATCGCTTAGCGCCGTGGTGCGCGATTTCTTTGGGCGTTCGCAACTGAGCCAGTTCATGGATCAGACGAATCCGCTTTCCGAACTGACCCACAAGCGCCGCCTTTCCGCCCTTGGGCCTGGAGGCCTGAGCCGTGACCGCGCGGGCTTTGAAGTTCGCGACGTTCATCCTTCACACTACGGCCGCATTTGTCCGATCGAAACACCGGAAGGTCCGAACATCGGTCTCATTAGTTCGCTCAGCACGTTTGCCCGGGTCAATCAATTCGGTTTCATCGAGACGCCTTATCGCAAGGTGATCAACGGCAAGGTCACCGATCAGGTTGAATACCTGAGCGGGGATCGTGACGAGACATTCTATATTGCTCAGGCAAATTCCACGCTGGATTCCCACGGAAAATTCCTAAGTGAGACGGTATCTTCGCGTTATCGCGGGGACTTCCTCGAAGTCGAGCCCGAAAAAGTGCAATACATGGACGTCTCGCCGAAACAACTCGTTTCGGTTGCGGCCGGTCTCATTCCTTTCCTCGAGCACGATGATGCCAACCGCGCCCTCATGGGTTCGAACATGCAGCGGCAGGGTGTGCCCTTGCTCATCTCCGATTCACCGCTCGTCGGCACCGGACTTGAAGGTCGGGTCGCCCAGGATTCCAAGGCCGTTATTTTGGCCGAAGCGGCCGGCAAGGTCGCTTCCGTGACGGGCAGCCACATCATTATCACCAAGAACGGCGAACTCCCCGAAGGCAAGAAGAAGGTCAAGACCGATCCCGCCAACGGCGTCTGGGTTTACGAATTGCGCAAATTCATGCGCTCGAACGCCAGCACCTGCATCAATCAAAAGCCCATCGTGCACAAGGGCCAGCATGTCAAGAAAGGCGAGGTTATCGCCGACGGACCGAACACCGAGAAGGGCGAACTCGCCCTCGGTCGCAACGTGCTCGTCGCCTTCATGCCGTGGAACGGTTACAACTTCGAGGACGCCATCATGATCTCGGAGAAAGTCGTCAAGGAGGACATTTATACGTCCATCCACATCGACGAATTCGAAATCGGCGCCCGCGATACCAAACTCGGACCCGAGGAAATCACCCGCGACATTCCGAACGTCAGCGAAGAAGCCCTGCAAAACCTCGGCCCGGACGGTGTCATCCGCATCGGTGCTGAAGTGAAGCCAGGCGACATCCTCGTCGGAAAAATCACGCCGAAGAGCGAAACCGAACTCGCCCCCGAAGAGCGCCTCCTGCGCGCCATCTTCGGCGAGAAGGCCGCAGATGTGAAGGACACGTCGCTGACCGTTCCGTCCGGCACTTATGGCATCATCATGGATGTGAAGGTTTCTTCCAAAAAGGAAGTGACTCGCAGCAAAATGACGCCCGCCGAGTCGAAGCGTCAGCAGAAGATGATCCTCGACGAGCACAAGAAGAAGAAAGACGACCTGCACGAGCAACTCACCGCCGCGCTTTCCAACATCCTGCTCAACGAAAAGATTCCGCTCGATGTGGTCAACGCCCAAACCGGCGAGATCATCATCCCGGCCAATCGCAAGATCACCAAACAGCTCCTCCGCAAGCTTGCGGCCGTTTACGACCACGTCGAAATCGACCCGAGCCCGATCCGCAACAAAATCCGCGAGATCATCGGACAATACGAACATCGCTTTGAAGACCTCGAGCGCGAGAAGGACGAAAACCTCGGCCGCGTCGAAAGCGGTGACGACGTCGATCCCGGCATCATCAAGCAGGTCAAGGTATACATCGCCAGCAAGCGCAAGCTTTCCGTCGGAGACAAAATGGCCGGACGCCACGGCAACAAGGGTGTCGTCGCCAAGATCGTTCCCGAAGAGGACATGCCTTACCTCGCGGACGGAACCCCTGTGGACATCGTGCTCAACCCGCTTGGCGTGCCGAGCCGCATGAACGTCGGACAGGTTTTGGAAACCCACCTTGGCGTCGCCGCCAAAGCCCTGGGCTTTAAGGTCGCCACCCCCGTCTTCGACGGTATCTCCGAGGAAAAAATCCGGGAATACCTGCGCGAAGCCGGCAAGAAGGAAAATTACACCTGGGTCAACGAAACCGGCAAATCGACCGTCTATGACGGCCGCACCGGCGAGGCCTTCGACCAGCAGGTCGTGGTGGGTTACATCTATATGCTTAAGCTCGGTCACTTGGTCGCGGACAAAATCCACGCCCGTGCGGTCGGCCCTTACAGTCTCGTCACCCAGCAGCCTCTCGGCGGCAAAGCCCAATACGGCGGCCAGCGTTTCGGCGAAATGGAAGTCTGGGCCCTCGAAGCCTACGGCGCCGCTTACACCTTGCAGGAACTTCTCACCGTCAAATCCGACGACGTCCAGGGACGCACCCGCATTTACGAATCCATCGTCAAGGGCGACAACTCGCTCGAGGCGGGAACACCGGAATCGTTCAACGTTCTCATCAAGGAAATGAAGGGTCTCTGCCTCGACGTTCGCGTCGGCGGCAAGGAGCCTTCGCTCACCGAATCCGCAGCCTGAAACACGAAGATAGCAACGAAATAACCATCATAAGATCATGAAAGAAGTTAATATCGGAGAAATCTTCAGCGAACAAAAGCAGCCGGGATTCGATGAAGTGGCCATCACCGTGGCGGCCCCGGATTCGGTCCGGAGCTGGAGCAAGGGCGAGGTCAAGAATCCTGAGACGATCAACTACCGCACCTTCAAGCCCGAAAAAGGCGGCTTGTTTTGCGAGCGTATTTTCGGGCCGACCCGCGATTGGGAATGCTCGTGTGGAAAATACAAGCGCATCAAGCACAAGGGCGTGGTTTGCGATCGTTGCGGCGTCGAAGTGACCCTGAGCCGCGTGCGCCGCGAGCGCATGGGCCACATCGATCTGGCCGTGCCGGTTTCGCACATCTGGTTCTACAAATGCATGCCCTCACGCATCGGCCTCATGCTCGACATGACCAGCCGCCAGCTCGAGCGCGTGATCTATTACGAGGATTACATCGTCATCGATCCCGGCAACACGCCATTGCAGAAATGTCAGCTTCTAAACGAAGGCGAATTCCGCGAAGCCGAAGACCAGTATAACGACGCCTTCACCGCCGGCATGGGGGCCGAGGCCATTCAGAAACTTCTGGAGAAAACCGATTTGCAAGTTCTCAACGACGAGATCGAGCAACAGATGGAATCCACCCGCAGCAAGCAGCTCCGTAAGAAGCTGGCCAAGCGGCTCAAGCTCGTGCAGGGCTTCATGCATTCGAAGACCCGTCCTGAGTGGATGATCCTCAATGTCCTGCCCGTCATTCCGCCGGATCTCCGCCCGCTCGTTCCGCTCGAAGGTGGCCGTTTCGCCACCTCCGATCTCAACGATCTCTATCGCCGCGTCATCAACCGCAACAACCGTCTCAAGACCCTGTTGCAGCTCAAAACACCGGAAGTCATTATCCGCAACGAAAAGCGCATGCTGCAAGAAGCGGTGGACGCCCTGTTCGACAACGGTCGTCATGGCCGCGCTGTCACCGGTGCCGCCAATCGCCCGCTCAAATCCCTTAGCGACATGCTCAAGGGCAAGGGTGGTCGTTTCCGTCAGAATCTTTTGGGCAAACGCGTCGATTACTCCGGCCGTTCCGTCATCGTTATCGGACCTGAACTCAAGCTCAACCAGTGCGGTCTGCCCAAGAAAATGGCGCTCGTGCTTTTCGAACCGTTCATCATCCGTCGCCTCAAGGAACTGGGCCATGTTCACACCGTACGCAGCGCCAAAAAACTCATCGAACGTCAGACGCCCGAAGTTTGGGATATCCTTGACGAAGTCACCAAGGGCCACCCGGTTCTCTTGAACCGCGCGCCGACGTTGCACCGTCTTTCGATCCAGGCTTTCGAGCCCCTCTTGATCGAAGGCGAAGCCATCCGCATTCACCCGCTCGTTTGTACTGCTTACAACGCGGACTTCGACGGTGACCAAATGGCCGTTCACGTGCCCCTCTCAGTCGAAGCACAGATGGAAGCCCGCATGCTTATGCTGGCCCCGAACAACATCTTTTCGCCGTCCAGCGGCAAGCCGGTCACCACGCCATCCCAGGATATTCCTCTCGGCTGCTACTACCTCACCCAGGCCCCTCGGGGTGATGACGCCAAAAAGGACATTCGCCTCCCGCTCTTCGCCGAGCCTTGCGAGGTCGAACTGGCCATCGGTGAGCACGCCGTGCGCACCCACACCCGCATCCGTTTTAAAAACCCGGATTTTGGCAAGGACACCGTTTATGGCAACAAGGAGGTCAAAATTCTTGAAACCACCGCCGGCCGCGTGATCTTCAACCAGATCTGGCCGGACGAACTCGGATTCTACAACAAGGTCTGCGGCAAGAAGCAATTGTCCGACATCATCTGGCGCTGCTACAAAGCCGTTGGCCAGGCAAAAACAGTCGAAACTCTTGATCGTCTCAAGGAGATGGGTTTCAGCGCCGCCACCAAGGCCGGTATCTCCATCGGAATCACGGACATGATGATTCCCAAGGAAAAAGCCGGTCAGCTTGAAAAAGCCTACAAGGAAATCGGCGAGGTCGAGAAGCAATACCGTCGCGGTATCATCACTGACGGTGAACGCAAAAATAAGGTGCAGGATATCTGGACCCACACCGGCGAAGAACTGGCCAACGCCCTCTTCCGCACCTTGGAGTACAACGACGGCAAGCGCGAGATGAACCCTGTCTTCATGATGGTTGATTCCGGCGCTCGTGGCAACCGCACCCAGGTCAAGCAATTGGCGGGCATGCGCGGTCTCATGGCCAAGCCCTCCGGCGAAATCATCGAACGGCCGATCATCTCGAACTTCCGCGAAGGTCTGACCGTGTTGGAATACTTCATCTCGACTCACGGCGCCCGCAAGGGTCTGGCCGATACCGCGCTGAAGACGGCCGACTCGGGTTACCTGACTCGCAAGCTGGTTGACGCGGCCCAGGATGTCATCATCACCAAGGACGATTGCGGTACGATCAACGGTATTCCAGTTCGTCCCATCTACGAAGGCGACGAAGAAGTGGTCAGCCTGGCCACCCGCATTGTCGGACGCACCACGTGCGAAACGGTCAAGGACCCTGTCAGCGGCAAGCCGTTCGTCAAGGCCGGCCAGATCATCAACGAAGAAACCGCTGCCGCTCTGGAAAAGATCGGTCTGGAGGTGTTGAAGATCCGTTCCGCTCTCACCTGCGAATCCAAGCGCGGTATCTGCGTCAAATGCTACGGTCTCAGCCTTTCCACCGGACTTCCCGTCAAGCACGGCGAAGCGGTCGGCATCATCGCCGCCCAATCCATCGGTGAACCCGGCACCCAGCTCACGATGCGAACCTTCCACGTCGGTGGCACCGCCAGTCAGACGTTCAAACAGCCCATCATCAAGGCCAAGAACGATGCGACCGTCCGTTTCAACGACCTCAAGGTCGTCGAAAGCACGGACCACAACTTTGTTGTTCTCAACAAAAACGGTTCGGTCAGCCTCCACGCCAAGGACGGCCGCGAACTCGAGAGCTACAACATCGTCATCGGTTCCATCATCTCCGTGGCCGACGGCACCATGGTGAAAAAGGGCGAGACCTTCATTCAATGGGATCCTTACAACGTGCCGATCATCACCGAGAAAGCCGGACGCATTGAATTCCGCGACATGATTCCCGGCGTCACCATCCGCAAGGAAGTGGATGAAGCCACCGGAGTCATGGGCACCGTCGTTATCGAACATAAGGAAGATTTGCACCCGCAAATCGTCATTAGCGGCGAAGGCAAGGAAGTCCTGGCCAGCTACTCGATTCCCGCCGGCGCTCACGTCGAAGTAAAAGAATCGCAGAAAGTTCCCGCCGGCACCCGTCTGGCTCGAACCCCGCGTAAAATCGCCAAGACCAAGGACATCACCGGTGGTCTGCCCCGCGTGGCCGAACTCTTCGAAGCCCGTCGTCCGAAGGACGCCGCCGAGATCGCCAAGATCGACGGTGTGGTGGACATCGGCGGAACCGTGCGCGGCAAACGCCGCCTCATCGTCAAGGATGCGGACTCCACTGCCGAAGAAGAGCACCTCATTCCGTTGTCCAAGCACATCATCGTCTTCAAGGGCGACTTGGTGAAAAAAGGCCAGCAACTGACGGAAGGGCCGGTGGTTCCTCACGAGATTCTTGAGATCTGCGGACCGCAGGAACTTCAGGAACATCTGCTCAACGAAGTGCAGGAGGTCTATCGTTTGCAAGGCGTTGAAATCAACGACAAGCACATCGAAATCATCGTGCGTCAGATGTTGCGCAAAGTCAAAATCAGCGATCCCGGCGACACCACCATGCTCTGGGGTGATCAGGTTGATCGCTTTGCCTTCGAGACAGAAAACGAAAACGTGGTCGAGAAGGGCGGAAAACCCGCCGAGGCCAGCCCGGTGTTGCTCGGCATCACCAAGGCCTCGCTCGAAACCGATAGCTTCATTTCCGCCGCCTCCTTCCAGGACACAACCCGCGTCCTTACCGAAGCCGCCACCCTGGGCAAGGTGGACCGCCTGCGGGGGTTCAAGGAAAACGTCATCATGGGTCATCTCATTCCCGCCGGCACTGGTTTCCCGACCAACCGCGACATCGAGATCGTCCACATCGGCGATTCCCTGCCCGTAGTCGAAGAACCGCAAAAAGCCGCCAGCTAGAAACTCTCCATGTCTGAATCATCTCCAAACGTAGCAATCATGACCGAACTCCTGGAAGCCGGTGTCCATTACGGACACCAAACCAAGCGATGGAATCCCAAAATGAAGGATTACATTCTTGAGGAGAAAAACTCCATCTACATCATCAATCTGGCCATTACCGTTGACCAGCTCGCCCATGCGGCGGCTTATCTCGGGGAAGTTGTGAAGGGTGGGGGAAAAGTTCTTTTCGTCGGCACCAAAAAACAAGCCCAGGAAGCCGTTAAAGAGGCCGCCGAGGCCACCGGGCAGTATTGGGTCAATCAGCGCTGGCTGGGTGGCACTCTCACCAACCTGCAAACCATCCGCCGCAGCGTCGCCCGCTTCCGCGAATTTCAGGAAATGGAGAAAACGCCAGCCTTTGCCCGCCTGAACAAGGCCGAGGCCTCGGCTCTCCGCCGCGAAGCCGTGAAACTTCATCACAATCTCGAAGGCGTCCTGAACATGGACAAACTCCCCGACGCGATTCTCATCATCGACACCAATCGTGAGGAAATCGCCGTGGCCGAGGCCGCGCGCTTGAAAATTCCGGTGGTGGCCATCGTGGACACCAATTGCAATCCTGAGAAAATCACTTACCCCATCGCCGGGAATGACGATGCCATTCGCTCGATCCGCGTGATCCTGCAAAAAATCGTCAACGCCATCGTGCAAGCCCAGGGAATCCGGGGTAAATCCGCCGCACCAAGCGAACTGGAAGCAGTCTCGGAATAGTTGATTGTTGAGGGTTGATGGTTGAGAGGCCAGTGCCTTTCCGTTTCCGCCCTCTCAACACTCAACACGCAACTCTCAACTTTTTATACCATGCCCGATATTACACCCGCTCTCGTCAAGGAACTCCGCGAAAAAACCAACGCGGGGATGATGGATTGCAAACGCGCCCTCGATGAGGCCGCCGGCGACTTGTCCAAAGCCGAGGAAATCCTGCGCAAAAAAGGCATCGCCAGCGCCGGAAAAAAATCCTCCCGGGTCGCCAAGGAAGGCATCGTGGCCTCCTACATCCACCTGCAAGGCAAGGTCGGCGTGCTGGTCGAAATCAACTGCGAGACCGACTTCGTGGCCAAAAACGAAATCTTCCGCGAGTTCGTCAAGGACATCACCCTGCACATCGCCGCCGCGCATCCGCTCTACGTTTCGCGCGAGCTTGTGCCTGATAACCTGATCCAGGCCGAACGCGAAATCTTTGCCGCGCAGGTGACAAACAAGCCCGCCAACATTGTGGACAAGATCGTGGACGGAAAAATTGACAAATTCTACAGCACGGTCTGTTTGCTCGAGCAGGCGTTCATCAAAAATCCCGATCTCAGCATCAAGGATCTCGTGAATTCGAAAATTGCCGAACTGGGCGAGAATATCGTCATTCGCCGCTTCACCCGTTACATGATTGGCGAGGATCTCGGTGATCGTTAATTCTGTCTAGTTTGTCGGGAACGGTGCCCGGCTGCCGTGCTTGTAATGTCATGAAACCTCCCTGCAGCTTGATGGTTCAATTTTTCGCTGTGCGCACGGGCCGGCCGTCTCGGCTGGATGCCAGGGAATTCCCTGTCGCCTCGTTTTTTTTCCCGGCGGAAATGCCTTCGGCTGCGGAATTTGCCCGCGCTTTTGCACTTGACGGGACAGCCGGGTTTGGGTTGATAGCGCCTCATTTTAACAAGGGGGGAATTATTTTGTGATCAGCGAATCGCTGGCAGCGGTTTTCCACCACGTCATCTGGAGTTTTTGCTATCTGGGAGTCCTGCTCGGACTCTCAGCCTATGGCATTCACCGGTATTGCATCCTTTATCTGTTTCTTAAAAACCGGGGACGGAAAATGGATCCCGACCGCAATTTCGACCGATTACCCAGCGTGACGGTGCAGTTGCCGGTCTTCAACGAGTATTATGTGATCCGGCGGCTTATTGAGGCGGCCAGTCTTCTGGATTACCCGAAGGAGCTGCTCCAGATTCAGATCCTTGACGATTCGACCGATGAGACGACCCAGATTGCGGCGGACGAAACAGAGCGGCTGCGCGCGCGGGGATTTGATATCGAGCACATCCGTCGCACCGACCGGACAGGTTTTAAAGCCGGTGCCCTGGCCGGGGGCATGGACACGGCGAAGGGGGAATTTATTTTTATTCTCGACGCGGATTTTGTGCCCCATCCAGACGTGCTGAAACGCTCGATCAACCACTTCACCAATCCGAAAGTCGGAATGGTGCAGATGCGCTGGGGCCACCTTAACCGCAATTTCTCGCTCCTGACCAAGGTGCAGGCGGTGTTTCTTGACGGGCACCTTTTGCTGGAGCAAACCGCCCGCAGTCGCAGTGGACGGTTTTTCAACTTCAATGGCACGGCCGGCATCTGGCGCAAGGCATGCATCTTTGATGCCGACGGGTGGCACTACGACACGCTCACCGAGGATCTCGATTTGAGCTATCGCGCCCAAATGAAGGGCTGGCAGTTTGTCTTTCTGCCCGATGTGGTGGTTCCCGCGGAACTCCCGGCGGATATGAATGGTTTCAAATCCCAGCAACACCGCTGGACCAAAGGTTCCATCCAAACTTGCAAGAAGCTGCTGCCTGCCATCTGGCGCGCTCCTTTGCCCCTGCTGATAAAATTCGAGGCCACGGCGCACCTCACCTCGAACTTTGGCTACCTCCTTCTCGTCCTGCTTTGCGTGCTCATCCTGCCCCACTCCCTCGCCTCATCGCACAGTGCGCTCTACGGTTTGTTGGTGGATGTGCCGATCTTTTTTGCCACCTCCGTTTCCATCGCACTGTTCTATCTTGTTGCCCAGATGCACCTCAACCCTCGCGGCTGGTTGAAGGAAATCTGGCTTTTCCCCCTTACCCTGGCCCTGGCCACCGGCATGTCCATCAACAATGCCCGCGGTGTGATTGAGGCCATCATCAACCGCCATTCCGATTTTACCCGCACTCCCAAATACGGGCTCGACGCGGGCCGGATCCGGCCCCGGCGCGTGCGCTATCTTCCGCTGAAATCATTCCTTCCCGTGGTGGAAATCGTTTTTGCGGCGTATTTTGCCTATTGTATCTGGAATGCCATCCTTCGCGGCCATTGGATTTCGGTTCCGTTCCTGATGATTTTCTTTGGTGGGTTTTCCTATGTGGCCTCAAAATCCCTCGGGTTCTGGGTGCGACAATTCGGATCCCTTCTTCCCTCGCCCCAACCGAGTGAAGCGGCCTGACCTTCTCGTTGGGGCGCTGGCCCTCCTGCTTCTTGCCGGCTGCGCTGGAGACACCCGCCACCGCCTGGTAATCAGTACGACCGATCAATACATGACCGTGTTGCGCGATGATCAAAAAATTGCCGGTTATCCAGTTTCGACCTCTAAATTCGGCCTGGGTGATATTCCCGGCAGCAATGCCACTCCGTTGGGCGAAATGAAAATCGAGAAAAAAATCGGTGGGAGCGCGCCGTCGGGGGCGGTTTTTAAATCGCGCCGTCCCACCGGGGAGGTGCTGGCGGTGGACGCACCCGGGCGCGATCCCATTGTCACCCGCATTCTCTGGTTGCAGGGAGTCGAGTCGCGCAACCGCCATGCCTTTTCCCGGCACATTTACATTCATGGCACACCCGAGGAACGCACGATTGGCACACCCGCCAGCTTCGGCTGCATTCGCATGCGTTCCCGCGATATCATCGAACTCTACGACACCGTCGGCACCGGAGCCCGGGTCTTCGTCACCACGCGATCATTTGCGGTGCCCCGCCCCATGGAGCCGGATGCCCGGGTAATCCCGTAGGTGCTCTTGGAAGCATCACGACTTATTGCCTGGGGGGATTGGACCCGCCGCCAGCAGCTGTTTTTCCTGATCACCTTTGCCGGCGGCCTCGGCTGGAATCTTTTCGTCCTGCTCTCTTCCTGCGGCTGGAGCCTCGACGATGAACTCAGCCACTACCTGCGCTCCCGTAGCGTGTGGGAAAATCCCCCGTTGATTTTTGATGCTTGGACGCGCATAGGGCGAAATATTTTCCATCTGCTCCCCGCCTGTTTCGGCCTCACCACCGCGCGTATCTGGACGCTTGTCTTTGCCGCCTTGTCCGTTCTCATCACCACCTCGCTTGCGAGCAAGTTCGGAGCCCGCCGCGCCTGGCTCATTCCGCTGACTCTCTGGTTCCAGCCGTGGTTTGTGGAACTTTCCTGGGGTGTGTTGACGCAAACACCCTTCCTGCTCTGTCTCTTAGCCGGAATCTGGTTGTTGACCAGCCAGCGCTGGGTGCTTTCTGGCCTGTGCTTTGGTGCCTTGCCTCTCATCCGGCACGAGGGGCTGGCTCTCCTTGTCCTTTGGGTCTTCCTGCTGGCCATCAGGGCGATGGTTTTCGGAGATCGGAAAATCCGCCACATCTTCTTCGCCGTTCTGGCCGGTGCCCTGCCCCTTATTCTCAGCAACCTGGCCGCATGGATTTACCTTGGGGAGCTGCCATCCAAAATTTTTCTCAATTCCAAGCCCACGGATATTTATGGCCAGGGGACGCTCGGGCACTTCATCCCCGTCTCCCTTTTCCCGGCCGGTCCCTTCACTCTACTCCTCGCCGCCATGGCCCTGCCCTGGCTGGTGCGGCACTGGCGTGTCACCTGGCCGCTTCTTTTCTATCCGGCGTATTTTGCCCTTCACAGCGTCATCTACTGGCTCGGACTTTTCGCCTCAGGCGGCTATTACCATTTTCTCATGCCCATGGCTCCCGGTCTGGCGGTGGCCGCTGTGTTTGGTGCCAACGTCTGTCTCGATGCCCGCAACCGTTGGCTTCCCGTTGTCGCCCGCATCCTCCTTGTTGGCGCGCTCATTCAAGGAGTCGCGCTGCTTCATGTCCATGCGATGCAATATTGGAGTAAAAGTCCCCAAGGCTTTGGTTTGACCCGCGAACCCATCCACTGCGCCTTGCAGGATGCTCTCGATTGGCAGGCCCGACACCGTCCGAATGCACCGGTAGTGATCTGCCGCCACATCTTTGCCGCTTACACTCGGGACTGGATTGAAACACCTGCAAGGTCCCACACGAATTTTCTGCCCCTCGGTGAATTGCCGAAGGGCAGTATTGTCATTTGGGAGAAGAAATATTCCGACCTCACAGGCATCCCGCAAAGTCAGTTGACCGCGTCTGATTCCGGATGGCTTGAGCTGGCGACATTCGATCAGGGAACCGTCCGTCTCTTCGAAAAAGAAAATCCGTGAAAAAAAGCGCTTGCCACCCGTCTCTCTCCGGCTAGCTTCTCATCCCTAACCGCGGGGTGGAGCAGCCTGGTAGCTCGTCAGGCTCATAACCTGAAGGTCGTAGGTTCAAATCCTACCCCCGCAACCAATTTGAAGCCCCGGCAACTCGAAAAGTTTCCGGGGCTTTTTTGTTGGCATTCAACATATTGCACAGAGTTAACGGAAACCTATTTGGAAAAATCTGGCAAATATATCGTTTCGTCAGGAAACGCATGGCAATGACTGGAAGTGGCCTGAATTTATACGCCATTTATACGCCCGAATCCCATGAAACGCTCCTGCATTGATGCCCGTATTTCAAAGTTTCATGCGGATTCCTTGCGAGTGCCGTTGAGTTTCCAAGACATTTTCTAGGATTCGGAGGACGTTTCGTAGGAGGCGCAGGGAGCCGACAAGCAGTTGACCTCGCCGGAAGTGATGGCCTTGAGCAAGTCGGGAGAGAGCATTTCCTCTGGCAAGGAGACGAGCCAGCTTTCTTGCCGGGTTCGGATAGCCGCGTGGCATCGATCACGAGATCGGCTTCTCGAACGAGCTGGTCCGCGTTTCCGGGTTGGTGATTTTTTCGATTTTCCCGTTGCGCATGAGTAGACGCAGGCCGCCCATGGCCTCGGCCTCAGCGGTGTCATGCGTGACGTGGAGAGCGGTGATGCCATGCTGCCGCTGCAGTCGAGTAATGAGCTGTCGCATCTCGCTCCGTAACTCTTCATCAAGAGCAGAGAGCGGTTCATCAAGCAGGAGGAGCGAGGGGTGAAAACTCAGGGCCCGGCCCAAGGCCACCCGCTGTCGCTCGCCGCCGGAGAAGCCCAATGGCCGCCGATCCAATAAACCTGCGATGGAAAGCTGGTCGGCCAATTCTTCCACGCGCGCGGCGATGTCCTTTTCCGGACGCCGCCGCAGCCGCAGGGCAAAACCGAGATGTTCCCGCACCGTCATGGTCGGGAAAAGTGCCCCATCCTGCGGAATGTACCCGATATTGCGATTGCCCGGAGGCTGGGAGGTGACCTCACGCCCATCAATGAAAACCTGACCTTGAGCGGGGCGGCGCAGGCCGCAGAGGATTTCCAGCAGGGTCGTTTTGCCGCAGCCGGTCCGGCCCATCAAGACGCAGTAGGCCCCGGTCGGGATCTCCAACGAGAGATTCTGCAATTGAAAGTCGCCGACGGCAAAAGCGATGTTTCGCAGGAAGATCATGGGCGTTCACCGATGCTGCGGATGGCGACGAGGACAACCACGGCCATCACCACCATGAGCAAGCTGACCGCCACGGCGGCCTCGAGGTTTCCCACGCTGAGCTCCAACCATACGGTGGTCGGGAGCACCTCGGTTTTCATGCGGGTGGCACCGGCGAAGACGAGGATGGGGCCAAATTCCCCCATGCTGCGCGCCCAGGCGATCGAGGCGGCGGAAAACATGCCGCGCCGGGCCAGAGGGAGGGTCACCATCCGCACCGCTTGCCAACGCGAACACCCGAGCGTCATGGCAATTTCTTCAGGTCGGCTGGCAATGTGATCAAAGGTCGAACGCATCGTGCGGATGGCAAAAGCCGAACCGACAATAAACTGCGCGAGAATCACCCCATTGACGGTGTAGGTCATGGGGATGAACTCTTCGAACCATCGACCGCCTGTGGTTTGAAAAAGGATGAGCAGACAGAGGCCGATCACCATCGGGGGGAGGACAATGGGAATATCGAGAGCCGCGTCCACCCACGATTTGCCGCGAAATTGTCCGCGAGAAACCAGGTAGCCAATCGGAACGGCCACCAACAAAGAGAGAACCGCAGTGATGGTGCAGGTGAACAGACTTAGCCAGATCGCGTATTGAATTTCTCGAGCTCGCAGCGCCCGCAGCCAATCACCAGGACTGCTGTAAGTGGCGGAACTCGCCAGCAGGACCCCGATGAAAAGCAAATACGTCGCAGCGATCGTGCCGATCACGATCCAGAAAGGCAGGCTGGAGGCGGCGCGGTGGTCTGTAGACTTAGGTGACATGCGGAGCGAAAGCTTTATTCCCTATTTTCCTGCACATCGTCAAACTGGCCGGTCGGTCTTTTCAACCATGGCGGGACCTCAATGTCCTTGCTGAGAATTGTTGGGCCGTTGCCCCTCCACCGGAATCCTGCCTCTTCGAACCGTTCCTTTTGATCCCGCCGGTGCGCGAGCAGACGTTCACCCTCCGACCATTTATCGCCGCCGGTCGGCTGGAATCCGGTGGCGGTCAGGATGGAGCCGCCAGTTTCCGGCGCAGCCAGATACCTTGCCATTTGGAGGGCTCGCGCGGGATCTTTTGCGCTGGTCAGCACGCCAATGCTGGCGACTTCCTGGGCCGAAGCGAGTTGCGGGATCGTGATCGCCTCCAGATTTTTGAATTGCGAGGCGGTGGAGTCCCAGATAATCGCCGCATCCAGGGTGCCCAGCGAGAGATCGCCAGCCAGGTCGGTGACCGTTGGTTTGGTGACCGTGGCCTTGGCCAGCAGGCGTTCCCAATCGTCCCCGAGCACCCGCCGGGCCACCTTGCCGGCCGAGGCGCTTTCGGCATTGACCAGACCGAGCCGAACATCGTCCCGAAGGAGGTCGCTCAACTGCTGGATTTCCTTGGGATTCCCCTTGGCCACGGCCACCACCAGCTTTTGGATCACAACGGGGATGACCTCCTGGACCAGACCCAAGCGTTGCGCATCGTCCATGGTCGATTGATCAGCCGCGAGCAGGAGATCGCCTTTTTTGGAAATACGAATTGAACTGAGCAGGGAAGAACTCCCGCCATAGTTGATTTTCGCCTGAACTCCGTAGTCCTTCAAAAACTCCGCCGCAATGAGTTCCATTGGCTTCTTCAACCCGGCGGCGCAGTGGACATCGAGTTCGGGAACGCCCGCCGTAGGCGCGGAACGATAAATAAATCCGCCGACCACCAGCGCCACGCCCAGCAGGGCCAAAGCGGAGAGGGCGTATTTTTTCATGGTTTATCGCTGAGAGGCTTGACGCAGCAGAGCGGCGTCCCAATCCAAAGGAATGAGAAGATCCCAGCCGGGATGGAGACCTTTCACCTGACAAGAGCATCTGCCGAGCAGAAATTGGGAAATCGCATCCGCCACGGTGCCGAAAATCTCGAAAAAATCCCCGGCATCGCGCGCGCATGGTTGCGAGATCGGCCTCCTCAAACTGCGGAACTCGGGCTAAAGATCCAGCGAGCGGATTTGGGAATTGCAGGCCGCCCGCGCAAAGATCTCTCTTGCCATGGTGTCAGGAACTTTTCTCCACGGTGAGGAGAATGCGGAACTTCCCCGTCGGGGTCAGACCGGCGGGAAAGACAAACCCTTTGCTGGGCGGTGGTGAACGATGGATGTGAATCTGAAAAATCCATTCCCCGTTGAGCGTGTAGGCTTTTTCGTTTTTCTTGATTTCCAAGGGTCCGCTGTTGGTTCTCTCGGAGGTGAAAACAATGGGTGAGGACCAGGTGGAAATTTGGTCCACGGTGCGGCGGATGGATTTGGCCAGATCGGGGTCGGTCCCGTCGAAGTTAAAGCATTCCTCGATGGCAAAATCGTCGTGGCTTTTGACCGCGCTTTTTAGGGCAAAAAGAAGCTCCGGACGGGTGGATTGGGCGGGAAGAGGGGAGAGGGCGGCAGCAACGAGCGCGGGGAAAATGAGGAACCGCACCATGGTGTTCATCGGGTGCGAAGGCCGGAGACCGAAGTGAGAATGCCGGTTATCATGGAATAGGCGACGATGCCGACGAAGAGGGCGACGATGAGAATGGTGAGCGGTTGGATAAGAGCGGTGAGTTTCTGGATCTTGGCGGCAAATTCGCGGTCGTAGCGTTTGGCCCCGCGCTGGAGAGCGCCGGCGAGGTCGCCGCTTTGTTCGCCCACGGTGACGATGTCGCAAAGGACGCCGGGAAAAAACGGCAGGCTGCGCAACGAACTGGAAAGGGTCGCGCCTTCACCGACGCGTTCGACCAGGCGGCCGAGCAGGCCCTTCAAGTACACATTCCCGGTGGCGCGTTGGAAGAGGGTGAGGCCGTTGAGCAGGGTCACGCCGTTGAGGGCCAAAGTCGCAAGGGTCTGGCAAAACTCGGCCACGAATTTGCAGGAAATCACGCCGCCAATGACGGGGATGTTGAGGGCGATTCGATCCCAGGTGAGGCGTCCTGCGGGCGTGCGCCGCCAGGCCAGGAAGGCCACGGCCAGACCGGCGACGACCAGTCCGCAGAGCCACCAGTAGTGGCCGAAAAATTCACTCACGGCGATGAGGAGGCGGGTCATGAAGGGAAGCTTCTGGCCGGTCTTGCTCAGCAGCATGGTGAGCTGGGGCAGGAGGAACATCATGAAGATGAGGAGCAGGACAATGCCGGCGGCAAAAACGATGCTGGGATAGATGAGGGCGGCGCTGATTTTCCGGCGCAGATCGATCACGACATTCAGGTAGTCGGCCTGACGCCGCAGGATGCTGGGGAGGGCACCCGCCGTTTCCCCGGCGGCGATCATGCTGCAAAAAAGTTCGGAAAATCCGCCACAGCGTCGCAGGGCGGCGGAAAAACTGGAGCCATCGCGTACCTGCTGGCGCAGGGTGGCGGACACCTGGCGGAGGACGGCAGCTTCCTTGCGGGATTCGATGACCTTGAGGGCGGGTTCGAGTTGCAGGCCGGACTCCAGGAGTTCGGCCATCTCTTCGGTGAAAAGCAGGAGGTCATTGGATGAGACGCGGCCTTTGAACGCGGCGGGTTCGCTGGCGGGGGTATCCTTGGGGGCGGCCGCTTCGCCGTGCGATTCAATCAAAACGGGGCGAAGCCCGCGCGTGACGATGCGTTGGTAGGCCTCGGCTTTCGACCGGGCTTCGATCACACCACTCTCGAGGCCCCCGCCGGGTCCCGTGGCTTTGAAGGTAAAACTTCCCATGGCTAGAGCAGATGAAGCAACGTCCGGGCCACGAAGGAACACAAGGAACATGAAGGAAAAGCGCGGGCAAGCGTCAGCATTTTTTCAGTTTTTTGTGTTCCTCTAAAAATTTACTTTATCCGGCCTCTTCAGGGTTTTCCGCATTGGCCGCCGTTACGCGCAGAACTTCCTCGACCGAGGTGACACCGTCCCGCACGCGCTGCCAACCGTAGTCGCGCAACGAAATCATGCCTTGATTGTGGGCTTGGCGGCGTAAGGCTTTTGAGGCCGCTTTATGCTGGATGAGATCCTGCATGTCGGGGCTGACCACGCAAATTTCATAGAGGGCGGTGCGTCCGCGATATCCGGTCTGGCGGCAAGCGTCGCAACCGACGGGACCGAAGACGACGTTGGCGGAGACGGGATGAAAACCGGCGTTTTTGAGCAAGGCGAGATCGGGTGTGACCGGTCGTTTACATTCCGGACATAGCCGCCGCACTAGGCGTTGGGCGACAAACGCGCGGACAGACGTGCCGATGAGAAAGGGCTCGACCCCCATGTCCAGCAGGCGGGTGATGCCGCCGACGGAATCATTGGTGTGCAGCGTGCTGAAAACAAGGTGTCCGGTGAGCGCGGCGCGGACGGCAATCTCGGCGGTTTCCAAGTCACGCATTTCGCCCACCATGATGACATTGGGATCGCCCCGCAGGACGCTGCGCAGGGCATTGGCAAAGGTGAGGCTGATCTCGGGACGGACGGCAATCTGGATCACGCCAGGCAGGCGGTGTTCCACCGGGTCCTCGATGGTGACGATGCGGCGTTCCTTGGTGTTTAGAGACGAAAGAAATGTGTAAAGGCTGGTGGATTTCCCGCAGCCGGTGGGCCCGGTGACCAGTACGATGCCATTGGGCATGGCCAGAAAACCGCGCACCAGATTTTCCGAATGTTCGTCGAGGCCAAGGCGGGAAAAATCGAATTTTTCCTGTCCGAGCAAACGCAGGCTGATGGTTTCGCCGGTGATGGATGGAATGGTGGCCACGCGCACATCGATGGGCTTGCCCGAGAGTTCCAGATTGATGCGACCGTCCTGCGGAATGCGCCGTTCGGCAATATCCAGGTTGGCCATGATCTTGAGGCGGGAAAGGACGGAGGCTTGCAGGACCTTGATGTTTTGCGGCACGGGGACTTCGTGAAGGATTCCGTCAATGCGGTAGCGGATGCGGAGATCGCTGCCGAGTGGTTCGACGTGAATATCGGTGGCCTGTTCCACCAGAGCCTCGCGGATGATCTGGTTGACGAACTTCATCACGGAAGCCTCGGCGTCCTCGCCATCCAGCACATTGACTTCCTCGACCGGATCGCCCTGTGGGGTTTCGCCGTCGCGGCCTTCGAGGAGTTCCTCAAAAGTTTCCGCGCCGACGCCATAGTGTTCCCGCAGGGTGGAGAGGATGAATTTTCGGGTGGAGAGAACGAAGGCGATTTTGTGGCGGGGAAAATGTTGCCGCACGGCCGCGCGGGCCATGTGATCGAAGGGATCGTAACCGGCCAGGGTGAGGTCCTGCTCGGAGAACGCGACGGGAACCAAATGATAGCGCAAGGCCAGCCGGGCGGGGAAGGCCTTCGAGAACGACTCCAATGGCAGGGCCGAAGGTTCCAGCCATTCCAAGTCCAGGCGGGGGATGAGGGCTTGTAGGAATTCCTTTTCCGGCAGGGAAGGAAGGTCGAGCACAGCGCGGATGGCGGACTGTTGGAGCTCCAGCGCCTGCTCGGCGATGGCGCGCAGGCTGGCGGGATCGCGGAAGCCGGCTTGTGCGCCGGATTGCAGCAGCAGATCGATCATGGGGCTTGCGGCGTCGAGGATTCTCCCTGCCATGATGGGAAAATCGTGCGCAAGGGGGCCGGCTTTGTGCTGGCGCCGGGCAGCTCGGCCCTTCTCACGGGAATCGGCGTTTCGTAGAGTTCTTCCGAAGTGAAGCTCGAGTTGGCGCGTTCAATATAGTTGGCCTCGGCCAACTGCCCGCGGTCCTCAATGATGAAGGGCTGGATCATGATGATGAGTTCGCGGCGGACGACATTTTTTTCCTTGGAGCCGAAGAGATAACTCAAAACGGGGATGTCGCTGAGCAGGGGAAGCCCGGTTTTGATGGTGCGTTCTTCCTCGGTGATTAAGCCGCCCAGGACGATGGTGTGGCGGTTCGGAACGGTGACGGTGGTGGTGAGTTCCTGGGTGCCGATGACGGGAACCTGATTGTCGGAAATCTGCACCGTTTCCTGCACATTGTCATTCTGCTGGGCAATGGTGAGGGTGACCTCATCCTTGGAATTGATCAGCGGGATGACTTCCAGTTTTAGCACGACATCCTTGTATTCGATGTTGGAGGCGATGGACGAGCCTTGGGATCCTACGGCCAGCGAGGAAGTGAGACTGCTCTCGGGGATCGGCACCTGCTGGCCGGAACTGATGACGGCTTTTTTGTTGTTGGCGGTGTAGATGACGGGCCGGGAAATGACCTTAAAGTTGTTGGTGGATTGGAGGGCGTTGACGGTGACATCGATCGAGTCGGCAATAATTCCGTAGATGGACAGTCCGGACATCGTCCCGCCCACGAGGTTGATGGCGGTGTTCATCATCTGCGTAGTGCCGGGCAGAACGTCCACACCGGTGTTGTTGACGGTGACGGCATTCGCGTTGTTACCATTTGTGTTGACCGCAGTCGCGTTGACCGAGCCGTTGCCATTACTACCCGCGATGAACATCCTGCCGGTGATGGAGCCGGGGTATTGGATGCCCGCGTTCATGCCCTTGCCCAGGGCCAACTGGCCGATGACCACGGCCAGATAAACTTGCTTGGGGCGCTGGTCGAGCATGTCGAGTACCCGCCCCGCCTTGGCCCGGCTTTCGGGCGGACCGATGACGATGATCTTGTTGGAACTGCGGTCGGCGATGATGCGGGCGTTGCCCACGATGACGGAAAGCGGCGCGGTGTTTTGGGCCGGATCACGCAGACGGTCGGGTTTCATGCCTCCGCCAGATCCGCCAGTGAGAGACTGGGAGGAGCCAGAATCCTGCGAAGAGTCGGTCAAGCTGAGGCCACCCTGCGACGCGCCAGCCAGCGTCTCGGAGGTCTTCCCGTCGGTGAGCAGGTTGGCCAGCACGGGCAGCACTTCTCCCGCCGCCACGAAACGAAGCGGCCGCTCGAAGGGTTCCTCAAAGGGAACACCGATATCGAGATTGCTGATGAGTTGGCGGATATAGGGCATCTCCTGCTCGGGCGCGATGACCATCACGCGATTGGTGCGGGTATCGGCGGCGATTTTGATGTCAATCGGGCCCACCAGCGGGGCGGATGGAGCTTCCTCGCCTGCCGCCGGAGCCTGGGCGACTGCGGACGGGGCACCCTCTTTTTTGGAAAAAATGAGACCCAAAATCTCCGTCACTTTTTCCGCATCGGCCCGCTGAAGGGTAAAGAATTCCGTCGCGGAACGGGCCCCCGGTACGTCGATGACTTTTTGGAGGGCGATCAGCCGACGGATAAAGGGAACGTTTTCCGTGATGATCAGGGCGTTGACATTCGGCGCTGGTACGAGGGATCCGTAGGGCCGGGGGGCGACGTACGACGCAAAAATCTTGGCGGCTTCTTCGCTGCTCAAATAGCGAAACGGCATGAAAAAACTGACCACCTGATCGTTGACCGGAAGCTCCGCCGCACTGCCGTAAAGAGGGACGGATTCATTTTTCGGCTGCTTGGTCGGGCCGAGCAACTTCGACGTGGCGGCGTCCACGGGCACGAGGGTGTAGCCGTTGAGGAGAAGGGCGGACTCGATCAGCGAAATGGCCTGCTCGCGCGTGGTGGCCTCGGACATGACGATGGTGAGATTCGGTCCGGCCAGATTGGAGTCGCGGATGAGGCGCTTCTTGGTCAGCATTTCATAAAAATTCGCGACGTCGGAGACGGGATTGTTGGGGAATTGCAAAGTTACCAGGGACTCTGGAGCGTGGGCAATTCCCTGGCTGCGTAACTCGAAGGTGGCGGCGAAGAGAAGCAGGGCGATGAGAAAGATTTCAGGTTTCATGATATCATTTGGTGAGATTAATGGGCTTGGATCGTCGGATAACGCGGAGGGCCCGCGGCGGGGAGTTGGTGGTTCGGGTCTGTGGAACTGCGGCCTCGACCGGCTGTGGCGCGGCGGCGGGGGAAGGGTTTTCGGGCGATGGGTTGACGCTTTGCAACGCAGCGAGATCGTAGCGAATAACGGCCTGTTCCGTTCCGAGACGGATGATGGCAGTGGACTGCTTCGGATCGCCCTGGCCCTCAACGGAAACCAGCTCGAGGCCCTGTTGGTTGCGCACGCTGGTGACAACCAGGCGGGAGAGCGATTGGCGATCCAGCACAAAGACCATTGGCTGATTCTGCAACGAGGCGACGCCGGTAAGGGCGAAGCGCTGGGCCAATCCCCCCGATTCCTGAATGACGGGCGCTTCGGTGACAAAGGGCGACTTCTCCCAAATGTGTTGGTAGCGTTCCACCGGATGAGCGGCCGGCTTGAAGGCACCTTCTGACTCGGCGGCGGGCAGGATCTGACCGGAGAGTGCCATTACCACAGCGGAAGAAATCACGGGCAGGAGGCGGGTGCTCATGGCGTTTGGGCGACCTTCCCGGCGCGAAATATTTTTCCGATGCGGATGCGGGCATTCATGGTGTCGCCGTCGTCGATGCGACGAAGGGTTAAGGATTGCACCACCAGATGGTTGCCGGGTTGCTGGATCTGACAAAGCCAGCGAATGACCTGCTCCAGGCGGCCCTTCACGCTGAACTCCAACTGTGCTTGCACCAGGCCGCCATCGAGGGCGGAATCTTTCAACTGCTGGGCATCGATGTCGAGGCCGTTTTGGGTGAGAGTGGTCTGAATCTCTTCGGCGAAACGCGATTCCGCCTCGCGGCCTTGGTGGGTTTCCAGCGGGTGCGCTTGCACCCACTGCTGGCGGGCCTCCCACTGGGGGCGTTCGGTCAGGAGAGCCCGATATTCGGCGGCGGTTTGCTCCAACGCGGTCACTTGGGCGGAGAGTTGTTGCCGCCCGGCGGAATACCATCTGATCACGAAAAAGTTGAGCAGGAGGAAGATCAGTCCGACAAAGATCGCGACTAAGCGGCGTTCGCTGGCGGTGGGTTTTCTCATGGCAGGGCTCCGGTGAGTTGAAAACGCGCCGCATTGTTGGGGAGCAAGGCGGGTGTCGGCATCTGCCAGTTCATGCGTTGCAAATCTCCATCGTTGGTCATGGCGGAAAAAAACTGCGAGGCGAGGGTGGCGGAGACCGCTTCGCCCTCGATGGTGACGCGTCCGTCGGTTGTATCATAAATCGTCAGGCGGATGCCGCTGGCGGGCAGGTTGCGAACGACGTGGTGCAGGATTTCGAGGGGAAAATTCGCGGATTCTGCGCCTGGACCGATGAACCGCCATTCCCGCACGACGGGTTGAAATTCGCTGGTGGCGGCCTCAAGGGCTGCAATTTGGTTTTGCAGCAGACGCGATTTCCAGGCCAGCCAGCCGAGGTGGAGACCGGCGGCAAGGGCAAAAACCAAGTAAACTGCCGCCAAGGCCAGTGCGATCTGCCGGGTTTTCCGGGTTGAGTCCGCTTTGCGCTCGATTTCGCGGGTGGTCTCGGGCTTCCAGGCGAAGTCCGCGTTTTTCAACGTCGGAGGAAAGCTGGCATTTTCGCGGGGCGCACCGGGAAAATGCCCGGTCAGGTCCAGGTCACCCAGAGCGGGATCCAGCACGATCCGCCGTGGGGCGGTTTCCAGAATTTTCGTCGCGATCAATTGCAGGGATAACATTTCCAGCCAAATGCGGATTTGCGCCGGACTTGCCGGCCAGTCCAAGGTGGCCCAATAAACCACTGCGGTGCCCCGGCTGAAAACGGCGACCAGATCGTCGCCCTCCCTCCACAAAGCCACGCCATTTTCGCCCGGCTCGACCAAAAACGGGCTGGCCTCGTAGCGCGCGAAGTCGGTCCCCGAGTAGGGCGCGGGTGCCTCGGCGGGAAAGATGGCGGCAACGACCAAAGTTTTGCCGCCGGCCTCAATTTTGCGGGAGCACACGGCATCCGTGGTTTTTTTGCGCGGCAGCCAGCCCCGGACCTCCAGCTCCAGCGCGATCGAGGTCTGGACCACCTCGGGATCGGTCGAGTTCACCCAGATCGGCGCGGCCATGACCAGGCGTGCGGGGAGGGCCAGAATCCGATTTTTCGCGGATGAAAGGTGGTCCGCCGCGGCGCCCAGCAATCGCGGCGGCTGGCCCAAAACCTCCCCTTCCCCGGGCAGTTTCCAGGCTTCCCATTCCTCACGCAGGCGGATCAGCACGCTGGCCGGGCTTTGTTTCATTGCTCCTCCCAACTCAATGGCGCGGATTTCTCTTGCGAACGCTCCGCCACGGTGCAAATGCGGAAAGACGCGCCACCGACTTTCCCCGTGCTTTCGACCCGGGTGGGTTCTGCCCCAACTTGAAATCCAGCGCGCAGGGCCTCGGCTTGGGCCTCGCTCAGACTGGTTCGCGTGACGACCTCCTCCAGATTCTTGATCAGCCGGTCATCGGACGTGCCGGGCAGGCCATCACCGCCATTGCGGAATTCCACCAGAGTTTCCGCCTGCTCGCCGGAAAGTCCGGCTATCACCCGCAGCGCATCCGGCGGAGCATCTTGAATGTCGAGCGGAATGCGGCTGAGCACCGAAAAATATTCGCTCCAATCCGGATTGTAGCGTGCGACCGAGTCCATGCCCCGTACTCTCCGCATTTCGGAAACGGATTGGAAATCCCGATTTTGCGGCAGGGAGTAAAGCGTTTGGTCTTGCAACTCATCTTTTTCAGCTCCGTTCAAGCGGCGCAGGTCGCCCGCGTCCACCCAATCTGCCAGGGAATCCACCGCGATCCGCGCTTCGTCATCGGGAACGCCCCAGAGGGAAAAGAGATCCTTCAAGGTTCGTTCGCCCTTTTCTTTGGCCAGCAAGTTGATGTTCAGGCGGGCACTTTCGCTCATGACCCGCACGACCAACGCGCCGCCGTCGGTAAATTTCTGATCAAAGAGTTCACTGTCGCGCTTGAGTCCTGGGTTCATCCCATGGGCGATGCCGCTGAGGGCCAATTCACGGGCTTCAAAACGGCGCGTCCGCATGCTTTCGTTCTCTACGTCGGAATCGACGATGCGCGCGGTCAGCACGACCGTGACCGCCACCATGGCGATGCACCAGAGGGTGAGCAAGAGGGCCGCCCCGCGACGGGAATCGCTTTGCAATCGTGGAATCTTCATGGTTGTGGCGCAACGTCCCCGGGAGGTTGAAGGGCGGGAATGAGGAACTGCCAGTGCTTCTCGGTTCCGTCCGCCATGGTGATTTCCAGATTCGCCAGACCGGGCCGGCCGTTGGATGGGTCCCAGGTTTCCTGGAGTCCGTTGGTCTCGGCCGCGGCGAAGCGCCACTGGACCTCGCGAATGCCGGGAAGCATCGCGGTCCAGGCCGCGCCCTGCATTTGCTTATCCCGGTTATCCGCCGACAACTCAGCACCGAAATTGGTCAGCGAGAGGGTAAACATACCGCTGCCGTCCGGCAGTGCGCCCAGAGCCAGACCGCCGGTTTCGCGGGCATTCTGCGAGAAGCTGGCAAATTCCGGCACCGGCCAGAGCAACAATTCCACGGCATTGCCGCGCCCGCTGACCGGTCGAACCCGGAGTTCGATGCGGGCCGTGCCGGGCAGGTTGGAAAAGATCTGCCGAAGAAACCGCTGCAGGGCGTCAAGCCGCTCGGCCTCCTGCCCGATCCGGACAATTTCGCCGGAGGCCTTGATGCTCACGGTGACGGCCGCGAAAATCCCACCGGCCAGCAAGAGGAAGATCGTGACCGCGAGCAGGACCTCCAGCAGGGTGAAGGCGCGCCCGGTTTTCTGCCGCGTTGTCGGTCCAAACCTCATGGGCTCCAGATGAGATGGGACGCATCCCACTTTTGAAGTTGGCCGCCGGCCTTCCACTCAGCCAGGACCCGCACGCGCCAGTATCCCGGCAACATGGTCAAATCCCGTGTCTTAACCGATTCCGGGCGGATCTCCTCGACGTAACGAATGCCATCTGCTTCGACGCTGGCTGAAAATTCCTTGAGCGGTGGCAGCGACAGCCGCGCCAGGCGGTTTTCGATTTCGCCCCGGATCATTTTCTGCCGTTGCACTTCTCCGGAGGCGTCCGCAGTGACGTTGAGGGCGAAGAGGAGACCGAGGACGGCAAAACTAAAGATCCCCATGGCGGTGAGGACCTCAATGAGGGTAAAGGCCTGCCGCCTGCGCATGGTGGAAATGGGGTGCAACATGGGCGTGGCGTCTAGAACGAATACCGCTCTGCGGCCACCCCCCCGGTGAGAAAATCAAAATCGGTTTCGATCCAGTCCTTGCCAACCTTCATGCGCAAGCTGGCCGGCGCGACAACTCCGGAGGAGAAAACCCGCCATTCCTGACCGTCCGCCTTGTCCCACTCGCCCTGGGGGTACCGGAACGAAAGCGCCGCTCCCCGCGGGGCGGCGACGCCGGGCAGAATTTTCTCTCCCATGCGCACGGCCAATCCGCCGGGCTGAACGATCAGAATTCGTTCCCGGCCGGTTTTCTCGGCTTCCATACGATTGTCGCGCACGAACTGCGCGAGGGATTCCATTCCGTCGCGCAAGCGGCGCTCCGTGCTGCCCGCCGCCACCACAGGAACCACTGCCGCGAAGACCACGGCAATGATGCCAAGAGCCAGGGCCACCTCGAGAAAAGTGTAGGCCCGGCGGCCGGAACGGCGGTTATTTCTGCGGCAGATCATCCTCACCCGGTTTGCGGTCTGGACCCAGCGAGTACAGGTCGTAGCCCTTGGGGTTTTTCTTGCCCGGAAATTCGTAAGCATATTCGGTGCCCCACGGATCCACTGGCACGGATTCCATCAACTGCCGCCATTTGCGCGGGGCCGGCTCGGTCGAGGGTCTCTTGACCAGCGCCTCCAATCCCTGCTCCGTGCTGGGAAAGGTGTAGTTCTGCATCTCGTAAACCTTTAACTGCGTGGTAATGGCCTGAATGTCGGTGTCCACCCGCTGCTCCTTGGCCACGTCCACGTTGCCCACCAGCAGGTAAATGGCCGAGCCCACCAGCACGGCGATGATGCCCAGCACGAGCATGATTTCAAAAAGCGTATAAGCCTTTGCGGAAGCGAACCGATTCGGTGTTGGGGAAAAATGATTAGCGATCATGGACATCAAAAAAGTTCCTTATGGCTCGTTGGCCACGATCTCATCGGGAGGTGGGATTTGCTCTTCCCCTTCCGCACGTAACTGCAGGGCGGCATCGCGCAGGAACGTCTCGCCACCGGGCGCGGCAATCACAATGGAATTGTCCCCGGTTTTGAGCAGGCTCGCCGGGATGTAAAGCGCGCCGCTTCGCCAGCCCGCGTAAAGGACCCGACCTGATTCACCCTTGAGATAACCCGGATCCGAGAGCGAGGGAATCGCGGGTTGCAACTGTCCGGCTTGCGTTCCGTTGACCCAGATCTTCGCCGTCCCCTCGAGCGGCAAACCCAGAACTTTCACCGTAAAAATCGCCTGCGCCACCGGCTGGTCGAGGGGCACGACAAATTCCACGTTCTCCGCCAGCGATTCCGGCTCTTCTTGCAGCGACGCTTCCAGGATCTTGCCGAACCAGATATCCGGTGGACTCAGGGTCTTGCTCCCAGTCAACTCGGTATCCTGCAAAAAACGATCGCTGAGGAGGAAGGCGACAGGCCTTTGATCGGCGGCGGCGAAGATTTGCCGCAACGGCACCCAGTCCAGCCGGACGCGAAGAATCTTGGATTGGTCGCCATGCACGATCAGTTTTCCCTGCTGGGTGGAAGCCTCACGGGGGACCAAAATTGTGCGCTGGTTGACTCCTTTTACTCCGTCCGCGAGATCCTCGGAGAGACCGACCTGCTGCGCGGACGCTTCGTTGATCCAGAAAAGCGAAGGACCCTTTTCTCCGTCCTCCTTAAAAACCACGGTCACGAGCAGATCTCGTTCATCCTGAATGGGCAGCAGGGAAAACTCCGCATAGCCGTTTCCATCCGGTGTGGCCACCTGTCGGGGGGTGGCGGCCAGCCGGGCGGGGAGGCTTGCCAGGGGCGATGAGAGCGGGAGATCGACCGTCAGGACATCATCCGCCAGGGCCGCCGAGGAAAACACCACCAGCAGGACAGCAGCCTTGCCAATGGTTTTTCCAAGGGATGGGAATAGGATTGAGAGAAGTCCGGGCATGACACACGCTGGCAGTCGAGGCTGCCACGTCCTGTCAGAATATCAAGACCAACAGCCGGGCAATGCAGGGATCGTTACGATTTCGTCATATAGGACCCCGGCGGGTCGGCGCGGGTCGGTATTCCGTCCCCTAGCGCTGAGCGTAAAATCCGCGCAACTCCTGGCGGTCGGCGAATTTCCGCACTGCCGGGTCGCTCATGAGATAAGCAAAGAGATTGGCCGGCAATAACTCCCGGCATTGCCCGAGAAGCGAGTCCGCCAAGGCCATGTCAGGTTGGCCAGCTCGATGTGAGGATAGGGATTGGCGGCGTCGGCTGTGATGGCGGCGCGGAGCAATTCCTCCTGTTTGCCCCCGGCACCAGTGGCCTTTGGGCCCATGGTTGCTGAGGATTTTCTGCCCTCCAGCATGGAAAGCAAAGCGAGGCAGTCCGGGACGCGCTGGCCGGCCTTTATGGAGTCTCTCTCATGGGTTTCCGCCAAGACGTAGCGCCCGATTTCGAGTGCGGCGAGTGCGGTCAGGTAATTCAGCGAGGCGACTTGCGGGAATTTTTTATGCAAATCCTTCAGAGTGGTGAAGGAGGCTTCGGATTTTCCGTCCCGCAAACCGGCCACGGCTTGGTTCAGAGCCGCTGTTTCACCCGCAGGCAGGCGTTTGAAGCTCTGAATGCGGGCGGATACAATCTCGCTTTCCATCTTGGATTTCCCCTGCCAATGACCAATGGCATAGCCGGCCCCGAGCGAAAGCAGTGCCCCGCCCAACGCTACGAAGGCGAAAAGACAAAACACCCGGGATGAGACGGCCTGCTTTGCGGGAGGCACGGCGATCCTGCCAGCCGCCCTTGCCGCGTTGGATCGGGGCCAAGCCTCCTCCGGGCCATAATTGGCACTGAGTCTGGAGAAGAAGACCGCGTTGGAAGATTTTTTGCGGTCCAAGGCGCTGATGCGCCGGCGCCGTTCGCGGGCAGAAGCGATTTTATCTGCGGGTGAGGGGGTGCCGGAATTGGAAAAAGTGATGCTCATCGTCGGGAAAAGTTTCGAGCCCAAGCAAACGGGGAGAGGGAACTCTGTCCAGAGCCAGCGCGTGACGAATCCGTGACAAATCGAGCGGGGTCAGTTCCCGAAAAACGCCTTCAATTCCGGCTGATCTGTGAATTTTCGCAAGGCCGGATCGAAGATAAGGTAGTCAAAAACATCAGGAGG
>JBGTGQ010000065.1:0-55454 GCA_041746635.1 Terrimicrobiaceae bacterium | reverse complement strand
ACCGAGGCCCTGCGCATGGCCGGCCTGGCTGCGCACGACGGCCTGCCGCTTAGCTTCAGCACCACCGCCGGCGGCATGGGCTTCGGCGAGGAATTCCTGCGCGAACTCACGGCGTCCCGCCGCGCGCTTTTCGCCCGCATCGCTCGTTATCACCCGCAGCAGCAATTGCTCGACTTGCAGGATGCCCTCGGCTTCCGCGGGGGTCCGACTTATCTTATCGCAAACTCCTGCGCGAGCGGAGCCAACGCCATCGGCCACGCCTTTGACTGGCTGCAGGCCGGTCGCGGGGAAATCGTCTTGGTGGGCGGATTCGAAGCTCTCTGCGAACTGGTCTTTGCCGGCTTCGACTGCCTCCAGGCCCAGACGACGGAAAAATGCCGCCCGTTTGACGAGGGACGCTCCGGCCTGCTGCTCGGTGAGGCCGCGGGCTGTCTCGTTCTGGAAACCGAGACGCACGCCGCACGCCGCTGCGCCACACCGCTGGCTGCGCTCGCAGGTTATGGTCATTCCACCGACACCTACCATCTCACCCAGCCTGCGCCGACCGGAGCCGCCCTCGTTCGCGCACTGCGAGACGCCTGCGACCGCGCCGGCATTTCTCCGGCCGAGATCGATTACGTGAACGCCCACGGTACCGCGACGACGGCCAACGACCCCGCGGAGCAAACTGCCTACGCGGAAATCTTCGGCCCCCCTCTCGCGCAGGGCCGCCCGCAAATCCGCTCCACCAAGGCCGCCACCGGCCACACCCTCGGCGCGGCCGGCGTGATCGAAGCCATCTTTGCGGTGCAAAGCCTGCGCACCAGCCAGCTCCCTCCCCAGCTCGGTCTCGAGCGCCCGCTCGCCGGCCTGCAGCAAGCGCTCACCGGCACGCTCCCCAACGCAGGCACCCGTTTTGTGGCCAGCACCAACCTCGGCTTCGGGGGCTCGAACGCCGCCCTGATTTTTACCACACCATGAACGAGCTCGCGATTATTGGCATCGGCGCGATTACCCCCGCGGGCAGGGGGTGGGCCGGACTCCGACATGCCCCGTCGCCCATCCCCGACCGGATTCCCTCGCTCCGCCGCCCGGACACCGCGTTTGCCGTCCAGCGCGTTAACGAGGAAGACCTCGCGGAAGAAATCCGCGAGCCGCGCCTGCGCCGCGCCAGCCGCATCAGCCTCATGATGGCCGGAGCCGCCCGCCAGGCCCTCGGCGGCCAAAGCCCGAAACGCCTCGGTGTCGTGGGCGCGTTTTTCACCGGCCCCTGTCATTTTTCGCGGCGCTTTTTTGCGCCCGTTCTGGAAAACGGACCAACGTTCGCGAGCCCGGCCTTGTTTCCCGAGACAGTTTACAATTCCTCGCTCAGCCATATCGCGCATTTGCTCGGCGTGCAGGGCTCGTGCTATGCGATCGTGGGGGACGATTCGGCCTGGGTCTCCGCTTTGGAGATCGCGTCGCTGTGGCTCGATCTCGCCCAGGTCGATGCTGTGCTCGTGGTCGGCGGCGAGGAATTGGATGTGTCGGCCATGGAAGCCTACCATTCCGCAGGCTGGCTGAAAAACGGTTTCGGTCCCGCCGAAGGTTCCGCCGCCATCCTCGTGAGCCGGGCGGGCGCGGATTCCGGAATCACCATCTCCGGCCTCACGTCAGGTTTTGGTTATCGGTCGCGCGCTTCAGCCCGCCGGGCCGCGGCGGAATGTTTTACCGCAATGCCCGGTGCTCCCATCGCCGAAACCGCCGGCATGAGCTGGCTACGACCGCTCATTAACGAAATCGGGGCGGACCTTCCCACCACATCCCTCCCGGCCACGGGCCTCGGTCACGCCTTCACGGCGACCGCCGGCTGGCACACGCTGCTCGGTCTGCGCGCACTCCTCGATCAACCGGCGGACGCCAGCCTGTGGGTGCCGGTTTGGGGCTTGCATCATCAGGTTGCGGCTCTTCGTCTGCAAAATTCAGGACGTCCGCATCGGGGCGTCTTCGCGGAGGCCGGTTAAGGAATCAAAATCGCCTTGTGATTTTCGTTGGAATCTTTGCCGGACAAAAGAGTTCCCGAACCCACCAGGCGATCGAAGATGGGCGAGGCCATCAGGGTGGTGAGCACCGCCATGATGACCAGAACGGCAAAAAGTTCCTCGGAAATCACTCCGCGCTGCAGTCCGATATTAATGATGATGAGTTCCATCAGACCGCGCGCATTCATCAAGGTCCCGATGCCCAGCGCCTCGCGATTGGAGATCCCCGTGGCCCGCGCCGCCAGCCAGCAGGCCACGCCCTTGCCCAGAATCGCCGCCACCAGAACCGCCCCGCACATCAGCCAAAGGAATGCGGAGTTCAGCAGCGCAATTTTGGTATTGAGTCCGGAATACGTGAAAAAAAGCGGCAGCAACAAGGCAACTGTCAGCGGCTCAATGCGCCGGATCAAGTCCCGGGAAACCACCCCCCGCGGCATCGCCGCTCCCATGACAAAGGCGCCAAAAACGGCGTGCAGCCCGATCAGATCGGTGAACCACGCCCCCAGCGCCATCAAGGCCAGCCCCACCACCAGCCCCGCCTCAGTGAGTACTTTCTCTTTCACCAGCCATCCCTGCCAGCGCGCCAGCAGCGGACGCACCAGCAGCAGGGTGAAGGCGACATAGCCGGCTCCGCCTCCGATATTAACCAGCGAACGACTCAAGTCGTTATCAAAGCTCGCCAACACCACGGCGAGCAAACACCAGGCCATGGCGTCGTCAATCGCCCCCGCCCCCAGCGCCACCGTGCCCATGGTCGTGCCCGTGAGCTTTTTGAAATGAATGATGCGCGCCAGCATGGGGAAGGCGGTGATGCACATGGAGGCCCCGAGAAAAAGCACCGCCTCGAATAGCGAGGTCTTGGTCGGAAAAAAGTTGGTGTAGCGGAAGAAAATCCAAGCCAGCACTCCGCCAAGCACAAAGGGTGCCGACATTCCCGCAATCGAAACAGCCACGGAGCTGGAAAGCCGACGCCGCATGATATCCAAGCGAAACTCCAACCCCACCACGAACATATAGAGAGCCAGCCCCAACTGCGAGACCGGAAACAAATAGCTTTGGGTATCGCGTCCGCTCTGCGTCTTGTCCCAGGGAAAAATCCATTGCTGCCACTCGGGCAGCACCAGCCCGAAGAGGGACGGTCCGAGCAACACCCCGGCAATCATTTCCGCCACCACCTGCGGCTGCCCAAAACGCGCGGCAATCGCCCCCACAATGCGGCAGAAAACCAGAATGACCGCAAGCTGGAGAAAAAAATGAATCGCAAGTTGGAGATTGTTCATGAGACGAACCGCGCCTCGCAGACAATCATATCAGCCCGCCCCGCGGCAATTTTTCTTCCTCTGAAAATTTTCTTCTTTGTGTATAATCCCGCATCATGCGCCCGGACAAATTCACCGCAAAAATGCAGGAAGCCCTGAATGCCTCCGTCGATCTTGCCTCCAAGAAAAACCACTCGGAAATCTCGCCCGAACATTTCTTGCTCGCCCTGCTCCAGCAATCCGACGGGCTCGCCCGCCCGTTGTTGGGAAAACTCGGGGTCACGCCCGCCACACTGGAACACCAACTCGAAACCGAACTCGCCCGCCGTTCCAGCATCCACGGTGGCTCGTCGCCCCAACTCGGTGCCGACCTGCGAAAAACCCTCGACGCCGCCGAGGCCGAAATGTCCAAGCTCAAGGACGAATACCTCAGCGCGGAGCATTTCCTCCTCGCCGTCGCCGACTCGAACTCTCCCGCGGCCAAACTTCTTAAAGATGCCGGCCTTGACCGCGCCAAACTCATGCAGGCCCTCGCCGGACTGCGCGGCAATCAGCGCGTAACCGACCAGGACCCCGAGGGCAAATATCAGACCCTGGAAAAATACGGCCGCGACCTCACCGAACTCGCCCGCAAAGGCAAGATTGATCCCGTCATTGGTCGCGACGACGAGATCCGCCGCACCATGCAGGTGCTTTCCCGCCGCACCAAAAACAACCCCGTCCTCATCGGCGAACCCGGTGTGGGCAAGACCGCCATCGTGGAGGGTCTGGCCCGCCGCATCGTCAGCGGCGATGTGCCCGAATCCCTGAAAAACAAACGCATCATCGCCATGGACATCGGGGCCATGATCGCCGGCGCGAAATTCCGCGGCGAATTCGAGGACCGGCTCAAGGCCTTTCTCAAGGAAGTCACCTCCAGCGAAGGCGAGATCATTCTCTTCATCGACGAACTCCACACCATCGTGGGTGCAGGCGCGGCCGAGGGTTCCGCCGACGCTTCCAACATGCTCAAGCCACAACTGGCCCGCGGCGAACTCCGCACCATCGGCGCGACCACCCTGGACGAGTATCGCAAATACATCGAGAAGGACGCCGCCCTAGAACGCCGCTTCCAGCCCGTGCAAGTGGACGAACCCAGCGTTGAAGACACCATCGCCATCCTGCGCGGACTCAAGGAACGCTACGAAGTCCACCACGGCGTGCGCATCCAGGATGCCGCCATCATCGCCGCCGCCACCCTTTCCGACCGTTACATCAGCGACCGTTTCCTGCCCGACAAAGCCGTTGATCTCATTGATGAAGCTGCCTCCCGCCTCAAGATGGAGCTCGATTCCATGCCCACCGAAATCGACCAGCTCGAACGTCAGGTCATGCAACTCGAAATGGAGAAGCAGGCGCTCAAAAAAGAAAAAGACGCCGCCAGCAAGGACCGCCTCGGCAAACTCGAAAAGGAACTGGCCGACCTCAAGGAAAAGGCCGGACAACTCAAGGCCCAATGGCAGAAGGAAAAACAGGAAATCGGCAAATCGCAAAAAGTGGCCGAGCAAATCGAGCAACTCAAAACCGAACTCGAACAAGCCCAGCGCAAGGGCGACCTCCACCGCGCCTCGGAAATCCAATACGGCAAGCTCCCCGAGCTGCAGCAGCAGCTGGAGGAAGCCACCGCCAAACAGTCCGGCAGCGCCAACGCCCTTCTCCAGGAGGAAGTCACCGAGGAGGACATTGCCAAAGTCGTTTCAAGCTGGACCGGTGTGCCCGTTTCCAGCCTGCAGGAAGGCGAACGGCAAAAGCTGGTCAAAATGGAAGAGCGCTTAATGGAACGCGTCATCGGCCAGGAACAAGCCATCAAGGCCGTGTCGAACGCCGTGCGCCGCGCCCGGGCCGGCCTGCAGGACGAAAACCGCCCCATCGGATCCTTCCTCTTCCTCGGTCCGACCGGCGTGGGAAAGACCGAACTTTCCAAGGCCCTGGCCCAGTTTCTCTTCGACGACGAACATGCCATCATCCGCCTCGACATGAGCGAATACATGGAGAAACACACCGTGGCCCGCCTCATCGGCGCGCCTCCCGGCTACGTCGGCTACGAAGAAGGCGGACAACTCAGCGAAGCCGTCCGCCGCAAGCCTTATGCGGTCGTGCTGTTCGACGAGATCGAAAAAGCCCACCACGATGTCTTCAACGTCCTGCTCCAAGTCCTCGACGACGGACGCATCACCGACGGACAAGGCCGCACGGTGAATTTCAAGAACTCCGTGATCATCCTCACCAGCAACATCGGCAGCCAATTCATCATGGAGGACTTGCCGAAAAAGGAACGCAATGAACGCGTGCTGGAAGCCCTGCGCGGCCATTTCCGGCCGGAGTTCCTCAACCGCATTGACGAGACCATCATCTTCGACCGCCTCGACGACCGCCAAATCACCCGGATCGTGGACATCCAGCTCCAGCGCCTGCTCGAACGCCTGCAAAAACAAAACATCACCCTCACCCTCACCGACGCGGCCAAAAATCTGCTCGGCCGGGAAGGCTACGATCCCGCCTACGGGGCCAGGCCACTCAAGCGCGTGATCCAGCGGGAAATTCTAGATCCCCTCTCGCTGGAAATCCTCGACGGCAAATTTCACGAGGGAGACCAGATAACCGCCGACGCGAAGGATGCGCACCTCGTTTTCAGCAAGGCCAAGTGAATGGCCTCGGGACCGCGCGACGCCTTCTGCCAGCGATGCCGACCGGGGTATCCGGCGTTGGAGTCCAGCCCTCAGACTGTTCCGCAAGGCACACGCTAAAGCGTAAACTCCCACTTCGGGCCGGGTTCGGTAACTTGCCCGTCAGGGACCCGCCGGCCGGGGTGGACTGAAAAAGTTGGTATTTGTCGGTGATCGATGATGATACTCACCAACTCCTCGCCATGATCTCCCTCGGCATCGACTGCGGCACCCAAAGCACCAAAACCATCGCCCTGGACTGGGACACCGGCACGATCCTCGCCGCTGCTCAAAAGCCCTATGACTTTGTTTCCGGCCTGCCGCCCGGCGCAATGGAACAAAATCCGCAGGACTGGTCTGACGCCGCAGAGGCCACCATCTGCGAGGTGCTGGCCGCCTTGGGTGACCGGAAACATGAAGTCCGCGCCATCGGCGTCAGCGGCCAGCAACATGGTTTGGTGGTGCTGGATGAAAAAGACCAAGTCATCCGTCCGGCCAAACTCTGGTGCGACACCTCGACCACGGCCCAATGCGCCGAAATCACCGCCCACTTCGGCGGGGCCAATGCCCTCACCGCCCTGGTCGGCAACACCATGCGTCCGGGTTACACCGCGCCAAAAATTCTCTGGCTGCGGCAAAATGAGGCGGCCAACTGGAAAAAAACCACCTCCATCCTGCTGCCGCACGACTACTTGAACTTCTGGCTCACGGGCGTGAAGCGCATGGAATTTGGCGAGGCCTCCGGCACGGCCTTGCTCGACGTGGAGACGCGCCAATGGTCTTCCAAGGTGGTGGATTTCATCGCCGACGATCTGCCCGACAAGCTGCCGCCACTCAAATCCTCCAAGAAATCTCACGGCAGCCTGCGCGAGGAACTGCGGAAAAAATGGGGTCTGGCCAAAGCCCCCGCCGTCAGTGCCGGCGGCGGCGACAACATGATGGCCGCCATTGGCACGGGGAACATCCAACCGGGCGTCGTCACGGCCAGCCTCGGCACCTCGGGCACCTTGTTTGCCTTCTCCGCCACGCCGGTCATTGATCCACAAGGTGAGGTCGCCGCTTTTTGCGACAGCACCGACAACTGGCTGCCGCTCGTCTGCACCATGAATGTCACTCTCGTGACCGAGCACTTTCGCAGAATCTTTTCCTGGGACTACGCGAAGATGGAGGAACAGATCCGCTCCGTGCCCGCCGGCAGCGATGGTCTTCTCCTGCTCCCCTATTTCACCGGCGAACGCACCCCGGACCTGCCCGACAGCACGGGGGGGTTTTATGGAATGACGACCGGGAATTTCACCCCGGCCCGCATGGCCCGTGCGGCCATGGAAGGCGTGACCCTCGGCCTTGGCTACGGTCTGGCCCGTTTCCGCGAACTCGGACTCGCGCCCGAAGAAATCCGTCTCACCGGGGGCGGCAGTAACAGCACAATTTGGCGGCAGATTTGCGCCGACATCTTCGGCGTACCCACGGTTTGCCTGGTCAGCGGCGAAGGAGCAGGTCTCGGGGCCGCCGTGCAGGCGGGATGGGTCTGGAACAAGGAGAATGGTTCCGATGCCACCCTGGCCGAAATCTGCGAACGCTTGATTCAAGTGGACGAACCCACCCGCACTAATCCCGATCTGGAGAACGGGAAAGTTTATGCCGCCGCCCTGAAAAAATCCGCCGGCATCCGCCAGGCGCTCCACGGCGTTGGATTGTTATAATGCGCCTTGTCCTTGCCGCCACCGGAGCCAGTGGAGCCATTTACCTTCAACGGTTGCTGCACTACCTTGACCGTCCGGAAAACGAACTGCATCTCGTGTACAGCGGGTACGCGAAGCAGGTCATTCACGAGGAAATCGGCGAGCTGAAAGTCCCTGCCGGGGCGATCGAGCATTCCGACAAAAGCATGAACGCGCCCTTCGCCAGCGGCAGCGCGAAATTTGACGCCATGATCGTTGTTCCCTGCTCAATGGGCACGATGGCCCGCATCGCCCACGGCACCAGTGAGAGCCTGATCCTGCGCGCCGCCGATGTTTTTCTCAAGGAACGCCGCAAGCTCATCCTTGTCCCTCGCGAAACCCCCTGGAACCTCATCCACGCCCGCAACGCCGTGGCCGTGATCGAGGCCGGCGCGATCTTGCTGCCCGCCTCGCCGTCCTTCTACAGCGGCCCGAAAACGTTCGACGAACTGGCCGATACGGTCGTCTGGCGCATCCTCGACCAACTTGGCATCGAGGCCCCCAACGCCTGCCGGTGGAGGGAGGAGGGGCTTGGTCTAAAGTCTAAGAGCATGTCTAAAAAGTCATTTTCAGCCACGGATCAACACTGATTTTCACTGATGAAGAAAAGCATTTCCTTCGCAATCCGTGTTTCATCTGTGCCGATCCGTGGCTCTATTTCTGATTCGCTGATTTATTGGACAGGCTCTAAAGTCTAAAGACCAAGGTCGGTCTGGACTTTGGACATTTGACCTTGGACGTTGGACTCTGGATGTCCGCCCTCGAAATCACCGTTCTGGCCATCGCCTCGCTCCTCGCCGGAGCGATCAATGCCATTGCCGGCGGCGGAACGATCCTGACCTTTCCCGCCTTGCTCGCCTTCGGCATGCCCGCCATCCAGGCCAATGCCACCAGCACGCTGGCCCTGCTCGTCGGCATCGTCGGCAGCACCTACGGCTATCGCGAACACATGCCCGCCGCGCGGGTGTGGATCAAAAAATTCGGTCTGGTCAGCATCGGCGGCGGATTCCTCGGCGCGGTCTTGCTGACTCGTACGCCCAACGAGGCCTTTGAAAAACTGGTGCCGTTTTTGCTGCTGTTTGCCACAGTTCTTTTCATGGCCCAAAACGCCTTCCGCCGCCTGGCGGCGGGCGAAGCAGTTGCGGCGGCCCACGGGTCGCGGCACGGCACGCTCGCCCTCGTGCTGCAATTTTTCGTGGCAGTTTACGGGGGCTATTTCGGGGCCGGCATTGGAATCCTGATGCTGGCCGCCTTCGGACTGATGGGTCTGCATCACATTCACGAGATGAACGCACTCAAAACCGTGCTGGCCACATTGATCAATTTGGTGGCGGCGGCCTATTTCATCTCTGCCGGACTGATCGAGTGGCCGCAGGCCATCGTCATGACGATTGGGTCCACGGTCGGCTACTTCGCGGGCGCACACTTTGCCCAACGCATTTCCCAGCAACGGGTGCGCCAGATCATCACCGGCATCGGCCTCGCCATTTCGGCCCTGATGTTCTGGAAACAACTTTTCGGTTAGGGAAAATGCCCTGACGGCTTGCCATGGCGGATCGGACAGGATGAATACGCCTTCTATGAGTTCCATTCCCGTCGCCCTGTAAATGTGGTCCGTCCGTGATGATTTTAACCAGGACTTTGCCGCCACCGTCAAAAAAGTCGCCGCCATCGGCTATTCCGCCATTGAACTCGCCGGTTATGGCAATCTCTCTGCGACGGAAGCCGCCGCCGCCATTCGCGAGGCCGGACTGCGCGTGACCGGCATGCATGTTGGCATCGACCGCCTGCAATCCGAACTCAACGCGGTGCTGGCTGAGGCCGCGCTGGTCGAAAGCCCCTTCATCACCTGTCCTTATTTCGACAAAAATAAACTGCAAACCGCGCAGGACTGCACCGCCTTGGGCGAAACCCTCAATCGCATCGGGGCGGCCGTGCGCCAGGCCGGACGCCGCTTTGCTTATCACAACCACGACGGGGAATTCAAAAAAGTCGAAGGCCGTTTCGTCATCGACTGGATGCTCGACGCCGCCGAGCCGCGGAATTTGGAAATGGAATCTCAAGGACGAGAAAGAACTCGGGGCCAGCGGCAAATTGAACTTCCCCGCCATTCTGGAGGCCATAAACAGCATCGGCGCGGCGGAGGTTTTCATCATCGAGCAGGAGAAATACAGCCACGAGCCCATGGAAAGCGTGCGCATCTGCCTCGAAACTTTTCGTTCCTGGACCCCGGCCTGAGTTTTTCCAAGAGAATCTCTGGATTATTTTTCCGGGGCCGTTCATCATCCACCGATGCTGGATGTGATCGAAAAGCTGCTTGCCCTACAGGACCGCGACCAACGCCTTCGCACTTTTCAAAACGAACTCTCCCATCTGCCGGAAGAGCGGAAGGCCCGGGAAAAACAGATCGCCGATTCCGCCGCCCGCCTCGAACAGGCCAAGACCCGGGTAAAAGAAATCGAAGTCGAAAAGAAAACCCTCGAACTCGACGCCCAGAGCAAACGGGACGCCATCAGCCGCTATAAAACGCAGCAGCTCCAGACCCGCAAAAACGAGGAATACACCGCCCTGGCCCACGAAGTGGAGGCGGCGGAAAAAGCCATCCGGGCCATTGAGGACAAGGAACTCGATTTGATGGAAGAGGTGGAGCAACTCAAACCCCAGATCGCCGCTGCCGACAAAACCCACGCCGAGGAAAAAGCCAAAATCGAACAGATTCTGGCCGGCCTCGACACCAAGAAAACCAATCTCGACGCCCGCACCGCTGAACTCCAGGCAGATCGCACGCGTTTCACCGAAGGCGTGGATGAGGACGTGCTGGAGCGCTACGAACGGCTCTTTCAAACCAAAAACGGCACCGCCCTTTCTCCCCTCGAACACGAGGTTTGCATGGGCTGCCACATGAAGGTCACCACCCAAACCGGCGTACAGGTGAAATCCGAAAAGGACATCGTCCACTGCCCGCAGTGCGGGCGGATTCTTTACCTCCAGGGCTGATTTTTAGAATCTTCAGAAAAACTTCATTCATCCCGTGAAAGCCCGCACGTTTTTCCTCGCCTTGCTCCTGGCCTATTCCGCGCCCTCGCACCTTTCGGCCGCAGATGCCGAATTGCAGTGGGAACCCGATGTTTATCCGCAGGGGAACATTTTTCCCTCCTTCCTCATCGGCACCGCGCGTGTGGATCTGCCCGAGGAACTGTTTTCCGTCTGGGAAGGCAATCACCTCGGCGATCCGCAAGGCGTCATCGGCGTCACCATCCCCCAGGCCAAGGCTGGTTCCAAGATCGAGGTGACAGTGAAAGCCAACGAATTCATGGAGGAAAGCCGCCTGGTCAAGACCTTGAAGGAAGACGACACCGATTTGCTCATCCATCCGAAGATCGCCTACAAATACAACGCGCTGGCCCAAGTCACCCAAGCCGTTCCCCTTAATATCACCATCGCCCTGAGCGTGAACGGAAAAAGCGAAGGGGAAAAAGTCATCACCACTACCATGCGTTCGATCAACGATTGCCTCTTCGGCGTCGAAGAAGAGGTGGAGGGAGATGAAGAAGCAACCTCCTCCGATTACAGTTGGCTCTTTGCCACGTACGTCAATGAGAACCATCCTTTGGTGGATTCGATCCTGAGGGAAGCGCTCGACACCGGCATCGTCTCGTCCTTCGACGGCTACCAAAGCGGCGACGCCGACCAGGTCTTGCTGCAAATTTTCGCCATCTGGAACGTTATGCAGCGGCATGGCTTGAAATACAGCGACGTCACCACCACCGCCGCCGAGGATAACGGCGTTTACAGCCAGCACGTGCGACTCTTCGACGAATCCGTCAAAGCCTCGCAGGCCAACTGCGTGGACGGCACCGTCCTCCTCGCCGCCATCCTGCGAAAAATCGGCCTCAGTCCCGCCCTCGTGCTCATTCCCGGCCATATGTTTCTGGCAGTCGATCTCGATGAAGAAACCACTGTCGGACTCGAAACCACCTTGTTGGGCGAAACCGACCTCCGGCCGGTCAAGGATCGCACGGCCGCGCAGTTGAAAAAAATCGAAGCCCGGCGGAACGAAAAATCGTGGGAATCCTTCGAATCCGCCCTCTCCACCGGCACCGAAACACTGGAGAAGTATGTCGAAAAATTTGAGACCGACGACCTGAGTTATCAATACATCGACCTCGCGGAAGCCCGTGCGGCCGGCATTCTTCCGATCACTTACACCAAGAAAGAGTGATCCCGGCTGGCCTTGCCCGCACGGGAAAACAACTTGCGCATCGAGCTTCGGGTTTTAACCTGACGGTTGATCCTCAACCATAGAAAGGAGCCTGCATGAACCCCTTCACCGACCTCCAAATCAAAGCCACCTTTGAAGCCGGCAATCAGAATGTGGAAAGCCTCATCGCACCCTTGGTGGAACTTTCCAAGGAATCGTCCACCCTCATGCTCGGATACGGACTCGGTCAGGCCGGGATTCGGGAGGAAATGATTCCGTATTTTCATGTCTGCGGCACGCGTCCGGGCCAAACCCCCGTCCATGCCCTCATCGTCGGCGGCTGGGTCGGCACGGAAACCGTGACCCCTCTGGCCATCGCCCGACTCCTCGCGGCCATGGAAGCGCGCCTGCAACTGACCGAGGGCATCGAAGTCACCGCCTACCCCGTGGCCAACTTGGAGGCCCATCGGGAAAATGTCTTTCTGATGGACCGACAGCAACTTCCCGATGTCCGTTGTTGGTCGGATTCGCCCAGCAGCCATGTGCAGGTTCTGGAAAAGGAACTTCGCCGCTACCCCTACGATCTGGTCATTCTCCTGCGGCAAAATCCCCGCGCCACCGAACCCGAGGTGGAGGCCTGGCTGAGCACCGATCAGCAAAAAACGGTCATCAGTGACACCCTGGCCCGTTATGCCAGCGCCGCCCCGAAGTTTCGCTGGAAACCCAATCCAGTCCGCCCCACCTACTCCCGCACGTTCACCCCCATGCCGGAGACGGAAAAACAGCCGGCCGAAATCATTGTCGCGCTTCCCGGCGCCCTGAGTCCCGCCGAACAATCCAGCGAAGCGCTCGGCATCATTCTCAGCCTGCTCCATGCCATCCGTGAAGCCCGGCAGGAAGGCGTCCTGTAGCAACCATGATCCAGTGGCATCTGCATCCTGCTGATGCGACATACGCATGAGCAAGATGCTCATGCCACGAATCAAAAAGTTGGCCGGTAGATTTCTCATCTGCTACGAATAACGACCTCACAACAGATTCGCCGACCCACCATGAACACTCTCCTGCCCGAACATCCCATCGCCCGCTGGCTCGTGGCTTTTGTCGGGTTGGCTGGGGTGTATTTTTTCCATGGATTTCTCGTGCCCGTGCTGGCTGCCTTGATCATCGGCTTCGCCAGTTGGCCGCTCTATGAACGACTGGTGCTCGTCTGTCACGGACGCACCACGCTCTCCGCCAGCATTGCGCTCTGCGTCATCCTGCTCGTGCTGGTCATCCCGCTGGCCGCCCTCGTCACCTATGGCGTCAACGAAATCCGCGAGTGGTTCGCCTGGCTGGTGGAGGCAAACAAAACGGGCATCCCAGTTCCCAAATCGATCGCCACCCTCCCCTTTGTCGGAAAGCAGGCGGAGGAATGGTGGCGCCTCCAGCTCGGGCAACCCAAAGCCCCGGGCGAACTCGTCCAGCTTCTGAGCGGTGATCACATCGGAAATATTTCCCGCTGGGTGCTGGCCACCGGAACCGGCGCGGTTAACTTTGTGCTTTCCGTGGTCTTCATGGTGATCACGCTGTTTTTCATCTACAAGGACGGCACCGCCATGGTCGCGCAGTTGGATCGCGTGGGCGAACGGATTCTGCCGCAGCGCTGGCACCGGTTTTCCCGCGTGGTGCCCGCGACGGTGAGTGCCACCGTAACGGGCATGACCATCATTGCCGTGGGCGAAGGCATCATTCTGGGAATGGCGTACAAAATCGCCGGCGTGCCGTCTGCATTTCTTCTCGGCGTGATCACCGGCTGCATGGCGATGATCCCCGGCGGCGCGCCGCTATCCTTCACTCTGGTCTCCCTCTATCTCATGCTCAGCGGCAGCCCCGTGGCCGGGCTTGCCCTGCTGGCCTGGGGCTCGATCGAACTCTTCATCGTGGACAAAACCATCCGCCCGAAACTCGTGGGTGGTCCCATCCGCCTCCCCTTTCTCCCCACCTTCTTCGGCCTCATCGGCGGGGTGAAGACGATGGGCATCGTGGGCATCTTCATCGGTCCCGTTCTCATGGCCCTGCTCGTGGCCATCTGGCGCGAGTGGGTCCGCACGATTGATACCGATGCCGCCCTTGGGCGTCCCTCCTCCCTGCCCTCGGCAGTGACGGACAGACCGGCACAATCCCTGATCACTTCCTGATCCTGTTCCCGGCTCGGCCGGAAACTGCTTTGCTCATGAGCACCTCATCTGCCGATGAACCCCGTCCCTCGTTTCGAGAGGCTACGCGCTTCTGGCTGAAACTGGGCTTAATCAGCTTCGGCGGCCCGACCGGACAGATTACCATCATGCACACCGAGTTGGTGGAAAAGCGCCGCTGGATTAGCGAGGAGCGGTTTCTCCACGCGCTCAATTTTTGCATGGTGCTGCCCGGACCGGAGGCGCAACAACTGGCCACTTATATCGGGTGGCTATTGCACGGCACGCGCGGAGGGATCGTGGCCGGCGCATTGTTTGTCCTGCCCGCCGCGCTGGCGCTCTGGGCCTTGAGCTGGCTTTACCTGGCGGGCGGCAATATTCCTTGGGTGGCCGCTATTTTTTACGGGTTGCAACCGGCCGTGTTGGCCATCGTGACGGCGGCGGTCCTGCGGATCGGGAGTAAGACCCTCAAGACCCCCTTTCTCTGGATCATCGCCCTGCTGGCGTTCGTCGCCATTTTCATTTTCAAAATCTCGTTTGTTTTCATCATCTTTGCCGCCGCAGCTTTGGGTTGGCTGGGTGGACGTTGGCACCTTCTCCCTCCCATCCAGTCACCTGTGGCAGCGGCTGAAACGAAGCGACGAGTTCCCATCGGACAAACCCTAAGCACCACGCTGGCCTGCGTCGCCCTGTGGGCAGCGCCTGTGCTATTCGCGGGGCTGGCCTTCGGATGGGCCTCCGTCTTTGTCCAGCAGGGAATTTTCTTCAGCAAGGCGGCCCTCATAACCTTCGGGGGTGCTTATGCCGTGCTGCCCTACGTGGCCCAGCAGGCGGTGGAAAATTATGGCTGGCTCACCACCAACCAAATGATGTCCGGCCTCGCGCTGGCCGAAACCACTCCGGGCCCACTCATCATCGTGTTGCAATTCGTCGGCTTCGCCGGCGGGTGGCACAACCCCGGTTCCCTGCCGCCCTTGCTGGCCGGAACGCTCGGGGCCGCTCTCACCACCTGGGTGACTTTTCTGCCCAGTTTTCTCTTCATTTTGGCCGGAGCGCCCTACATGGAACGTCTGCACAACATGCTCACTCTCGCTCATGCGCTTTCCGGCATCACCGCCGCCGTCGTGGGCGTGATCCTGAATCTCGCCGTCTGGTTCGCACTCCATGCGTGTTTTCCGACCCAGGGAAAGGCCGACATTTTCGTCATGGCCTTATCGGTCGTGTTTTTCCTCGGGCTCTGGAAAGGCCGCTGGGGTGTGATTCCCGTCGTGGCGGCGGGTGGATTGTTGGGCCTGATCGCCTCATGGTAAGAGCAACACTGAATTCCGCCGGGCGCGCACCCGCACATCCACCGCTCGCACGGGTTGTAAAACGCGAGCGAGGACGGACGGTGCATTCGTCAAACTTGATAAGAAGGCCCCTGACTATAGCTTATTGAACATGAGCAATCTTACAGAAGCCAAGAGTGCCTTGGATCGCGGCGGAGTTCTCCTGGTTGATGTGCGGGAGCCCGCGGAATTTGCCACGGGGCGCCTTCCTGCGGCCAAACTCGTTCCTCTGGCGGGCTTGGAGGAATCCGCCCGGTCTTGGAAACGCGAGCAGCCGGTGGTGGTCTATTGCCAGGCCGGCCGGCGGGGCGAAAAAGCGCAGGGAATTCTGACCGGCCTCGGCTTTGCTCATGTCACCAACATCGAAGGCGGATTCTCGGCCTGGGCGGCCGCCGGGCTCCCCGTGGAAAAATCCGCCCATGCTCCATGGTCACTGGAACGCCAAGTCCGCTTCACCGTCGCGATTTTCGTCATCCTCTTCACCACGCTGGGGTTGTGGGTTCATCCCGGGTTTTTCCTGTTGGATTTTCTGATCGCCGGAGGATTGATCGTTTCCGCGCTCACCAACACCTGCGGCATGGCCCTGGTGCTGACCAAGCTGCCCTGGAATCGGGTACGGCAATCCTGAGGCGGAACACAGACGCGGGATCGGTCCGCGCAGACCGACAGGAAAGTCCCCGGCTTTTCCTAAAATCAGGCCGGGACGGGGTCATGGTCGAGGTCGAGGAACTCCTCGACGAAGCGGTTGGCAGGGTGTTCGCGCACTTCCGCTGGTGTGCCGATCTGCTGCACCACGCCCTTGTCGATGATGACCACGCGGTCGGCCACCTCAAAGGCTTCTTCCTGATCGTGGGTCACAAACACACTGGTAAGATGGGTGGTGTCGTGAAAATTGCGCAGCCAGTGACGGAGTTCCTTGCGCACCTTGGCGTCGAGCGCACCGAACGGTTCGTCCAGCAGGAGAACCTCCGGCTCGATGGCCAGGGCGCGGGCAAAGGCGATGCGCTGGCGCTGGCCGCCGGAAAGTTGCGCGGGCACACGCTTGGCGAACTCTCGAAGCTGGACGGTGTCGAGAAGCTGCTCGACCCGGGCGCGGATCTGGCTTTCGGAGGGACGCTCGCTGCGTTTGCGCACCCTTAGTCCGAAAGCCACGTTATCGAAAATATTCAGGTGTTGAAAAAGCGCGTAGTGCTGAAAAACAAAACCGGCTTTGCGCTGATAGGCGCTGCGGTCGGTGACGTCCTTCTCGCCATAAAAAATTTTTCCCTCCTCGGCGAACTCCAGTCCGGCCGTGACGCGCAGAAGAGTGGTCTTTCCCGAACCACTCGGGCCAAGTAGGGCGACGAGCTCGCCGCTCCCGACGTCGAAACTCACGTCGTTGAGCGCGGCAAATTTACCGAAAGTTTTTGAGATATTGCGGATCTTAATGCTCATAAAATCATTCCCCGGATTCCGCCGCGGCGCGGAGCTGTCGTTCGGCCTGCCACTCCGCATAGGTCTTGATCACCAGCGTCACGAGGGCAAGGACGGAAAGCAAGGAGGCGACGGCAAAGGCAGCGGCGAATTGGTATTCGTTATACAGAATTTCAATATGCAGGGGCATGGTGTTGGTCTTGTTGCGGATGTGGCCGGATACGACCGACACCGCGCCGAATTCACCCATGGCCCGCGCGTTGCAAAGAATGATCCCGTAGATCAGACCCCATTTGATTTTCGGCACCGTCACTCGCCAGAAAATCTGCCAGCCGTTCGCCCCGAGGGTCATGGCCGCCTCTTCCTCCTTGTGTCCCTGGGCCTGCATGAGCGGAATGAGTCCGCGGGCCACGAAGGGAAACGTGACAAAAGTCGTGGCCAGCACAATGCCCGGCAGGGCAAAGATGATCTGGATGTCGTTCTGCTGCAACCAAGGACCCAGCCAGCCCTGGCGTCCGAACACCAGCACATAGATTAACCCGCCGATGACCGGGGACACCCAAAGCGGCAGATCAATGAGCGAGATTAGGATGGAACGCCCGCGAAAATGAAACCGGGTCAGCGCCCAAGCAGCCGCGACGCCGAATACGGTGTTGGCGGGAACCGCGATGGCCGCCGTAACAAGTGTCAGCCAGATGGCGTGCAGGGTGGCGCGGTCGTCGAACGATTTGAAAAACACCACCGCCCCTTGGGAGAACGCTTCATAAAACACCGTCACTAACGGCAGAATGAGGAACAGCCCGAAAAACACCACCAGGATGCCGATGAGAATCACCTTGACGAAAGGGGACTCCGCCGTGGCGCGGCGCACCCGTGCCGCCTTGGTGGGGAAAAATGTTATTGCGCCAGCCATAGCCTTAATTCCGTAGCATGTGCATCCTGCTCATGCCTCAAGTCCCATCGGCTGGAAGCCGATGCCACTGGATTTTTCACGCGAGGCCCTTTCGTTTGTTATCCCAGGACTGCAGTCCGTTGCTGATGAGAAGAATGACCAGCGAAGCCATCAACATGACGAATCCCAGCGCGGCCGCCCCGTTGTAATCGTACTGCTCCAGTTTGGTAATGATAAGCAGCGGGGTGATTTCCGTTTTGAAAGGCAGGTTACCCGCAATAAAAACCACGGAACCAAACTCCCCCACCGCCCGCCCGTAGGCCAGGGTGACCCCGGTGAGAATTGACGGCAGCAGCGCGGGAAAAATCACGCGGGTGAACGTCTGCCAGCGATTGGCCCCCAGCGTGGCCGCAGCCTCTTCGACGTCGGCAGAAAGATCCTGGATCACCGGCTGAACCGTGCGCACCACAAAGGGGAGTCCGATAAACGTGAGAGCCACAAAAATGCCGAGCTGGGTATAGGCCACCTTGATGCCGAAGGGCTCCAGTTCCGACCCGATTAAACCGTTCCGTGCGTAAATAGCCGTGAGGGCGATGCCCGCCACCGCGGTGGGCAGGGCGAACGGCAAATCGACGATGGCATCGAAAATCTTGCGTCCGGGAAATTCATAGCGGGCCAGCACCCAGGCGGCGATGACCCCGAAAACCCCGTTGACTAAAGCGGCGGCGAACGAGATGCCGAAACTCACATAATAGGACGCCACCACACGCGGCTCGGTAATGGTTTTGAAAAAATGCTCCCATCCGCCGGAAAATGTTTTGAACAAGAGCGCGCTGACCGGAATTAGCACGATGAGGCTCAAATACAGGAGCGTGTAACCCAGGGTTAGCTTAAACCCCGGAAGAATATGTCTCTTGCCGGCCATTAGATGTTTTGACCTTCCGATATCAAAACTTTGAATCGGTCAAAAATACTCAGCACCGCGGCCAAATGGGCGTCGACCTGCCGATCGAGCGGCGCGCGGTGCGGCGTTTCAAAAACAATCTCAAACGGCTTCGGATTCTGCTCCGGCGGGGCCGTCAGAATGCCCTCGTAACCGCGCTCAATGATCCCGTTGTTGGCTTCGAAGTTGTCGATACTGCGGTCGAAATTCCGCGGTAGAAATCGCCCCGCTTCCTCGAGTGCCGGTTCCAGCACATGGCGGGTCAGTTGATGACCTTTGACAAATCCATATAACCCCTCGCTGGTGTCGTCGCTGTGCAGCGCAATTATGCCGTCGAACTTCAGCTTTTGCAATTGGCGCTCTAAAATCTGCACCCCGGTTTCGGCCGAACCTTTCCAGAACTCGCGGTTGAGATCCAGGCCGCTGCGCGTCCAGCGCGAATCCTCGGTGTAGCCGTGCGGGTTGCACACCGGATAAACAAAGAGTTCGTAACCGCGGGCGAGTTCGGGATCCGCCGTCAGCCGTTCGAGCAATTTCACCGCCGCCAGCACGCCGCTCTCCTCGTCGCCGTGAATCCCGGCGAAAAGCCCCACGCGCAGATACGACCGCCGGTCGCCGGGGCCGGTGAAAAGATACTTCGGTAACGACTGAAAGACACCGCGTGAATCGTTGTAGATCAGATGAGCAGCGAAGAGATTCTCCGACCCGCGGGCCAGTTCATCCAGCGGACGCAAAAGCGGTCGGAGCTGGCGGCGTTCCTTGGATGGTCTGCGGATATCGGACACGAGTATGATTACTTGGCGTAAATTTGATCGAACGAGCCTCCATCGACAAAGTGTTCCTTCGTCGCCTTGGTCCATCCGCCAAAAACCTCATCGATGGTGAAGAGTTTCAGTTTGGGATACTGACTGGCATACTTGGCCAGGACGTCCTTGTTGCTCGGGCGGAAAAAATGCTTCGCGGCTATTTCCTGCCCGGCCGGAGTGTAAAGGAACTTCAAATACTCGGTGGCCACCTCGGTGGTGCCGCGTTTTCCCGCCACTTTGTCCACCACGGCCACGGTCGGCTCGGCCAGGATGCTGACCGTCGGGACCACGATTTCGTATTCATCGCCTTTCAGTTTCTTGATCAGGAGCAGTTCGTTCTCCCAGTTGACCAGCACGTCACCCAAACCGCGCTCAACAAAGGTTGTGGTCGCGCCCCGCGCGCCGGAATCCAGCACCGGGACATGCTTGAAGAGCTCTTTGATGAATTCCTTGGCCTTGGCCTGGTCGCCATTGTTTTTTTTCAGCGCGTATCCCCATGCGGCGAGGTAGTTCCAGCGGGCCACGCCGGAGGTCTTGGGATTGGGGGTGATCACCTCCACGCCAGGTTTGATCAGATCATCCCAATCCTTAATGCCCTTGGGGTTGCCCTTGCGAACCAGAAACGCCAGGGTGGACTGATACGGCGCGCTGTTATCCGGCAAACGCTTCTGCCAGTCGGCCGGCAGCAAATCGCCGTTGACGTGCAGGGCATCAATATCCGCCGCGAGGGCCAGTGTCACCACATCCGCCTCCAAGCCGTCGATGACCGAACGGGCCTGTTTGCTGGAGCCGCCGTGAGACTGATTGACGGTCACCTTGTCTCCCGTCTTGCCTTTCCAGTAATCGGCAAAGGCCTGGTTGTAATCCGCGTAAAACTCGCGGGTTGGGTCGTAACTGGCGTTGAGCAATTCGATATCTTTCGCCTTAGCCTGAATGAGCGCCGCGGCGACGAGGCTGATGGTGAGTAGGGTTTTCATGAGGTTGGTTGTCTGGAGGGAAATGCTTACTCGATATTGATAAACGACTAAATGAGTCGTTATTTTGAGTTCGTCAACAATAATCGAGTTGTACTCGTAGATCAGATGCCCTCGCCGTGGAGTCCCAACACCTCGCGGGAGGCAACGGGAGCACCGCGCATCACATCGGCCAGCGTGGCCGAATCCATAAGCCGGGCCACGACGTTGCGAGCCTCCAGCATGACGCGACGAAAGCGACAGACCGGTTCCTGGGAGCAACGTTTATAGTCCGTCACCGACACGCAAGCGATGGGCGCAAGGTAACCATCGAAGTGACGCACTACTTCGCCCATGGTGATGCGCGCGGGATTTTTCGCCAGCATGTACCCGCCGCGTTTTCCGGCCATGCTTTCCACCCAACCACGGGCTTTGAGATCGAGCATGATGTGCTCGAGAAAACGCTTCGGAATATCGTTCCGGCGGGCCAGTTCGTTGATGGGAATGGGCTTGCCGCCATGATGTTCGACAAGGGTGAACAAAGCGCGAAGCGCGTAGTCCGTGCGCATGGATAACTGCATCAATTAACGATACGGGATATCGTGATTCGAGTCAAACCGCATTCAGAGGAGCACGAAGAACGGCAGGGGATCCTTTTTGCGACCTTCGCGTTCCTGCTCGGCCAATTTGTTCCAACCCTCGCCTTGCACTTTGGGCCGACTTGCGGCACCTTCGCTGACTTCAATGAAACCAGCCCGTCTTATTTTCAACGCCGCCCTCGCGGCCGCGGCCCTCGCCGTGAACGCCTGCACCACAGTGAACACCAGCACAACGCGCACGGCATTCGACTTTGATCCACCGGTCCACCAGCCGAAAAATCCCGCCGCGGTGAAAGTGAAACTCAGCACGGGAGCCCAACGTCTCTATGTGGTCGAAGGCGACAAAGTTCTGCTCGCCACCCCCGTCACCGTCGGCAAGGCCTCCACACCCACTCCGCATGGGAATTTCACCATTTACTCCAAGCAGGCCAATCGCCGCCGCTTCAGCAGCCCGGGCGCGGGCTATCCCATGACCTACTGGATGGAATTTAAATCCGCCTACGGAATGCATTGGGGCTTCATGAAACCATATCCAAGCACCCACGGCTGCGTGCGCATGCCCATTGATTCCGCGCGGAAAGTCTTCGCCCTCGTCCGCACCGGGACGCCGCTCAACATCTCCCGTAGCCAGCCATGGGACGCCACCATCGGCAAATCCCTGCCCGTTCTCGACGACCGCAAACTGCAGGATCCCCCCATGTCGTACATGATGAGCTCCGCGGTTTTCGAGGACGCCAAGAAGGGCGAACTCTGGCAATACGATTGAGCTGTGCAGGGCGACAGTCCCTGGCTCTAGAATCTCCGATGCCCCGCGAAGTCCCCTGCCCCACCTGCCGGCGAAACGGCCCCTGGCTGGCCGGCCCGCACAATCCCTTTTGCTCCGACCGCTGCCGCATGGTGGACCTGGGAAAATGGCTCGGCGAGGAACACCGCATCGCCAGCCCGCTCACGGTGGAGGATCTGGAGGAGCTGGCTGATCTGGACGAAACCGACGAGGAAAAATAACTGCAACCCCTGCGATTATTTGCCCCCGGTTGCTAGAGTCCGAATTTTTCAAACCCCTCATCAATTGGCATCGGCTTTTTAGCCGATGCCACGAGCCATCTCACGGTCCAAACCATGACGAGAGCTGTCGCCCCAATTTTTGAGCTCTCGGTTATGATCCCTTGATTGTTTCATTTCCAATTACCGCCTGATACGTTTTCTGAATGAAGAAGTCCCCCTTCCTGGTCCCGCCCGGCAAAAAACTCCGTCTTTCCAATTGCGATCCCGGTTTTCATGGTCACTACAAGGACAAGGATGCCGCCCAAGAGCAGCTGAAAAAAGACATCGAGCGCATGAGCGAATTGCAGGACGTGTTTTACGCGGCCGACTCTCAATCGCTGCTCATCATTTTTCAAGCCATGGATGCGGCAGGCAAGGATGGCGCGATCAAACACGTGATGAGCGGGCTGAATCCGCAGGGCTGCCAGGTGGCGTCCTTCAAGTCGCCCTCCGCCAACGAACTCGATCACGACTACCTCTGGCGCAGCAACCTCCATCTGCCGGAACGCGGGCGCATCGGCATCTTCAACCGTTCTTATTACGAGGAAGTCCTCGTGGTGCGGGTGCATCCGGAATTTCTCGACGCGCAAAAACTGCCGGATCGACCCCCGCGCGACAAAATCTGGAAGCAGCGCTTTCACGAGATCAACAACTTTGAGCAATACCTGACCGATAATGGCACCAGGGTTTTGAAATTTTTCCTCAACGTCTCGAAGGATGAGCAGAAAAAACGCTTCCTCGAACGCATCGACCGACCGGAAAAAAACTGGAAGTTCTCGCCCCTGGACGTGAAAGAGCGCGGGCATTGGGACGAATACCAACTCGCCTACGAGGACATGCTCGGCCACACCAGCACGAAGCAAGCGCCGTGGCACGTCATTCCCGCCGACCGGAAATGGTTCTCCCGCGTGGCCATCGCCGGTGTGGTCGTGGCGACACTGGAATCCATGGATCTCAAATATCCCGAGCTAAACGAACATCAACGCACCCAACTTAAGGAGTCCAAGACCCTGCTGGAACAGGAGCCTTGAGGAAATGGCTTCGGACAAGGGCCGTGGCATCGGCATCCTGCCGATGATCCTGCCAAAGCATCGGCTGGAATCGGAGCGTCCGCGAAGATCTGAGCCGCAGGCGAATCAACCCGATGCCACATTGCTCTCGGCCTTGACTTGCTGTGACCCGCCTGGCGGATTAACCCGAAAGCGAACTTCCCGGAAAACGGACGGTTTCCGCCACGGGATTAATCCGTGATCGTAATCGGCATGCCGATGGCGGCTTTACCGTAGATCAGCTTGGCAATGTCGTCGGGCAGACGAACGCATCCGTGCGAGGCCGGATAACCGGGCAGGATTCCCGTGTGCATGCCCTCGGGGCGAAAGCCACTGCCATCTCCGAAGCGCATGAACCAGCGCATCGGTGCCCCCCGATAAACCGCGCCACTCGGCGCGGAATCGATCCTCGTGCTCACCCCCGCCCGCACGATCTTGCCGGTGCGAGAATGGACGAAATCTCCATAGAGGCTGGAACGGTGGTCGGCATCTTTTTCCACGACCTTGAAAGTGCCTTTCGGAGTCATGCCTGCACGTTTGCCGGTGGAAACCGGGGTGTCCACGGCGATCTCCCCGTTTACGAGGAAATAAGCGCGCTGTTTGCCGAGGGAAATGGTGACGGAGCTATTCCCTGCCGTGGCTTGCTCCAGCAAGCGCGGATTCACCTTGGGCGGCTCCTGTTTGCTGATCAGGCTGGAGGCTTTTTTCTGCTGCTTTTTCGGCGCGACCCCGGGGGCCGGCTGCGCCAGCACCTGACAAAGGAACGCCGCGGTTCCCAGCGCGGCAAACAGCATTGCGGCAAACGATCGGGTCTCTCGAGTCAGGCAGGTTGGGACAATGGACATTCTTTTTTTACGAATCGACATCGGCTTAATCGTTGGGATGATTTTTCGCAACGAGATTCCATGATGTTCCGGCGATATACCCTTGTCTTCACCCTACTGGCCGCAGCCGCCGCGCAAGGTGCGCCCAAGGAACCTCCCGCCCCGCCGCCCCCGCCCATGGCCCAGCCGCAGAATCTCTCGATTTTCCGCGCTCGCAGCGTCGAGATTCCGCTCAGCGCCATCGGGCGCGCGCCCAGCCAATTGAAGTTTTTCATCCGCGCCAAACCAGCCCAGGGCCGCCTCGGGGAAATCCGCCTCACCGGGCCCAAGTCCGCCGTCGTCACCTACACCCACGGGGAAAACACCGGTACGGGTGCCGACACGTTCACCTACGCCGTGCAGGCGGCAGACACCGCCGTCTCCGCCCCGGCCACGGTCACGATCAGCATTACCGAGGAGCCACCCGCGCTTTCCGTCGTTCACTCCCTGGAGTTTGGCCAATTGCTCCTGGGAGAAACCCGCGAGGAAGAAATCACCATCCGCAATACGGGCGGCGGCGTCCTCGCGGGAACCATGAGGGCATCTGAACCGTGGAAACTCCTGGGCTCGCCGGACTACAAACTCGCCCGCAAACAGGAAAAAAAAGTCCGGGTTCTCTTTGAACCCTCCCGCGACGGAACCTACAGCGGAAAGCTCGTCTTCACCCACGACGCCCGCTCGGCCGTCACCCTCACGGGCTCAGCCACCTCGCCCTTGCGCTTCGAACCGGTACGGGAAATCGAACTCATCCGCGAAAGCGCCGGCGCGGCCGCCTCCGCCGCCCTCGTCATTCGCAACCAAACCGCGGACACCCGCCCGGTGGAAATCTCCGTTCCGACGGAAATTGCCGACCCGGGAGAAATCTCCATTCCAGGTCATGGAGAAATCACCGTTTCGCTGAAAACCAAGGACGGTTTCCTGGGCGCGCTGGAAAGCCGCATCGCCTTGGAAAGTGGGAGTTTCCGTCACAGCATGCCCTTGCGGGTTTTCGCCCTTCAGCCCCAGTTGCGGATTGACCCACCGGACGGGCTGCATTTTGGCGAAGTGATGCCGCGCCAGCGGCACGAGCGTTCCCTGCAGATCACGAACGAAGGCGGCGTCGGCGCCCGCCTCAAAGTTAACAGTCCGCGCGAAATCCTGCTACTGCCAGACCCCAACACCGCCGTCCTCGCCCCGGGCGAAAAGCGATCCTTCGAAGTCGCCTTTGAATCCGGCGTCGCAGGCGAATACAACGGGAAAATCGAAATCGCCACGCAAGGATCACCCGCCCTGTCCATTCCTGTCACCGCCCGGATCAACCTGCCGCGGAACACCACAAACGCGGCCAAGATTCCCACCTCTCTTCTCGCCCCCGTCGTTCCGGCGGAACCCGGGGAAGACGGGCCCGCCGCGGCAGACTCATTCAGCAACATTCCCCCCATCCAGGAAATCCTAATAGACAAACTCGACCAGCGGGATGTGCAAATCAGTTGGAAAAAGCCTGCTCCGAATGCCACGGGCTATGTGATCGAGCAAAGGCAACTTGAAATCGGGAAAAACGCACCGCCAAAAATCACTTGGCAGGAACGTCGTCAGATCAAAATTTTTGAGGAAAACGATCGCGGCATCGCCCGCCTCGAGAATCTCGCCCCGGGCCAGACCTGGTTCCTGCGCATTAGCTCGCTCAACGAGACCGGACGCCGATCCGTCCCCTCCCCCACCATCCGCATCACGTCACCGCCGCAGCCGAGGCCTCTCCTCGTGGGGGTTATCGCCATCATCGCCTGCCTGGGTGCCCTGGCTTACGTGATCTGGCGGATTCGCCAGCGCCAGGCGGACGCTTTGGCGGGCGATGCCGAACGAATTGCCCGCCTGGGGAAATCCTGACGCTGATTCTTGTTGCCCGAGGCGGAAACGCCGCCCACACTCGCCCGCACAATCCTCTCATCAATCATGCAACTCGGAATGATCGGTCTCGGCAGGATGGGCGCCAACATGGTTCGGCGGCTCATGAAACAAGGACACCAATGCGTCGTTTTCGACACCAACCCGGAATCGGTGGAGCAGCTCGTGGCCGAAGGGGCCATCGGTGCGACTTCCCTGGCGGACTTCGCCGGCAAGCTCACCAAGCCGCGCAATGCCTGGATCATGGTTCCCGCCGCCATCACCGACAAGGTCGCGGACGAACTCGCCTCGCACTTGGAAAGCGACGACACCATCATCGACGGAGGCAATTCTTACTTTCGCGACGACCGCCGCCGCAGCGCCCATTTCAAGCCCAAGGGCATTCACTATCTCGACGTCGGCACCAGCGGCGGAGTCTGGGGACTTGAGCGTGGTTATTGCATGATGATCGGCGGCGACAAATCCGCCGTGGACCGGCTCGATCCCATCTTCAAATCGCTCGCCCCCGGACGCGGTAACGTCGAGCGCACCCCGGGCCGGGAAAAACTCCCCGGCACATCCGAGGAGGGCTACCTGCACTGCGGCCCCTCCGGCGCGGGTCACTTCGTCAAGATGATCCACAACGGCATCGAATACGGCATCATGGCCGCGTTCGGTGAGGGCTTTGACATTCTGGCCAATGCCAATGCCAGCCTGAAAAAGGGCGAGGCGGATGCCGAAACCGCTCCGATTGGCGATGATTACGTTTACGACCTCAACCTGGCCGACGTTTCCGAAGTCTGGCGCCGGGGCAGCGTCGTAAGCTCATGGCTGCTTGACCTTGCCGCGATCTCCTTCGCGGGAGATCCAAAACTCGACAGCTTCTCCGGGCGAGTCTCCGACTCCGGCGAAGGTCGCTGGACCATCATGGCGGCCATTGAAGAAGCCGTGGATGTTGATGTCTTGAGCGCGGCGCTCTTCGCCCGTTTCCGCTCCCGCAAGGATCACACCATGGCAGAGAAAGTCTGCTCAGCCATGCGCTACCAATTCGGCGGCCATCTCGAAAAACCCTCCGGCGGATAGGGGGCTCTCCGATCTCACTTACACATAAACTTGAACCTACTCTTACTCACTCGTCCAAGATGCGAGAGTAAGTTTAAGTTCATAAGTAAGGGTAAGTGTCGTCTTGCCACACTGGCGCTTTTGCTGTGCCTGGCGGGCTGTGCCTCGCGCCGCGAATTGCCGGCTTTCCAACCTGTCTCTACGGAAACCGCCGTAATTCGCTGGCAGCGGGGCAAAGTCTCGCTCACTTGCGACGCCGTGTGTGCGCGCTCGCAGGACGGCGCCGCCATGATTCGGCTCTACAAGCAATCGCCATCGTCGATACTGGAATTGCGCCTGGAACCCGACGGAACCCTCACGGCAAAAGGCAGCCTGGCCGGCCCGGGATGGACCGGCCCGAACTCCTCCGCTCCCATGCCTCTGGCCACGTGGGCAAACTTTCTCTCTGTTTATCAAAACGCGGACAAACTGCCCGTCGGAGAGAAGGAACTGCACACTGCAGGCGCCCGGATCGCTTACCACAAGACTACGACCCGCCTGAAATCCCTCAGCATCGCCAATACCGACACCGCGGAAACCATCAACGGGTTGTTCCGCCCGGGAACTTAAAAAGTGGCATCGGCTTCCAGCCGATGCGTCGGGGGGATCATCGGCAGGATGCCGATGCCACTTTATCCCATCGCGGTTCAGTCCCACTCCTCCAACCATCCGGCGATCTCCGGCCACTGCGCCTCCAGCAGGCCGGAGACATCGTGGTTGCCCTCGGGATCAACCCACAAGCGTTTGCGCCCTGAATAACCGTCGTATAGCTTCTGACCCAGCGCCGCCGGCACGGTAACGTCTTTTGCCCCCAGAAAAAATGCCACCGGCCCCGGATAGTTCGCCAGATTTTTTTCCGAATCGAAACGCGTCCGCAAAAGGAAAGAAACCGGCAGCCACGGGTAATGGCGGGCGGCCGCGGCCACCAGGGAGTTAAAGGGCGTGACAAGGAGGAGCCCGGCAATGTTCTCCGGCCGGGCCTTGACTGCAACGCAGGCTGTGCCGCTGCCCAGCGATTCTCCCAACACCCAAATTTTGCGGCCCGGCGTGGCGGCCAGCGCGTCCACCGCCTCCAACGCAGCCTCGGTCAAGGCCTCTTCCGACGGCCTGCCCTCCCGCGATCCATAACCGGGATATTCGAGCAAAAAAGTTTTCCAGTCGCCGGAACTGCCCCGCCCGTATTCCCGATAGTAGCTCCGATCCAAAGCGCAACCTCCGTTGCCGTTGAAAACGAGAAGGACGTTTTCAGAGTTTCCCAGTTTCGACTGCCAGCCGATCCGTTCACCCCGGACATTCATCCACGGAGCAAAGCCCTCCGCATTCGCGCGCTCCTCCAACTGCGCGAAGGAATACCGGGACGGCAAAAAAACCATGTTGTCCTGTTGGAAATACAAGATCGCGCAGATGACCAGATACCCGATCGGCAACAGCAGAAAATAAATCATGAGCCTACGAACTTTCACAACGGCTTCAACCGCGGCGGGCCGCTCGTGGCCACGCTCCAAGTGCCAATGCCCATCGTCTCCAGGCCCAGGGAACAGGCATTGTTATCGTGATGGGCGTTGGATCCACTGCGCATTTCATGGCGTTCCTTTCTATAGTCGCTCCCCAGCGCCGGTGGGGAGAGAAATCGCGGCGCACGAGGCTGGATTTTCTCGCACGGAGCCCTAAACTCCCCGCGCATGAAGTATATTTTTGTGACCGGCGGCGTCGTCAGTTCCCTCGGCAAGGGGCTCGCCGCCGCCTCGCTCGGCACCCTGCTGGAACACCGCGGACTCAAGGTCGTCCTGATGAAGCTCGACCCCTACCTCAACGTGGACCCCGGCACGATGAACCCCTTCCAGCACGGTGAAGTCTATGTGCTGGCCGACGGAGCCGAGACCGACCTCGATCTCGGCCACTACGAACGCTTCACCAACTGCACCCTCACCCGCGCCAACAACATCACCAGCGGCCAGGTCTATGAGACCGTGCTGGCCAACGAACGCCGCGGCGACTACCTCGGCAAAACCGTGCAGGTGATCCCGCACATCACCGACGAAATCAAGAAACGCATCCGCGACCTCGGCCAGAACTCCGGCGCGGACGTCCTCATCACCGAAATCGGCGGCACCACCGGCGACATCGAGGGCCTCCCGTTTCTCGAAGCCATCCGCCAGTTCCAGCTCGAAGCCGGCCTCGGCAACGTGCTCATCATGCACGTCACCCTCATCCCCTACATCAAGGCCGCCGGGGAACTGAAAACCAAACCCACTCAGCAAAGCGTGGCCAAGCTGCGCGAGATCGGTCTCCAGCCCAACGTCCTCATCTGCCGGACCGAACTCCCCCTTGATGCCGACGTGCGGCAGAAACTTTCCCTCTACTGCAACGTCCCCATTGAGGCCGTGATCGAAGGCGGTGACGTCGAGCACACCATCTACGAAGCCCCGCTCAATCTTCAGGACGAGGGACTAGACGACTACGTTTGCCGCGCCCTCCAGCTTCAGGGCACCACCCCCGACATGTCCGACTGGCGGAAATTCGTCCAGCGCATCGTCCACCCGAAAAAAAGCGTCCGCGTCGCCGTGGTCGGAAAATACATCGAACTCCAGGACGCCTACAAAAGCATCTACGAGTCCCTCACCCACGCCGCCGCCGCTCTCGACTGCGCCGCCGACCTTGTCCTGGTGGACGCCGAGGATCTCGAGAAGGAAGGAGCCGACAAATACCTGCGCGGCGTGGCCGGCGTCCTTGTTCCGGGCGGCTTCGGCGACCGCGGCATCGAAGGCAAGATCGGCGCCGCCCGTTTTGCCCGGGATTCCCGCACCCCGTTTCTCGGCCTGTGTCTCGGCATGCAAATTGCCACCATCGAATTCGCCCGCCATGTCTGCGGACTCGAAAACGCCAACAGCACAGAGTTCGACCCCGCCACCCTGCACCCGGTCATTTGCATCCTGGAAGACCAGAAGGATGTCACCGCCAAGGGAGCCTCCATGCGCCTCGGTATGTGGCCCACCCATCTCGGCAAAGACACCCTGGCCCACCAAGTCTATGGCCGCGACGAAATCTCCGAACGACACCGCCACCGCTACGAATTTAACATGGCCTACCGCGAGCAGATGGAAAAAGCGGGGTTCGTCATCGCCGGCACCTCACCGGACGGAGCTCTGGTCGAACTCATCGAACTGAAAAACCACCCGTGGTATCTGGCCTGCCAATATCACCCCGAATTTCAATCCAAGCCCAACGCCCCCCACCCGCTCTTCAAAGGCTTCATCGCCGCCTGCCTCGCCCATCAAGACTAAGAGCGAGTCCGCTAGAAAAGTTCATGTGCCGCATCTAGGGAGAACCTATCTCGACAAGATCTTCGCCACCGGCGAGCAGACCGAGAGCTGAAGTAAGATGCCGCGAAAGAATCTGCTGCAACGCCACATCGGAGGTGTTGCCGCAGGTGAGCCAAATAATTTTCGGCGGGCTTCCCCGCCCTTCCAGTAAATGCACGAAATCGCTGTCTTTCGTGAGCACGATAACGTCGGCGATGCGCGCTGCCGCGAAAATCTCGTCATCGCCGGCATCGCGAAGGCCCAGGTCCCGCAACGGTGCCGCCGCTACCGGAAAGCTGGCCTCGATCCAGCGGGCGGTGCGTGGCGATAAATGCGCATCCACCCAGATCGTCATGCCGCAAGCAGCGGATGGTCGATACGACGACGTGCAAACATGAGGCAAGCCTTTAGGTCATCCGCCTCCAAGTCGGGCATCTCGTCGAGAATCTGAACGGCATCAAGGCCGGAGGCAAAAAGGTCGAGAACATCGCTTACTCGAATCCGCATCCCACGCACGCACGGTCGGCCGCCGCACTGCTTGGGGTTGACGGTGATACGGTCGAGTAAAGCGGACATGGGAGATAGGTAGCAGCAGGCGGGCAAGGAAGGGAATCACGTTTTTTGCATGGGCTAAATTCCGGAAGTTCGTTGGACCGAGGCGAAGTCATGAACGGGAGGGGCGGAAGTGTTGGCGTTTTCCGGTTGTTGCCTCACACCAACGTCTCGCACAAAGCCGTCCAGAGGCTGGGCCCAAAATGTTCCTTCATCCGCGTGGCGAGGCCAGCGCCGGAGGCTCCGTCCGAAAGCACCGCGAACATGGTGGAGCCGGATCCTGACATGGCCGCGACGCGGACCTCGGGCTGCTCCAACAGCCATCGCTTCATCACGGGCAGAACCAGGAATTTTTCAAAGACCGGGCGTTCGAGAGAGTTGAACACCTTGACCCAGCCGAGATCTTGTTCCTGTTCAAAACCGCCCGGCAACTCGCCCGAGGCGGCCCAGTTCTTGTAGGCCCATGGTGTTTCCACTCCAAACGGCGGCTTGATGAGCAGAAGGGGCAATTTTTCCGGCAACTCGCAGGGTTCGGTGATCTCGCCGCGCCCGCGGCACCAGGCGGGATTGCTGCGGATAAAAAATGGCACGTCGGAACCGAGATGTGCGGCCATGCGCTGGAGTTCCGTCACGCCAAGGCAGGTCTCGAAGATTGAATCCAGCGCAATGAGCACCGAGGCGGCATCGCTGCTGCCGCCGCCCAGGCCCGCGCCCATGGGGATGCGTTTTTCGATATCAATGCGGGCGGCAAACTCGCGCCCGGTCTGCCGCGAGAACTCCTGCGCGGCCCGCGCGGCCAGGTTCTGTTCGCCCAGGGGTACATCCGGATTGTCGCAAAAAACGCGCACCGTCCGCCCGAGGGCAATCTCCACCGTGATCTCGTCGGACAACGTGACCGGAACCATAAGAGTTTCAATATTGTGAAAGCCATCGGCCCGCTTCCCGAGGATGCGCAGATGCAAATTGACTTTGGCGGGTGCCGGGAGCTTCATGGCGTGCGCATCCTGCGCAAAATGACCTCTCCTGCTAAAGAAAAAATCATCGTAGCGCTCGACGCGCCGGACACCGCCGCCGCCCTCAAACTCGCCGACGCCCTCGGCGACGCCACGCTCTGGGTCAAAATCGGACTCCAGCTTTTCACCGCCGAAGGACCCGACATCGTCCGCATCATGAAAGATCGCGGCTACAAGGTTTTTCTCGATTTGAAGTTCCACGACATTCCGAACACCGCGCGCGAGGCGGTTCATTCCGCCGTGAAACTCGGCGCGGACATGACAACCATCCACCTTTCCGGCGGCCAGCACATGATCCGCGAGGCGGTCGCGGTCGCGGCGGATTCGTCCCTGCTCGTGCTGGGCGTGACCGTGCTGACCAGCTTCGACGAGGCGGAACTGCACGGCATCGGCGTGAACAAAACTCCGGCCGATCAGGTGGAAAATCTGGTGACCCTCGGCACGGACGTCGGACTGCGGGGAGTCGTGAGCAGTCCGCACGAAATTTCCACCCTGCGGGCCCGCTTCGGCAACGACCTGACAATCGTCACACCCGGCGTGCGTCCTGCCGGCACGGCGGCCAATGATCAACAACGCGTGATGATACCAGGGGATGCGATAAAGGCGGGGGCCAGTTATCTGGTCATCGGACGCCCCATCACCGGCGCAGCGTCACCGCGTGAGGCGATGTCGAAAATCCTGCAGGAAGTGGCCTCCGTGGAGGGATGAAAGGGACCCTTCCTTTGCCCCTGCCGGCGATCCTATACCACGCATCGGCAGGATGCCGATGCCACATAAATTAGTGCCCGTCGCCGAAGAAGTAGAAGAGCCAGGACTTCATGCGGAGGAGCACTTTGCGCATGACGGCGAGATGGTGCATGTGGTCGGTGTAGATGGCGACCTGACCGGTGCTGCCGGGAACGATCTGGTATTTTGAAAGATCGTCGGTGAATTCGATGTGCACCAGCATGCGGCCCTGCCCTTGGATTTGCTCGGGGCTAATGAGATTGCCACTGGGCTGAAGTTGACCTTGCGGGATGTAGGCACCCACTGCGACGACCTTGCCTTTGAAAAAACGCCCCGGCACGGCGGGCAGGATGACTTCGGCTTCAGAGGCCTCCTCAATGCGCTGCGCGCTATTCTGCAAAAAAGCGGCGGTGAACGTGGGCGGCTCACTGGGCATGAAAATCATGACCGGACGCAGGGGCATGGAGGCGGCATACATGCCGGGTCGCAAGAACATTTGCAGCACCGTTCCATCGGAGGGAGCGCGGACGGTGGTTTGTTCGAGGTTGAACTTGGCCGTGTCGAGTTCGGCTTGAAGGCGGGCAACTTCGGTGTTCACTCCCTGCAGGGTGGCCTGGGCATCAAGCAAGGCGCGGTCGGCCTCTGATTTGGCCGCTTGGGAGCTGGCCTCGGCGGCGAGGTATTCGTTTTTAGCCTTCTCGAACTGGGCTTGGGCGATGGCCCCAGTGGCTTGGAGTTTTTTAGCCCGCTCGAAAACATCCATGGCCCCGTCGCGAACGGCGAGGGTGGATTGGTATTTTTGCTGGGCGGTGGCAGCGGCGGCCTGCAACTGGCCGGTGGCCTGCTGGGCATCGGCGAGCGAGGCTTCCTTGGCCTTCACCGCATTTTCAAACGGCTCAGGGTCGATGCGGAAGAGGATGTCTCCTGCTTTGAGCGGAACGTTCGGTTTGGCGGGAACCTCGACCACAATCCCGCTCACTCCAGGGATGATCGGCGTGGTGGTAAAGTAAAACCGGGCCTGGCTGGTGAAGGGATGGTTGTAGTTCATCCCGAGGATGAGCGCGCCGATGAGGGCGATGCCACCGAGGGCCGCGGTGAGCAGGGTGAAGCCGTTGACCGGGATCTTGAATAACTTAAAGATGCCGTAGGCGAAGGCGACGTAAATGAGGATGAGAAGAAGGTCCATATCGGGCGGCTATTCGGGTTTCGTGACAGCGGACTCTAACTCGGCGACCTTTTTTTCCAATGCCGCGATCCTGTCCTGGGTGGCGGTGTCGGGAGCGAGCGCGTCGGATTTCGCCAGGGGATTGCGCTTTCCGGTATAGCCGTATTCGGGATGGTAAGCCGTGGCCCAAAGCCACAAAAATGGCCAGATCGCATGAAGGGTGAAGAGACTTACCCACCCCCCGTAATGGATGGCGTCCTGATGCGGGTGATTTCGCGCCTTGGCGAGATGATACGGAATATCGTGAATCGCAATCATCCCGTAGGCGAGAACAAGTACGACAAAAACGAGGACGGCGAGGGCGAAGTAGCTAAGGAAGTCCATCGGGTGGGAGAATCGCCGGACAAGCGGACAATGCGACCAAAAAAATGTCAAATTCTGTCGGCAAACGACGCTGACAGAGCAGTCGTCGTCCGGGAAGTTTCTACATTTTCACCAACTCGACCCGGCGATTTTTGGCCCGGCCCGGCTCGGACTCGTTCGTGGCCACCGGGGAGGCAAACGACACGCCGAAGGGAAAGAGCCTGTCGGCGGCGATGCCGTGTTTGGAGGTGAGTTCGGCCACGACCGCCTTGGCCCGGCGGGTGGAGAGATCGCGATTAAATTCGAAGCCGCCCACGTTGTCGGTGTGGCCGGTGACGACGAGTTTCATGGCGGGATCTTCCTTGAGCAGCTTGGCCACTTGCTCAAGAGTGGGCGCGGACTCGGCTTTGACGTCGGCTTTGTTGGTGTCGAAATAAATACCGTACAGGGCCACCCGTCCGGCGGATTTCAGCGAGTTGTCCATTTCCGCGGCTTTTACCACCACCATTTTCTCATCCATGGCGGCGACCTTGACGGTGTTCACCTGCACAATGACCTGGCCTTTTTCGAGAGTGGTGACGGTCATGCCGTCCCGATATTCCGTGATGGTCAGGGCGGCGTGATAGGTGCCGTCGGGTTTTTCAATTTTCCCCGCCCAGTAGATCATGGATTCCGGGCTGTAGGAAAAATACTGGTTGTAGCTGGAGCCGTCGCCGATGTCGTCCCAGTAGTAGGAGAACCAGAAACCGAGATCCTTTGGGCCCTTGCCTTCCCACAGCGTCGTCCAGCCGGCGGCGTCCAGTTCCTTGCGATAGTTGCGATAAACCTCCAAAGCGCTGCGTCTGCCCGGTACGGCGTAGGTGCGTTTCTGGATTTCGCCCTCGATGGTGAGCGAATCCTTGAAGGTTTCTTTTTCCGTGGCGATGCCGAGAGGCAGGACAAAGGCGTCGTATTTTTTGTCGGCGTAGCGGAAAAGCATGGAGCCTTCGTAACGCTTGAAATACGGGGCGTCGCCCGCCCCGGAAAGTTCCTTGAGTGGTTCGGCCTGCAAACCGCTGATGAAGGCCGTCACGGCCAGTAGAGGCGGAAGGATGAGGTTTTTCATGTTTTTAAACGGAATAAGTCTGGAGGACCCGTGCCATCGGCATCCTGCCGATGATCCTGCCAAACATCGGCTGGAAGCCGATGCCACTTTTCTGAAATTTTTCATTCGGATCAGTCGCGAAAATTGGTGAAGTTTAACCCGACGCCAAAATCCCCGGCCCGCAGCGCGGCCATTACGGCCTGCAAATCATCGCGCTTGTTGCCGGTGACGCGCACTTGGCGGTCCTGCAAGGCCGACTGCACCTTGAGGCCGAGCGCCTTCACCGCCTTGCTGATCTCCTTGGCTTTATCGCCTTCGAGGCCCTGTTTGATGGCCAGTTCCTGGCGCGAATGGCCGAGCGGCGAAATGTCGGGGTCCTTCTGATCGACGTTGCGCAGATCGATGCCCCGCTTGGCGAGTTTGGCGATGGTGATCTCGCGCAGGCCCTTCAAACGCGCGCCATCATCGACGGCGAGCAAAATGGAGCCCGTCTTGGCATCAAGTTCGATCGTGGCTTTGACTCCTTTGAAATCGAAACGGGAGGCAAGTTCGCGCTGCGCGGCATCCACCGCATTCTTGACCTCCATGCGGTCAACTTCGGAGACAACGTCAAATGAGGGCATGGAGGTTTAAGCTGAAGCAACGGCGCGGGAGATGCAATATTTTGCCAGGGCCTGGTCGAGGTCGCGGGGTTTGAAAGGCTTGGCCAGATAATCATTCATGCCCGCGGCGAAACAGCGCCCGGCATCACCTTTCATGGCCTCCGCCGTGAGGGCAATGATATAGGGGCGGTTGGCATCGGCGGATGTCTGCCGGATAAATCGCGCGGCCTCGATGCCATCCATTTCGGGCATTTGCAGATCCATGAAAATCAGGTCGGCGTTCGCCGCGCGAGCCGCCGCCTGTTTGCCATCCGCCACGATCTCGGGAGTGACGCCGTGTTTTTTCAGGTAATGGGCAAGCAAAGACGCGTTGACGGAATTGTCCTCGGCCACGAGAACGCGGCAGCGTTGAAGCAGGCCATCATCCAACGCCGTCAGGGAGGAAATCGCCTGCCCCTCCCCGGATTTCAAGTCCCTTTCCGAGGCGGGTTCCAGGCGGATTTCAAAGTGAAACGCGCTGCCATCTGTGACCTCCTCATCCACCCGGATTCCTCCGCCCATGAGTTCGCACAGGCGTTTGCTGATGGCGAGCCCCAGGCCGCTGCCGCCGTGCTTGCGCGCCACGGAGGCATCAAGCTGGTCAAAAGATCCAAACAACTGACCCCGTTTCTCGCGGGGAATACCGATGCCGGTATCGACCACGGTGATGCGAAGAAGGAAAGCGTTTTCCCGAGGGAGGTCGCCCCGCGAAGCCAGCACGGAAACGCGGCCATTGCGGGTGAACTTTACCGCGTTGGAAATCAAATTGGACAGCACTTGCCTCAGCCGGCTGGAATCGCCCAGCACATAGGCAGGCAGACTGTCTTCCACCTGCCAGTTCAGGGTCGTGCCATTGGCCTCTGCGGCAAGACCGAACAATTCGCAAGTTTCGCGCAGGCATCGGGCAATCTGGAAAACTTCCCGTTCGATCACCAGCTTGCCGGCCTCGATTTTGGAAAAGTCCAGGATGTCATTAAGGACCGTGAGGAGCGATTTTCCGCTGGCGCGGATGATGGAAACAAAATCGCGCTGCCGGTCGTCGAGCGGCGTCTCATCGAGTAAATTCGAATAGCCCATCAGGCCGTTGAGCGGCGTGCGAATCTCATGGCTCATCATGGCGAGGAATTCCGACTTGGCCCGGGTCACTTCCTCCAACTTGTTGTTCAAGGCGCTGAGCGTCTCGTTTCTTTCGATCAGTTGCTGATGGGTTTCCTCCAGCGAGACACGCATGTGTTCGAAACTGCGCATCAACTGCCCGACTTCATCCCGCCGGGGAGATGGAGCGATGGGGAAGGAAAGATCGCCCTCCTCGATGCGATGGGCCTCACGGGTGACTTGGGCAATGGGATTGACAATGTGCCGCGAGAGAAAGAGGCCGGCCAACAACAGCACGATAATGGCCAGCGGAACGCCGGCCAGGATCACGCCCTGGAGAATCCGGGTGCTGCGCTCGGAGGCAGCCACCAAGTCGGCAAAAATTCTGGATTCGCGGTTTTCGATGCCGGACATTTCTCTGCGCACGTTGTCCATAAGTCGCCTGCCCTCACCGGTATAGACCATCAAAGCGGCCTCGTCGAACCCTTTGTCCCGGCGCACGGCGATGATCTCATCGACATGATCAAGCTTCGCGCGGGCGGAAACGTGCAATTGCCGGATCTCGAGAGCCCATCCTTTCCGACCGGTGAGAAATTCCAAGCGAGCGAGATGAAGGGGAATTTCCTTCCGGGCCCTTTCATAAGGATCAAGGTATTCCAGCTGGCCGGTGAGGACGTATCCCCGCTGGGCTGTCTCCGCATCCTGCAGACAGGAAAACACCTCTTGGAGCTGCATGAGAAACTCCCGCTGGGTGGACCGCTCGCGCAACCCTTCCGACAGGCTTCCCAGCACCAGGAAAGCAACCACGCCGAACACCAAAAATGTAGCCATGCACACGGCATAGCCCAGCATGATTTTTTTACCCAGCGTCAGCATGGAAGCGAAAGAATCTTTCCGCGGTGTGGGTGGTTTGCGAGGCGATTTCCTCCAGGGACGTCCCGCGAATCTCCGCCACTTTTTCGGCGACCAAGCGGGTGTGTGAGGGCTCGCAGCGCTGGCCGCGAAAGGGTGCCGGGGCCAGATACGGGCAGTCGGTCTCGACCATGAAATCGTCCGCGCCGATGGCCGCGACGGTCTCGCGCACCAAGGTGGCATTTTTGAAAGTAACGATGCCTGTGAAGGAGACCAGATGCCCCAGCGCGATGACCTCACCGGCCTGCTCGGGACGGTTGCCGAAGCAATGGAAAACGCCGCGAACCTTGCCGGTGTAGTTTTTCAAAATTTGAAGCGTGTCGTCCCAGGCGTCGCGTTGGTGGATCACGACGTTGAGTCCCAGTTCGGCCGCGAGTTCGAGTTGAATGTTGAAGGCATCCGCCTGGGCGTTCCGATAAGCCCCATCCATCACCGAGGCCTCGATATCCTGAACCACCTCGGCCTGCAAGGCCGACATCGCGGGTGAGGACTGCGCCGATTCTTCGCTTGGAAGGTGATGATAATCGAGTCCGGTTTCGCCGATGGCGGCGACTTTGGGGTGACGCGCAAGCTCACGCAGAGCGGGCAAAAAATCGCCCGGTTCATTCTGAACATTGGTCGGATGCACTCCCACGACGGCAAAGACATTGCTATTTTTTTCGGCGAGGGCCAGGGCACGGCGGCTGCTCTCGATGCCGGTGCCGATGGTGACAAGGCGCTTCACGCCGGCCTCCGAGGCACGGGCAATCACGTCGTCGAGATCAGCGGCGAAGTCGCGGTAGTCGAGATGGGCGTGGGTGTCTATTAACATGAGGTTTCAGTTTGTAAGTCTTAGGTTTTAAGGAAGGACATTGTCGCGATTTGCTTAAAACTTAAGACTTACAAACTTTAAACTTTAGGTCACCACTGCACCACCGAACTCGCGTAGGTCAGCCCGCCGCCAAAGACGACCATGAGAATGTAATCCCCCTGTTTGAAACGCCCGGTGCGATTGGCTTCATCGAGGGCGATGGCCACGGCGGCGGCGGAGGTGTTGCCGTAACGGTCAAGGTTGATCTGGAATTTTGACAGTGGGAGGTTCAGGCGTTCGGCTAGGGCTTCAATAATACGAAGATTGGCCTGATGGGGAATGATGCAGGTGAGATCGTCAACGGTAAGGCCGCTTTGTTCCAGCGCTTTGTTTGCCGCGGCCAGCATGGAGGTGACCGCTTGTTTGAAGGTCTCGCGGCCGTTCATGTGCAGAGTGTTCAGACGCTGGTCAAAGTTCGCCTTCGTGACCGGCAGGGCGCAACCGCCGCCCGGCATGTGCAGGATGTCCCCATAGTTTCCATCGCTGCCCATGAAGGTCGTGATCACGCCGTGGGAGCCCGCGCGATAACGCAGGATGGCCGCGCCGGCACCGTCGCCAAAAAGCACGCAGGTGTTGCGGTCCTGCCAGTTGACGATTGAACTCAGCTTATCCGCCCCGATGACCAAAATCGTGTTGTAGGTGTGATTGCTGATGAACTGCTGCGCGACCTCAATGCCGTAGAGGAAACCGGAGCAGGCGGCGGAGATATCAAAGCAGGCGGCTTTTTTTGCCCCCAAAAGCCGCTGCACATGACACGCGGTGGAGGGAAAAAACGTGTCAGGGGTGACGGTGGCGAGAATGATCAGGTCGATGTCCCCGGCCTTGATGCCGGCTTGCTCCATGGCGCGCTCGGCCGCCTGGGTCGCCATGTGGCTGGTGTGCTCGCCCTCGGCGGCGATGCGGCGCTCTTTGATGCCGGTGCGGCTCGTGATCCACTCCTCGTTCGTATCCACCAATTTTTCCAAGTCGGCGTTGGTGAGGATTTTTTCCGGCACATAGCTGCCGGTGCCGATGATCGAGACCGTTCGCGTGGGCTGGCGCGTCTTAGTTTGCGGCGACTTTTTCATTGGTGCTTTCGATAGCCTCGACAATGCGGACGTTAACCTTTTGCGTGACAAATTCGCGCGCGACGCGGACGGCGTTCTTGATCGCCACAGGCGAGGAGTTGCCATGGGCCTTGATGCAGATCCCGTTTACTCCCAGCAGCGGGCTGCCGCCGTATTCGTCGGTGCTGATTTGTTTTTTGATGGCGAGAAAGGCCCCCTTGGCCAGCCAGGCCCCCAGCAGGCGGATGGGAGAACGTTTCAACTCACCCTTGAGCCAGGCGGACATCGACTTGGCCAGCCCTTCCACGGTTTTCAAAACGATGTTGCCGACGAATCCATCGCAGACAACCACATCGAGAGGATTACAGAAGAGTGCATGGCCCTCGGTGTTGCCCACAAAATTGACCGGGGTTTTGCTCAGAACCTCGAAACATTCCTTGGTGAACTCGTTGCCCTTGCCCGCTTCCGTGCCGATGGACATGAGACCGACGCGCGGATTGGCGCGGCCCAGAATCTCGCGCACGTAAATGCTGCCCATAATGGCATAGCCCGCGACATGCGCCGGCGAGGCGTCGATGTTGGCCCCGGCGTCGAGCAGCAAAAAGCCATGTGTGGGGGTGGGAATCACCACCGCCAGACCGGGGCGATGAATGCCAGGGAGGGTGCGGAGCTTAATCGTCGCCGCCGCCACCAGCGCGCCAGTGTGGCCGGCCGAAACCACGGCATCGACTTTGCCCTCCTTGGCCAGATCGACGGCGCGACTGACAGAGGAATCCTTTTTGCGGCGGACGCTATCGAGACCGCTATCCTTCATATCCACCACTTGGGAGGCATGATGGTAGCTGATGCGGTCTTCCAAACCGCGAATATCCTGCCGGGCCACTTCGGCCCGGACTTTTTCCTCATCACCGACGAGAACGACGGTGAAATCCGCGTATTCGCGCAAGGCCAGAATGACGCCCGCCACAGGATTAACCGGGGCAAAGTCGCCGCCCATGGCATCGAGGGCGATCCTCATTGCGGGCTATCCGGCGTCAACAGTGAGAACCTGGCGTCCTTTGTAGTATCCGCAAGCGGGGCAGGCGGTGTGACCCAGCACACTGGCACCGCATTGCGAGCATTTGGCCAGCTTGGGGGCATGCCAGCGGTTGGCCGCCTTGCGGGTGCGCAGGCGCATTTTCGAGGTTTTACGTTTTGGAACTCCCATAATATCAATCTTTTGGTTTCAGTTTGTCCAAGGCCTCCCAAGCGGCCGGGCCGACAGGCAGGGTGGCATCATCCGCGGGCGACGTCGGAAAGCTGGCTGGACAAACCCTGCTTCCGTCACCATCACAACGCGGGTAGGCGGGGACGGCAAGCTGAATTTCTTCGCGTATTTCCGGCCCCAAGTCAACCAACTCCTGAGTCCCCAGCTCCTTCTGCAAGGCAAACGGGTCCACCCGCAACTCCTGCTCGAACCCCTCCAGACAGGCCACGCATTTTAATTCGACCCGCAAACTCAAATGCCCGGTGGCAAAAATTCCCCCGTCGGACAACCCGGCATCCAAGCGGTAATCCAGAGGGGAAATCGCCACGGCCTCAGCCAGTTGCAGCTCCAAAAACGCCGCATCCTCGCTGCCCTCCAGATGCAATGTTCCGCCGGCAGGAATTTGATTCAGGTGAATTTTCATAGCGTCGCGGAGAATTTCTCCTTTAGCCGGATGGCCACAAAACCAGGCACAAACGGACTCACATCCCCACCCAGCCGGGAAACTTCCTTCACAATGCGTGAACTCAGGAAGGTGTAGTCCTCCTGGGGTGTGAGAAAAATCGTTTCCAGCTTCGGCTCCAGCCGCCGGTTCATCAGGGCCATTTGAAATTCAAACTCAAAGTCCGAAACCGCCCGCAATCCCCGGATGACGACCCAGGCATCCTCCGCCCGCGCGAAATCGACCAGCAGCCCACCCAGTTTTTTGATCGTCACACCCTTTGCGCCGTCAATCGCCTCAGCAATCATGGTCATGCGCTCTTCCGCGGAAAAGAGGGCATTTTTCGCTTCGTTATGAGCCACCGCCACGATGAGCGAGTCAAAAAGCTGGCTGGCCCGATGGATAATATCGAGATGCCCGAAGGTCACCGGATCAAAACTCCCGGGATAAATGGCGCGGCCCTTGTTCACATCCCTAGCCGTATCAAAAAATGTCAACCCCCAGCAAGCATCGCTTCGGCCTAGACTTCTATTGGGGTGCCCGAGCGGGAGGATCCGGCGTTGGAGTCCAGCCTTTAGGCTGTTCCACAAAGCACACGCTAAAGCGTGAACTCCAACTCCGGGCCGGGTTCGATAGCTTTCCCTCACAGAAGGCTACGAAGAAAACGAAGGCCCGATGCTTTCTTTGTTTCCTTCGTTACCTTTTGTAAAAAATCCTCACTCCCACTCAATGGTGGCGGGCGGCTTGCTGGAAATGTCGTAACAGACGCGATTCACCCCGTTGACCTCATTAATGATGCGGGTGGAGATTTTCGCCAGGATCTCATAAGGCACCCGCACCCAGTCGGCGGTCATGCCGTCGCGGCTTTCCACCACGCGCAGGGCGATGGTTTTTTCATACGTGCGTTCGTCCCCCATCACGCCGACGGATTGAACAGGGAGTAACACCGCGAAGGACTGCCAGACCTTGTAGTACCAGCCGCTGGCCTTCATTTCTTCGATCACGATGGTGTCGGCCTCGCGCACCATGCGGAGTTTTTCCGGTGTGATGTCGCCCAGCACGCGCACGGCCAGGCCGGGACCAGGGAAAGGCTGGCGCTGGACGACTTCCTTGGGCAGGCCCAGTTCGGAACCGACCTCGCGAACCTCATCCTTGAAGAGCTGGCGCAGGGGTTCGACCAGTTCGAACTTCATGCGCTCGGGCAGTCCGCCGACATTATGATGGCTCTTGATCAGCGCGGCGGGGTTGCCGGAAATGGAAACGCTCTCGATCACGTCGGGGTAGAGCGTGCCCTGAGCGAGAAATCGATAGCGACCGGGCGAGGATTTTTTCAGATCGCGGGCGGCGGCCTCGAACACCTTGATGAATTCGTTGCCAATGATTTTGCGCTTGCGCTCGGGGTCGGACACGCCCTTGAGCTTGGCCAGAAATTGTTTCTCGGCATCCACCGTCTTCATGCGGATGTGGAAATGGTCCTTGAAGAGCTTTTCCACCGCGGCGGTTTCGTTGGCCCGCAGGAGGCCATTGTTGACGAAGATGCAGGTGAGTTGATCGCCGATGGCCTTGTGAATGAGCGCGGCCGCGACCGAAGAGTCCACTCCTCCGCTCAGGCCGAGAATCACCTGCCCGTCGCCAACCTGCTGCCGAATTTTCTGGCAGGTTTTTTCAATGAACGAGCCCATGGTCCACTGCGACTTGCAGCCGCAGACGCGATAGACAAAATTTTCCAGGATTTCTTTTCCGCGCGGGGTGTGGGCCACCTCGGGATGAAATTGCAGGCCGTAAATCTCGCGCTTGGTGTCGCCCATGACGGCATGCGGGGAGTTTTCCGTTGTGCCCAGGGCGCGAAATCCCTTGGGCATTTTTGTGACTTTATCACCGTGGCTGTTCCAGACGTCGAGTTCGGCCGGCAGGCCATGGAAAAGGTCGGAACGCCGGTCCACTTTCAACCGGCCCGCGCCGTATTCACGGCGTTCGGAGCGCTCGACTTTTCCACCCAGGTCGACCGAAACGAGCTGCATGCCGTAACAGATGCCGAGAATCGGGATACCAAGATCATAGATCGCATTGTCCACTTTCGGGGCGCCTTTCTCATAGACGCTGGCCGGCCCACCGGAGAGAATGATCCCCTTGGGACGCAAAGCCCGGAGAACGGAAACTTTCGTCCGAAATGGCAGAATTTCGGAATAAACCCGGCATTCCCGCACGCGCCGGGCGATGACTTGCGTATATTGCGAGCCAAAATCGAGAATGGCGATATGATCCTCGGGCGAGGAAGACGAAGAGGACATTTTGGGCGGGGGAATTCCGATCAGCGGTACTCTGGGCCGAAAGAATCAGTAGTGGGATTATTTGGTACGATCTGTCCCTGACCTTGGATACCCCGCTGGAACTGATTTCCCACCTCGCCGGGCTGTTGCTCGGCCACAGAACATCCCGTCAGCACTAAAGCCAAAACGGCCAATAAACCGAAAAAAAGAGTCACGCTTCTCACGCGAGGCATAATAAAAAAAAGCCTCTCGATGGCAACCCTGATTCCAAGCGAAGAATTACTCCGCCTTTATGCCGCAGGATGGTTCCCTATGGCGCAGGCGGATGGCGTGATTCGCTGCTACTCCCCCGACCCCCGGGGTATCATTCCACTCGACGATTTTCACATTCCCCATGGCACAAAAAAAATTCTGCGCGACCCCGCCTGGGAGTTGCGCATCGACACGGAGTTCGAACAAGTCATCCGGGCTTGTGGAATACGCGAGGAAACCTGGATCGATGAAACCATTGTGCAGAGCTATCTCGCCCTGCATCGGAGCGGACAGGCCCATTCGCTGGAAATCTGGCGCGAAGGCCGCCTCGCTGGGGGACTTTATGGCGTGCGGATCGGGGCGGCGTTCTTTGGAGAATCCATGTTCAGCGCCGTGCCGGGGGCCTCGAAGGTCGCGTTGGTACGGTTGGTCGAAATCTTGCGTTCGGAGGGATTCCTTCTTCTCGACACCCAATGGACCACGCCGCATCTGGAACGTTTCGGAGCCTGCTCGATTCCCCGGCGGCAGTATCTTAAACTTCTCGAAAAAGCCGTCCGCACGCCGGCATACTGGAAATAAAGCCTCACTCCAACGCACCCCATTCAACCCCGGTCCAGAGATGAGATCACCTTACATCGAGAAAGCGCAACTCCCCGTCCAGCCGCAGCATGTCGTCCGTGGTGAAATGCTGCAAATGATCGATCCCCAACTCCGCCGCCATGCGCAGAAGGATGTTATCCGCCCCGTGGACTTCCTCCGCCCCGAGTTCGATGGGAAAATCGGTAAATCCCTCCAAGGCCCGCACCCGGCCGCCGATCGCAGCGGAAGCCTCGAGGATCACCGCTTCGATCCCGGCCTCCCGCAACTTCTCCGCCGCGCAAAGACCGGCGACACCCGCTCCAATGATCACGACTGGCAGTTCCATCACACCCGGATTTTTCCCACAACCTCCCCTCGCCGGCCAGCGCGGAATGGTTTTACCGGCCGGCACCGCCGCCAATTCTCCCGCAAAATCGCCGTTCTTGAATTTGACCCTATCGCCAATACGGGATACAGCATCACCATGAGTTCTTCCCCCATCGACTGGGAACAGTTGGATATGATCGCGGATGGGTTTGCCCCCGACTTCGTCGAAATCTACCGCGAATATCTGGCGGAAATCCCCGTGCTCCTCGACGGACTCCGGCAGAAAATTCAGGAAAATGACGCCGTTCAGGCCGCCCGGATCGCGCACCAAATCAAAGGCAGTTCGGCCAATTTTGGTTTCACCGGCATCAGCGAGCCGATCGCCACCATTGAACAGGAGGCCGAGAGCGGATCGCTGGGGAATGCTTTCGTCCTTCTGAGCGAGGCCGAGGACGGATTCACCCGAGCCGTGGCCGAGGTCAAGGCCCGTCAGGGCGTTTAGGTTTTCTCAATCCTTCAGGACGACGCCATCCTGCCGCAGGGCCTCGTCATAAAAATTTCCGGCAAAGCAGAACCGGTTCATAAAGACCGAGATCACCGCCGCAACCATCAGGGCGGGCAGGGCGTGAATCTGCCAGGTCATTTCCATCACGATCAAAATGGAAGTCAGCGGGGCCCGCACGACGGCGCCGAGGCACGCGGTCATGCCCACCAGCGCCAGCAAGGTTTGATCGCCTCCGGTCAATCCCAGCCAGGGCGCGGTCAGGCCATGCACCAACACGCCGGCCATGGCCCCGAAAAAAATAACCGGGGCAAAAATTCCCCCGCAGCCGCCCGTGCCATAACAGGCCGCGGTGGCGGCGATCTTTGCCAGCAAAAGGCAGAGCGCCACCGGCCAGACGATCTCGTTCTTCAAGGCCGCCAGCAAATCCTCCTCACCCAGGCCAAATCCCCCCAACCGTCCCGTCAGCTGGAACGCCGCGAAGGCGAAAACACCTCCCGCCAAGGCGCCCAGAGCCAGCCGCACCGGACCGGAGATGGCCGAACGTTTGCACCGCAACCGCAACGAAAGCGTGGTCCATTGGAAAAGCAAACCCGCCGCACCGGCCACCACCGCCACCACCGGCGAAAGCCAGAGCACTTTCATATTCATCGGCACCACCGGCCCGATCGGAAGGCAGGCCGCTCCGCGCGACAGCGCGTACACCACGCTGGCCGCCAGCGCGGCCGCCAGGAGCGAACGCCCGGCAAATTTGTTCTGATTTTTTCCTCCCGCGATTTCCTCCAGGACCAGCGTTACCCCCGCCAGCGGACTGCTGAACGCCGCCGCCAACCCCGCGGCCGAACCCGCGCACACCGCATTCGCCCGCGCCGCCGGATCATCACCGAGAAACTTCGCCACCTTGCTCGCAATCGCCGCACCAATATGAATCGTCGGCCCCTCGCGACCCATGCTCGACCCGGATCCAATGGACAGCGCACCGCCCACGAATTTGACCCAGATCAGGTTCCACGAAAAATCCAGCCTCCCGGTGTGATAGGCCGCTTTCACCTGCGGGATCCCACTGCCCGGCGCATCCGGCGCAAAGCGTTTCATCAACACCCCCGTGATAAACGCCGCCACCGCCATGCCAGCCAGCACCGTGAGAGCAAACATCCACCCCGGCCACTGCGAAGGCACATCCACCATCCATTTTGCCAGCCAAACCATGGCCTGATGGAAAAACACCGCCACCAAGCCCGCCGACAGCCCGATCACCACCGTGCCAGCGAGCTGAGCAACATTTCGCCGCCAATCAATCGTCATGGTTCCGGGCCGAAGAGGGTATCCCTCATCAGGGAATAAACCCGCGTGTTGTCGAAACTCCCTCGAATCGTTTCCGCATTTTTCCCGGCTCCACGCACCACGATCCCGCCGCTGGCGTCGAGCAGAGTTCCCCAACTGATGACAAACAAATGCTTCTCGCCGAGGCGGTCTGGTTGGGAAACAAAAGGCTTGCCGTCCTGCCCCAGACTGTACGGCGCACCGTTGCGATCGCGCTGATTTTTCGCGATGGCCAGCTTTTCCGGCGAGGCATCAATTCCAATCACATCCATATTTCCGGCCGAGCTGTCGGCCGCGGTCAGCAGCAGCGTCTCCGGGTTTTTCTCCACAAACCCCAGCGCAACGCCAAAGGCCTCATCCGCCCGGCGGAGCGCTTCCAAGGTGCCGGTGGCGTTATTGGCATTGCCAAAGTTGTCCGCCCCTTCTTCCTCCACCACCAGCAGAAACGGGCCGGGGGTGAGAAGTTTCAGCGCCGCGTCGGTCATCTCGGCCAGGGTGGGAACCGTGGGCTTGTAGGGGGTCAGGTTCAGCGCGGCCATCTGCGCTTCGCCCATGTCGTTGAACGTGTCTTCGAAGGCAAAGATGCCGAGCAGCTTTTTCGTGCCGGGCGGAATGGCTTTCAACTCCGCCGCATCATAAACGACCGTGTAACCTTGCGCCTGCGCAACCGCCACGAGATTGATGCCGTCGGTCCTTTTGCCTGCGGCGGTGTGGCGGCCGGCGATGTCTGCGGGTAGGAACCATTCCTCCCCACCGCTCAAAATCACATCGACACCAGATTCCAAAATTTGCTTGGTGATCTCAGCGTAGTCGTCTCGCTTGGGCACACTCGCAAGAAAGCAAGCCGTACCGGGTTCAATCACGCTGCCCGAATTGACCACCCCGACCTTCACCCCGCGCGTCATGGCCTCGTGCATAAGGCTGCCCGACTTCCCGGAGGCGGCCGTCGGACGCTCCGCCGTGGTGCCATCGGTCCCGAATGCCCCGAGCGGAACCTTGATCCCGTAGGCATGCGTGGTGGCGCCCCCATTCGATGAGGCAGTGAGGGAATTTTTCATGTGCCCCCGATAAACGGCGACATTCGGCAGCCGGTCCCAATTCAGTTCACCATCCGGCCCCGCCCAAAGAAACCTCGCCGCCTGCCAGTGGCTGACACCGGCACCATCGGGATGAATAAAAATCACGTTGCCGGCCGGAGCCAGGGCGGAGGTTGCCGCCAGCAGGACCGCATAGAGAAACGCTTTCACCCCGCCACCATGCCGGACGGGCACGGTCCTGCAATTCTCAAAATGTGACAACGTACAGCGGGAAAAGCCGCCGACAGGCGGAACCCAGGGCCTGGAAGAAGGGCTTTAACTACTTCGCCTTGGGCCCGGGAGTCGCGGTGGCGTTCGGAGTCGGGGTTGGAGTCGGTGTGGGAGAAACACAAACCCTACCACGAATCATGCCGCCTTCTGGTCGAGAATTCGTGGTGTCGCCAGCCTGCGCCTTGTTCATGCCACCCATCATGAGCACGAACGATGCGGCGGCACCGGCGAGGTGCTTCACACGACGCCATCTCCGGGCGGCTAGTCCCACGGGACAATCCTCGGCGTACAGGATCGTTCCATCCGCACGGCGATAAAATTGCGCACAGAGGTTGCCCTCTTTCTCCCGCAGCAAATCGGCTGCCGCCGCCGCGCCAAGGGCGGAAAGATCATAGACGTGCTTGCGGCACTGACCGCAGAAGCGCGCGCGGTCATCACCCTGCATATCTTCCCAGCGCGCGGGACAGGGAGTGGCGATCTGGATGTTCAAGAGGTTGTCCTGGAGTTTCATGGATTGATGATCCTACCGCTAACGCGTCGCGAACGCCTTTCTCAGAACTTACTTTTCATGTTCTGATATTCCAATAATAAAGCGAGCATCACGCCTCCCGGGATCCGTATGAGCCCGTCCGATCTGAGGAAGCCTCCTTCATGGGACTCTTGACACACACGGATGGTATAACGAAAGTTAGTACATGGCTATTGAAACCAAAGTCCGCAAAATCGGGAACTCTCTCGGAATCGTGTTACCCAAGGAGGCGCTCCAAGCCCTGAAGGTCCAAGAAGGCGCGACGCTTTATCTCACCGAAGCTCCGCAGAATTCGCTGCGCGTGACGCCGGAGCAACCGGGATTCAAAGAGAAGATGAAAGTCGCCGACAGCCTAATGCGTCGCTATCGCAACGCGCTTCGCGAGCTGGCAAAGTGAAGGAACCGGTCTGGGTCGATGCGGCGGATTGTCATGCATTCCACGCGGAAATGCTGGAGCGGTTCGGCGGACTCGAGGGTGTGCGCGATGAAGGATTGCTGGAATCCGCGTTGAATCGCCCGCGGCATCTTTTCGCCTATGGCAAGCCATCCCTATTCGAACTCGCGGCCAGCTACGCAACGGGCCTCGTCAAGAATCATCCCTTTCTGGATGGCAACAAACGCACCGGATTCGTTGCCGCCGCTCTGTTTCTGGAAATCAACGGCTGTTCCTTCGAAGCACCCGAAGAAGAAGTGGTCGAACGCACGCTCGCCCTCGCCGCCGGCGCCATCACCGAGGGAGATTATGCGGTGTGGTTGAAAAAGTCCTGCCGCGCGGATTGATCGCTCAGCCTGGACACCGGGATGATGGTTGAGAGTTGAGAGGTTCAGAATCAACTCTCAACCCTCAACTCTCAACCATCATCAACTCCGCTTAGGCTCAGATCAAATCGAGCTGCCCCAAGCCGGCGTGGATGGCGGCCTTCTTCCGGCGTGACTTGGCCAGAACGGGTTCGCCCTCGGCGTTGAGTTCGGATTTTTCCAGATTGTTGAGGATTTCCTTGGCGCGGTGGAGCACGGAGTCGGGCAGGCCAGCCAGGCGCGCGACCTGGATGCCGTAGCTCTGGTCGGCGCGACCGGGGAGGATTTTGCGCAGGAAGATGACCTGATCGTTCCACTCGCGCACGGCCACGTTGAGGTTGGTCACGCCGGACTTGGTGCGTTCGAGCTCGGTGATCTCGTGGTAATGCGTGGCGAAGAGCGTACGGCAGCCGATTTCGTCGTGGAGAAATTCCGCCACGCTCCACGCGATGCTGAGTCCGTCGAAGGTGGACGTGCCGCGCCCGATCTCGTCGAGAATGACGAGGCTCCTGGCCGTGGCGTTGTTGAGAATGTTCGCCGTTTCGTTCATCTCGACCATGAAGGTGCTCTGGCCTTTCGCCAGATCGTCGTTCGCGCCGACACGGGTGAAGATGCGGTCGGTCACGCCGATGCGCGCGCTGGCGGCGGGCAGATAGCTGCCCATTTGCGCCATGAGGGTGAGCAAGGCGACCTGGCGGATGTAGGTGGATTTGCCGGCCATGTTTGGCCCGGTGATGATGGCAAACCGTTTGTCCTCCGTGTCGAGCGCGGTGTCGTTCGGCACAAATCGCTCGGCCGTGGTGGTAATCTGATCGAGAACGGGGTGGCGTCCGTCGGTGATCTCCAGCAGACCGGAATCGTCCACTTCGGGGCGAATGTAATGATGCTGGCGAGCGGTCTCGGCCAGTCCGGCCAGTACGTCGAGGGCGGCGAGGGCGGCGGCGGTTTCCTGGATGGGGGTCAGTTGGGCCAGGGCCTGGGCGCGGAGTTCCTGGAAGAGTTCGATCTCGCGGGCTTTGGCGCGTTCGTCAGCACCGAGGATTTTGCCTTCGATTTCCTTGAGTTCGGGCGTGATGAACCGCTCGCCATTGACGGTGGTTTGCTTGCGGATGTAGTCCCCGGGCACGGAGGGGAGGTTCGCCTTGGTGATTTCGATGAAGTAGCCGAAGACCGAGGTGAAACGGACCTTGAGGGACCTGATGCCGGTGCGGGTGATTTCTTTTTCCTGCAAGGCGGCGATCCAGTTTTTGCCCTCATGCGAGGCGGCGCGGAGTTCGTCGAGGGCGGGATCGCAGCCGTCGCGAATAAGGCCCCCGTCGCGCAGGATGGCGGGTGGTTCGTCCACGATGCTGCGCGCGAGGGTGTCAACCAGATCGGGCAGTGGGTGGAGATTCGCGGCAAGCGTTTCGATCAACGGACTGCCGATGGCCTTCGCGCCATCAATCACTCCGGGAACGAGTGCCAGCGAGTTGGCCAGGGCGGCGAGGTCGCGGGCGTTGCCGGAGTTCCCGTTGAGACGGGAGACGGCGCGTTCGAGGTCGCGGATCTCGCCAAGTTGCCCGCGGAGCTTTCCGAGAAGAAGCGAATCCTCCAAGAGGCGGGCAATGGCATTCTGGCGGGCGCGGATTTCCTCCACTTCGCGCAGCGGATGAAGCACCCATTCGCGCAGGAGGCGGGCACCCATGGGGGTCACGGCGCAATCGAGCGCGCCAAGGAGGGTCATGGTTTTTCCGGCACGGGATTGGACGAGTTCCAGGTGGGACTGGCTGGCGGCATCGAGAATGAGAAACTGGCTGGCGCGGTACGGTTGGAGGCGGCGCAGGTGCGAGGCGTTGCGCCGCATTTGCCGGGTCAGGTAATGCAGCAGCGCCCCGGCGGCACCGACGGCGGCGGGCAGATCGGCGCAACCAAAACCGTCCAAGGAATGGACCTTGAAATGGTCGCGCAGGAGTTCGGCGGCGGGGTCGGATTCGAAAATGTACCCATCGAGAAAATTAGCCCCCTCGATTCCGGAGAAAACTTCCTGCTGCTGTTCGGGCGCGATGGTTTCGGCGGGCGAGACGCGGGCGAGTTCGTCGAGCAGCGCGGCGACGGTGTCCACTTCGGTGAGGCGGAATTCGCCCGTGCTCAGTTCGCAAAAAGCCAGTCCGAGGGACTTCCCCCGCTGACAGATGGCGGCGAGAAAATTGGGCTTGCGGTCATCGAGGCCGAAATCATCCAACGTGCCGGCGCTGAGGATCTGGGAGAGTTCGCGCCGGACGAGTTTGCCCGCCTGGACTTCCCCGACCTGATCGCAAATGGCGACCCGCCAGCCGGCTTTGACGAGTTTTTCAATGTATCCGCGGGCGGAATGGTACGGCATGCCGCACATGGGCAACTCACCGCGTTTGGTCAGGGCCACATTGAGAATGGGCGAGGCAACCTTCGCGTCGTCGCCGAAGATTTCATAAAAATCCCCCAGCCGGAAAAGCAGGATGGTGTGAGGAGGCAATTCCCTCCGCACGGCGAGGTACTGCTTCATCATCGGGGTCTGCTTGTCTTCGGACATTTTTACAGTCCACAGATTTCACAGATTTTCACCGATTGGGAAGAACCGAGAATCGGTGTTACTCTGCGGAATCTGTGGACGATTCCTTAAGGAACGCCGCCAGGGGGCTGGTCGCCTCGGCGTGATCAAGCTGGGTGGGCAGACCGGCTTCAACGGCTTCACGAGCGGCTTCGACACTGACTTTGAACGCCCGGGCCATCCGAACCGGATCGCGCGCCGCCGCGATGGCTGTATTCACCAGCACCGCGTCCGCGCCCATCTCGATGGCCTCGGCGGCATGACTCGGTACGCCAATGCCGGCGTCCACCACCACGGGCACGGTAGCTTGATTGATGATAATCGCAATCTGCGCGCGGGTTTCGAGACCGCGGTTGCTGCCGATGGGCGAACCAAGCGGCATCACGGTGGCGGTGCCGATATCCTGGAGGCGTTTGGCCAGCACCGGATCGGCATTGATATAAGGCAGGACAGTGAAACCTTCCTTTACCAGAATCTCCGCAGCCTTGAAGGTCTCGATGGGATCCGGCAGAAGGTAATGCGGATCGGGATGGATCTCCAGCTTCACCCATCTGGGGAGCCCGGCGGCGGCGGCGAGCCGGGCCAGCCGAACGGCCTCCTCCGCGTTCATCGCGCCGCTGGTGTTGGGCAGAAGGAGATATTTTTTCGGATCAATAAAATCCAGAATGTTGGCAAAGGGATCCTTCTTGCCGCTGAGATCGGCGCGGCGGAGGGCGACGGTGACGATCCCGGTGCCGCTGGCAGCCAGGGCATCGCGCATCGTTTCATTCGAGGAAAACTTCCCCGTGCCGAGCAGAAGGCGGGAGGAAAATTCCCGTCCGGCAATTTTCAAAAGACTCATGGCCGAAATCTAACCGTGATCCCCGCCCGCGGGCAAGAGGTCAGAAATGAATGCGAATTCCGATTTTCCGCGTAAACTCGGGGTCAGCGTGGCCGCAGCATCAACACTTGAAGCCGCGAAGGACCGAACCGATGAAGAGCCCTTAACCGCGTGGAGGACATTGACCCCGATAAAGCCAGTTGGCCAGGAGGTTGATGAGAGCCGTCACGATGGAAAGCATGGAGGGCTCTGGGGTGAAGTGGCATGGGCCGAAAGGTCGAAGTCACCACCTCCGGGAAGGGGGAAACTCCAACCCTAGCCGGAACCGCCCGGTACGGACGCCCGGTGGTGTGGGACCCGTGGCTGATTGAGCGTTTGCTCAGTTAGCCACGGGGACTCGATTGGGCATTTTTGTGATCTACTGGGGAGGTGGAGGATACGTGCGATTCCCGTAACTGCTCTGAAAAACTTTGGTTAGGCTGAAGTCGTTTTCAGCGATGGCATACTTCCGATCATACTCTTCAAGAAATCGGAAAAGCCCTCGCTCATCACACCTCTCCCATTCGGTAAGCAGCTCAGGAATGACATGAACTGCGTCCAAAAGATCTGCGATCTGTTGATGTGGGCGACCTTCCAAAGCAAACGCCCGTCCGTAAACCAGCGCCTGTTGCAGCACGGCGAGATAGCAAGAGAGAATTGGCTCGGGTGGAGTCTTCATTTCATCAACGTCCGCGGTGAGGTATCCCTGCTTGCTTTTGGCATCCGAGCCTGCTCTGCAGGCGAAATGCCAAAAGTCCCGCAGGGACAGGGATTACCTCGACCGTTCCGTTGGCTTTATATTTGATTTTGGCCGTAGTCGCCTGCTAGCAAGCCTCGAAAAGACAGATCTTCATCAAGATCGGGCCAATGTAAGCCGAAAGGAGACACCTCGATATTGCTCAGTTGATCAGGTGTGCCTTTGGCCAGTCGTGGATTGCGACTGACTGGGAAACGCACCTCCACACCGCTGTCCATCGTGATCACAATGTGACCATCTCTGAATGCGGTCGCTTTCGCGGTATCAACCAAGGTGTTCATGCCAAGCCTCAATGATAACCGTTCTATTTTCTTCTGCAAGCTCCTCTGCGCGGGCGAGTTCCCGCACCTTAAAGCCGACGGACTCCCTCAACTCTACTGCGTCCTCGACATTGAATATCGCTTCCCCGTCGCCCTTGCGGACGTGGACATGGATCGGTCGGTGGTCATTGCTGTAAAACGCAAACTTGAAGCCTTCCTTCTCGAAAAACCAGTGGCATTCGAGAATGCTACGGCGACAGGCAAGAAAGGCGATATTTTTGTGCCCATCGTCCCGCATGACCTGCCCCGGAAAGCTGGCGGTCGGGGTGCTTTCGCAGCCCGAGTGCCAGCTTGTAGGGGTTCGATGCGCTCGTTCGGATTATTTTTCGCCTCTTGTCAAATCACGTATGATCTTCTTGGCCAAAAGCTCGTTGACTTCTCGGTGCCTTGGAACGGGCTGTGATACCCCGGTCTTTGGATTGTGGTATATGTCGTGTCTGCCTCCGTGCCGTAGCAAAACGCATTCTGCTCGTTCCAACTGAGCAATCAAATCGCGCCGCTTCACGCGATTTCCAATTCTTCTTCTTTTCTGATGCCGGGAATGTCTTCCGATGTAAATGTCACATGAAGGTCGCGGAGATGATCCTTAAGATCCTCGATATTATCACCTTGCGTCCAATGATCTGGATAATCGTTGAGGTAACCGAGAAATTTCCCATCAGCCTCGATCCAGTGGGTAAATCGTGTTTTCATCCAAGCAAGATGACACTTGCAGCAGTCTCGTGCGAGTAGAATTTGGAGCGAAGCGGCTCGGGTTTATTTTCCGTCGGCGACTGACTTGCCACGGGCGGAACGGCGGCTGCCATCAAAGCGGCGGGAGTGAAGGCACTAAGGCTGCTCTTCGTCTTCGCAGCCTCTGTGCCTGAACGGGTAGCGGCGGCCGTGCTCGCCACTGAAAGTCCGGCATTGCCCGTGGTTAAGTCCATCGGCTCGTTGAACTATTTTTGTGGCAGCTCGAAGCGACCGGCAAGAATCCCCGGTACTGTGATGTCCTCATCCAAATCTTCCCAGCGGAGGGCAAACCCATTCACCTCAACGGTGACGTCCTTCAACTGTTCATCCGTGGCGGCGGCCAACCTGGAAAAACGGTCAGCGGGAAAGCCGACGAAGCGACCATCATAAAGTTCGATGAATATTGTCCTTCCTTCGGTCCAGGCACGGACGGCTACTGGCTCTAAAGAGATTGGGGAATCAGCGAGGATGGATGTCATAATATGCTTGTTTGAGTATCTCTTGGTTTTCGAAAATGAGGCGTTCTATCTGACGCAGGTCATGCGGCTTCACTCCACGAATGCCAGCGAGCAAAATCGAGGGCTCCAGCCAGAACTTGCACTCTCCATCGGGCGTTCGAACATGGATGTGAGGGGGCTCATTGCCCTCGTCGGTGTAAAAATGAAATCAGAATGGCCCGATACGCAGAACTGTCGGCATAATTCAGGATGAAACGAATCTCCAATCCCGCTTGGCACTCTGCGTAGAAATCAGCGGCAGCTTGAAATTCGAAAAGCGCTTCGGGGTGGAATTCATATGTCATTTTCCATATTTTTTCCGGAGCTTTGCGACGGCTTCATCCCCTGGTATTGCCGTCACTTGCCCGGATCGAAGTTCCTGTAAGCGGCGGTTCGCTTCGGTGACCCAGAGTTCATGGATCAATCCGTCTTCTGCGGGATCAAGGCTCTCAACAAGTCGATCAGCAAGTAATGCCCTTGCC
>JBGTGQ010000064.1:0-16390 GCA_041746635.1 Terrimicrobiaceae bacterium | reverse complement strand
GGGATGAAATTTCTCGGCAAATCTCCGCATGATTTTCTTCAAACTGGAATGCAAAACCTGATCGGGATTGAGACCAGCAGCCACCAACGCATCGTGCTGCTCTTTCGACATTGAGAAAATCAGACGATGCGCGATGACCGGGCTGCGGGCCTGTGACGGACACTTTTCCAAATGATTTTGCCAGACATCCGTGATGCGGCGCTTGCGCTCCGTATTGGAAAGCTGCGCAGGCGCTGTACTTGTGCCGTCCGGGTTGCGGCGGATCTCGTTGTGCAAAAATCCTCCCGCGTGAACCTGCCCGAGCGTTTCCTTGGAAGCGTAATCCGTGAAGTTTTTCAGCTTCCGTCCGATTTGTTGCTCCATGTCGGAACGCTCGCGCAATGAAGCCTTCCGGCTGGAAGTTTCATCGAGGTATTCCAAATCCAATCGCCCGCGGGCGGTGGATTTTCGAGCGAAGATTTGCCCGTCCTTCATGCCAGCAAGTCGAGCACTTCAAGGGCCTGATCGAGTTTGCTTTCCATGCGCGCCATGACATCCGGGCGAAGGACATCCTTGGCGGAAATGGAAAAAACAAGGGCCTCGAAAGTTTCGGGTTTCGTTTTGAAACCGAGTGCCTTGTGGATTGCGTCGAATCGCTGTTGAGACTCGACGGTGATGTCGAGGTCTATGCGGGCGGTTTTGGTTGTGGGATTTCGTACCATACGATTTATTGGGGTTGTTTGTTGGGGTTGGGGGAAAAAATTGATTTCCTCCGAAGCGTGCCTGACACGCGCAGGAGTGGCGGAAAAGTGAGCGCCAGCGACCCGCCCGCACTTTTTCCGGGAAAAAGTGCTATCCTGACGGTCGTCCGGAACGGGAAAAACGACCGCAAAGGTGAGAAATTCGGTATGTCTGACAGGGTGTTTCAAGGAGTCCCGGAACTCGTTTCCCAGGACTCCGGTTGAGAGGTCGAAAGAGGTCAAACCGCCGATTCGTTGCACCGGGAGCCGGGGCTTTGGGGAAGGCGAGGACGGAACGAATGGGCGCGCGAAGCCAAGCAGGTCGGTGGAATTGCGCTGATTGGGGACCGCGGCGAAGGGAAGCGGGGAGAGAGGTCGAAACCCCTGCGAACCGGCGCGGCGGTCCCCAATGAGCGCGTCCTTTGCCAACGTGTGGAATGGAGAAACAGCCAGTCGGCGTCCGGTGAAATCGCTGATTGCAGAATGGCGGGGAGCGAAGCGGGCGCTTTTCTGCAATGAGCGACCGGGGCGATGGTCGTCTCCGCAAGTGAGCCGATTTGCTCTGGAGCGGTCGGCGTGTGCGGAGGGAGGAAGGGCTACCGCTGACGCCGGACGCGGAGGAGCAAATGGGCGGAGCGCAGTCGCAGGTGCGTCGTGGAAGCAATCCGTCAATAGGGCTTCTCCTCCAGGGAGGAATTGGACGGCAGGTCCTGCCGCCGAGTTGAGAAGGCACGGTAGCGAAGCGGACGGCTCTCTCAATTGGGCGGGCGAGGTGGTTCTCGCAATGACGAATGAGCTGATTGGAGGAACCGGCAGGCACGGGGGGCGAGCTTGCGAGTCCCCCTGTGACCACGGATCCGCACAATGAGCGGCGCAAACGCGCGGGTGCGCATTGTTGGGAAGAATGGAAATCACAGGCGCATTCCTTGTTTGGGAGACTGCCCGACCCGCGGTTTGGAAACCTCCCGCTGCGATGTCGCCGTGCGGATAAGCGGCCCTCGCGGGGTCGCGATGCCACTGGAGATAACAGGGGCCTCGGAAACTTTCGGCGCTTCATGCGCCGGCTGAGCGGGCTCGCTGGAAACTTCGGACGGACTGGATGCGGCTGCCAGTATATATCCGATAGGCTGCTGCCCAAGCAGTCCTCCTGCCTGGCGGGCCTCGTCCACCGCGGCCTTGCTCATGACGGAGGTGAGCTTGTCGAAGGGGATCGTGCGGGTGAAATCCTTCCCGCCGTTGCCCCAATTATCGAGCACTGTCACAGAAACTTTATTGACCTTCTGAATGATCGACCAGCCGCCTCGCGGCGAAGCCCAGCATTTGCAGGCCCCTCCGACTTCCGGCCGGTTTTGATCGGCCACAATGCCGCCATCCTGTTTGAGCATTGTCTTTTCGTAGGTCAGCCGGTTGGCAAAATGGCCGAGCCAGCGGTCGGCCCAAGAGATGGTCGCCTGGTGATTTTTGACGGCTTTGGCTGCGATTTCCTCCACCTTCGGTTGAGGCTCGTATCGGCCTTGGGTCACGTCCCACAGGGACACGGACCATGTCTTTCCGTCTGTGCGTTGGCTGGTGCTGAGGAAATAGCCGCCATCGGAACTGGCGATTTTCGCGGCCTCCTCCATCGTCAGGCCGGGTTTAATCCAGGCCTTGAGGAAACGTTCGGATTCGGCCTTAGTGCGTTCCTTCTTCCGCTGTTCAGCCTCCAGTTTCTTGATGCGGCGGGCGCGAACGTCAGGCCGTTCCTTGTATTTGGCATCGCTGATCGCAGCCTCGGCACGGGCCGTCCAGTATTTCGACGTGTCCCACATCTTGATGCTCTTGCGCATTCCGTCATCGATTCGTTGAGTGTCTTTCCGGGCATGGCGTTCGCTGTGATGGCCGACTAGGATCGGCTGCCCGAACGGGATATGTTCCACGATGGATTCCACACCCTTGCGCGCCTGCTCGGCATCCTTGGCGCGGTTTTCACTGAAATTTTCGAAACGTTCAGCGCGTTCCTCGGCCCGCTGGACAAGGGATTTGTCCTCGTCGCCGATCTCGCCGCAGAGTTTGAGAAGCATGTCTTCCCGTTGGGGTGTCCACATCGGGGCAACGAAAAGTTGCTGTCTGGGAGCCCATGAAAACCCGGCGGCTTTTACTTGGGCGTAGGTTTCGGAATCGAGGCGTGTGCTGGTGTAAAGCCGCAGCTTGTTATCTTCGGGGGAGTAGGTGGCGGTGAGGTTCATAGTGATCTTCTGGGTTGCTCCGGGACGGAGCGGTTACAGATGAAGTGAGTTTCGCTGGCCATTGGTGACTCGATGGGCGGACACCAAATCAGCGTTCCAATCCTTGAGGCGGGGGCACGCGGAAGAGATTTTGAAGCCAGTCCAGTCGGTGGTGCCGTCCCAGGCCTTCTGCCACCCGAACTCCCCGGCATCGTCATTGTTCAAGGCCACGAGGAAGCTCTGACGGCGGTCGTAGGCTTGAAACATCACTTCCTCCGGCACGAAGGAACCTGAGCAACTGACAATGGCAAGCGGGTCATTCCGACCTGCAAATAGCGTGTGATAACTCAACGCCTCAATGGGCGATTCGACCGCCACGACGGTGTGGGCATTGGCGAGATCGCCGATGGAAAACCATGCGGAGAGCTTGTTTCCGAGGCAGGGCCGGAAGCTGGATTCACGGCGGGTGTCCCGCAAAGTCGCCCCTTCAACCTTTCCGTGTGGACTGCGGTGAAGAAAGACAATGCCTGGGTTCGGGCGATGGTTGTTGGCGTAGATCGAACCGCGTTCGTGGAGTTCATCCACAATGGCCGCGTCGATTTTTCGGGTTTCCACCAGATAGTCGCGGGCCACCGGCCAGTTGGCAGCGCTGGGCACGGCATACTGTGCAGCCAGTTCCTCGAACGGCCTGCGCCGATCCTCTGGACTCTTGCCTGGAGGAAAAACCAGCCCGGCGCCAGTGGGTCGGAAACCTTCGGCCAGAACGTGACAGGTGGTCTGGAAATCCCCGCCGCAAAGGTGCATTTGCAGGTCGATGGCTCCTGCACCACCCACAGCAGCCTTGTTGTCGAACCACTTGCTTCCGGTCACAACAATGTTGTGGTGCTTGCTCCTGGCGCGAATGCTCACGCCCTCCTTCGTGATTTTGAAGCCGTGCCAGTGGAGGAGCTCTCCCAAGGGAATGCCACGCACTTGGTCAGCGGCCTGTCGGTTAGCCGCACTCATTTTACCAGCCGATGCTGTGGCAGAAGTCGGACACCATTTCGTCCACGACGGCCTGCGGGGTGCCGGTCGTTGCACCAAGTTGCTCAAGAGTGGCTGCGCCGAGCAAGTCGGCCCGGACGCAATACAAGACTACGGAAGCGCGGAGTCCTTTCTGCTCAACGGTGTCCGCTTCAGCCACCCAGCCGAAGGTCCGGCTCAGGACTTCGCAAATGCGATCAAGCTGATCTTCCGGCGTCGGGAGGGGTTCGAGGAAGTCAACCGGGTGGCGTCGGTCGGCGTGGCGGATGTCGTTTTCGAGAACTACAGGGAGTGTTTGCGTTTTCATCCCCGCCACTATGCCGGCAGGAAAACGCCCCCCTGCTCCCGTTCGGGAGCAATATGAACAGTTCAAACAAAATCAAATAAAAGGTAGCGCTTCAAACATCCGTCGCAAATTCGAGGCAAAGAAGAAGGTATAGCGATTGAGACTTCCAAGGGTCGCTTTCAACGAGAGCGAAACTCCCTCTCGAAATCGCCCCAATTGAGCCAATTCTCTGGGTGACAGTGGGTGACAAATAAACCAGCAATTTCCACTATTTTTCAGCCTTTTCGATTTTCACGAAAAAACCCGCAGAGCCTTTATTTATGGGCTTCTGCGGGCTTTTTAAAGTGGTGGGCAGGACAGGATTCGAACCTGTGAAGGCAATGCCAGTGGATTTACAGTCCACCCCGTTTGGCCACTCCGGAACCTACCCGTTCACTCTTCGCAAAACCGCGTGTAAACTACTGCCTCGCCGGCTCGGCGAAACGCGGTTGTATGGTGATAGATTTTATCACGATCTTTGCCAATGGAAAATCATTGCTGTCGGTGCGTTCGTTGCTGATGGCATCCAGCACATCAAGGCCCTCCAGCACTTCGCCGAAGACGGTGTACTTTCCGTCCAGCTTGGGCGCCGGTGCCAGGGTGACGTAGAACTGGCTGCCATTCGAGGCTTTGGCTGGATTGATGCTATCGCCGAGGCGGGACATGGCGACGCTGCCGCGGACGTGCTTGCGGCCGATCTCGCCGGGGATGGTGTAACCCGGTCCACCTGTGCCGGAACGATCGGTGTCACCCAAGCCCAGGGGCAGTCCCATCCAGCGGGTCTTGGGATCGCCGGTTTGCACCAATGTGCTGGGGAAGACGCGATGAAAGCGCAGACCGTGGTAAAACTTTTTGGCGGCGAGTTCCTTAAAGTTGGCCACAGTCAGGGGCGCAGCGGTGTCATAAAGACCGATGACCACCTGCTGGGTTTTCTTTTCCTTGCCAAACTGAATCTCCATCACGGCGACCTCGGGTCCGATGGGGGCCGCCAGGACGCCGGACAGAACGGCCAGGAAAAACGCAAATACAGTGAGACAAATCTTCATTCAGGAAACGAGCGGAAATTCAGAACGTTCTGCCCGACCAAGGCAAGCACCACTTTCATCGAAGATTGAGAAAGATGCATCCGCGCAGCGGGTGAGGAGATAGCCGAGCGCGACAGATTTCCCCAATTCCGGGTGACGGGCCGCGCGGGTGAGCCAGCCGACTTTTTCCCCCGCGGTCGTCATTAAGTTCGCGGCGGGCGAGGTCTCGGGATCGAAATCACCGGAAAATCCGCGGAGTCCGCGGTTCACATGCCCGACGCTTTCGATGCGAGATACCACCTCCTGGCCGACATAGCAGCCCTTGTGAAAATCCACCGCCGCTCGCTCCAGCCCGGCTTCATGCGGCAGGATCTCCTCGCTAAGTTCCGAACCCCACTGCGGCACGCCGCGTTCGATGCCGACCAGGTTGACTTCATCCGCCGAGGCTTCCACAAGACCGGACGGTGCAGAGGGCAGATCGACTCCGTCCCAACCCAAGCGCTGCACCCGAAGGCCAGAAAGGGAAACAGCCGCGGGACCAAAAGCATGGCAACCACCCCGATCCGGCGGCAACAGTTCAAAACTCACGTCGTCCGCCACCGCGTAGCGTTCCAACCGCGCGGGCAGGCTTTCCGCCAGCGAAGCGTCCGCCTCAATCAGCAGGGCATCGTCCTCCAGCCAGACAAAAATATCCGCGCACAGGCGGCCCTTGGCCGTCAGCACCAGCGCACGCATGGCCTGGCCGGGCACCAGCCGCCGCAGGTCGTTGCTCACCTGTCCGTTTAGAAAACGCAGTCGGTCGGCACCCGTGACGCGAAGTCGGGTGCGTGGGCCAAGAAAATAAAATCCACCATCCCGGCGGAGTTGGCGCAACCGGGTCGCTTCGGATGACACGGCGGGCTAGTCCTTCCGGCCGAAAAGCGGGAAAATACTCTTCTTCTCCTTGGCTGGCTCCGTGGTTTCGCCTGGGGAATCCACCGCGAGCTTGGAAAAAATCGCCTCGGGAATTTCGTTTTCCGGATTCGGATAACCGTAATGCCGCGCGATGCTGGAAAAATCCGAGTCGCCCCAGCCATTCTGCAACGCCGCCATGGCCGAACCGGCATAGGCCGCCGCCTCCGGGAGCTCGACCCCGTGTTCCGCCGCCATGGCCAACGCGATCTGAATATCTTTGAACATATTCTTCAAAGAAAAGCGCGGATCGAAATCCGCTGCGATCATGGCCGGCACTTTGAGGTCCACCAGCGACGAATGGACCGCATGGTGCTGCAGTGCCTCGCCGATCTTATACAACGGGATTCCGCTTTTTTCGAGCAGACACAGCGCCTCGGCGTAGGCTCCGACCGAGACGGCCACAATGAGATTGGTGGCGATCTTCATCGCCGTGGCCTGACCGATTCCGCCGATGGGCAAAATGGCTTTGGCACTGACTTCGAGTTGGGGACGGACTCTTTCCAGCACGGCAGCATCTCCGCCGATGTAATAAGCAATCTGTCCGGCGGCAGCGGCATCACGGCTGCCGGTGAAGGGCGCATCGAGAAAGCAGGCGTTCCGCTCGTGGACGATGCGCGCGGCTTCCAGGATTTCCTCGGGCGAGACGGTGGAGTGGTTCAGCACGACATGTTCAGGGCCGAGCGCTTGGGACATGGTCTGAATGGTTTGCAACAGAGCCGGACCGTCCGAAACAAAGATTTGGATAATCTTGGCCGATTCCGCGACCTCGGCGGGCGAGGATAGGAAATTCGGCTCCGGACGGGGCGATCGGTTCCAGACCCAAACTTGATAGCCGGCCTTGCGCAACGTGGCGGCGACACGGCTGCCGATGAGGCCGAGGCCAATGACCCCGGCGTTGAGTTTCGCAGGTCTCGCCATGCGGCTTAATTGCCGGGTGTGTCGCCCATCGGGAGTTGGGGCATGGCCGGAGCCGCCGGGGCGGCAGGCATGGTGTTCTCGATCTTGGCCGAGTCCCGCATGGATTTGAGCAACTCTTGCACGGCTTTACGCTGCTTGTCGGTTTTCAAATAAGCCTGCAATTGTTTTTTGACCTGCTCGTACGGCACGGTTCCGGCGGCTTTCTTGTCGGTGACCTTGATCACGTGCCAGCCAAACTGGGTGCGCACGGGCTCGCTGATTTGCCCGACTTTCTGATTGAAAGCGGCTTCGGCAAATTCGGGAACCATTTGATCCTTGGGGAAGAAGCCCAGATCTCCGCCCGATTCCTTGGCGCCGGGTTCCTCGGAGAGTTCCTTGGCCAGCTTGGTGAAATCCTCTTTCTTGGCCCGGACGGCGACCGTTTTCGCAATTTCGAGTTTTTGCTTGGCCACCTCTTCGGAATCGTCCTTGCCCACCAGGATGAGAATATGGCTGGCCTTCACGGTTTCGGGTTCCTCGAATTCCTTGGTGTTGGCATCGTAGAATTTTTTCGCGTCGTCATCGGTGACGACCGTCTTGGCGCCCACCTTGCTCTCCATCCATTTTTGCTGCTGGAGCATTTTCTTGAGCGCGTCGTTGAATTTTTCCGGCGATTGTCCGGCGGCGATGATTTGTTTGTTAAATTCTTCCTCGGAGGGGAACTGCCCTTTAATCTTGGCGACTTCCGCGTCAATTTCCGCTTGGGGAACGGTCACGCCCTCAGCTTCCTTGGTCACGAGCTTGTCCATGATCAATTCATCAAGCAACTGGCGGTAGCCCTCCATTTTCTGGTCGGGAGTCAGATCATCAATCTTGGCTCCGGAGGCCTGCACCGCGCTGTTGAAAGCTTCCTCCAACTCGGCTTTGGAAATATTTTCCCCGTTCACGACTGCGACGGGATCTTTCAATTCTATTGCGGCTGCCTCAGGCGCGGAGGCGGCCGGAGTCGAAGTGGCCGTGCCCGGAGTGGCGGCGGGGGCGGTGGCCTGCGGTGTCGCCGAAGCCGCCGGGGATGCGCCGGTGGATTGGGACGGTTTGCAGGCGGAGAGCATGGCCGCAACCGCGGACAGGGACAGGGCAAGGGAGAGCGTTTTGTTCATTGGTAGAAAGAAGGGTGTGTTTTTCGCATGAGCTCGCAGGCAAAGCCAGTGGAATTTTGCATTTTCCGATTTACACCCTCAGACAGCGGGGTGATGTTAGCTGTTCAATTTTTGCTCACGTGGCGAAACTGGCAGACGCGTACGCCTCAGGAGCGTATGGGGCAACCCTTGGAGGTTCAAATCCTCTCGTGAGCACCACTTCCATTGCGAAAAACGTGGCGGATTCGATGGAGATGTAATTTTGCCCTCTGGAGGATTTGAACAGGTTCACCTGCCACGCGCGTAGTGCGGGTGGCAAGAGCGAAGCCAAAATGCAGAGCCCCGCCCAGCGGGGATCATCCTCTCGTAAGCACCACTTTAATTGCGGATTGCAGATCGCGGATCGCGGAATTTAAGTGTTTCAATCGAAACTTCGCTGCCACAACAGAATCCCGGCTTTGTCTGCCGCACTTTTTCGGCCATCGCTTCGCGTTACGATCTGGCCAACCACCTTCTCAGCGGCGGGTTTGATTTTCTGTGGCGGTCTAAAGCCGCCCGGCTCGTCGCTCAGGCGAACCCCTCGCGCATTCTCGACCTGGCCACCGGCAGCGGTGATCTCGCCCGGGCTCTGCGTCGGAGCTGCCCTCAAGCCCACGTGGTAGGCGCGGATTTTTGTCTGCCCATGTTGCAGGTGGCGAGGGAGAAAAGCGTGCCCTCGCTGGTGCAGGCGGACGGACTGCGGCTGCCCTTTCGTGACCAATCCTTCGATGCGCTCACCGTCGCCTTTGGTCTGCGGAACATGGCTTCGTGGGATGGCGCCCTGCGTGAAATGCACCGCGTGCTGCGGCCCGGCGGGATGTTGTTGGTGATGGATTTTTCTTTGCCGGAGTTTTCCCCGCTCCGCGCGATCTACCGCCGCTATCTTCACCACGTCCTGCCCGCCTTCGCGGCGGCGGTCACCGGCAATAAGGAGGCCTATGAATATCTCGGCGAGTCCATCGAATCCTTTCCCCGCGGCGCGGAAATGCTCGCCTTGATCGGAGGCTGCGGTTTTTCCCGGATGCAGTCGCGACCGCTTTGCCTGGGCGTGTCCTGCATTTACACCGCGCGGCGCAACGCCTGATCCGGGGCCGACTCGTTTTGCAAAGAAGCTTTTTTCCCAGCCCCCGGCGGACCACAATCGCGCGGAGATGAAACCTGTTATCGGCATCACTGTGGGCGATCCGGCGGGCGTGGGGCCGGAAGTTGTCGGCGCGGCGCTGGCGGGCGGGCGGTTGCCGGATGAGTTTGCCTATCGCGTGATCGGCGCGACCGATGCGTTTGCGGCAGGGAAGCCCTCGCGGGAGTCGGCGGCGCATGCCTTTGGTGCGTTGGAGGAAGCGGCCGGGCTGGCCTTGCGCGGCGAGATCCGCGCGGTGGTGACCGGGCCGGTGAGCAAAAAGACCCTGCACGAGGCGGGGTTTGCGTTTCCGGGTCAGACGGAATTTTTTGCGGCCCGCGCGGGGACGGAGAACTTTGCCATGTGCCTCACCGGGGGCGGACTTACGGTCGCGCTCGTGACGGCGCATGTGCCGCTAAGGGAGATTTTTGGTTTGTTGAGCACCCAGGAAATCGTGCGGGTGGGGAATTTGCTGGCGGCGTTCCTGCAACGCCGCGGCGTTGCAAATCCGCGCGTGGCGGTGGCAGGCCTGAATCCGCACGCCGGTGAAAATGGTGACCTCGGCCGCGAGGAAATCGAGATGATCGCGCCCGCCGCCATTCTGTTGCGGAAAAAATGGGGGACGTCGGCCAGCTTCACGGATCCGCTGCCGCCGGACACCGTCTTTCATCGCGCAGTGGCGGGCGAGTTTGACGGCGTGCTGTGCTTGTATCACGACCAGGGTCTCATCCCGCTCAAGTTGCATGCCTTTGATCAAGGGGTGAACGTCACCCTGGGGCTGCCGTTTCCGCGCACGAGTCCGGATCACGGCACGGCTTTCGATATCGCCGGACGGGGCTTGGCGCGCCCCGACAGCATGATCGCGGCCATCCGGCTGGCGGGCGAAATGATCCGAATGGCCTGACCATGGATGCCTTTGATGCCGCAGGAGTGACCGGGATCGTCTGGCAGAGGGTGGATCCGGCGCGGGAGGCGGAGGCGGAATCTTTGATGCGCAAACTGATGATGCTTTCGCGCGGTTCGGTGGGGTTTCAGGGATCGGAAATTTTTCCGCCGATCGCGGGCGTGCAGGATGCGTACGTGGGGATTCACGCCGTCCGCCGACAAACAGATTGAACTGTTGCGCCCCGAGCGGCAACTTCATGGCGATGTCGGTTGAAACAACCCTCCGCTTGCGTAATGACTTCGACGAGCTTACCGCCGTCGCCGAGGCCACCACGAATTTCCTGGAGGAAAACGCTGCGGGGCCGGATGTGGTCTTCGCCGCCAACCTCGCCATCGAGGAGTTGGTCACCAACATCATCAAGTACGGGTACGACGACGAAGCGGCCCACGAGATCACCGTTCACCTCGCGAAGAACGCGGAGATTTTGCACATCCGCATTTGCGATGATGGCCATGCCTTCAATCCCTTCGATCAGCCGGAACCCGACACCACCCTGCCGGCCGATGAGCGCGATATCGGCGGGCTCGGCATTCATTTTGTCCGCCACATGCTTGACTCCTGCGCCTACCAGCGGGAGGACGGACGGAACATCGTGACCGTCACAAAGAAGCTCTGACCGCACACTTGCCGCCCCGCGCATCCCCTGATTATTTGACCGCCATGCAGATCACCGAACATCGTGAAGGTCCGATTGTTGTCATCGCCGTCGCGGGGCGGCTGGACCACGCGGGGGCCGGAACGTTTCAGGACTACACGGTAAAGCATATCCAGGACGGCGTGCGTTCGCTGGTGATTGATTTTTCCGACACGGTTTTTGTCGCCAGCATGGGCATCCGCGCGATCATCGTGCCAGCCTAGGAGATGATGCGGGCGGGCGGACGTTTCGGGCTCACGGGGTTGAGTCCGCAACTGCGGCAGCTTTTCGAGATCTCGGGATTGCTGAAAGTTTTCAACACCTACCCGACGCTGGCAGATGCCGTGGCCGATGGCGTTTGGGTTTGATCTTCGCGTCGTTGCGCTGCTACTGGTCCTGAGCCCGGGATCGGTTTTCGCGCTCGATCGCTCTGTTTCGCAGCTGATCATTTCGATTGCGCCCGGCTGGAATTCCACCACGGGAAAACTCCAGCTTTTCGAGCGGGAAGGCAAAGGCTGGCGGGCCGTCGCGCCACCCGTGCGCGTGCTTTATGGGAAAAATGGCCTGGCCTGGGGGCGGGGCGTCCTGGGCACTGGCGAACCCGGACCGCAAAAAGTCGAGCGGGACAAACGCGCGCCAGCCGGGGTTTTCCAAGTCGGGAAAATCTACACCTACGACAAAGCTCTGCCGCCCGGATCGGAATATCCTTTTCACACCATTACCGCGGCGGATGCGTGGATCGATGATCCCGCGCTGCCGCAATATAACCAGCATGTGGTGGTCGATCCCGCGAATCCGCCTCCCTGGTTCGCAACGCAAAGGATGCGTCTCGACGATCCGCCGCATCGGTGGCTCATCGAGATCCGACACAATGTCGATCCCCCGGTGGCAGGCGCGGGCAGCGCGATTTTTTTCCACATCCAGCGCGGGCCGGATCGCCCGTCCGCCGGATGCACAGTCATGCCGGGGGCTTCCATTGTGAGCATCATTCCCTGGCTGCGGGCGGGGAAAAATCCGCACTATGCTTTGCTCACCCGTGAGGAATACCTGAAACGGTGGCAGGCGTGGGGATTGCCTTCTCCCGAGGAAGCTGCGGCGCTGCTTTAGGCGGTTTCGGTCACTTCGCTCAGCCGTTGCCGCCACCAAGGATGCAGGCGTGCCGACGGACGGCTCCAAAATTCGTGGTGCAGCCAGCGCAGCGATTCGGCATCCCAGAGCAAAGCGTAATGCTGGCGCGGTTCAAGAGCGGCGGGGCCATCCTCCATCAGTTTTTTGCGAAGGATTTCCAAGTAGTCTCTGGTTTCCGCGGCAGGTTGTTTTTTTTGCCGGAGCAAGGCGACATGAACCGCGTGGGCGAGGGGATCGATCACGGCACGCGCCAGACCGGCGGCGGGGAAGTTCCAGGAAATTTCCGCGTCGCCCGTTCGTTCCTCCACGAAGCGCAGTTCCTGGGGGCAATGTTCCGGAGTTTCCTCCGGAATAAGAAACAGCCGGTGCCGGCGCGCCCAATCACCAAGCTTTGCCTGGCTCGTCCAGCAGGCCAGCACCGGCGCGAGCAGCCATCCCGCCAGAATCGGACTCAACACCCACAGCACTTGCGGTGCCCAGACGATCAACGCGCTCACCGCCAGAACTCCGCACAGCGGCGGAATCCAAAAAATGCGAAAGCTCTCCGCCAACCCCAGTCCCCTGTCGTCCGAGCGGTTTTGCGCACTCCACTGCACCTGCAGGCCCAGGAGGTTCATCACCACAAACTGCGTGTAATAAAGCATGATGGCCGGGGCGAGCAGAGTCCACACCGCCGTCTCGATCAGCGTGCTGGCAAAAAGGCGCCCCGCGCCGCCGTATTGCCTTGCCTTGGGCAGGGCCAGCAGCATGGCCAGAAGTTTCGGCACAAAAAGCAAAGCCAGCGTGGCCAGCAACAAAACCTGCACCGCGCCCAGCGAAGGCGTGAGGGGGGAACCGGGCAGCGACGACAGCAGCGAGAAGCGATGTTTTACCGCCAGATCAACCGCGCCGGTGACGAGAAACAGGAGCCACAGCGGGGAGCCCAGATAACCCATCACTCCCATCCAAATGTGGAAGCGATTGGCAAAATCAAGGCCCGGTGCGAACAGAAACCAAAAGTGCTGCAGATTGCCCAGGCACCACCGGCGGTCGCGCGCGAGGCTGTCGCTCAGATTGGGCGGACCTTCCTCGTAGCTCCCTTCCTCGGTATAAGCGAACCAGACATCAAATCCCGCCTTGCGCATCAACGCCGCCTCCACCGTGTCATGACTGAAAATATGCCGCCGCCGCGAGTCGGGTTCGGGCAATTCCGGCAAATCGCAGTGCTCCATAAACGGACGCAGGCGAATGATGGCGTTGTGACCCCAATAGTTCGACGCGAAGAGATGCCAGTAGTTCGATCCGGCGGCAAAGAGCGGCGCGTAAACCTTGGAGGCGAATTGCTGGATGCGGCGGAAAAACGTGCGGCCGAACGCGAGTTGGGGTCCTGTTTGGATAAGCCCGACACGCGGGTTGCGTTCCATCATGGCCACCAGGCGCGAGAGCAACCGCCCGGTCATGATGCTGTCGGCATCGAGCACGATCATGTAGCGATACCGCGCACCCCAGCGGCGGCAGAAGTCCGCCACGTTGCCGCTCTTGCTGTTTCGCGGGGTGCGGCGTTTGCGATAAAAAATGCGGCCGAAGGCGTTGAGCCTTTTGCACAGATCGAGCCAGGCCATCTCTTCGCGCAGCCAGTTCTCCGGACGGTTCGAGTCGCTCAGGATAAAAAAATCCATCCCCTCGCTGCCGCCGGTTTCCTCCAGCCCCCGCCACATCGCCTCGATGCCGAGAAACACACGATCCACATCCTCGTTGAAAATCGGCAGCACGATGGCCGTGGCTGGATGTTCGCCTTCCCACCGTGGCTCGTCAGCGATCGAACGCGCAATCTGCGCGCTGTCGCCCCCCCGCACCGTCGTGACAAACCCGAAAATCACCAGCCAGAATCCCGTGGCGATTTGTTGGAAAAGCAGGACGAACAAGACGAGTTGGACCCATTCGAGTGCCGAAACTCCCTCGGGCAAAAACGATCTCCACAACAACCAGGCCCCGAGCCCGCTGGTCGCCAGGATGGAACCGAAAAAACTCGCGCGGCGGAAACCGACGAAATCGGCGGTAAGGTTTTCCGGTTGGAAGGACGCGTTCATTGCGGAAAAAAATTGTCGTAAACGTACAGCGCGATAAAAAAGATCCCCGTCCAGAGCGCGGCCGCTCCCAAGATGGGTGTCCAGGCGAACTGATGCCACGTCTCCTGCGCGATCACCTCCATGGCCCCATAGTCCATCTCGCGCGACGTCATGCTGGAGACGGCAAGATCCGGGCCGGTGCTCATCGAGACGGATGCAAGAGCGGCTTTCAATTCTGCCGGCGGCTCGCCCGAAAGCACGGCGTCGGGCCAGCGCGCCGCGGCGCCCGTCACCCGCCAGGCAAACAATCCCGCCGCCACCCGCTTGCCGGGCGGAATGGGCGAACCATCCAGGACCTTGGCAAACCAGTCTTCCAGCCGCTCCGCGGCCACATCCATTGTCACCTCCACCGGGGTGAGCGCGGGACTTTGCGCCTGACGCCCGCGCGCTTCGTCCACCATTCGCAAGGCCAGACGCGTGCGATGTTCCACCCCGCCCAATTCCAGCGCGGAAAAAAAGGCCAGCAGCCGCGCCGTCGCCTCATCCCAATCCGCCCTCGTATTCTCGCCATCCATGTGTAGCTCCAATCTTCCGCTAGGAAGCGGGTGCTGGCTGCGGTATGGCAGGTGATTTCATCGGGCTCGGCGCGGTGCGGGTGGGACCCTAATCACCTTCCGCTTCGAAATCAAAAACAGATTGGCGGAGGCACGAATGACCCCAACGGCCTTCCTGTCGATATGTAAATTATAGGACCGACCCACAGCCATCCCGGCGTGTAGGATGGAGGGATGCGGGCCCTCGCATCCCAGGCGGCAAAGGCCTGCCGCCCGCCCCCAATCCCTCAGCCCTCGAGCCGATCCAGCGGAGATCTCGCCACGCTCCCCGCACGATTCATCACATGCGTGTAGATCATCGTGGTTTCCACACTCGTATGTCCCAATAACTCCTGCACCGTCCGGATATCCGCCCCGGACTCCAGCAGGTGCGTGGCAAAGCTATGCCGCAACGTGTGCGCGGTGATCTTTTTTGTCAGCCGCACCCGCCCCGCCGCCACGCCAAGCGCCTTGCTGATCGTGTTGTCGTGCAAATGATGCCTGCGGCGCTCCCCGCCCCGCGGATCCACCCCAATGCTCTTGGAGGGAAAAACCCACTGCCAGGGCCATTCTTTCCCCGCATCTGGAAACTTCACCCCCAGAGCATCTGGCAGCCACACTCCCGCCAATCCGGAGGCGCGATCCGCCTCCCACAGCACCCGCACCCGCTCCAAATGCACGCCCAACGCCTCCCGCAACTTCTCCGGCAACATCACCACCCGGTCTTTTCCCCCCTTGCCGTCCCGCACCAGAATTTGATGTCGATCGAAATCCACATCCTTCACCCGCAAACGCAAAACCTCCATCAACCGCATCCCCGAACCATAGAGCAAGCGCCCCATCAGACCCATCGTCCCTTCCAGGGCACCGAGCAAGCGCCGCACCTCCTCTTGCGAGAGCACCACCGGAAGCCGCTCCGGGCGTTTGGCCCGCACCGCATCCACCCCGTCCAGTGGACGCTTGAGAACCTCTCCGAAAAAAAACACCAAGGCGGAAAAGGCCTGATTCTGCGTGCTGGCCGAGACGCTTCGCTCCACCGCCAGATACTCGAGAAACCGTCGGACCGCCCCTTCGTCCGCCTGCTCCACCCCGGTCTCTTGCGCCCCATCCCACCACCGGATAAAGCGCCCGATCCACTGGAGATATGCATCCTCCGTGCGGATGGCATAGTGGCGCACCCGCAGAGCCCGCCGGGCCTGATCCATCCAACTCCCGGGCAGGACGACCGTCCCCTCTCCGCCCTCCCCGGCCAGCAGACCTCCCCCCTCCCCCCTCTCCGCCTCCCCGCGTTTCCCCGTCGCCATACCCTCCGGTTCCCCTTCCTCCGCCCCCGCCGCCGTCTTCACCCGAAACACCGGACCCACCCGGCCAAAACGGTCCTCACCCCACCGCCAGTTCTCGATCTCGGCCAAAAAGACATCCAAGGCCATCCGCGCCTGCTCGGCGGCAAATTTCTCCCGGTCACTCTCCCCGCGAATTGAAGTCAAAAAGACCTTTGCAGCCTTATCGGGCACTGCGCTTGACTCGGGCCCGGCCTTGCGGCAAAAATTCAAGAAACGATCGAGATGCACGCTCCACCAATAGAGAGTCTTCTCC
>JBGTGQ010000063.1:0-125765 GCA_041746635.1 Terrimicrobiaceae bacterium | reverse complement strand
AGCCGTAACTATGCAGTTGAAGAGGAAAAAGACCCGAGCGGCGGAGGAATTTGGCCAACTGCATTGCAGTTGGGAAAAGGTGAGAGGATTTTTTCCCAGAGAGTGTTCCACCACAGCCGATGAGACTTGGGGATGCCAAGGCGGAGGGTTGGACGGCCTTGGGAGTTACTGATGATGCCGGCGGAGGACCAGAGGCGGAAGCGCAAAGTCTGGACGGTGACTTTGTCGAGCCAGCCGATGTGGCGCAGAAAGAGCTGGGTGAGGTTATAAGCGATCACCGCGAGGGAAAGGACCGCTTCGGTGGCCCAGAAGGACTGGCAGCAAAAAGTGGGCAACCCGAAGCCATAGTCGAGTTCCTTGATAACATTCTCGACGTCGGCCCGCCCGTTGTAGCGCCGCCATACGCTCAAGGCATCGACGTCGGTTCCCAAGCTGGTGACAAGGGCTTGGAAACGGTAGCCCGGCAAGTCAAAGAGCGTCTTGCCGCCGACGCTTCGGCCCTCCTGGAGGCGGCGGCGGATGAGGATGATGCGTCGAGGACAACTCCAGTTTATGCCGTGATGTTCGACCTCGGCCACCTCCAGGCCGGGAACAGAAGTGGTGACCCAGCAGGTCTGGCGGCGGACGATGCTCTGGAGCCGCACACTGAGTTGAGCTACCACGATGTAAGGCAAACCACGTGCTTCGAGCAGAGCCAGCCACGCTTCCTGGCAAAATCCCGAATCGGCCCGCACCAAAGTCAGGCGCACCTGCCGGGGTAGCCGGGCGAGCAGAGCACAGGTGAAGGCCACCACATTGCTGGCGCTGGGGGAGTTGCCGCTGCGCAGCCAGAACCCGGCCACCAGTTTGACCTCGGCCAGCACGGCCAGAATCGGATGCAGGCACGGCTTGAGTCCCACGCGGGTGTAACCCGAACGCACTCCTTGCTGATGACCATCCTCATGAAGCAGCGCGGTCGAATCCAGATCCAGAGTATAACCTTCCTTGCGACTGGGCAGTCGGTCCAGACACCACTGCCACAGCGGATCAAAACACCGCAAGTTCACGGCGGCTCCGCCAAAACCTTGAAAAAACCGTGTCAGCGTGGACTGGGAAACGATCCGTCGCACATCCAACATCGTGGGCAGCACGGGATCGGCCCTCAGCCAGGCCACTCGCGCCAGCTTATCGGCTCCAGCCAACACCCCGGCCAGAAATCCCAGCGCGATCTCCTCAGGCTTCGTCGCGTTCGGACTCGTCGGGCGGTGCGGTAGACTGCCAGCCAACGCCTCGCGAAACTTCACCCGGTGAAAAAACGCCCAGAACGTGCTTTGCCCGGCATGTCCGCTCAATCGTTGGTCCGTTGTGCGAATTTGGATCGATTTGCTGCCAAACGGAACTTTAAATCCTTCGGTCACCGTTTGGTGAGACCGAACCTGGTGGTTCTTTCGTGGTAACTGCTTCACAACACCCACGACTCCCAAACGGTGACAACCCCTTCAACTGCATAGTTACGGCTAAGGAAGGCAGGAACACAGGAAAAAACGGACAACCCGCCCGCATTCCTGCTTTCTCCTGCCTTCCTTCGCAATTCATCCCCTGCAAAAGGCATTGCAGAGAACGTCCGCCTCGACGAAAGATGCGGAATGCCTCTCACCGCCCCGATTGTTTTCGAACCCCTCGCCATGGAACGCGTCTGGGGCGGTCGCCGTCTGGAGTCCCTCTACGGAAAATCGCTACCCCAAGGCGCACCCATCGGGGAGTCCTGGGAGATCGTGGATCGCGAGGATGCCCAGAGCGTGGTCCACAGCGGCCCCCTGCGCGGATTGACCCTGCATGAGCTGTGGACGGTCCATCGGGAGGAAATTTTTGGATCGGCTTGCCTTCATCACAAAGCGCCGCGTTTTCCCATTTTGATCAAACTCCTCGACGCCCGCGAACGCCTGTCCGTGCAAGTGCATCCGCCCGCCAAGATGGCCCCCACCCTCGGCGGCGAGCCCAAGACGGAGATGTGGTACTTCGCTGACACCCTGCCCGGCGCAAACATTTACGCCGGCTTGAAAAAGGGCGTGACCCGCGAAACGTTCGAACACCTCCTGCGGGCCGGACGGGTCGAAGAAACCCTTCACACTATCCCGGTCGAAAGCGGCGAAAGCATTTTCATCCCCAGCGGACGCCTCCACGCCATCGGCGAAGGCAACGTCATCGTCGAAGTGCAGCAAAATAGCGACACCACCTATCGCGTATTCGACTGGAACCGCACCGGCCTCGACGGTCAGCCCCGCAAACTGCACATTGAGGAATCGCTTGTCTCGACGGATTTTCAGGATTTCGAGCCCTCGACCAAACGTGTCGCGGAAGGCGTGCTGGCAGAGTGCGACTATTTCAAAGTGGAAAAACTTTCCCTCTCCGCGCCCATGCCCGCCACTGCCGGCGGAAGCTTTGCCATCTACAATGTCCTTTGCGGCGGAGCGTCTTGCGCGGGCGCAAATTTTAAACCCGGCGACTTTTTCCTGGTGCCCGCCTGCTTGGGCGATGCGGTTCTCATCGCCACCGCAGAGACCACGCAACTCCTTCGCAGCACCCTGCCGGCCTGACCGCGCATGCCGCACGCAGCCGCAGGCTTTTGCGCGATCATCCTCGCCGCCGGTCAGTCCACCCGCATGAAGCGAGAGAAATCCGGTCTTCCGTGGATTGACGGAAAAGCCCTGCTGCCTTGGATGGTGGATTCCTTGTCCGACGCGGGTTGGCAAACGACGGCCGTGCTAAGTCCTGAATCCTTCACCCATTGGGAGTCCACCCTGCCTGCGGGTTGTGCCGTCCTTAACCCTGATCCTACGCGAGGCAAAACCTCCTCTCTCACTTGCGGGGTGGAAACACTTTCCCTGGATACAAAATGGATCCTCATCAGCGCGGTGGATCAACCACGTCTTCCCGCGCTCTACCGTCGCTTGCGGAAGGAGGCGGAAACGCGTGAGGCAAAAATCATTGTTCCCGCCCGAGACGGCCGACGCGGTCACCCAGTGGTCATCTCCGGAACGCTTCGGGAAAAGCTTCTGGTGGTCGATGAAAACTCTCAGGGCCTGCGTGGCCTTCTCGATGGCTACCGTCCGGAAACTCATCGCCTGCCGGATGGCGATGCGGAAGAATGGCAGTGGGATCTCAACACCCCCGATGCCTACGAGAAGGCCCTGGCTTTTTTCCGGAACCACTCAGCCATCAACACTCAACTCTCAACCTCTCCTCCCCCATGAGTCAAACCGCCAAGATTTTCCAAGCCATGCGCCGCTTCGACGAGGCGGGCGAGGCCTTTGTCAGCGTCACCCTCGCTGCGGCCAAAGGCAGCGTGCCCCAGGAGACAGGCGCGAAGATGCTCGTGACGGAAAACGGCCGCGCCTGCGGAACGATCGGCGGCGGCCGGGTCGAGGAAGCCGCCATCAAGCGCGCCCGCGCGCTTTTGGTTACGAAGCCGGAAGCTCCCTGCGAATTGATCGAATGGAATCTGCAAAAAGACATCGGCATGACCTGCGGCGGAGTGGTGACATTTTTCTTCGAAGTCTTTCGTCCGGCCGCTTGGAATATCGCCATTTTTGGCGCCGGGCATGTGTCCCAAGCCCTCGTGCGGATTCTCTCCAGCTTGAGCTGTCGCATTGCCGTCTTTGACACGCGTCCGGAGATGCTGTCCGCCCTGCCCGAGGCACCCAATGTCCGCCTCCGCCTGATCGAACCTCTGGAAAACGCCGTGGACGAAATTCCCGAAGGGGCTTTTGTCGCGGTAATGACCCAGGGCCACCGCACCGACAAACCCGTGTTGGAGCGCATCCTTAAAACACGCTCTTTTCCCTATCTCGGCGTGATCGGCAGCGCCTCCAAGGCCGCCGTACTGCGCCGCGAATTGCGCGAAGCGGACATCGCGGAACCCACCTTTCGCTGTCCCATCGGCCTTCCCTTCGGTAAGGACACGCCGGAGGAAATCGCCATCAGCATCGCGGCGGAGATGCTGCAAGTGCGGGGCGACTGAAGGAATAGCGGCTTTCAGCCGGTTTGGTTTGGTTCATCAGCAGGATGCAGATGCCACGTCAGAACAGCACCGTAACCCGAAAGGTCAGCGCCCAGGCCCCGCCAAGGCTGGCATCCTCGCCGGGGGTGGGAATGTAGCTGAGGGCAGGCTGGAAAAACGTCCCGCCAATCAGGTGGGCCTGATAATAGGCTTGAAACATCAGTTCGCTCGAACGCTCGAACAAATTGGGATTCAGCCAGGCCCAGGACATTCCGACACCCACGGAATCATCCGGTCGCCAGGGCACCAACCCGAAGCCGGTCAGGCCCATGCCGAAGTATTGATTGAACGGTAGGGTCTCAGAATTGTTCACGCCGAACTGGAAAAACGCGGAGATCGAGGCGGGCTGGCGGGCGTCTGCGGGAATGACGATCTTGCTCTTGCCGTCCTTGGTTTTTCCCGCGTTCACCGACACTTTTCCGGCGTCGTTGGACCAGATGCGCTGGCCGCCGAACATGTAGAATCCCCCGGTGCCATTTTCGGAAATCCCATTCGGGCCGGACAGCACCCCGGTCTGATACCACAGACCCGCACCCATCTGGCCGGGGTAGTTGTCGGCGATCACCCAATCCATCCCCGCCTCCCAGATGTTGAAATAATAGCCGTTAAAATGCGGCCCGGTCAGGCCTGTCTGCACACCGCGCGCTATGTTGCCATCATAGAAACCGTAGCGCAGGTAGGTGTTTTCCGTCGGGGCCACCGAGATGCTCGCACCATAGACCGTGTTATAATAACCGCCGATGGCTCCGAGCAGAGTCGGATTGACGAAAACGGGCGTGTAGAGCAAGCCGGTGACGGCGGGAATTTCCAATCGTTTTTCCTGCGTGGGCACAGGCCGGGCCACGTTGTTGAAATCAAACGTGGGCACAAGCTTGCCGACAACGAAGATGATTTTCTCGTCAAAGAGTTTCTGGAGATACCAGAACTGATAGAGCTCGGAACGATCCAGCGGCGGCGCGCCGGGAAGGCTGTTGTAGCCCTGCGCGCTACCGGCCTGGCCGTTGGTGTCCTGACCGTTGAATTGGAGAAACTGGATGCCAAATTCGGCTCCCTGCCAGCCAAATAATTTTTCGGCGTCAAGATTCGCCCCGACGATGAGAGCGCTGTTGAAGCTCCATGTGCCGGGCTGGGCGCCGCCGGAGAGCAGGATGTTCGCGTCGGCCAGCCAGATGCCGCCGAGGCGCAAACCGGTTTCCCAGGAAAGATGAAGAAGCCGTCCCGCCAAGCCCGTGCCGGGCATGTCACTCTCCGCGACGGGATTGCCGCTGATGGCCTTCGGGGCCTCGCCGAAAAGCTGATCCACCAAGGGAACGGATGCTTCCCGAATCGGCTCCACCGCCCGCAGCGGCGTTCCCAAAAAGGCAACCGCCAGGGCGAGGACTGCAAGGCAGCGCATGGCTGCGGATCAACGCTTCAGCAGGCCTGCTTTATGGAGATCATCAAACGAGGCCGGACCCGTGCCGGAGGCGGGGTCGATTTTCATGGGCCACTCCGTGCTGTTGAAAGGAACCAACGGAGGCAGCAGCGCGGGCTTGCCGAGTTTTTTCATTTCGCTTTCGATGGCTGCGCGGCCACCAAAGCCCAAAAGCTCAAAGTCCATCAGCCGGTCATTGGCGAAGAACACCTCGCCGAGCACGCGATCTCCCATGATGCGGGCAAAGGCCGTCATCATCAATTCCGGCGTGGTCTGGAAATCTGTCGTCTCCAGGAGCAACAACCGGTCATTGAAGGTCTCTTTTCCAAAGAATTGGGCCATTACGCTGAAAAGGATATTATTCTGCCGGGCCACATAGATCGTGTTCGTGAGCCCGTATGTCTTGTCCCAATCGGCCCCGAGCATTTTTTTCCATTCCGTGAGGACACCGAACCAATGGGCGACCTGGGCACCGGACGCCACCGCAATCAGCTTTTCCAGATTAGGTTCCACTCCACGGGCGTACGCCAGCACGTCGGCGTAAGTGTAAGTTCCATTTGCAATACAGGCATCCTGAAAAGCCAGAATTTGGGTCAGGGTGTCCTGCAAGAGAGCCTGTTGCTCGGGGGTCGCTTCCAAATTGGCGATGCCTTCCTTGGCCATTTGAATTTCCAGCCGATAGCTGCGCATCAGGCGGAGCCATGACTGATCGGCCTTGGGATCGGCAAGATAAGGGGCCACGCAGGCATAAGTCGCCATGGCGGTATGCCCGACGGACTTGGCCGCCTGGTAAATCGACGGCACGGAGGGAGCCTCCAGTGGCTCCTGGCCAGGCCGGTAAAGGATAAAACGTCCGCCCTTGCCGCTAAAGAGAGCCATGATAAGAGGGACGCGGGCCCGGATGTTTTTTTGATAAACGGCCAGCGAATTATCGTAAATATCGAACATCGAGTTGTTCAGTTGATACACGGCTTGCGCGGCCAGTTTTTCCTTGGACGGCGGCGGCTGGGAGTTCAGCACCATCGGAGTGAAAAAGGCGGGAACTTCGTCGGCGCCGACCACGGGCGAAAGGCAAACCAGTAGGGAAAGGGCGGCGGCAAGAAACGGGGATGTATTTTTCATTTGATGGGTTGGAGGCCTGATAGCATGTGAACTTAAAAACTACTACGGGATTGCCAGAAATTACCAAGGCAGAAGTTTCCAGAGCAGGCTGATTTCCAGCGCAAACAAGAGCGTAAGGATCAGCACGCCCCGAGCGTTGGTTCGGAACGATTCGACCTTGGGAAAAAGCCACCAACCAAAGCCTCGTACCGCCAGCGGCATGGTGAGAAAACTGGTGGCGGCGACGCTGACGGAATTGCCGACGAAAGTGGCAAACGAGGAGTTCAAACCCCAACCCGCGAGAACCGGGTTGAAAAATCTCAGCTCCAGCATAACGACCGGAAAGAGCCCTAGGAGCACCAGGAGAGCGGTTTTCCAATTGGGAGGGCCTTTGCCCGTCATGGGATCAAGAGGCACCCAACCGGGAAACGAGGTGGCGAGACGGGAAAGGGCCTCGTGTTCGATGAAGGCTTTGGATTCGAGGAGAAGCTGCTTGCGCTCCGCGGCATTCATCCATGCTTCGAGATGCACCTCGGAATCAAAGCGAAGAATCGTTGTCCACAGCCCGCCTTTTTCCTGCGGCGGCTGGAGATACATGCCGCAATAGCCAGGATACTTTGCCTGGGCGGCCTGAATGCGCGTCGTCCACTCACGATAGGCATCCTCCCTGCCAGCTTTGACTTTGGAAAAGATGATCTCCGTGACGTTGCTTTCCGGCTGCCCACCCCCGTCGCCAATTTGCACGATCTCGCCAAGGCTCCCTCCTTCAAAAAGTGGCATCCCCTCGGCCACGACGGCAGCACGCTCCGGTGATTTTTGCCAGGCGGCCAGATCATCCTTCGACTCGAAATTCAGGATGATCGTCCATTCGTCGCCGCCCGCGTGGGTCGGCGGAATAATGTCGCTGCTGACGAATCCGGTGAATTTTCCAATGACGGTATCGTGACGCGCTTTCCACTCCGCAAAGGCGCGATCCTGACCAGCGCGAACCTTGGCTGTGGCGATAAGAACGGCGAGTTCGCTCATAGTCTGAGGGAGCGCACGCATCTTGCGTGCGGTGTCCGGCATCTTGCCGGACATGAGGCTTTCGGCCGCAGCATTTTCATTTCGCGGTGACGAGCCGGTCAAAAATGCGATCCGCGCTGAAGGGCAGACTTTCGAAACGCACACCGGTCGCATCGGCCAGAGCGTTGCCCAGGGCCGGCGCCACGGGAATGATCGGGGTTTCCCCGGCGGATTTCGCGCCGAGGGGACCGTAGGCATCGTAGGTGTCGGCAAAAAAGACCTCCGTGCGCGGGATGTCAGCGAAGGCCGAAATGCGGTAATTGCGGAAGGTCGGGTTCATCATTTTTCCGTTGCCATCAAAGACCATGCGCTCGAACAAACTGCTGCCAATGCCCTGCGCAACCGCGCCTTCGACCTGACCGCGGCATTGCATGGGATTAATAATCGTGCCGGCATCGGCCGCGTGGACGCTTTGCAGGATGCGGATTTCGCCGGTCACCCGATGAACCCCAATGCGAAAGCCGTGAACGTTGAAACAGGTGGTGCGGGGCGATCCGTAGGCTTTGCGCATAACGTGCAGGCGGTGCCGCGCATCGGGCGCGGAGGCGAAAAGCTCCGTGAGTGGAACCATCCGTTTGCCGCACTGGATGGCATCGTCCACCAGCTTGCACTCCTCCAACGGAGTCGAGGTAAACTGACTGGCAACCTTGAGGATATTATCGCGCAGATTTTCCGCCGCGAGGCTGGCGGATTTGCAGGAGACGCTGGTGCCGACGCTGGAAAAAGTGCCGGTGTCGTAGGCGGTCTTGTCCGTATCCGCGATAACGATTTCAATGCGTCCAGCGGTGGTGTTCAGAATCGAGGCGGCCACCTGCCGCATGGAAGTGATGGTGCCATTCCCCATCTCGGTGACGCCGTTGGTGAGGTAGTAGGTTCCGTCCGAGCGCAGATTGATGTGCGCCTCGGAACGCTGCTCCGTGGGCGGAATGCAATCGTGCATGTGGATGGCGTGGCCCTTGCCCTCGAGCCATTCGGCGCCTTCCGGCTTGGGCTCGCCGCGTCCACTGGCCAGTGCCTTCTCGACAAAATCCATGCACTGATCCAGCCCATAACTTCCCATCTCCGCATCCGACGGCCCTTCCCAGATGCTGTGCACGGCGTCGCCAGGGACCACCACATTTTTGCGCTGCAAGGCCATGAGGTCCATGCCCAGCTTGCGGGCGAGGTCACCCATGGCGGACTCGACCGCGAAGACAGTTTGCGAGGACCCGTAACCACGGAACGCGCCGGACGGCGGGATGTTGGTGTAAACCGCAAATCCGGTGCCCTGCATATTCGGGCAGCGATAAATCTGGAGCGACTGACTGAGCGAGGCGGCCAACGTTTCGCCTCCGTGGTTACCGTAAGCCCCTGTGGCGGAAACCACGCGGAGTTGGATCGCGGTTAGCGTGCCGTCTTTTTTGGCCCCGACCTTGATGGTGGTCTTCATCGGATGGCGAGACACGCCGGCGATGAATTCCTCCTCGCGGGTGAACTCCCATTTCACCGGACGGCCCGTTTTCAACATGGCCAGCACGCAAAGCTCTTCGCAAAGCATCTCCTGCTTGCCACCAAAACCGCCTCCCACCCGCTCGGTATAGACATGCACCCGCTCAAGCGGGATCGCGAACAGATACGCCAGCTTGGCTTTGACCTGGAAGGGAGCCTGCGAACTCGAACGCACGTGGATGCGCCCGTCTGCGCTTTGCGAGGCAATGGCGATGTGGGTTTCCAAGTGCGCGTGCGAAACCTTGTTGGTGGAAAACGTGTTCTCCACCGTGACGTCGGCCTCGGCAAAACCCTGCGCGACCTTTCCATATTCGCTCTCGATTTGAAGAAAGATGTTCTGCTTTGCGTTTTGAATGCGGGAGGAAAATTCCTTGTTGTGCAAAACCGGCACACCCGGGAGCATGGCCTCCTCTGGATCGAAGACCGCCGGAAGAACCTCGTAATCCACCTCAATCAGGCGGCAGGCTTCCTCGGCGATTCCCTCGGTGTCAGCCACCACCGCAGCCACGCGCTGGCCGACATGTCGGGCGACGTTATCCAGAACAAAAGTGTCGTCCGGGTCCACGCGGTAATCGTCATGCAAAGCGGAGGTGAACGGACGCTTCGGTACATCCTCCCAGGTAAACACGGCATGGACACCCGGCAGCGCGCGGGCTTTTTCCGTGCGCATGGCCCCGATCTTCGCGTGGGCGTGAGGCGACCGCAGCACCTTGAGATGCAGCATGCCCTCCATAGTGATATCTGCCGTGTACCGAGCCGTCCCGGTCACGATGGAGTGCGCCAGCGGGCTCTGCAAACTGGAGCCGCAGGCATGGCCCGCGCGATCTTCCTCGACGGACGCCACGCCATTCAACGCGTCCTCGATGGCATGGTAGCCGGTGCAGCGGCAGAGGTTGCCCTTGAGGCGGAAGGGCAAATCCTTTTTTTCTTCATCACTCAAACTGGCGGAAGTCATGATCATCCCCGCCGCGCAAAAGCCGCATTGAAAAGCCTGCGCGTCGAGAAACGCCTGCTGCATCGGATGCAGAGCGTCCCCGCACGCCAGTCCCTCGATCGTGGTGACTTCGCGTCCTTCGGCGCGATAAGCCGGCACGAGGCAGCTATGAACGGGCTTGCCATCGAGCCATACCGTGCAGGCCCCGCAATCGCCCGCGTCACAGCCCTTCTTCACCCCGAACCATCCGAGATCGCGGGCGAACGTACGCAGGCATTGTCCCGGCCGGGGTTTCTCATCAAAAGTTTTGCCGTTGATTTGGTAGCTCATGAGAGTTCTTCCCGGATCTGTTCCGCAAAATAATAGGTGAGATGCTGGCGATGGGCCGGTGACCCGTGGGTGTCGGCGAGATATTCGTCGAGCGGGATGGAGTCAATCGCACTCCGCATCTCGGCGGCGGAGGGAAGGGCCGCAAATCGGAATTGCCTCGGACGCAATGTCGAGGCAGTGACGGTGAGCACAAACTCACCCTGTTCCGGACAAAGTGTGCCGATGATCAGTGTTTCGGAACGGCCGAGATGAGTGAGCGTAAAGCGGCGGAAGGCGTATCTTTTTTTGAGCGCGTGCGCAGGCAGGAAAATCGAGCGCAACAATTCACCGGGCGCGAGAACGTTTTGGTGATTGCCGATAACGAAGTTCACCACCGAAAACTCGCGCGGCTGGCCGTCGCGCGGCCAGAGCGTGCAAACACCCTCCAACGCGGCGGTTAGCGATATCATCGGACCGGCCGGCAACGACATGATCAGGTTGCCACCCACGCTGGCCTCGTTCCAAATTTTGAACGAGGCGAGAAACGAATGACAACATTCACTCAGCAGCGGCGAGGCGATCCATTCAGACGGTGCGGCGAAGCGGTCGAGCTCGACCACTTTGCAAGTCGCGGCGATTTCGAGACCCGCAGACGAGGCGGTGAGCGATGGCCATTTGAGCGTTTCGAGATCGATCAGCGTGTGAGTGTTGACCTGCGGTTCAGAAAAGAGCCAGGTGCCGCCGGCCAGCCACGCGTAGCCATTTTGCCATTCTTTCACGTCCTCCACGCAAGAGGGGCGTTGAATTTCAGTAATCGTGTTGAGATCCATGCCAAGTCGAAGTTATTGACTGGTGCTTTGCGGATTGAGATTCGATGCCTGCAAAATGGCATCGGCATCGCTGAGCCAGACCGTCGGGATTTTCTTCAATGTTTCCAAGGTCCGTCGCAGGGCGGCGGCACCGTCGGGCGAACCGACGACAAACGGATGGATCCCGATGGCGATCACCGTCGCGGGTCCATCCGGATTTTTTTCCGCTTCGCGGGCAAGTTCGCCAACATAGTCGGTCCAGAGTTGCTCCACGTCCCGCGGGGAAAAATTGCGCCCGAGGAATTGCCCCATGTCCACCGTGACCGGCGGATAGGGTATCAGTAACAGTTTTCCTTCGGGGGTTTGGAGAACCGAAAGAAAATCCGAATCCATCGCGTCCAAGGTGTAGGCGATTCCGTTGGCGGCGGTGGCCCGAAACGTGTCCACGTTGCCATACACGCTGGGACTGCTCCAGCCTTTGGCCCGAACGCCGGTATCTTTCTCGATCAAGTCCAGGGTCGCCTTGATGTACTTCTCTTGCTCCGCCAAGCCACGGCCCAAGGGCAGCATTTGAGAGGAATTGTTCATGCCGTGCGCAATCACGGACGCCTTCGGAACCAGCGAGCGGAATCTTTTCCAAACTTCGGGATGCTGACCAGGGAACAAGGCGCTCAGGGCAATGCTCAAGGGAACATCCTGTTCGCGGAAGACCCCGCCCACCCGCTCCACTCCGAAGTTGATCGCATAATTGCGGAACGACTCGTCCACCAAGTCCGGGTTGCGCGAGGCCATGTCCGGCCGGAAATTCGGACCCTGGCCAAAACCCCAGACTTCCACATAGAGCACAAAACAAACCGCGACCTTCTTGCCCGCGCTCCATTCCTTGATTACGAGCGTTTCCCGGGGAAAACCCGTGGCGGCATCGGTGGGAGCGTCCGCTGCGGCCGACGCCATCCCGAAGGCCAGAAAAGCACCTGTCCAAAGCAAGACCCGGGCCCAATGAATCGGTCGCGCGTCGTTCATAGAAAAAAACCCTAGGGCTTTAACCAGCGGGCAAACCAATCAATGGCGGATCGGAATGACTTGGGAGTCACCTCATGTTTGCTGCTATCCTGGAAAATATAGGAAAACCGATTGCTGGCATGGTCAGCCTTATAGGCCTTCTGCGCCGCCGCGATGCATTCCTCCACGCTGGCCTTGGGCGTAAGTCCGTCCTTGTCGCTATTAATTAGAAGCAAGGGACGCGGGGCGATCAGGGTGATCAACGAAGGACCGTCGAATTTCCCATAGATACCCGGCACGACCCGGTCGTAAAATTTGCGTACAAAAGCCGGCCCCGGATTCTTCACCCCCTGCTGTTTAACCACCGTGTCGAAGGCCCGCTGCACCGAACTAATCCGCGCCTGCCAGGAATTGTTATCCAACTCCCAGCGGAAACTTTGCATGGCGATGCAGGGCACCGCGACTTTCACCCGGGGATCGATCGCGGTCGTCATATAGGTTTCGATGCCGCCCTTCGAGATTCCCGTCAGGCCAATACGGGAGGCGTCCACATCGGACCGGGTTTCCAAGTAATCTAACAGGCGGGTGACATCCCAGACATTGTCATAATAAAAGGGATGCTTGCCCGATCCATTGAAAGCCTTGGCGATGTTATCCGAATACTCATCACCGGGTGCACCGTACGTGCGGCGTTCACCATGAAAACGGCCGTCGGTTGCCACCGCAATGAAACCCTTGTCGGCCAGCATGGTGAGAAGGTCCGCGTATTGGTCCTTGTCTTCCGTCGTGCCGTGCAGCACCACCACCACCGGGCGCGGTTTGTTACCCGGACGTTTAAATAAGAGGCCCGGCACGCGCACGCCGGCTTCCGAGGCATAAGTGAAATGGTAACGCTCCAGTCCGTCCGCCGTGGGCAGCACCTCGACCATCGGGGCCAGCGGAACTTTCGGACGATTGATGAGTTTCAAAAAATCGACCTTGGGGTCCGCCTCAATGGAACCCAAGGTAAAGAGAAACGTGGCAACGAGAAGGGGAAGTAATTTCATAAGATCAAATCTCGGCGGAGACTAGGGCGGGCACGGCTGGTGGGGAAGAAAATTATCCCTCCACTCCACCGACTCGAGGGCTGATTTTGCGTGACCCGGCGAAATCCCCGCCCAATACTCCCCGACGAAATAGCTCCCCGCCCATCAACCTTAAAAAACTCCATGTTCCATCTGCCCAAGTTCCTCGCGCTCATTGCTCTCTCAACCTCGGCTATCCTCCCCGCCTTGGCCGCTGATCCCTCCCCCCTCATCGAAGTCAAGACGCTCACCATGCAAGCCGCCCTGCAAATTGCCCAGGAGGCCGTCAAGCAAAGCCATGCCAACGGCGCGACCAATGTGGGAGTTTGTGTGGTGGACTACGCCGGCCGCGTCCTGGTGTTGCTGCGCGACGACAATGCCACCGAACACACCGTGCTGGGGTCGGAACAAAAAGCGTGGACGGCCGCGAATTACAAGGATTCCACCCGGAATCTACTCGAACGCATCAAGAAAGCCGACGGGGACGATGACCAGTTGGTCTATAACGAGAAATCCCTTTTTCTCTGGGGCGGCGTTCCCATCAGGGACGGCAACACCATGGTCGGCGCAATCGGCATTTGCGGCAACCCCTCCGGCTTTCAGGACGATGAAGTCGCATCGGCCGCCAGCAAAACTCTGGCCAAGCTGAAATCAGACTCTGCCAAATAAGGCGCGGCCGAAGCCCAACGCGCTCACCCACCCGCCCGGCATTCCCCGCGGCGCCTGCGGAAACCGAAGAGCGCAACGAATCCCAAGCCGAGCATGGCCCCGATGGAAGGCTCCGGCACGACAGCGAACTCGCTGTTATGGTTCGTCACCGCCCACACGACGTTGTTGGTCACATCCACGCCATAGGTGCCGAGCACCGTGGATCCATTCCAGCCTCCTGCCTCAAACGTACCATCCGCCACGGACACCCACATCCCGCCCGTGAGCCAGCCAATGCGCAACTCCAGCTCGCTGTCGTAGATGCCCGCCGTGAAGGCCGCGTCATACGCTGTCTGGGTGTAGCTGAGCTGCATCACGAAAGTTTCGCCCCCCACCCCGCTGAGGGAAAACACATCGCTGATGCGACCCTCATCGTTGGAAGCCGGCGTGGCGGGCTCCGTACCGAACGACGCCGTTCCGCTCAGAATCTGCGCCACCGTCGCGTTGGCACCGCTGCTTCGGATGGCGTTGAAATGATTCAGCGTTTCTCCGCCGGCAAAGTTTTTTTGGCAGGTCGTAACGCCATCGTTTTCCAGCGTGATGCCGTGGCCGCTGCCGATATCCAGCGCGATCCCCTCGGCAATAAATAGCACCGCCCCATCCATCACCGCCACGTTACCATTGCCCAGCGCGTGATCGTTTTCCACCCGCAGGATGCTGGTGACCGGTGACGTGCCTGTGGTGACGACTGTACCACCCGTGTAGGAATTCGAGCCCGTGAGCAAGAGCGTGCCCTCACCCTGTTTGCGGATCAGGGTTCCCCTACAGGAAACCGCGACTGGTGCTCCTCGCGCCAAGAAGGGAATGATCGAAAGAAAAAGCAAAAAAATGTCTTTCTCCGTAACCTTCACCCCCTTCCCATCCTTGGCGTGAGGCAATTCTTATACCTTCCATGAAAACACCCGCATCTCCCACGATTTTTCCCGCCGACTACCCGCGGATCAAGGTGGTGCAAAGTTTCCAGGAACTCGTCACCACGCCACTGGCCGGAGAACTCAACGCCCTCTGCTGGCCGCGCACCCTGCCGGGTGATTTCCGCGAAATCGTGCAGCGCCTCGGCCCCGGCGACGGGATTGTCTCCGTGGACGACTCAGACCTTCAAGCCCTTTCGTTGAGCGCCGCCGGAATGGTGGCCCGCGACATCCTGCTGGAAGACCAGCGAATCCTGCGCTCGTGCGACCTCGCGCCCAGCCTCGATTGCATCCACAGCTCCCCCCGCGACGAGAGCGGAGGCCCCTTCCCCGTGGACGTTTTTTCTTTTCACGCCGATAGCGCCACCGTGCCAGCCGACACGTATCTTTGCAGTTACACCGAAGCCGCCTCCGAAGGCCTGCGCAACGACGAGGCCCGCCGCAGGGTGGACATCCCGGAAACCCGCGCCGAACTCCTCAAACTCTTCGGCGGCAAAGACGACCCCGGCTTTCTCGAATTCCTTAACGACCACTACTACGACCTCCACTTCACCCCGGTCGAGGGTGCGCAGCCCTTCTCCTTCGGATTAGGCAACCTCTGGCGCATCGCCACCGACTATCCCGGCAATCCCGTGCCGCCCTGCATCCACCGGGCTCCCGCCACCACTCCGGGCCAGGCTCCCCGCCTGTTGCTGATCAGCTAAAACCGGCGACGACCACGAAAGAATCAACTTACACTTAGACTTACACTTAAACCTACACACAAACCTCCGCCAGCGCTCTTCTGGTCGGGAAAGACAGAGAGTTTAGGTTTAAGTTTAGGTTTCGGTGTAAGGGTGATGCGAGCAGTATGGGCGAGAACTTCTGAGGTTCACTGTTCACGCGCCGAGGTAGGCTTCCTGCACGCGGGGGTTTTGCAATAGCTCGGCGCTGTCACCCGCCAGCGTGATTGTGCCGGTTTCGAGCACGGCGGCCCGATGAGCGAGCTTGAGGGCGATGTTGGCATTTTGTTCGACAAGAAGAACCGTCACGCCGGCTTTGTTGATCTCGCGCACGACATTGTAAATTTCCTTCACCAGCTTGGGCGCGAGTCCCATGGAGGGTTCATCCAAGAGCAGGGTGCTGGCACGGCTCATGAGGGCACGGGCCACGGCGAGCATTTGTTGTTCGCCGCCGGAGAGGGTCCCGGCGGGCTGGGAAATGCGTTCGCGCAGACGGGGCAGCGTAGTGAGAACACGGTCCAAGTCTTCAGCCACGGCTTTGTGGTCCTGGCGGATCCAGGCACCGAGCTGGAGATTTTCCTTCACGGTGAGGTTGCCGAAGATTCCGCGTCCTTCCGGAACTTGGGCGAGGCCGAGGGCGACGATTTTTTCCGGCACGATGCCGCGGAGTTCTTTTCCCTCCAGACGAATACTGCCGCCGCTGCGGAGCAGGCCGGAGATGGCACGGAGGGTGGAAGTCTTGCCCGCGCCGTTTGCGCCAATGAGGGTGAAGATTTCGCCCTTGCGCACCTCGAACGAAATGCCTTTCACGGCGTGAATGTCGCCGTAAGAGACGGTAAGCTTTTCGACAGTGAGGGCGATGTCGCTCATGAGGATACTCTCCCGCGCCAATACTTACACTTGAACTTAAACTTAAACTTAAACTCTTCTCCTAGAAAGAGTGTAGGTTTAAGTTTACGTGTAGGTGTATGAGGATTTTTCATTGCTCGTCCTCGGTGCCGCAGTAAAACTCCGCGTCTTCACGGAAGCGGCTGGTATCGCTGGAGCGAATGAGTCTGACCAGCATGGCCACAATTTTGAGCAGACCATTCTTGCCCTCGAAAACATCCTCTTGTTTGACAATCTGCTTCACGACCAGAACATCCAGGCAGGCCGCGCACTCCACGGCAGAACCACGCGCGACATCGTAGAAGCGATTCTTGTCTGCCGCAGTGAATTTCGCCGTGCCTTCCGCAATATTCAGGGGAATTGAGGTCGAGGCGCGATCCATTTGGTTATAGACCGCAAGCGATTTGGGAACAGCTTCAAGCAAGACGGATACCCAGGCCACAAAACGCAGTGACTCTTGATAGACGTGCATTTTTTCATGATCGAATTTTTGTTCAGACATTGAGTGCGGGTTAAATCTTACACTTAAACATAAACCTGAACTTAAACTCGTTTGGTGCGGGGAGTGTAGGTTTACATTTACGTGTAAGTGTAGGAAGATTTTTCATTGTTCATCCTCAGTGCCGCCGAGATACGCCTCGATCACGCGTGGGTTGGCGCGGACTTCCCCGGGCGTTCCATCCGCGATGGTCTGGCCGAAATCGAGTACGGTGATGCGGTCGCAAAGATTCATCACGAGGTGCATGTGGTGTTCGATGAGGACGAGGGTGACCTTGTAATGCTCCTTCACCCAGCGAAGAAACTCCGTGAGGTCGGCGGTCTCACCGGTGTTCATCCCTGCGGCAGGTTCGTCGAGGAGGAGCATTTCGGGCTTGAGGGCTAGGGCGCGGGCGATTTCCAGTTTGCGCTGGAAGCCGTAGGGGAGTTCGCTGGCGAGATCGTTGGCGTGGTCGGCCAGGCCGAAGGGCTGGAGCAGTTCCCGGCTTTGTTCGATGGATTTTTTCTCCTCCCGGCCCAAGCGCGGCAGGCGCAGCATCGCTTCGAGCGGGGAATAGTGCAGTTGCGAATCGTAGGCCATGCGCACGTTGTCTAGCACGGTCTGGTTTTTAAGCAGACGGATGTTTTGAAAGGTGCGGCCGATGCCCTTGAGCGCGATGCGGCCGGGGCGCATTCCGGCGATGGATTCCCCCCGGAAGCGGATGTCGCCTTCCGTTGGTTTGTAAATGCCGGTGATGAGGTTGAAGAGGGTGGTCTTGCCCGCGCCATTGGGTCCGATGAGGCCGTGGGTGTGGCCGGTCTCCACCCGCACGTTGCACTGCGCGATGGCGCAAAGGCCGCCAAACCGCTTGGTCACATGCTCAACTTCCAGCAGCGCGCTCATGACTTGCGACGGGTGAAGAGTTCACGACCGGGCAGGAACCAGGCGAGCTCCTTCATGCCCATGATGCCGCGCGGACGGAACAGCATAAGCAGGATGAGCAGGGAGGAAAGAATGACCATGCGCCAATAACCCAGCCCCATGCTTTCCAATTGGTAAAACAGCACGGTAAATACCACCGCTCCGAGAATCGAACCGCCCAGCGAACTGATTCCGCCCAGATAGACCATGACGAGAATCTCGGTGGATTTCACGATGTCGAAATACTTCGGGTTGATGAAATTCAGATGGGCGTAAAGCGCGCCAGCCACTCCGCCAAAAAATGAGGATACGATAAAGGCGAGGATCTTGGCCTCGCGGATGCGCACTCCCATGGCATTGGCCGCGATCTCATCCTCGCGGATGGCAATGATGGCGCGTCCGAATTTTGAATAAACGAGATTTCGGATGACGAGCATGGTGACGACGACCCAGAAAAACGTCCACGGCAGCGTGGTGTACTTATCCACCCCGAGGAGCCCGGCCGGGCCGCCCACGTAGGGGATGTTTTCCCACGCCGACTTGACGATCATGAGAAATGCCAGAGTGATGATGGCGAGGTAATCGCCGCGGGTTTTGAACGAGAGCAGGGCCAGCAGGAAACCAATGATCGCCGCCATCGCGCCGCCAAAGATTACGGCCACGGGAAACAGAGCGGGAGTGTCGGGCAGCCATTTTGTGGTGAAGACCGCGGCGGTGTAGGCACCCAGGCTCATGAAACCCGCGTGACCAACGGAGAATTCGCCCATATAGCCGTTCACCAGATTCAGGCTCACGCAGAGAATGATGTTGATCCCGATGGTGATCAGGATGATCTGGGTGTAACCACTGAAGATGGGCACGTAGCGGGAAAGAACCGCCAGGGAAAAGCCGAGCGCGACGAGAGTCGGCAGGGGCCAGCGGCTGCGACCGACGGAAGCGAGGAAGGAGTTCACAAGGCGACGCAAGGTTGAGGCTGCAGTCCGTTGCCTACACTTACACATGAACTTAAACTTACACTCGTCCGGCCAACGGAATGCAGGTTTACGTTTAAGTTTAAATGTAGGTGTAAGTTAATCATCACACCTTTTGGTTCGGGGCCTGTCCCAGCAGGCCGTAGGGTTTAAAAATCAGGATGACCAGCAGCAGCGAATAGGAAATGAGGTCGCGATAAGAGGAATCGAAGGCCACCACGGCGATGACCTCCACCGCGCCGAGAATAAAGCCGCCCAACACCGCGCCGCGGATGCTGCCGATGCCGCCGACGACCGCGGCAATGAAGGCCTTCCAACCCACCAGGATGCCCATGCTGGGGGCGATGACGGGATAGGCCAGGCCATAGAGCATTCCGGCCGCGCCACCGAGTCCGGCTCCGATCAAAAACGTCATGGAAATGATACGGTCAACCGGAATGCCCATGAGCGGAACAGTGCGTGCATCGAACGCGATGGCTCGCATGGCCATGCCGTAACGCGTTTTACGGATGAGAAAATCCAGGGCAACCATCAGGGCGAGCGAAACGCAGATGATGATGAGCTGCAGGACCGTGACGGTGAGGGTGATCGGGGAATTGGGGTCCTGGGGATTGGCGAACTTAATCAACTCAAAGGTCGTGTTCTTGAACAGCGTCGGCATCGACTTCGAGTAGGGGAAAATGACCAGAGTGAGGCTTTCGATGAGCAAGCCGCAGCCCAGCGCGGTGATGATTGCGGAAACCCGCGGCGCGGCGCGCAGGGGCCGGTAGGCCAATCGCTCGATGGACGCGCCCAGCACACCGATGATGAGCATAACCAGCAGCAGGATCACCATGAAGACCAGCACTGGCGGAAAACCCGCCATGATGGGCATGAGAAGGCCGGCCAGTAACATGCAGGCGAAGGCCCCGAGCATGAATAAATCGCCGTGGGCGAAATTGATCATGGTCAGCACGCCATAAACCATGGTGTAACCCAGCGCGATCAAGGCGTAGATCGAGCCCTGTTGCAGGGCGTTGATGGTCTGCTGCGCGAGGTAAAGGACGTCGTCGAGCATCAGGGAAATGAGAAGCGCGGAAGGCCGAGCGCGGAATGGCCCCTCACGAGCAGCCCGTGCCGCAGGATTCGGTTATTCCGCAATCCACAATCCCCGATCCACATTGCTCAAGGTTGGGCGTTGGCCACCCAGACGAATTTGCCGTCCTTGATTTGCAGGATGACGGCGCTCTTGATCGGATCGCCGCTGCCGGGCTGGAATTGCATGGTGCCGGTGATGCCGTCGTAGTTGGGAATTTTGGCGAGGGCATCGCGGATGGCCTGACGGTCGAGCTTCCCGGCATCGGTGATGGCTTGGACGAGCAAACCGAAGGCATCATAGGTCAGAGCGGCGACATCATCGGGCTCCTGGCCGTATTTCGCCTTGTAATCGGCCATGAATTTCTGGGCGATGGGCGTGGCAATCTGGGTCGAGTAGTGGTTGCAAAAAAAGGAGCCCTCGATAGCGGCGCCGCCCAGCTTGATCAGTTCGGGCGAGCTCCATGCATCGCTACCGACAAACTGCGCGGTGATACCGAGGCTGCGCGCCTGCTGCGCAATGAGCGGAACATCGTTGTAATAGGCGGGGAGAAAAATGACCTCAGGGTTGGTGGCTTTGATTTTCGTGAGCTGCGCGGAGAAATCCTTGTCACCGGTGGTGTAGGTTTCGAACCCGACAATCTGCCCGCCATTTTTCTCGAAGACTGCCTTAAAGAGTGTGGCCTGTCCGTTGGGGGCTTCGGACGAGCTGTCGTAGAGAACGGCGGCGGTTTTGGCCTTGAGGTTGTTCAGAACAAACTTCGCCAGTACGCCAGCCTGGAAGGTGTCAGTAAAACAGGCGCGGAAGACGTATTCCTTGGGCTTGCCGCTGTTGGGATCGAGCGTGGTCTTGGGGTTGGTGGACCACGGGGAAATCATGACGCATTTGGCGGCCTCGGCGATGTCCGCGGCGGGAATGGCGCAGACGCTGGCATCGGGGCCGATCATGGCGACGACTTCGTCCTGGGTGATAAGGCGCTGGGCGACGGCAGCGGCCTGGTCGGCTTTGGCCCCATTGTCACCGACGATGAGGTCAATCGGGATGGTTTGGCCGGCAACTTTTACGCCTCCGGTGGCGTTGACTTGGTCCACGAAGAGTTTGGCGGCATTTTGCGAAGACGCGCCCACGGCGGGCATCTCGCCGGTGAGTTCCGTATTGAGGCCGATTTTGACCGAGGGGCCGCCGCTTTTGCCGCAACCGGCCAATGCAATCAGGGCCAAACACGCGAGGTACAAAGGGAGTTTTTTCATAGGAACTGCCTAGGGAAATGGAGGATTCAGCGGCAGGTGGCAAGCTTTGCTTTTTTTCCGGCAGCCAGGCGATGCGGTGATGAAATGTGGGGGCGGTTCCAGCGACCACGTTCTCACGAACGCAGCTATGTAGCCGCCGGCGTGAGCCGGTGGAGTCCGAGCCTCACGCGCTTTTCATCACACCCCGGCCGCGAGGCGGAGGATGTCATCCGCGGCGCAGGCTGCGCCGAAACCGTTGTCGATATTGACCACTGTGACCCCGCTGCCGCAGGAGTTGAGCATGCCGAGCAAGGCGGAGAGTCCGCCAAAATTCGCCCCGTAGCCCACGCTGGTCGGCACGGCAATGACAGGCTTGTCCACCAGCCCGGACACGGCACTGGGCAAGGCACCTTCCATGCCGGCCACCACGACGAGGACACCGCACGAACGGATGCGATCGACTTCCCCCAGCAGGCGATGCAGACCCGCCACGCCCACGTCAAAAATGCGTTCCACCCTTTGTCCGAAGCTTTCCAGCGAAACAATCGCCTCCTCGGCCACGGGCAGATCCGCCGTGCCGGCGCAGAGCACGCCGACTTTCCACTTTCCGGTTGCCGCGGGACGTTCACCCACGGTGATGCAGCGGGCGCGCTGGTGAAAAACCGCTTCCGGCAAAAAATTTTTCACCGCGTCGAATTGCGCCACATCCGCCCGGGTGGCGAGAACGGCTTGGCCATTCCGGCGGAGTTCCTGGGCAATGGCCGCCACCTCGCCGGGCAGTTTGCCCGGACAATAAATCACCTCAGGGCGGCCACAGCGTTCCGCCCGATCCAAATCCACCCGCGCAAAGCCAAGATCGCGGGCCGGCTCAGGAATCATTGCCGCGAAAATACATCCGCATCGGCACCATCGAGCTTTGGATAAACCCGTTCTTCAAATAGAAGTGCTTCTGCGGTTCGTCGGGCTGATCGGTCAGCAGGGTGATGCGAAGGAAATTTTTCTTTTTGGCAAACTCAATGGCGTAGTTCAACAACTTCGTGCCGTAACCCTGGCCGCGGTGCGCACGGTCAATAATGAGATCTTCCAGAATCAGCACAAACCCGCCCTCGGCCGTGCTGATGGTGATGAGCAGATTGATCATGCCGATGATTTTGTTGGAAGTGCGCAAAACAAAAATCCGTCCGCGCGAAGGGTCTTCCAAAATCAGACGCAGGCCGCGTTTTTGCGTCTCGTGATTCGGCACAAAATCCTGTTCCTGCGAAAACAGCTCGTAGAGCATCTCGGACAATTCCGGCAGGTCGTCCAAGGTGGCGGGTTCTATGCGCAGGCCGTCAATCACAGAGGCAGTATTTCATAACCGGCAAGGCGTGGCAATGGCGGCGGCACGATCAGCCAAGGCCAGGAAATGACCTCACGCAAAGGATGGGAAGGATCAAAAGGTCAGGCAGGAAGTTCGGGTTTACCAAAGCATTTTTCCGAACCTTCTCATCCTTCCAACCTTTGCGTGAGGCTCCTCTTCACCCGCTCCGCCCAAACTTCCGGTCCAGTTCCGCGAAGGAATATTGGATCATGGTGGGACGTCCGGTCGGGCTGGCGTAGGGCAGTTCGCAGCGCAGCAACTCGCGCACCAGACGGCGGGCGCGGTTTTCGTCGCCGGAGAATTTTTCCTCCGCCGCCAGCCGGGCAACCGAACGGACGACCGCCTCGCGCACGCCGCGGCCCCGCGGCAACCTGCCAGCCGCGCGCACGGCCGAAATGATTTCATGCAAGAGGGGACCCGGCTCCCGGCCCGCCGCCGAGGCGGGCAATCCCTCGATCTTCAACGTGGTTCCGCCGAACGGGTCCACCAAAAATCCCGCCGCCCGCAAATCCTCCAGATGATCCGCCACCCACGCGTGTTCGCGGGCGGGCAGTTCGATCACTTCGGAAATGAGGAGTTGCTGGCTGGGCACCTCCCCTTGGTCGATCTGCCGCATGAGCGTTTCAAATAGGATGCGCTCCGCCGCCGCCCGCGTGTCGAGCAGGACCATTCCCTCCTGTCCTTCCAGAACCAGATAACTCCCGCCTACCGTGCCCAACAGGCGGAAAGTGTCCGCTGGATCGGGTTCCACCGGGACGGACGGCGGGCAGATTTCCGGCGAGGTCACCGGGGCGGCAGGAGGCAGCGGTTTCTCCAAGGGCAGATTGTGCTGCGGATTTTCCCGATAAAAGACCGGAGCCGGAATGGGCAACGACGGGCTGGCATCGAGAACCGGGCGCACCAATTCCTGCCGGGCGCGGGCGATGACGGATTTCGCCGCGTCGAAGATGGCCCGCCGGAGGACATCCGGCTGGCGCAGGCGCACTTCGCGTTTGGCCGGGTGTACATTGCAATCGACCAGTTCCGGATCCATCTCGATGAGCAAGACGCAGACCGGATGCAACCCGCGCTCCACGGCCTCCGCATAAGCCTCGCGCAGCGGCTGCTGCACGACGGGACAATGAATTGGACGTCCGTTGAGGATGACAAATTGCTGCAGACGGTCGCGCCGCCCCTGACCCGGCCGGGCCAGAAAACCGCTTAGACGAAACCCCTCGCCCTGCGCGGGTTCCATCTCGATCAGCCGGGCCAAATACTCCGCGCCGAACAAATCCCTGATGCGCACCGCCAAGCTTTCCGCGCGGGGCAGGGACAACACCTCGCGGCCATCCCGGCGGCAATCGAAGGCCACGCCCGGACTGGCCAGCGCCATGCCCTCCAGGCCGTGCACGATGTGGGCGGATTCGGTTTCCTCGCCGCGCAGAAATTTCCGCCTCGCCGGCAGATTGTAAAAAAGCTCCTTCACCTCGACCTGCGTTCCTGGCGGCACGCCGGTTTCCCGCACGCTTTCGACCTTTCCCCCGGTCACCACCACCTCGGTGCCGGAATCGGCCGCAGGCTCGCGCGTCACCAACCGGAACCGCGAAACGCTGGCCATGCTGGGCAGGGCCTCGCCCCGGAACCCCATCGTGCGCACCCGCTCCAGATCGGTCCCGAGGCGGATTTTGCTGGTGGCATGACGTTCCAGGCAAAGCAGCGCATCCTCGCGATCCATCCCGCAGCCGTCGTCCCGCACGGAAACCAGGCGCGAACCGCCGCGGGCGTATTCGACCCAGATGCGCGTCGCCCCGGCATCGAGGCTGTTTTCCACCAACTCCTTCACCAGGGAGGCCGGGCGTTCCACCACCTCGCCCGCCGCGACCTGGCTGGCTGTTTCGTCGGATAAAACGCGGATTTTTCCCATGGCGAATGGCTTCGAGCCATTTGACTTCGCATGGATTCATTCATAAGAAAAGGATGTGATCGAACTCTCCGTCCAAGCCGCCGCGCAACTTCACGTTCTCGTCCGGGAAAAAAACCTCGACACCGGGACGACTGGCCTGCGTTTGGCCGTGGAACGCGGGGGCTGCGCCGGACTGCAATACGCCATGTCAATCCGCGCGCCCGAGGCGGACGATCTCACCATCGAACGCGACGGAGCCCGGCTCTACGTGGAGGCTTCCAGCGTGGCGCAATTGGACGGCTGCACGATTGATTACGAAGAGGGCTTGTCTGGCGCGGGATTTCGGGTAAACAACCCAAACGCGGTGCGGAGTTGCGGGTGTGGCACATCGTTTGAGCCCGCCGCCACCGCCCGTCCGTAGCCGCATCAAATTCATTTATGGCCGAACCAAAAGGAAGAAAACTCGAAGCCCGCACGCGCGCCTCGGAACTCTCCCTGCATGGCGACGACAGCAGCCCCCGCCGGGGCGGCGATCTCTTCCTTTGGACCATTGTCATTCTCCTGCTTACCGCAGTGGCCATTGCCTGCTGGATTTTCAGTTTTTACGTCTTCGGCCATCCCGAGAAAGCAATGAGCTACGCCATTCTTTCCAAGCTTAAAAAACTGGACCCGCCCAAGCGCTTTGAACTGACCGCCGCGCCCCGGGGCGATTTCCTCAACGCCGCCAAACTCTGGGATCGCTACAACAAAATGAGCAATCGCGAACTCTCCCAGGCCAGCGACATTTTGCTGCGGAATTACCTCCGCAATTACAAGCTCACCCAGGATCTGGTCCCCTACGTCATCGGCACCTTTAACATTCTCGATTCTTACGAATTGACCGATCAAAACTTTTTCCCGTCCGGCGTAGTCGCCCTCGCCCAGTCCACCGATTATCCCCACGTTCTCCTCGAACAGGTTTTCACCGCAGACAAACGCGTGGTCCCCATCCTCCAGCGCATGCTGCTCACCGGGTTGGATCTGCGACTGGATCGAAACGTGGATCTCTCCGCCTTGGTCAATGTCCGGCGGTTGGAGGACGGACGCCTCCAATTCACCGCCGTGCCCCTCCTCTATGGTAACTACGCCGCCAGCACCGGCCCGGGGACGTTTTCCCTTGAACCTCCGCTCCGGGTCAACGCCGCCGCTGGGCTGCCGGTCCTGAACGCCGCCGCCGTGGCGACCGCCTGGGAAAAACTTTCCGCCTATCAGTTGCGGGCGGGCCTGAACACCGCTCACGGCGGGTCTGTTCCGAAAAAGCCGCAAGCGCAACTCGTCCGGGTCGAACGGCCCAAGCCCGTGGGTGGCGGCATCGCGCCTCCCGCTCCCACCACGCTGCCGCCGGATGCCCCCGTCCTGCCGGCCGAACCTGTCACTCCGTCACCCGCCCCCGTCGCCGGCACATCGCCCCCACCCTTGCAGCCGGTTCTCTCGCCCACCCCCGATCCCGGCGGATCCATTGCCAATACGGCGGGCGGAAACTGGCCCATTTACACCCCCGGACAAATGCCGCGAGGACGCCTCCTCAACGTCCCCGATATGCCCGATCTCGCCGGTCGCGGCACCACGGGCGAACACATTTATCTACAAGGCAACTTCATCGTCACCGCCTCCGGTCAGAACCGCGCCGTGCTGCGCTCCCAAGGCGCCATCGCCGAAAATCTCGGCATCAGGGGAAAATCCAGCAACACCCGCGTCATCGTCGAGTTTCCCTCCGGCAATCCGCCCCCCTCGGAAGGCTCCACCTTTTCCCGCGATTCCCGGCGGCCTTTCCTCATCACCGACGTTCGCATAGGGGCCGACGGCCAGGTGAACGTTTATGTGCGCGAAGTCACCCGGCCTCAGTGATCTGGTTGCGCCGGGGGAGGATTCCGGCAGGAGGCCGGCATCGGGGGGCAAGATGCCCGCCCTACCCGACCTGATCGCGGCGGAGATCGCGCAGGGCGGTCCGCATTCTTTCGCGCGGTTCATAGAGCTCGCGCTCTACCATCCGCAACTCGGCTACTACGCCTCCGGTCGGGCCAAAATCGGGCGCGGTGGCGACTTTTACACCAACGTCAGCATCGGCCCCGTCTTCGGTCGCGTCCTCGCCGGACAGTTCCGGGAAATGTGGCGGCACCTCGGCCAACCCGCCGGGTTTTGCCTGGTCGAGCAAGGCGCGCACGACGGACAACTCGCCGCCGATGTGCTTAGCGCCCTGCCGGACCTTCCGCTGCAATATTGGATCGTCGAACCCTCCGCCTCCCTGCGCGAACTCCAGCAAGAAACGCTGCGCGGCCGGGCCGTGCGATGGGCGGAGAGCCTGGAGGACCTGCCAACCTTCGACGGCGTGCATTTCTCCAACGAACTGGTGGACGCCCTCCCCTTTCATCTCGTGCAATCAACCGGCGATACTTGGGAGGAACTTTTCGTCGTGTCACACCAGGATGGATTCGCCTTCCGGCCCGCCGCCCCTTCTCCCGCCTTGCGCGATGACCTCCGCGAGTTTCCCAGTCGCCCCGCCGGCACCATCGCGGAAGTCCGCCCCGTCGTGCGCGGCTGGCTGGGCGCGCTCGGGAAAAAAATCCGCACCGGCTGGGTGCTGGTAGTGGACTACGGATTGTCCCGCGAAAAGCTCCACGCGCCCCATCGCCGCGAAGGCACGTTTTCCTGCTATCAAGGCCATCGCCGCGATGCCAAACCGCTGGAGGACCCGGGCAACAAGGACATCACCGCGCACGTGGATTTCACCGCCCTGATGGCGGCGGCGCGGGAAAACGGTTTCCGCGTCGAGGGCTTTGCCGATCAGCACCACTTCCTCGTCGGAGCCTCGGAAAGCCTGCTCAAATCCCTCGACGGCCCGCCGGACTCCGCCTCGCAAAAATTGCTCCGCACCCTGCAAACCCTGCTTCACCCCGAAAGCATGGGCACCCAATTTCACTATCTGGCCCTCTCCAAAGGCCTCGCCCCGCCCCATCGCCTATCCGGTTTTCGCCACGCGCGTGAGCCCGCGCTCTCTTGATGAAAAAGGGAGTCCATCTGATTTCAGATACTCAAAAAACTCTGAAGTGACGGTGGGTTAACGCTTATGCGGATCGTTTCACGAGCAACAGGCGCAGGCTGTTCAGCACAACAAGGACGGTGCTGCCTTCGTGAACGACCACGCCGAGGGCGAGCGGAATCGGGAAAAGAAAGGCAGCACTCACCATGATGACGACGGCACCGAGGGCCACGGCGATGTTTTGGGTGATGATGCGGCGGGAACGCTCGCTCAGGTCGCGGGCGAGGAGGAAATTTTCCAGACGGTCGTTCATCAGGACGACTTCGGCTTGTTCAAGGGCGGCGTCGGAACCGCGTGCGCCCATCGCCACGCCCACATCAGCGGCGGCGATGCAGGGGGCATCGTTCACCCCATCGCCGACCATGGCCACGCGGACGGCACCTGATTTTTTCAGTTCCTGGATGGCCGCGACTTTTTGTTCGGGCAGGAGGCCGGAGCGGATTTCGTTCACACCGACTTGCCGGCCGATGAGTTCGGCCGCGCCGCTGTGGTCGCCGGTGAGCATGACGGTGCGAAGGCCAAGTTTGTTCAAGGCGGCGAGGGTCTGGCGGGATTCGGGGCGGACCTTGTCGCGGAAGGTCATGCGGCCGAGCAGGCCGGGACCGGAGACCCAGACTTCCGCGCCGCCGGAGAGGGGGTCGTCGGGAAGGTCGTGGGAACCGCCGGCAAGTTTGCGGCTGCCGAGGTGATATTCGTGTCCGTCGACGGTGGCGCGGAGGCCCTTGCCGGCAAGCGTTTCGAAGTCCGTGACGTCCGCGGGGACGGCTTTCCATTGGGCGCCAAATTTGCGGATGGCGAGGGAGAGCGGGTGTTCGGAAAGGCGGGCCAGGCTGAGGGCGATACGCTGGAAGTTTTGTTCGCTGCCTTCCAGGCATTCGAGTTTTTCGAGAGTGAGATCGCCGGTGGTGAGCGTGCCGGTTTTGTCGAGCGCGACCACCTTGACGCGGGCGAGAGTTTCGATGGCGGCTCCACCCCGAAAGAGGACGCCGCGCCGTGCCCCGCTGGCAATGGCGGAGAGGATCGAGGACGGCACGGAGAGCACCAGCGCACAGGGCGAGGCCACCACGAGAAGGGTCATGGTTCGATAAAACGCACTGGGTGTTTCCGGCCGGGAAAGGAAAGGCGGGAGGTTGAAGGCCAGCCACCAGACGAAGAACATGACAGCGCAAAGTGTGAGGATGGCCCAGGTGTAGGTCGTTCCAAATTTGTCGGTGAATTTTTGCGATGGGGCCTTCATGCCCTGCGCGTCCTGGATGAGGGTGATGATTTTTTGCAGGGCGCTTTCGCTGGCTTTGCGCAGCACGCGGCCCTCAATCGCTCCCCAGAGGTTCATCGTGCCGGCCAGGGTGGTGTCGCCGGGCTGTTTGCCCACGGGGCGGGATTCGCCGGTGAGGCTGGATTCATCGCAGTCGGTCTCGCCTTTAACGACTTCGAGATCGGCGGGGATTTGTTCGCCGGCGGTGACAAGCACGATGATGCCGGGAAGAAGGTCTTCGACGGGAAGCGATTCCTCACGACCCGCGCGGAGAACACGGGCGGTTTTCGGCGTTTTGCGGAAGAGGGCACTGATGGCCTTTTTCGTGTGGCCCATGGCGTAGTGCTCCATGGCACCGGAGGCGGAAAAAAGAAAAAGCAAGAGCGCGCCTTCACGCCACGCTCCGATCGACGCCGCCCCGATGGCCACGGCCAGCATGAGAAAATGCACATCGAGCTGGGCCTTGCGCACGCGCTCCCACGCGTCCTTGGCGGCGTCCCAACCACCGCAGAGATAAGCGGCGAGGTAGAGGACGATGGAGGCGGTTTGGTTTTGGAAAATAACCTCGGCCGCAATGCCAAGCACGCCAAAGAAGAGGCAGCCTCCGGCGAGAAGGGCCATGGTTTTCCAGTCGTTGTCGTCGGGGCCGTCCGCAGCAAAGGGCTTGTGTTCGCGCGGAGCGTATTTGGGCCACTTGAGGGCAACCCATTTCCAAAAGGAGATGGCGGTCGAACAGGTCTGCTTTTCAATGAGGGTGCTGCCGTGGACGGTTTTGACGACCACGCGCGCTCCGTGGATTTGACCGACGGGTTTTTCGCCGCAGGCGGAGCAGTTTCCCTCGGGGGTCAGTTGGCCGCACGCTTCCTCGCCTTCGCTGACGGCCTGGGAAACCCGCCCGGCCAGGCGGCCGTTCTCATCCCTTCCCAGCGTGGCCATGGAGAGTTTTTTGTCATGCGCGCTCAGGGCCACGGCTTCCAAGCGGGGCTCTTGGGCGAGAATTTTCGAGACCTCGCGGATGACGCAAGTTTTGGAATCCGGCTTCACGATTTAAGCCTAACCTCTGGCGGAATCGGAACAACCCCGGAGGCTTTCGTCACCGCAAATGAGATCAGGGCTCAAACTCAACGGCAGGCCTGCCGGTATTTTTTGGCGAAGCGCCAGGAGGGCAGAAGGACGGGAATGAGGCCGGGCAAAACCGCCTCCAATACGGCCAGGCCCAGACGGCTGGATGCGGTGCCGGGGAGTCCGAGTTTTTCCCGCAGCAGTGGGGGCAGAAACTCCCGTGCGACCGTGCCGGACAATGGCCAGAGAGCCCGCAGGAGAGCGGGCCTGCGGGGATAGGCGATGTGGCGGGCCAACTCGGAACTAAGGGGCAGACTGCCGAGGAGATCACCGTTGAGCATTTCGGCGTAATATTTGGAGAACTCATCCCAGTTTTGAGGGCCGTAACCAAGCGGCAGGCCGAAGAAACCGCCAAAGACCCGCATGTCTTGATAGTAGGCTTCACAATCGGAAGCGGTCAGCGGCCCGACGAATCGCCGGAACATTTCGACGCTGAGTTGGACCAGCGTGGCGACCACCCACATCTGCGCGTCCGGGGAAAACGCCGAATACCGTTGCGGTGTCTCGCCCTGCACGCGGGCATGCTTGGCCCGCACCAGCGCAGCCATGGCCTCGACTTCAATGCGGGGCGCAAAGGTGATGGTGTAAACGGCCTCAAGGGTTCGCTGGAGGCGCCCGAGCGAGTCGTTGCGAAAATCGCTGTGCTCCGCGACGCCGAGGGCAACCTGCGGATGCGCGATTTGCAGGATGGCAGCCGCCGGACCTCCGAGCAGGAGGACATGTTCGCGGCTGATGCGCCAGATGGCGGAATCCGATGGAAAGAGGGACGCGTTTTTCGTTAATGCTGGGGCACTGATGATCGTTCCTTTACTCGAGCCTTTTGAGAAATCCGATTGGGCATCCATATCTGCTGCCTTCGAACATGCCCCATCACTAACCCTCGGCCAAGCTTGGCGGGAGACACCGGAGGAAAACTTTCGCCCGGGAACAGTCCGCATCGGACGACAAGCGAATGCGCTGGTGGTGCTGGCGAGCTTGAAGGATGACACGATTTTCACCGGTGCCACGGCCAACAACCAGCACCTTTGGTCGCGGGGCGATGTCTTCGAGATTTTTGTGCGCGATCTGGAGCGCAACGAATATCTGGAACTCCACATCGCGCCTAACGGTCATCGGTTGCAGCTCCGCTTCCCAGACGATCAGGCCATCGGGCGTCTGCCCAAGGGCCCAATGACCCTTGAGGATTACATGGTTGACGCCCCGCTTTTTGAATTCTCCACGCGGACGGTGCCCGGCGGCTGGGATGTTTGGGCGAGGATTCCCGTGGCCTCCCTGAGATCAGCACAGGAAAATACCACCGGGATGTCCTTGCTGGCCTCGTTCAGCCGCTATGACTACGCCGATGAAAAAACGCCACCCGTGCTTTCCTCCACTTCAGCGCACACAGTGCTGAATTACCACCGCCAGCAAGAGTGGATGCGGCTCGACCTTGCGGGATAAACTCGAGGCGACCAGAGGTCGCTTCGTTTTTGCTTCGTTAGTTTGCTGGGAGCGAAGGCTCCTGTCCCGGCGGGACCAGCGCAAAGACCGACGACACCGCCGCGGAAATGGGGAGCGGACGGCCCGTTTCGGCACTGACAAAAACCCACAGGGTTTCCCCACGCGCGAGGAGTTCACCATCACGAACGATGCGATATTTGCGCAACGAACTTGACCTCCGCAGAGTCGAGACCCAGGTCAGGATGGTCAGTTGATCCCCTTCGCTGGCGGAGCGCAGATATTCCACGTGATGACTGCGCACGACCCAGGTCGCGCCGGCCGCCTTGGTCGCCTCGGTGCAACCCGCGGCGTCCGCGTGCGAAACGGCCGCCTGCTGCATCCAGCGGACATATTCGACATTGTTGGCGTGACCGTTGGCGTCGATGGCCACGGGTTCCACCGTGAGATTGAAACGATGGATCATACCAGCGTGGCGAGAGCATCGCGGTAGCTGGGAAAATCGGGCTGCCAGCCCGTCGCTCGCAGTTTTGCGTTGCTCACGCGCTTGCTGGTCCAGCCGCGTTTGCGGTTGAGGTCCGGTTCGCCCGAGGGCGGAAGCGGCCGCTGAAAATGGTCGGCCAGCCAGCCATAAACTTCCCGCGCGGTTGCCGGGATGTCGTCGCTCACATTGTAAATTCCGGGGGCGGCACGGCGGGCAAAAAGGTGCGCGATGGCCCGGACGGCATCGTCGCGATGAATCTGATTGATCCAGCGTGCTCCATCGCCTTCGATCAGCGCTTCGCCCGCGAGAAATTTCCGCCGCAGCACGGAACGGCCGGGTCCGTAAATACCCGACAGCCGCGCCACGTAGCCCCCCGACGCGAGGGCAACGCCTTCGGCATCGAGCAGGACTTGGCCCGTCGCGCGGTCCGGCTTGGTTTCGCTGGTTTCGTCCACCCACCCGCCGTCCGTCTGCGCATAAACGGAAGTGCTGCCGGTGAAAAGAGTCCGCCGCGGCTGAAAGTCGGCAATGACATTGAGCAGGCCCTCGAGATAAACCGCCCGGTAAGCCTCCTCCCCCCCCCGTCCGGAACTCGCGCAATGCACCAGCGCATCCGCTCCCCGCCAGGGCACCTCCGCCCTGAACTCGCGGGTGATGTCCAAAGCGCGGACCTCGTAGGGCTTCGCCTTCAGCCGCGCGGCGGATTCAGCCGTGGCGCAGAGACCGAGAACATCCCAGCCCTCCGCGGAAAAAAAATCGGCTGCGGCCTCCCCAAGGAAACCGCAGCCGATGATGATGATCCCAGGCAAGGAGCTTAGGAAAGGTTCAGTTGAAAACGAATTTTCATCTTCGCGCGCTTGGCATTGTTTTTGGCTTTGCGGCGGGCTTTTTGAGTTGGCGTCTCGAACGCGCGCAGTCTGCGCACTTCATCAAGAATGCCCTCGGAATCGAGCTTCGATTTCAGGCGCTTGAGGGCGCGATCGATCGGCTCACCTTTGCGAACTAGTACTTCCGGCATATTTGTCACCTACTTTCATTTTTTAAAAGGGAACGAAATGATAGGGACTCTTCCTGCATTCGTCAAATCCGCACTTTTTGAGATTTCCCTCCCTCCGGAAACGCTCTAAAAATGAGTTGCCGCATGATCAAAGCCCTCGTCCCCCGGCCGCTCACCCTGGCGGTCTGCCTGATTGGGATCTGCCCCCATCTTTGGGCGGGCGATCTGCTCGAGGGACTCAATTCTGCGCAGCAGGCCCAGATCAACAAGGGCTCGCAAGTCGTTCTCTTGGAGGATATTGAGGGAAAACCCTGGCCACGCGTGACGATCTACCAACTGGTCAATGCCTCGCCCGAGGAAGTGGCGGCGGTTTTTTTTGATTACGAGGACAACAAGGCGTTTGTTCCCAATCTGCTGAAATCCGAAATTTCAAAAAAGATCAGTCCTTGCACCACCGAGATTGACTACGCCGTGAACGTACCGATTTTGCCGGACGAATTCTACACCGTGCGAAACAGCCTCAAAATGCTTTCCCCCGATCACTACCGGGTCGATTGGAAATTGGTGCGGGCGGTGCAAACCAAGGACAGCGTGGGCAGCTTCTGCATGGAACCTCTGATCGGCAAAACCCTCATCCGCTACCAAAATCTCGTCACTCCCGGTTCGAGCATGGCCGGCTTGTTGCGCAAACCCGCCATCGCGCAGATGAAGGATGCCGCCACCGCCATTGCCATCCGTTCAGAAAAATTGAAAGCCAGCAACCCGGCCCAGTTGGGCAAACAGGTCGAGGCTTTGCGAACCGCCCTCAAGGCCGAGTAGCCTGGTCCCAAAAGCGACCAAGAACCGGGGTAATCCACGCAAGAAAAAGGCGGCCGGACTTTCATCAGGCCGCCTTTGGGTAGTTTTGGGCAGTCGGGGTTTAGTAAGACTGAAACGTCTGAGTTTCCACCGTGCTGGACCTCGGCTGGCTGATGGTGGTTTCCTCAGTTGTCGTGGTGCTATGGCGGACGGGTTCGCGTTCTACGACCGTGGTGCATCCGGCGATCAGCAGGAAGCCTCCTAAGGCGAGAACGTAGGTGATGGGTGTTTTCATGAGTTTGGATTCTTCTGGTTATTTCTCGGACGTGGTCGTCGTGGTCGTTTTTTGCTCAATCAACGGAGCGACCGGCGCGACCGGGACGACCGCGGCCTTTTTCACAATGACTTTGGTGGCGACCATCTGACCGCCCACATTGGTGTAATAAACGGTCACGGGAAGACCCGACTTCACCATGGCAATCGAAACCGGGGCACCGGATTCATCCACATAGGTCGTGGTCTTGCTATAGTTATAGCTAACCGGACTGGGAGACGTCTCGGTCCGTACCATAATGGTGCTTGGGCTGAACTCGCTGATGGTTCCGGCGGATGTGGTCGTTGTTTCTTCCACCACGGCGGTCTGCGCCAGCAGCGCATGGGTGGAAAGAAGCGTTCCGGTGAAGAGAATGGCTCCTAGTGATTGGCGGATTTTGTGTTTCATGAATCGTAAGTTAGACGGATGATCGCAGCGGTTCTATGGGGTCTAACCCGACCGTTGCTTGGGAACAAAGGCCGGTTTTTTGGGGAAATTCTTTTCGGTCTTGCCCGGACCCGTGGCGGACTGGGCCCGCTCGCTTGACGCGATGAATTGCTCAACCGAGATCCGCATGGCATCGTCCAGGAATCCATGAACAGTCAGCAGGGCCAAAACGATTTTCTCGGGATCGATATTCGCATTGTCCTCCTGAAATCCACTGAGATGAGGCATGAGCGCCAGTCGGAGGTCGCGCATCTCGCGCAGCAACTCGGAGATGTCGTAGCCATCCTGCCAGCGCATGTGTCCATGGGTGGCCGAGGTCCAGGCGGCCTGCTCCTTGATATCCTCACTAAATGCGTGGCAAAGAGTGTCGCCCAAGTCGTCCATTAGTTGTGGAATATGATCCGTCAACTGGATGTGGGACAGGGCGTCCGAGCTGACGATGCCCCGGTCCTGACGCACGGCCGCCGTCCATTCCGCAACCAACTGGTCACGATGACGGGCGAGGTATTGCGCAAGCGCGGCACCAGTATTGGAGGGCTCTAATACCGAGACCTCCCGGGGTCGAAGCACGAAGTGCTGTCGGGGGATTGGTTTCTCACTCAAGGCGGGTAAAATCGAACTCACGGCGAAAGATGCACCCGGTTCTCCGCCGTCACCATGGGGTAAAACCCGACCCCGCTCCGCGAAGTGGGCATTCACCCCATGGACAACCCGACACCGCTATTGAAACCTCCCGCCTATGAATTTCTCATCTGCGATGACCCTCCGCCGGCCAGGGTCTGCTTGCCCACACGCATGATTAATCCCACGAAGTTGAGTCAGTTGTCCGAACGGTATCTGGCGACTTTGCGCACGCATTTTGAACAAGGACCCCGGGCGGACGCGCGGGCTGCGCACCGGCTGGGCAAACAGGCTTTTGCTTTGGGGCTGCAGACCCTGCAGTTGGCCAAGATCCATAAATTGGCTGTGGGCAACCTGGTTTTGTCTGGTTATCCGATCAAGGTGCGCAAGGACATGAGCAACCGGGCGGCCGCCTTTTTCACCGCCGCCAGCGCCCTGATCGCTAAGACGCGCCTCCCTGCCGGGGCAGCCCGTGCGCAGTTGGACAGACTCAATGCCTCCCTTACCGCGCGTACGCAGGAAGTGAAGGAGTCCCGCCGCAAACTTCAGGCGGGAATCGCTCGGCGACAAAATGCAGAGGCGGCTCTCAAGACCAGCCGGGAGGCGTCCGGGCGGCTTCTCGAGGAAGCGCGGCACTTGCAGAGGTACCTGCAAGACATGGCCCATGCAGTATTTTCCGCCCGGGAGAAAGTTCGCAAAACCATGAGCCATACCTTGCAGGATGAGATCGCCCAGACCTTGTTGGGAATCCAGTTCCGGCTGATGGCTTTGAAGAAGGAAGTTTCCGTCAGCAATGAGGATTTCGAGAAAGAGATCGCCATCACCCAACAGTTGGTGGAGAAATCAGCCTACACCTTGAAGCACTTTGCCCGTGCCTTGGGCCATCCGGATGAAAAATAGAGCCCCTCATTTCCCGCGCAGCTACCGCACCGCTTTGGGCCGGTATCTGCAGGAAGGCTCGACCTCTAACCTGCTACCGGCCCGGAGACTGGGGCTTCGGGCGGTGAAGAGCGGACGGGAAACCCTCGAGCTGGCCAAGATCCACGAGCAGGCCTTGCTCGCCCTCCTCCCGTCGGAGCACTCTCCCCGCACCGCCGACGCCATGATTCGGCGGGCCGGCATCTTTTTTGCCGCGGCCATCACCCCAATTGAAGCCGCGCAAGACGGAGACAAACAGGCCGGCGTCGATTTGCGGGTCGTCATCCAATCTCTCAGCCACCGCAGCGTGGAGTTGGCCTCCGCCAACGAAAAACTGGAAAAAGAGATCGTCCAGCGCAAGGCCGTCGAAGATTCCCTGCGCATCAGCGAACAGACCACCAGCGCCCTGCTGGGAAAATCGCTCACCATGCAGGAGGAACTTCGCCACCTCTCCCGCCGCCTGCTCTCCGCCCAGGAAGAAGAACGCATGCGGATCAGTCGCGAACTCCACGACGTCATCGCCCAGGCCCTTACCGGTATCAACGTCCGGCTCGCCGCCCTGCAATCCCAATCCACCACCAACACCAGGGATCTCCACAAAAACATCTCCGTCACCCAGCGGCTGGTGGAAAAATCCGTCGATCTTGTGCATCGCTTCGCCCGCGACCTGCGCCCCTCCGTCCTCGACGATCTCGGCCTCATCCCCGCCCTCCACGCCTACCTGAAAAGCTTCCTTGAACAAACCGGCATTCGCGTGGCCTTCACCGTCTATGCCGGGGTCGAGGGACTCGACAACGCCAGCCTTACGGTTCTCTATCGCGTCGCCCAGGAAGCCCTCGTCAATGTCGCCCGCCATGCCAAAGCGAGCCGTGCCAGCCTTAAGATCTACGAAAAAGACACCCGCGTATGCCTTGAGATCCGCGACAATGGCCGGGGCTTTCCCCTCGAGGGCACGCGTTTCGCCAAAAACAACAAACGCCTGGGCATGCTGGGCATGCGGGAACGCGTCGAGATGATTGGTGGCACCTTCAGTGTTGCCTCCGTCCTAGGCAAACAGACCACCATCTGCGTGGAAATTCCGCCCGGCGGCCGCCAAGCGAAAACTTCTTCATCCCGGAAGTCCCACCCCGCCACCGTCCAACCCTCGTGAAACCCATCACTGTCCTGCTGGTAGATGATCATACCATCGTCCGCGAAGGCCTCATTTCCTTGCTGAGACTCGAGAAAGACATCGAAGTCGTCGGCGAGGCCGATAACGGCCGCCGCGCCCTCGAGCTGGTGCGCACCGTCCACCCTGACGTAGTCGTGATGGATATAGCCATGCCCCTGCTCAACGGCATGGAAGCCACCCGGCAGATCCTCCGGGCGCGGCCCGCCACCAAGGTTCTCATCCTCTCTGCGCACAGCGACGATGCCTATGTCGAGATGGTGATGGCCCTCGGTGCCTCCGGCTATCTCATCAAACAAACCGCCGCCCATGTCCTGTCCGAGGCCATTCGCGAGGCCCACAAAGGCAACACCTATTTCAGCCCCACCATTGCCAAACGTCGCAACCAGCTCTTGCAGAAATCACAGCAACGCGGCGCGATGCGGAAAGCGAAAAACGAGCCCCTCCCGCTCACCCCCCGCGAAATGGAAGTCCTCCAACTCATCGCCGAGGGCAAGTCCAACAAGGAGTCCGCCGAAGAGCTGCACATCAGCATCAAGACCATCGAGAAGCACCGCCAGAGCCTCATGGAAAAACTCCACATCCACGACACGGCCGGCCTCACCCGGTACGCCATCTCCGCCGGCATCATCGAGTGCAGCGTGCAGGTGACGATTATCTAGCTCGGTCCGCTTTGGTTTCTCAAGCCAGGGTTTCTACTTCACGCCAAGGACGCGAAGGAGGATAAGGTTCCGGCGAAGTGTTCACTCTTTCTTTCCATCCCCTACGTCCCTCTTTTTTCCGCGAAAGCAAAAACCGCTCCGCCAGGTCCGAGATCACCCACTCTCAAGAATCTCCACCTCCACCGTCGGATGCGGAAAGGCTCGTTGATACATCAAAGTTCCTCAAACTCGCTGCGGGAAGGCTCCTCCCAGAAATCCAATGCTTCCCTCTGGGTAATACACCCCATTTGCCACAAATCGCGTCCGGATATCGTTCCGGTATGGAGAACACGGCAAACGCCCGGCGCCTCGCGGCCATCGATCGAAAGAAGACAATTTTCGATCAGGAACTCGATCGCTATTCCAGCGGCGAGACTATCCACAAGGTAGCTAATCTGAAGGCGACTTATCTTCTGGCCGTCGGGCTTTATCGCAAGGGCGGATACGGCAACGCCGTCGGCCTGATCAGAGAATCGGAAGCCGAGATCAAAGCCTTTCTGAAAAGAGCCCGGACGCGCGTCGCGCTGTTCTTATAGGTCCGCGCGTCCCGTTGTCGGACCGCCCCCTTCGGCCGCGACTCGACCCCGCTAATAGTGATCCCTAACGGTAGCCGTCCACTCGCACGAGGAACTGTTTCCACTTCACCCCGAGACGCCAGCCATCGGGTCTGCTGGAATCGCGGTTGAGGAGGATCTTCGGGCAGGGTTTGCCATAGGGAAAATCTGAGCGCGGCCAGTGTTTGTGCGGGACAATGTTGCGGGTGGGAATACCGTGGCGATTGGCCAAGGCGGCGGCGAGGCGGGCGGCGCGATCGATGGCGGCGGCTTGTTGGCGCGAGTCCCGGAATTCGCAAATTTCGATGGCGATGCTGTTGCGGTCGCCTTTCCCGCCGAAGTCGGCGTGGTCGCCCTGTTCGGTGGCCAGCAGGTGCTGGACAATCTCGCGGTCGTCCACGGTGAAGTGCCAGGTGACCCAGCCGCGGCCGCGCTTGCCGCTGCGTTTGCCTTTGTTGGAAAGATAGAGCGCGTGGCGGGCAGCCGTGGCCTCGGGATTTTCCGTAGCGTGGATGGTGATGTAGCTGGGCGACATGGTGCGCTTGGTCAGGCGGCCATGGACGCCTGGCGGCAGGAGGGTCTTGCGAATGGCGGGCGGCTCGGCGGCGAACGCCGCGGAAGGGAGGCCGAGCAGAACCACAAAGAGGGAGATCATTTTAACGAGGGATTTTTCAGCCATGAACTTCAGAAACGATTAACACAGATTAAAAACGGCCAAGTAAGCAAGCCCGCCATTTCGGCTTCTTATCCGTGTCCATCCGTGGTTAAATTTTCTGTTCCGTTTTTTCCATGCTGCACGTCGTCCTGGTCGAACCCGAGATCCCGCCCAACACCGGCAACATCGCCCGGCTGTGTCTGGCGGCGGGAGCGCGACTGCATCTCATCGAACCGCTGGGATTTTCGTTGGATGAGAAAGCACTTCGTCGCGCGGGCATGGATTACTGGGAGCAGTGCGATGTGAAGGTCTGGCCGTCGTTTGAGGCGTTGAGGGCAGAGGAGAAGGCGGGGCGGTTTTTCTTTCTCACCACGAAAACCACGCGGCCGTATTGGGGGCAGATTTTTGCGGATGGGGATTATCTTGTTTTTGGACGGGAGACGAAGGGGCTGCCGGAAAGTTTGCTCGCGGCCCATGCGGAGCGTTGCCTCACCATCCCGATGCAGCCCGATGCGCGCAGCCTGAACCTCGCCACGTCGGCGGGCATTGTGCTTTACGAGGCGGTGAGGCAGCTCGCTTCACGGTGAATGTGGGTGCCTGAGGCGAACTCCGTCGCCGGCGGGAAAATATCCCGCTATTGCACGGCGAATTGGCGGCGGATGCGTTCGCCGGCGAAGTCGAGGATGAGGACGAGCACGAGGATGCAGCAGAGGACGGCGGCGAATTTGTCCCACTGGTAATATTCCTGATAGGTGTGCAGCCAGGTGCCGATGCCGCCGGCTCCGACGTAACCGATGATGGCGGCGGAGCGGATGTTGTATTCGAGCATCCAGAGTGTGTGACTCCAGATCAGCGGACGCGCGTGGGGCCAGATGCCATATTGAAATCCCTGGATGGCATCCGCGCCGGATGCGCGCAGGGCGTCGGACACCCCGGACTCGACCGATTCAAAAGCATCGCTGAAGAATTTTCCCAGATAGCCGATGGAATAGAAGGCCAGTCCGGTCACACCCGCGAGCGAGTTGGCTCCGAAGGCGGCCACCGCGAGCAAGGCCCAGATGAGGCTGGGGATTGAGCGAATGACATTAAGTCCGAAACGGGCGACCAACACGACAGGCCCAGGCGCGATGTTTCGCGCGGCTGCGATGGCGACGAGCAGGGACACCACGCCAGCGGCGAGCGTGGCTAGGACGGCGATTTGAATGGTCTCGCCCAGCGCGGGCAGGATGTCAGGCAGAACGGAAAAGTCCGGCGGCCAGAACCGCGCCAGGAAGCGCCGCAAGTTCGCCCCATGGTCAAGCGAGCGTCCCGATCCGCGCAAGGCGGGCAGGGAAAAAATCACCGCCAAGGCAAAGATCACCGCCGTGATGCGAAAGGCATTGAGACGCGGGGGCTTCATGGTGTTTTCAGACTCCACGCCGCCGGTTCATCTTTGCGCAGGGAGAGAACGGAGTCGGCAAATTCGGCGGTGAGGGCTTCATCGTGCAGCACACAAACCACCGCGCAGCCAGTCTCGCGGGCCTGCTGCCGGAGCAGGGCCAGCACGGCGCGGGCCAGGGGAGGATCAAGGTGCGAAACGGGTTCGTCCGCCAAGAGGACTTGGGGCGAAGCCATCAAGGCTCGCGCGATGGCCACACGCTGGCGTTCGCCGCCGGAGATCCGCCGCACGGGAGTTTGCGCGTAAGCGGCCAACTCCAGCTTTTCCAGAATGCCGAGCGCGCGGGTTTTGTCTGTCCGACGAAATCCCCCCAACGTTCGCCACCACGGCAATCCACCCAGCAGACCGCAGAGGGCATTGGTTTCCGCAGTGGCATTGGGGGTGAGGAGCAGGTGCTGGAAAACCAGACCCAGCCGGGAGCGATAGTCCGCCGGCGCGTGCCGCCCTTCGTAGGAAATTTCGCCCTGGCGCGGCACGATCAGGCCGGCCAGGCAGGAAAGCAGGCTGGTTTTTCCCGCGCCGGAAGGACCGGCAATGACGAGAAAATGTCCGCGCGGAATGGCGAGGTCGAGGTTTCGCACCAAGGAGCGCTCCGCCCGGGCCACCTCCAAAGCGCGAACCGCGATCTGCGGGACCTCGGCCATCCCGGCGGTCAGGGCTTATCCGCGCCGACGACCTTGAGTGACTCCTCGACAGGCGCGAGATGGGCAGCTTCGTCGGTTTCGACCAGCTTCGAGGTGAAAAGCTGATCGCGCAGGGCGGAGCTGGCGGGGTCGTTCAGGTCGAGCAGGGCCGTCTTCAGCGCGGCCTTGCGGTCATCCGGCAGCGCGGAGGCCACCGCGATGACATGGGTGGGCACGGGACCCTGCGATTGCAGGACGCGGAGTTTGGCCCGCTGCTCGGTGGTGAGATGTTTATCTTGGTCGAGCACGTAATAACTCACGGCGGCGGCCTCGGCTTCCCCGGCAAAAACCCTCTCAATGGCCGAGACGTATCCGGTGCCGAAGATCACATTGCCCTTGCCGAAGAAACTCTCCGCATCACCGCTGCCGGAGAGCAGCCCCCGCTGGCTGAGATCGCGCATGGGAATCAGGTAACCCGACGTGCTGGTGCGGCTGGCAAAGGCCACGGGGCGGCCCTTGAGTTCGGTGATGTCCTTGTAGGGCCTTTCTTTCAGCGTCAGCCAATAGCTGGCGTAGGAAGTCTTGCCATCGATCTCGCCGGCGAGAAGAAGCGAGCCCGCCTTGGCCTTGCGGGCGTTCAACATGTCAGTGGCGCTGAGATAACCGAGATCAATTGTGCCATTGGCCAGGCCTTCGATGATGACCGCGGAAGAAAGCGGCACGATCACTTCCACCGGTTGGCCGAGTTTTTTGGAAAGAAAATCCGCCAGCACCGTGCGCTCGCTGAGCATTTTCTCGGGGTCCTTGTCGGGTTTAAGCGCGACGACGATTTTGTCGTCCGCCTGGGCCGGAAGAAGGCAAAGAAGGCAAAACGCGAGGCAAAAGAGAGAGCGCATGTGATGAGGGGCAATTTTCGAAAGGCTCACCGGAAAGTCAATAGACAGATTCGGAGTTGAGGGTTGAGGGCATGAAAATGAGCGGCTTACGACGAAAGTCCGATCCGCCTAACGAGTGAATCCTCCCCTTTGCGGATATCGTTCTGAACCTCTCCATCATCCCTGCACCGAAAGCGAATCCACCCTCAGCGGCGTCTCCGGCGGCGCCACCGTGAAAATCCACATCATCCCCGTCAACGCCGCCGGCGACGGCCCCGAAAGCGACATCGCCCAGATCGTCGTCCCGTAACCCCTCAGCCAACCAAACCCGAAAGCCGCTTCTCACCCGAACGACTTTCCTTTTGCCGCAAACTCGACACCCTTCCCGCTTTCGTCTAGACCTCCCCGATGCGAACTCCCCGGCACTGGCCACCCTTCCTTTCCGTCGCCAACCAAAAAAGGCTTGATCCAGGCTGTTTCCTATATGGCTTGATCAAGCCTAATTTACTTTCGATAGAAAGTTAATAATGAAATATATATTCCTGTTCTCACTCGCGCTCAGCTTGGCTGCAGCACCTTTCTCCTACGCAGGAAAGGCGTGTACAGGTTCAGCAAATTGCACTGCCTGTAAAAATTGCACGGGGTGTAAGCACTGTCACAAAAACGGCGGGAGTTGTGGGGTATGCAAAGAATAACCATCGAAGCCCTTTCATCCAATTCCCCCTTCCCGGAGGCGGTGACTTCGACCTTCCGGCCCATGCCACTTCGCCCCAGAACCCTATATGCTTCCCATCGTGACGGCTCTTACCCTTGCCCCGCCCACGAACCCCTTCCTCCCTCAAAACCGAAGCGGGGCGGCAAATACGCTGGAGGGATAACCTTTGCTGGCCTACAGCCACCTGCCGACTCCCTCAAACCTTCTTCCGAGCGGGTTGGCTGGCCGAGATTTCCGGAAATTTCTTGATCAGGCCTTGGTCGAAGGTGGTTACCGAGCAGCCTTCCTTCCGGGCATAAGCGCAAAGCAGGGCGTCGCCGAAGTCGGCATTTTTGGCGCGATACCAATGGAGCGCATCCAGCACCCAGCGGGCGTCGGGACAGGTGACGCCTGGTAAATTGAGGAGGGAGATGAGTTTGGGGGCGATGGTTTCCGGCGTGCCGTCGTAGAAGGTTTCCAGCACATAGACGGTCTCCTGCAGGATCGGCGTGGGGATGAGCAGATTCACCCGGCCGGAAGCCGCAGCCCGGAACAGCCTGGCGGCGATGGGGGATTGCGCCGGGTCATCTCCGGTGAGGAAGCGGATGATGACGTTGGTATCAACGGCAAGGGTTTCAACCATGCTGCCCCTTGCGACCGGCTGCCGCGAGGGCAGAGCGCGCGCCTTTGGACATCTTTTCCACACTGACGGCGGCTTTGCCCTTGCCCAAGGAACCGGCAAGGGCGTCCACTTCGAGGAGGGGTTCGAGAATGAGGCGGTTACCCTCGACGGTCTGGCTGAGCTTCATGCCCGGCCGCAGATTAAGCGTCCGCACGGCCTCGGCCGAGAGGGTGGTCTGAAAGGCCGGGGAAATGGTGGTTTGCGAGGAGGCCGGTCTGGTGGATGGCTTTCTTTTAATGGTGGCCATATCCAAAGGATAGAATACAAAAGCTTTGGAGCAAGAAAAAGCCTGCGGAAGGGAAATTCGGGCAGGATGCCCAAATTGGCGGGCGGCACGCCCACCCTCCCCGGGGAAACTCTCGTCACCAGAATTCCAAAACTGGTATTAGTCCGCCTGAACGGGATCGGGAGGGAGGTAGGCCTGGCCTCCGCCGATATCGACGGCGGGGGTTTTTTCGTCCTTGTTGGACCGGCCGATGTCGGCGGGGATGGTGGAGAAATCATGTCCGGTCGCCGATCCGGGGCGGTAGCGGAAGACGTGGCGCCCGAGGGTTTCCATAAAACCGGGGAGGATTCCGAGGTCGTCGAAGAAGCCGGATTCCTTGAGGAAGCGATATTTGTGCGGGTGTTCGCCTTGGACGGTGACGAGGAAGCCGAGGTTGATGAAGAGGCTTTTGTTTTCCTCGTCGGCCTGGCGGACGAGGCGGCCGAGTTCGGGGCCATCGTTGAAGAGAATGATGCGGGGGTCGTAGGGGAAGGGTTTGCTGTAGAAGGTGGCGGTGATGATGCGATCCTGCGCGGGGTCGAGAGGATCGAGGAGGGGGCGGGCGAGTTCGACGGATTCGCGATAAGGCTGGAGCGAGTTGTGGCGCAGGAAGTCGCGCTGGGGGGTGGTCCAGGCGGCGTAGGCGGAGAGAAGCAGGAGGGAAAACACTGTGCCGGCGATCGTTTGCAAGCGTGAGGCGGGCGCGTGGCGGCGATTCCCCCAGACCCCGACGGCGAGGAAGGCGACGAGGACGGGCAGGAGAAAGATGATGTACCATTCAAAAAGAAATCCCTCGCGCCGCCAGGATTCCCCCACGCACAGCAGCGAGGCCACGGGAACGGCCACGGCAAAGAGGGCGGTGGGGATGTCGCGCCGCACCATGCGGAAGAAACCAAGGGCCATGAGGAGGATGGCCACGCCAATGATGGTAAAAAAAAGGTTCGGGTGGGCGATGGCCCAGGGCCAGAGTTCGAGATAGGAGGAGTCGGGTTGGAAGGAATAACTCCAGGGCACGCCGGCGAGAAAAAAACTCGCGACATTTTTCAACCAGCGGATGCTGAGTTCGCCCTGGCCGGGGGTTTTTTCCAAATAGTCGAGAAACTGGGGGATGCAGGGCAGCATCATTTGCAGAAAAAGCATGGCCGCGGCGATGTTCGCCACGAGCAGGCGGGTGGATTGAACGAGCAATTGCGGCGTCCAGCGCCAGCGGGCCGCCAGCGGGGGCAGCAGGAGCAGATTCGTCACGGCCAGCACAAAGGCGCAGGTCGGATACAAATACATGAGGAGAAACTGGACGATGGCAAAGGCGATCCAGCCGCGAACCCGGCCTTCCCGCCACACGAACCGGACGGTGAGAAAATAGAGGGGAATGAGCAGCAAAACGTAGTTATACGCACGGGCCTCGGTGGCATAGCGCAGGAACCAGGGATGAATGGCCAGAAACCAGGCGGCCAGCACGCCGGCGGCGGGGAATCCCATCCGGGCCAGCAAGAGGGCGAGCGCGCCCACGGCGGCAATGCCAGCAAGGAAGCCGGGAAGACGAATGGCGGTCTCGCTGAACTGGAGGCCGGTGGGCCGGGTGACCAGCCGCCAGATTTCGTTGGAGGCGCGGCTAAGGATGCTTTGCAGCACGTGATTCGGCACGCGGTAATAGAAAACGGTGTCGCGCCAGGGCAAGGTACGGAACTGCCACTGACCCTTGTCGTCGAGGCGGTATTTTCCGACCAGGACATCTTCCACGCGGTCGGATTCATCGTGCCAAAAACTTTGCCCCATCCGCGGCCAGGCCAGAATGGCCGCGGCAATCATGGCACCAAGAACGAGCCAACGGAAAACGGGCGAGGTTTTTTTCTCGGCCGCCCACGCCCGGACCGGCATGGGCTGGGTCCACCAGGAGGCCGTGGCCGCGAGGATGCCGACCAGCACAAGGTTGCCCACGGCAGCCAACCAAAAATAAATGGCGACGTATTGGGAGATCTTCAGCCGCGCGCCCTCGGCCACTTTCACATTCCACGGGTTGTTGGCAAAAATGAGGATGGCGACCAAGGCGAGCGCGATGAGGCCGAGAAAAATGCGGGCCTGATCCACCGCTCGGCGGCGCAAAAATGCGGCAAGGAGAGATCCGGCGTGGTTTTTCAAGGCGTGGTGATCAAACGGGCTGACGGGCGGACCTGTCAATTGGTTTGACCGCCGAGGCGCGCCGTCGGGGGAGAGCGCCGAAGGGTGAAGGCTTTCACAGGGAGCACGGGCATCTTGCCCGTTCCGGTATTCGTTCACAGGCAAGATGCCTGATTCCCTGTGGGTGGGGCTCCGCCTTAGGGCCCGCCGGGTTTCCAATAAAACATGATGGCAATGCCGACAACGATGCCGAGGGAACCGAGCCATTTTAAGAGCCAGCCAGGATCGTAGAGAACTTGCAGGGTGGTTTCGTCGAGGTTCTTGGGATTCCATTCGGCTTGGGAGAATTTGTAGTTAATGCCTGTGAAGTTGGCCGCAATGGTGCCGGGGAAGCTGGCGGGTTGGTTCATGCGGGCGACTCCGGTTTTGGTGGCACCGGTTTTGGCGTCCTGAAACTCGACGGTGGCGAGAAAATCGGCGGGACTGTCCGTGCCTTCGTCGCGGGGGATTTCAAAATTGATCAGGCGGAGGGAGAAAGGGAGTGGTTTGCTTTCGAGGCCGTACGCAATGCGGACGACATTGCTGCCGTCGGTGAGGGAGGTGCCCTGGCCGGACTCGACCCAGCGGTCGAGTCCGCGCGCGCCGCCAGGGGTTTCCAGGCGGGCGCGAAAGCCGGGGATGCCGGGCGGGGCGTCCATTGCCAGCGGGGGGCCGGGCTTGGTTTCGCTGACCAGGACGCCGTTGGGCAGAACCTGGAGGACTTCGGCCTGCCAGTCGGCCCAGCCGAGGGCAAACGTGTCGCCGGGTTTGGCGGTGCCGGAGGCGGCGATGTGGCCGCTGCGGAGGAGTTGATAGGCGATTAAAGGAGACGTGGTCTCCGGACCGCTTTGGGTTTCGGGAAGCGACCGGGAGGTCGCTTCTACAATGGCCATTTCGAGGGAGGGTTTGGCGGGGGCGGTCTGGGTGGTGGAGGAGATGCGAACGAGGGCGGCGGGGTTGTTGGGGGATTCGGATTTGCTGACGGGCTGGCCATTTTGCATGGCGAAGTCGGGCCAGTATTTTTCGACGACGACGACCGCGCCGGTCTCGGTGATGGGCTGGTTCATGATTTCCGAGCGCAGGTAGGTGGCACCGACTCCGGCGGAGTTGAGGATGGTGACTTTCGCGCCGTCTTCGCTCAGACGGACGCTGAGTCCGGCGGGGGATTTGCCGGGTTCGACCACGGGGGCGAACTTGGCAAAAACCATCTGGGTTTCCTGATCCTCGGGCGGCGCGGCGGCGGGCAGGGTGGAGCGAAAGGCGATGCGGGCGAGACCGAAAAAATCCTCCTCGGCCGGTTTGCCGCCGGTGAGGGTGAAGGGCATCTCGAGGGTCTGGTCGGCTATTTTGCTGGACAAACGCAGGAGCACGGACGGCGCGGCATCCGGGGTGTCAGAGGGGATAAAGCGCTCTTCTTTGACGAGGTTGGCGTTGAATTCGTCGGCCAGGATTTGGAGTTTGGTGCCCGGTACAGGGAAGATGCGGGGTTTGGCGGCGGAGGGCGGAGTGGCCTCGGCGTCGAAGCCCATGAGGTAAAGCGCGGAGTCGGCCGGGCTTTCCAATTGAATGACGCTGCGGCTGGTGGTGACGCGAGAGACGGGCGGGGTGTCCTTGCGGAGGGTGACGTTGCCTTCAAAGCCGGTTAACATGCCAATCATCGCGCCGACGAGGAGGGTGATTATGCTGTAGTGGGTGACGATAAAACCGACGTGCTTTTTTTGCCACGGCCAGCGGGTGAGCGTGACGGCGAAGAGATTGAGGCAAAGTGCTCCCAGCCAGACGATGAAGAGCGGATGCTTGTAAATGAGAGCGTGCGCGATCTTGGTGTTGAAACCGGATTCGGCGAAAGTGGCAACGGCACAGGCGAGGGCGATGGAGGCGAGCAGGACAAGGGCAAAATTCAATGAGCCGAGCCGGTGGATGAGCCACCAGACGGGCGATTGCTTTTGCCGCCGCTCGATCAGCGCCTTGCGGGCGAGGGCTGGGCTGGCGGATGGAGGCGCGGCGACACTCATGGGATCAAAAAAACTGCGGGCATTCCGCATGGACAGTATTGCGTCGGCGGCTGATTTCAACACCGGGACGCACGGTGGGGTGATTTGCTGTTTGGCAGACGCGGGGTGTGCGTTACATTTCGCCGATGCGCAAAAAAGGCTCACGCCTCCCCTGGATCCTGCTTGCCGTGGCGGCCTTGGTCCTCGCGGCCGGTTTCCTGATCATCTCGGCCAAGATTCATGGTTTCCTGCGCAGTGACGCCTTTCGACAGTTGGTCGCAGACAAAACCGGCGAGGCTTTTCGCGCAACCGCGACCTACAGCCCGATGCGCTGGGCCGGTTCGTCGTTGTTTGCCGACTCACTCCAAGCGGAAGGAAATCCCGGCTCGATCGTGCAAAGCCTCCAGGCGGATCAGATTCGCGCGGAGGTCAACTGGCGCGCGATCTGGGAGGGGGCGTGGCGGGTGGAGCGGATTGACGTTGTGAGTTTCGAGGGCACTTTTCGTCCCGGTTCGCCGGATGGTGCGGGGACGGATGTGGACGATTCCAAATCGGCTCCCGCCCGTGGTCTTCCGACGTTCCTGCCCCAGCGATTCGAACTGGGCCTGCTGAACATTGCCCAAGCCCGCGTGGGCTTTCGCGGCAGAAACGGCTTGGAAGCTCTGGCTGTACAAAATACCGCCCTGCAGGTCCGCCCGGAAGGCAATGGTTGGGCCATCGATGGCGACGGCGGCACACTCGCACTACCCTCCCGTCCGGCGCTGTCCATCACCAACTTTAGCTCGCGCATTCAAGGGCCGGTGTTTTTCCTCACCGAGTCCAACTTCCGGCTGGGCGACGCAGGAAAAATCACCGCCTCGGGTGAGTTTGCCTCAAATTCCAGACTCCAGGTCGAATGGACTCAAATCGACGTCGGCACCTTCCTGGACACCGCATGGAAATCCCGTCTGTCGGGACTTTTTGCCGGGTCCGCCGTACTCGAGTGGCCCGAGTCCGGGCCTGCGGCCGGCAAGGCGGCGGGAACCTTTCGCCTCAGCGAAGGCTTGCTGCAAAATCTCCCCGCGCTGGAAAAAATCGCCACCTTCACCGGCGCGCCGCAATTCCGCCGCATGCCCTTGCAGGAAATCTCGGGAAATTATCAATGGAAGGGCGGCGCGCTGGGCGTCACCAATCTCGTGATCGAATCGAAAGGGTTAATGCGGATCGAAGGCCAGTGCGACATGACGGCGGACGGCGCGTTGACCGGCACCATGCGCGTGGGCGTGACCCCGCAAACGCTGCAATGGCTTCCGGGTTCGCGCGAAAGAGTCTTCACGGTCGCGCAGAATGGGTATCTTTGGACCGATGTCCGCGTGGGCGGAACCCTGCAGAATCCCACGGAAGACCTGACCGGGCGGCTTACCGCCGCGATGAAAAACGAAGCGATCCATCAGGGTGAGAAGGTTCTGGAAGTTTTGCCAAGCGGGGCGAAAGAGGGCGCCAAAGGCGTGCTCGACATGCTGAAGCCGCTTCTGCCGTAGGCGGCGTTCCTGGAGCCGCCCCAGTCCCTTGGGGCGTTCCCTGCACGGCAACGGAGTGCCGTGGCGAAAGCCTTGGTCGCAACGTTTTCCCTCAAAGCGCGATGGTGCCGGACCACGCGCTTCAACAAAAAAGGGACGCTCCTTGCGAAGCGTCCCTTTTTCTTGGTGATGGGAAGCGATCAGCCTTTGGCCTGCTGGTCGAGCACGGCGTTAAGCACGTTGGTTGGCACCTGTTCGAAATGGCTGGGCTCCATCGAATACGAGGAACGGCCTTTCGAGAGAGAGCGGATGGCGGTCGAATAGCCGAACATTTCCGCCAGCGGAACTTCCGCGGTGATGGTGCAAAGGTTGCCCTTTGTTTCCATGCCCTGAATGCGGGCGCGGCGGCGGTTGAGATCGCCCATGATATCGCCCTGGTATTCATCCGGCGTGATGTTTTCCACCTTCATGATCGGCTCCAGCAGGATGGGCTTGGCTTTTTTCACGCCGTCCTTGAAGGCGAAGATCGCCGCCATTTTGAACGCGAGTTCGTTCGAGTCCACGTCGTGGAAACTGCCGTCCACGATGTCGATATGAACATCAATGACGGGATAGCCGCCGACCACGCCGTTGAGCACGGCTTCGTTGAGGCCCTTGATGACGGGCGGAATGAATTCCTTGGGAATGGCGCCGCCGACGATCTTGTTCTCGATGGTGATGCCCTTTCCGCGCTCGTTCGGGGCAATCTTGACGACGACATGGCCGTATTGACCGCGTCCGCCGGATTGCTTGACGAGTTTGCCCTCACCGTCAGCGGGGGACAGAATGGTTTCCTTGTAGGCGATCTGCGGCTTGCCGGAATTCGCCTCGACCTTGAACTCACGCAACATGCGGTCGCGAATGATCTCGAGATGGAGTTCGCCCATGCCGGCGATGATGGTCTGACCGGTTTCCTCGTTGGTGTGAACGCGGAAGGTCGGATCTTCCTCGGCGAGACGCTGGAGGGCGATGCCCATTTTTTCCTGGTCCACCTTGGTCTTCGGTTCGACGGCCATGGAAATAACGGGATCAGGGAAGGACGGCGGTTCAAGCAGGATCGGATGATCCTCGTCGCAGAGCGTGTCACCGGTGGTGATATTCTTGATGCCCACGATGGCGGCGATGTCGCCGGAGTAGCAGGTGTCAATGTCCTCGCGTTTGTCGGCCTGGATCTGGATGAGTCGGCTGATGCGTTCGCGCTTGTTCGTGCGGGGGTTATAGACGGTGTCGCCCTTGGAGAGCTTGCCGGAATACACACGGAAAAAAACGAGCTTGCCGACGAAGGGATCGCTCCAGAGTTTGAAGGCGAGGGAGCAGAACTTCGCGTTGTCGTCCGAGGTGACTTGCATCGGCTCGAGGTTGTCGGGGTTCAGACCCTTCGCGGCCGGAATGTCGAGCGGGCCGGGCAGGTAATCGATCACGGCGTCCACCAGATATTGCACGCCCTTGTTTTTGAAGGCGGACCCTCCGGCCACGGGCACGAATTTGTTGGCGATGGTCTGACGACGGATCGCCGCTTTGAGCTGTTCCTTCGTGATGGGTTTTTCCTCGAGGAAAAGCATGCCAATTTCCTCGTCGAGGTCGCACATTTGGTCCACGAGATCCTGATAGGCCTTCTCCGCGAGTTCCTTGTGGTCGACGGGGATTTCTTCCACTTGATAGGTCGAACCCTGCTGGCCGTCTTCGACATAAATGACGGCCTTTTGATTCAGGATGTCGAGCTGGCCCTTGAGGTAATCTTCGCGGCCCAGCGGAATGAGAACCGGCCAGGCATTGGCACCGAGTTTGTTGCGCATGCTGTCCACCGCGGCGGCGAAATCCGCGCCGGTGCGGTCCATTTTGTTGACGAAGGCAATGCGGGGCACACCGTATTTGGTGGCCTGACGCCAGACCGTTTCCGATTGCGGCTGCACGCCGGCGACGCCGCAGAACACGGCAATCGCTCCGTCCAGCACACGCAGGGAACGCTCGACTTCAGCCGTGAAATCGACGTGGCCGGGCGTATCAATGATGTTCACGCGCATCTTGATGCCTTCGTAGGCTTTGTAGATGCCCTCTTCCTTGCGCTGCATCCACGAACAGGTGGTGGCCGCCGAGGTGATGGTGATGCCGCGTTCGCGTTCCTGCTCCATCCAATCGGTCACGGTGGTGCCTTCATGCACCTCACCGATCTTGTGGATCATGCCGGTGTAGAAAAGGATACGCTCGGTCAGCGTGGTTTTGCCGGCGTCAATATGCGCGGCGATGCCGATGTTGCGGGTGCGCTCGAGCGGGAAGGCGCGATTGGGAGAGTTGGGATTGGCGGACATAGGAATTTGGCTGTTTTCCGCGGACCGGAAACCGGCGGCACGGGGAAGGGGAACCTAGAGAAGAGCCCGGTCAGGGCAAGAGAAAATTGCATCCTCCGAGGCCAGAGGGCGCAGGACAAAAACCTTCGTTCAAGCAGCAAGCGGGAGAGAGTCGTTCTCAGCGACGCAGGAGATGAGGCGATGATTCCAGAAACGGTCGAGCCTGCGGCTGGCCTGGATGCAGCCGAAGGTATGGACTTTCTCCGCGCCCGGTTCGCTCCAGAACATGCCTGATTGCTTGCCGCGTTCCCCGATGAGAGTTCGGCAGCCTGCTTCGACGACGCATGAGCCCTTGCCGGGTGTAACTCCCGCCAAGTCCACCTGACGAGGACTTGATTTCATGCCACAGTCCATAAGTTTATCGCCTGAATGACCCCGCGCTTCCTCACCCTTTTCTGGCGTCAGGTCCTACGCCAGGCCTGGAGGCACCCTTTCCTCACCGGACTCAACATCCTCAGCATCGCGCTCGGCATCACCGTTTTTCTGGCCGTGCAAATCGCCAACCGCGGTGCGCTCGCCAGTTTTCGTTCCGCCGCCGAACTCACCACCGGCCGGGCCGAACTCGAACTTCGCGGGCAGATCGACGACAGCCTCCTCCCCGCCATCGCCTCCACCCCTGGCGTGCGCGTGGCCACCCCGCTGGTTGAAGGTATTGTGACCCTGCCGGATTTTCCCGGCGAATACCTCCGCATCCTCGGCGTGGATCCCTTCACGGGATCGGAACTTTTCGCCTTCCAACTCCAGGATGCCGCCGGCTCATCCCTCGATCTCGAAAAATGGCTGGCCGATCCCGAAGCGATTGCCCTTCAGCCCTCGCGCGCAGCCGCGCTTGCGCCGACGCCTCTGCGCGTCGTGGCCGGAACCGCCCTGCGAACGCTCAAGCCCCTCTTCACCTTTGAACCCAAAAACACTCTCGCCCAAGGCGACACCCGCCTCGCCGCCATGGACATCGGCTGGGCCCAGGAACTTCTCGGCCTGGCCCATCGGCTCTCCTCCATCCAGATTCTTTTGCACGACCCCTCCCAAGCCGAAAAAGTCGCCGCCGACCTGCGTCGCATCCTGCCCGCCGACGTCACCGTCGCCCCGCCCGCCGCCCGCAGCACCGAGATGGAAGCCCTGCTCGGCTCCTTCCAGCTCAACCTCACCGCCATGAGCCTCGTCTCCATTATTGTGGGCATGTTTCTCATCCACAACAGCGTCGCCGCCGCCGTCATTCGCCGCCGCACGGACATCGCCATCCTGCGGGCCAATGGTGCCACCCGCACCGAGATCCGCGCCCTCTTTCTCGGCGAAGCCGCGCTCGACGCCATCCTCGGTTCTGCCCTCGGCCTCTGCCTTGCGCCCGTGCTGGCCGGGTGGATTTCCACTCCCGTTTCGCTCAGCGTCTCCTCGCTCTACGCCCTTACCCGCATCGAATCCTTCAGCCTCGCCCCCTGGCAAATCGCCCAAGCCTTCGCCATCGGCCTCGTCGCCTCCCTCGCCGCCGCCTGGCTGCCCTCCTCGGAAGCTGCGCGCTGCGACCCCGCCCGCATCCTTCATCCCGGCGCCACCAACGAAATGCACCCGGCCCTGCGAGTCAGCCGGTTGATCTGGGCCGTTGTCCTGCTCGCCGCCGCCGTCGCCCTCAGTTACGTCGCTTTGCATGGCGGACCACAATATCTCGGCTTCGCCGCCGCTGCCGCGGTTCTCGCCGGGTTCTCCCTCTTCGTCCCGTGGCTCGCCGCCGGAGTCGCCGCCTGCTTCCGCAAATCCGGCACCCTCGTCCGCTGCGCCGCCGACCAACTCGCCCGCTCCCTCCATCGCAATGCCATCACCATCGCCGCCCTCTCCGCCGCCGTGGCCATGTCCGTGAGCGTCACAGTGATGATCCATTCCTTCCGCGCCAGCGTGCTGCGCTGGATCGACCACACCCTCGTGGCCGACCTTTACATCGCCCCCGCCGTCAACGACGTCGCCGGCCTGCAAGCCTTCCTCCCCGCTGAAACCACCGCCTGGGCTGCCGCCCAACCCGCCGTCGCCTCCACCGCCACCTTCCGCGAATTCCCCATCCGCTTCCGTGACGAACCCACCACCCTTTCCATCATCGAAGGCGAAGCGCGCGGCGGACTCGAATTCCTCGACGGACCGCCCCCGGAGGATTTCTCCGCCGGCAAATCCGTCGCCGTGTCTGAAAGCTTCGCCCAGCGTTTTCAAATCACCCGCCAGCGCGAAATTCTCCTCCCCACCCCCTCGGGCGACAAACCCTTCACCGTCTCCGGCATTTACCGCGATTTTACCCGCGACCGCGGCACCATCCTCATGCCCCGCAGCCTCTTCGCCCGCCACTGGCAGGACGCCCGCATCCATTCCCTCGCCCTCCAACTCACCGACCCCGCCCAAGGCGATGCCATCGCCGCAGCCTTCCGCCAGCGCTTCGGCCCCGAGGGCGAGTTCTCCATCTACAACAACGGCGCTTTGCGTAAACGCGTGCTGGAAATCTTCGACCAGACCTTCGCCGTCACCTCCGTCCTGCGCAGCATCGCCGTCCTCGTCGCCGTCGCCGGCGTGCTCTTCTCCCTCAGTGTCCTCGTGATCGAACGCGAACGCGAAATCGGCGTCCTCCGCGCCGTCGGAGCCTCCCGCTTCCAAATCCTCGGCATCTTTCTCCTCCAAGCCGCCCTCCTCGGCCTCACCGCCACCCTCAGCGGCCTCGCCTCCGGCGGCGCACTCGCCATGGTCCTCACCTGGGTCATCAACAAAGCCTTCTTCGGCTGGACCATCGAGTTGACCTATCCCCTTTGGACCCTGGCCGCGACCCCGCTCTGGCTCATCCCCGCTGCCATCCTCGCCGCTCTCTTCCCCGCCTGGCGCGCCTCCCGCATCGCCCCCGCGCAGGCGGTAAGGTTTGAGTAGCCTGCCGGTTCACCGGATTTTGCCAAGGTTGCGAACCGGGGCAGCCCTGAACGGCCCTAAGGCGAAGCGAGTTTTCGGAAACTGACTCCTACGCCTGCACTCACCCGTAATCGCCGTTCCCACAGAGAGGAGGCGCAGGGTCGGGAGTACGGGTGGATGGGCAAAAGGCGCCCACCGCGTTGGTAATCGTCCACGGGACGCATTTCTTGACGCAGCGGCCAATTAGTGGGATTATCCCACCATGATCGTCACCATGGATTCCAAACGACGGCTGACCGTTTCCACTTCGCTGGCTCCCGCTGCTCCCGGTGACACCTTTCGCTCGCTGTTTGATGCCGAGGAAGGGGAAATTGTCTTCCGCCGGATCAGTCCGGCTGTTGACTGGCTCTCGGTCATGGCGGAGTGCCCGGCTCGCATGGACGACATTCCTCGTCGGCGGAGAGAGTTTTCCCGCCGCCGCGCCTTGTGAGTTGGTTGCTCGACACCGACGTCATCTGCCAGCCCGCCAAGAGCAAGGGTAATGCGCGGGTAATTGGCTGGCTGCAAAAGGAAAAAGACAACTGTTTCACCAGCGCCGTGGTGATTGCGCAGCTGGCCTATTGGGTGCGAACGAAGAAGGGAAAGGAACGCGCGGCTCTGCAGGACTGGCTGCGGCGGCTGACCGACGCTCTGGAGGGCCGCATTCTCGGTTTCAATGTGGGAGTCGCCCATGTCTGGGCGGACCAGGAGCATCTGCTCGATCAGCTCGGGAAACGGATGCCGGTGGAGGATTCCTATATCGCCGCCACGGCGAGGCGGCATAACCTCACCATCGTCACGGGCAACGATAAGGATTTTCGTCGTCCGGGGATCAAGGTTTTTAACCCGTTTAAGGAACGCGAGGGCGAAGTGGGGTGATCCCGAAGGGACGATCAGCTTTTCCGGGACTCATGCGGCCGGAAGACGTTCTGCTGGAGATCAATTCGCGCTTCCTTGCGATGAAAAGGCAGCCGCTTCAGCCATAAGAGCAGCGCTTGCCAGTGAATGAGGCCAATGGTTTTTAGCGTGATAAAGGGATACTTGATGGTGAAAACCACGAGATTGGCCGTGGTGAGTTCGGCGCGTTTTCCGGTCAGTGATGTGATGAGGGTTTTGTCGGCGCCCTGATAGTCGTCGATGTAAACGCCGAGTCGTCCGCCCGGCGGCTCGAAACGAAAATTGAATTCTAGATCGAGGTCGGAGAAGGGCGAGACGTAGAAATGTTTCGGGGTGCGCAGATGGAAAGTGCCGTCTTGGAAAGGAACAAGAAACGGTTTGAGTTCCTTGAAGGTATTGCCGACTTCCGCGATGGCGGCGAAGGGCGAGCCGTCGGCCCGGTAACAAAACCAGATCGAGATGGGATTGAACGTGTAGCCGAGGAAGCGGGCATTGGTCAGCAGCAGGATGCGGCCGGGTTTCTCCGCGATGCCATGGCTGGCGAGAAAGGCTTCGGCATTTTCGCGGGCAGACCCGGCGGTGATCTGAAAATGGTCATCATCGCGAAAGTTATAGAGGCCGGGGTTATTGTGGCTGAAAATGGGAACGCGGCTGGCGAGTTGCGGGAGTTCCTCGAGATCAAGCGCGAAGAGGAAGATGCGGTAAACGAACTCGTGGTGTTTCGGAGAAAGCCGCCGGTGCATGACGGTGCATTCGTAGAGGCAGGAATTCATCGGGCTGGTAATGGCCACGAAAGAACGCAGAGATCGCAAAGAAAGGGAAAGGTCAGCTGAGACCTCCGTATGCTCCGGCACTTAGTGTCCATTGGGGCCAATTAGTGGTTTCAAAGCTTCCGCAGCCTGCAGGCCGGAGGTGTAGGCGTCCTCGTGGAAGCCGTATTTGAAATAGCTGCCGCAAAAGAAAACGCGCTGGTCGGCGGCGCGGGCGTTGAGTTGCGGAAGCTCCTCTTGGGCGCGCATGGCTTCGAGCGTAAAGATCGGGTGATCGTAAACAGTCTCGTAAAGAATCTTATCTCGCGGGATGCGGCCTTCGCTGTTGAGCGAAACGAAGTAGTTTTCGTTCTTCGAGACCCCTTGCAGGGCGTTCATCCAATAGTGGGTGGCGGCCCGGCCGTCCTCCACGCGGTAGTTCCATGAGGCCCAGGCGCGGCGTTTTTTTGGCATCACGCTGGCGTCGGTGTGCAGGGTGGCGTGGTTTTTTTGATACCGAAACGGCGCGAGCAAACGGTGCTGCGCGGCATCGGGCGCAGCCAGTATGGCCAGGGATTGATCGGCGTGACTGGCCAGGACCACGCGGTCAAAGGAAAACTTTTCGCCGCCGGTCAGGGTGACTTCCGCCGCGTCGGGCTTCTCCTCGACGCGCACGACTCTCGCGTTGAGGCGTGGCGCGCCGCAGACTGCGACGATCTTGCGCAGGTAGGTTTTGGCCCCGCCCTCGACCGTGAACCACGGGTGGTGCGTATCGACGCCGAGAAAACCGTGATTGTGGAAGAAGCGGATGAGGGTGGCGGCGGGAAAATCCAGTACGTCCTTCGGATCGGTGGACCACACGGCGGAACTCATGGGCACAAGGTAAAGGTCGAGAAAATCCTGTCCGAGTCCGTGCCGGGCGGCGAATTCTCGCATGGTCAGCGCGGTGGTGTCGGAGTTGTGGAGAAGCTCTTTGGCGACGCGGAAAAACTTCTGGATTTGCAAGAGAAAACGGTGGAACTGGGGTCGGAAAAAGTTCCGCCGCTGGGAGAAGACCTTGTTGAACCCCATGCCGTTGTATTCGAGTCCGCTGGGCAGATGCTGGACGCTGAAGGACATCTCGGAAGGTTTGATCGGCACGTCCAGTTCGGAGAAAAGCCGGCAGAGATTCGGATACGTCACTTTGTTGAAGACAATGAAACCCGTGTCAATCGGCACCGGCTTTCCCTTTTCATCGACCACGACGGTATTCGTGTGACCGCCGGGACGTGCGTCCTGCTCCAGCAAAGTGAGACTGGCATGATCGCGCAGATGCCAGGCGCAGCCGAGTCCGGCCACGCCGGTGCCGACGATGGCGATGCGTTCCTTCAATGCGAAACGAGGGTTTTCGAGGCGTCCTCGTAAACCTTCGCGGGCACTTCCCGCAGGTCCCAGATGAGGCCAAGGGCGGCCAGCCCGCGGAGGGCAAAGTAGCTGATATCAATCTCCCACCAATAAAATCCCTGACGGGCCGACGATTGATAGTGGTGGTGATTATTGTGCCAGCCTTCGCCGAGGGTGATGAGAGCGAGGATGAGGCTGTTGCGGCTCTCGTCGTCCGTCTTGAATCGTTTCCGTCCGAGCTTGTGGGCGAAGGAATTCACCGCGCAGGTGCCGTGAAAAAGAAAAGTCGTGCTGATAAAAAATCCCCACACGATCATCTGCCAGGCGTTGGTGCCGAGTCCGGGCGCGAAATATTCCAGCGCGGTGCCGAAGCCAAACAGACCCACGAAAAGAATGAGCGGGCCAATGAGGTCAAAGCGGTTGAGGAAAACCAATTCGGGATACTTCACCAAATCGCGCACCAGGCTGTAGTCGGTGGGAAAATTTTTGCTGCTGGTCATCCAGCCGATGTGCGACCAAAGAAAACCCTTTTGCACGGGCGAGTGAGCGTCGGTCTCTTCCTCCGAATGGGCGTGATGATGGCGGTGCACCGAAGCCCACCAGAGCGGCCCGCGCTGCACGGTCGTCAATCCGATGAGACCGAAGATAAACTGCATGGGCCGGGAGGTCCGGTAGGCTTTGTGGCAGAAATACCGATGATAAAATCCCGTGACGGCAAACATGCGCACAAAATAAAGCGCGAGCGCCGTGATCACCGCCGCCCAGCTCCAGCCCGTCCAGATCACGCCGAGGCAGCCGAGGTGCAGAATGGCGAATGGTATCACGCGCCCGATCTCCATCTTTTCCGGTTTGGCCCGGGCGGCATCGGCCCCTTCCGGAAAATAGTCGGAGTCCACGAACTGAACGAAGTCGGTCCAGATTTTGCGCAAAATTGTCATGCCCAGAATAGTCTAACTATAACCACTCCAGCTGGTTGCGTAAAACGCCGCCGCGAACCGCCAAGGCGACAAGACTATTCGTCCGCGATGCCCAATTCGCCCAGAATTCGGTTAAGGTCGTCGGTGCCGTAATACTCAATGTTGATGGTTCCACGTTTGTCTCCGTGGTGTACTACGATACGAGTGGCCAATCGGCGTGTTAAAAGATTTTGCACTCGTAAAATTGCCGGGGAAAGCTCGGGGTCCGACGACGAACTGCGCCGCGAGGACGGTTTGCCCGTGCGGGCCAGTTGCTGGGCGGCCAGCTTTTCCGCCACGCGGACCGAGGCACCCTGGCGGATGATGAGATCGGCGAGCAGTTTTTGCTCATCCTGCGATTTGAGCGAAAGCAACACCTTGGCATGGCCGACGGAGATGCGGCTTTGTTTCAGCAGGGTCTGAATGTCGGAGTGCAAATCGAGCAACCGCATGGCATTGGCGACGGAGGCGCGGCTTTTGCCCACCCGCTTCGAGATGTCCTCCTGCGTCATCCCGAAATCCCGGTGCAGCCGCGCATAGGCCATCGCTTCTTCGATCGGATTGAGGTCCTCGCGCTGGAGGTTTTCGATGAGGGCGAGTTCCAGCACCTCCTGGTCGCTGGCCTGCCGGACGATGACCGGTGCCTCGGGAAGCTTGAGTTCGGTGGCCGCGCGCCAGCGGCGTTCGCCGGCGATGAGTTCGTATTTTTCACCGACCTTGCGAACGATGAGCGGCTGGATGATGCCGCGTTCACGGATGCTTTCGACCAGTTCCTGCAGGTGTTCGGTGGGAAACTCATGCCGCGGCTGCAGCGGACTGGCAATGATCTGCGCGAGGGGAAGGTTTTGGATGCGCTCGCCCAACTCCTCCACCGGCGCGGGGGCTGACACCCGGGTGTTGATCAGCGCACCGAGTCCTTTGCCGAGTGCGGGTTTTGCCATGCGGGGAAAGATGAGGGGGATTGAAGGTGTTGACAAGATGAACTCTGGACGGTGCATGTTTTGCCATGCCACTTTTTCCAATGCTCCATTTTTTCCAGGACGACACCGCGCGCGGCGGCCCGGAGCAGATGGCGCTGGACGAGGCGTTGCTGGAAACCGCCACCGCGCCCGTGCTGCGCATTTATCGTTGGGACGCGCCGGCGGTCTCCTTCGGCTACGCCCAGTCCCTCGCCGCCGTGCGGAAAAGCCATCCTGCCCTTCCTGTCGTGCGCCGCTGGACCGGCGGGGGCATCGTCGCGCATGGGAGCGACCTGACCTTTTCGCTCGTCGTGCCTGGGGTGGAAACGCTGGCAAAACTCCGTCCCCTTGAAACCTACCGCCTTATTCACGAAGTTTTCGCCGGTTTGCTGGACGGCCATCTAGTTCGGGCCGGGGAGACAGCGCCAGGCGAAGCCTGTTTTACCGCCCCCGCCCTGCACGATGTGACGAGCCAGGATGGCCGGAAACTGTGCGGCGGCGCCCAGCGAAGGACCCGCCGGGGATTTCTGCATCAAGGAAGTATCCAGAATGTTCATTTTGCGGAAAATTTGGGCCGCAGAATGGCGGGCATTTTCGCTGGGAGAACGACGGGATTTCAAGCAGAAGCCGACCTTTTCTCACGTACCAATGAACTGGCGACTGGAAAATACGGCTCCGAGTGGTGGACGGGAAAAATTTCGTGAGGTTCCGCTGCTCGTGGGTTTCGTCGAAATTCTGCCCTTGACCTGCCGGGCCGCTTGCGGACGATGTTACCGTGGAGTTTTCAGACAAGTCGTACTTTATCAATCGGGAGCTGAGTTGGCTGGAATTCAACCAGCGGGTTCTCGATCAGGCGATTGATGAGTCCAATCCCTTGCTGGAGAGGCTGAAGTTTCTCTGCATCGTGAGTTCAAATCTCGACGAGTTTTTCGAGGTGCGGGTGGCGGGCCTGAAGCAGCAAAAGCAGACGCACTCCTCCGAGGCGGGCCCGGATGGCATGACGGCGACGGAGGTGCTGGCGGTGGTGAGCGAACGGGTACGGCGGATGGTGGATGACCAGTACCGCTGCTGGCGCGAACAGCTCCAGCCCCAGCTGGAGGCGCAGAAGTTGCGCTTTTACACCTATCCAAATGTTCCCAAAACGGAGAAGAAGCACTTCGAGGTATTTTTTCAGAAGCAAATTTATCCGGTGCTGACGCCGCTGGCGATCGACCCGTCCCATCCGTTTCCGCAATTGTTGAACAAGAGCCTGAACGTGATCGTGGAGCTGGAGGGCGAGGACCTGAACACGGACATCGCCGTGGTGCAGGTGCCGCGCATCCTGCCGCGGGTGGTGCCGTTCTCCCGACAGCAGGATGGGGACGATTACGTGTTTCTCGGCCACATCATCCAGCATCACGTGGCCAGCCTCTTCCGCGGGGTGCGGGTGAAGGGCGCGCATCTTTTCCGGGTCACGCGCAACAGCAATCTCTACATTGATGACGAGGAGGCGCACAATTTGCTCCACGCCATCGAGGCGGAATTGCGCAAGGTGAATCGCGGTGCCGCGGTGCGGCTCGAGCTGGAGGAGAATTGCCCGCGGCATGTGGTGGAGCGTCTGTTGGAAATCTTTAACATCGAGGAAGAAGATATTTTCCGTATCGATGGACCGCTCAACTTCGTGCGGCTCATGCCGCTGGCGATTCAGATCGACCGGCCGGATTTGCGCTACAAGCGGTTTTCGCCGAACACCGTCGTTTCGTTGGACGCGGAGTCGGACATTTTCTTCCACATCCGCAAGGGCGACATTTTGCTGCATCACCCCTACGATAATTTTCAGACGGTGGTGGATTTTCTGGCCCAGGCGGCGGAGGACCCGCATGTGCTGGCGATCAAACAAACGCTTTACCGCACGAGTTCGGATTCGCCGCTTGTGCAATCGCTCATCGAGGCGGCGCACAATGGCAAACAGGTCACGGTCGTGATCGAACTGAAGGCCCGCTTCGACGAGGCGGCCAACATCAAATGGGCCCGCATGATGCGCGAAGCCGGGGTGGATGTCGTCTATGGCGTCACCGGCCTCAAGACCCACGCCAAGGCCATGCTGGTTGTCCGCAGCGAAGGCGACGGCATCCGGCGTTATGCCCACCTCGGCACCGGAAACTATCACCCCTCCACGGCAAAAATTTACACCGACCTCGGCCTGCTGACCTGCCGCGAGGAACTGACCAACGAACTGGCCGAGGCCTTCAATTGCATGACCGGGGTTTCGAAGTTTCCCCACATGCAGGAACTCCTTGTGGCGCCGTTCAACCTTTTCAACGAATTCAAGAAACTCATCGCCACCGAGATCGAGCACGCCAAGGCCGGGCGTCCCAGCGGCATCACCGCGAAGGTCAACGCCTTGGTGGAAGAAGGCATGATCGAGGCCATCTACGAGGCCTCCGCCGCCGGTGTGCCCATCCGCTTGATGGTGCGCGGCATGTGCGCGCTCAAGGTTGGCATCCCGGGCGTGAGTGAAAACATCGAGGTGCGGAGCATCGTGGGGCGGTTTTTGGAACACAGCCGCGTCTATCGTTTCGAAAATGGCGGCGATTCGAAGATCTACCTTGGCAGTGCCGACCTGATGCCGCGCAATCTCTTCCGCCGCGTGGAAACGATTTTCCCCGTCGTGAGCCCGGGCATGAAGGAACATGTGGACGAAATCCTCGCCTGGTTCTGGCGGGACAACGTGAAAGCCAAGGTGATGCAAACCGACGGCACGTACAAACTGCGTGAAACGAGCGAACCGCCCTTCGACGCGCAGGACGAATTCATCGCCGAGGCCCAGCGCCAACGGAAGAAACGCGCGGTGGTGGTGTAGGGCGGTTGGGCCAACCGCCCAGCCCGGCCAAAAGCGAACCGCGATTACACCTCAGGGAATCGTCTCGCCTCGCACAAGGTCGTCCAGCGTCTGGCGCTGGCGCACGACGGTCCATTTCTCCCCATCGACCAGCACCTCGGGCAGCAGCGGGCGCGAGTTGTAGTTGGAGGACATGACGAAGCCGTAGGCGCCCGCGCTCATGAGCGCGATGCGGTCGTTTTGCGCGAGAGGCGGGACTTCGCGATCCTGGGCGAAAAAATCGCCGCTCTCGCACACCGGTCCGACCACGTCCATCACGGCGAACTCACCGCCGGCTTGCCGCAGCGGGACGACCTCGTGATAGCCCTCGTAAAGCGCGGGGCGAATGAGGTCGTTCATGCCAGCGTCCACAATCGTGAAGGTCTTGGCGGGATTTTTTTTGACGTATTGCACGGTGCTGAGCAACACGCCCGCGTTGCCCACCATGAAGCGCCCGGGTTCGAACAAGATGCGCAGACCGAGAGGTTTGAGGAGGGGCACGATGGCGGCGGCATAATCCTCGGGCGTGATGCGGCGGGGATGGTCGGCGGACCGCCACCAGGCGGGATCGCCACTGGCGAGAGCGGGATCATAGACGATACCCACGCCGCCCCCGATGCTGAAAAATTCGATGCCGTATTTGTCGCGGAGCGACTCGACCAGCGGGACAAGCTTGGCGGCGGCTTCGGCAAAGGGTTCGGGTTCGAGAATCTGCGAGCCGATGTGAGTCTGCAAGCCGCGCAAGTGCAGGTGCGGGAGTTCCGCAGCGCGGGCATAGACCTCGGCAGCGCGGTCGAGGCCGATGCCGAATTTGTTCAGGCTCTTGCCAGTGGAAATATACTTGTGGGTTTTGGCGTCCACATCGGGGTTCACCCGCACGGCGATGGGGGCCTTCAGGCCGAGAGAGCCCGCGATTTCGTTGATGCGTTCGAGCTCGGGCTCGCTCTCGACGTTGAAGCTGTGAATCCCGGCGTGCAGGGCGGCAGTGATTTCCCCGGCCGTCTTGGCCACGCCGGCAAAGGTGCATTTTTCGGGGTCACCCCCGGCCCGCTGCACGCGGAAGAGTTCGCCCTCGGAAACGATGTCGAAACCCGCGCCCTCGCGGCGCAGCAGGTCAAGCACGGCGAGGTTTGAGTTCGCCTTCACCGCGTAGCAGATCAGGTGATCGAGCGGGGCGAGCGCGGCGTCGAGCCGGCGAAAATTCTGGCGGATGGTCTCCGCAGAATAGACATAGGCGGGCGTTCCAGTCTGGTCCGACAGTTTCTCCAGATTCACGCCCTCGCAGTGGAGGACGCCGTCACGATACGAAAAAAAATGCACCCGGCGAAAATGCGATTCCTGGCCTTTGGTGTCAATCGGACGCCGGAAAATTCTTGTTACTTCTCTTGTTGCGTCCTAGGATATACTCATGAAAGTCGTTAAAAAGTCGCCCGGAAATCGTCAGACGATGACGCTTCCCGCCCCAGCGATCAGGCTGCTTGATCAGTTACGCTCCAATACGCCCAAATCGATCTTTGTTCACCGATTGTTGGAAGCAGAAGCGAGCCGTCGGTGGCGGCGGCAGTTTTACCTGCAGGCGGCGGCGGCCTACACGCCCGAGGTCTGCGAGGAAACTTTGGTTCTGAACTCTGAATATCCCGTCCACGAGGCGTGAATTTGCCGCTTTATTCGTCAACGTCGGATAATCGCGAACCCAATCTCGTGGGCCTGCAACACCCCGCCTTGGGATCGCTTCCGACCCAATTGGTCTGTTCGTTTCGGGAGGGGATTGCCCTCACGCCGCTGCGTGAAGCCATTCACTGGAAGCGGAAGAAATACATCGTCGCCTGCGACCTGATCAGGCCCATTCACCGCCAAGCGCTGAAAAAACTTGGCGATTTGGACGAGGAAACATCGGCGCGAGTACTGGAGACTTTTTCCCGGATGCTGGCCACGCCGAACGACGCGGAATTTTGATGAATCCCCGTGGCATCTGCTTCCAGCTGATGCGATTTTTGGCATCAGCTGGAAGCAGATGCTACTTTTAACAAAATGCTCTGCCTACACTTGTCCGAGAACTGGCCTTCAGAACGCAGGAATCTCCCTTAGTCCGGATTTCCTTTCCACAGGAGTGGCGGCTGGTTTTTCTTTTTTTACAGCGGCGGACTTGTCCCTGGGCTGGCCGGCGCGTTTGGAATAGGCCCAGGCACCCTGGGTGGTTTCCTTCGCCCGCTCTTCGAGTTTTTTTAGCTTTTCCTTGTAATTCGCCGCGCTGGTTCCGCCGGGATAGTCGGGGGAAAATCCATAAACGCGGGCAAAGCCTTTGGAGACGAGGAGTTCGGCCAGATCGCCTTGTGGTGTAATGATGACGCCGAAATAACGCGGCTGGCGGCTTTCGCCCTTGGCGTCCTCCCGCTGGGTTTTGCTGGTAAAGCCGCCGGCGAGGAGGCTTTTGGTGTAGGCGGCAGCCTCCGCCGCAAGGGGGAACATGTCGCTCTTGCGGATTCTCCAGTAGCGGGCCTGTTCGGTGGTGCGCTTGGTCAGTCCCTTGTGGGCCTTGGGTGACATGGAAGCTGTCGCCATCGTTCCACTCACTGTCCTTGAGGCGGCAGCCGGTGAGGGTGTCCCAGCCCGCCGCCTGGACGCAGACGGCCGAGAGGACAAAAGCGAGGACGAGGATTATTCGTCTTTCCACTGGCAGTAGGTCTGCGTGATGGCTTGGGCGATTTGGATGAGGCTCAATTGGGTCTGATCGAGAAACTGGTGGAGCCCGCTTTGGAAAACCGCGCCGATGGTGGTGTAGTCGAGGGTGGAACGCAGGGCTCCGCACAGGCGTTCGGCCTCGTTGCTGAAGTGCCCGCGGTCGCAGTCGGAGATGCGGTGGAGAGCGAGGTCAAGTTGGTCCACGCAAAAGCGGATCGAACGCGGAAATTCGTCGTGCAGGGTGAGGAACTCCGCCACCTGCCAGCCGGTGACCTGGCCGACGAATGTTTTCAAATACGCCTCCATGCCGCTGCAGGAGCGCAGCACGGCCATCCATTGGGTGATGTCCGCGTTGCCGCCCACTTTTTCGCCGCTGGGCAGGAGGATGTGGTACTTGATGTCGAGCACGCGTGAGGTGGAGTCGGCGCGTTCGAGGTATTTGCCGAGTTGGAGAAAATCCCAGCCGTCGCCGTGGAGCATGGTGGCATCGGTGGTGCCTTGGAAGGCATGAAGTTGGTCCACCAGCCGGCGGTAAAAATCAATCGGGCTGTCGGTGAAATCCGCCCGCCCGCGGCCGTCGCGCAGGTACAGATGGGTGCGGTTGATCTGTTCCCACATCTCGCTGGAAATCTGCTCGCGCACGGTGCGGGCATTTTCGCGGGCACTGGCGATGGAGGTGACGATGGCGTGGGGGTTTTTCTTTTCGAACGTGACAAATTCCAGCACCGCGTCGGGAGTGACTTCGCTGTAAAGTTCGTTGTAAAGCTCCTGATCCTCCAGCGTGGCCAAAACGGGCTGCCAGTGCCGCTGCACGAGGTGCGGGGCCTGATCCTCGAAGTCGAGGATGAGCTGCATATTGACATCAAGGATGCGGGCATTGCTCTCGGCCCGCTCGATGTAGCGGCTGAGCCAGAAACAGGAATCGGCAACACGGGAAAGCATCAGGAAAGTGCGGATTGCGGATTACGGATTGCGGAAGGATGGCTCATTGGACCTGACTCTGAGCTTGGCTCTGCGATTGAGCGTTGAGCGTTTCTTCCCCCCGCTCGTCATCATCATCGAGCACCCAAGTATCCTTGCTGCCGCCGCCCTGGCTGGAGTTCACCACAAGCGAGCCTTTTCGTAAGGCCACGCGGGTGAGCCCGCCGGGGATGATGCTGGTTTTTTCACCGCTGAGAATATACGGGCGCAGGTCAATGTGGCGTCCTTCGGCCCGGCCCTCACAAAAGGAGGGCGAGCGCGAGAGATTGATCACCGGCTGGGCCACGTAACCACGGGGGTCTTCGATGATGGCGGCGCGGAATTTTTCGATTTCCGCCTTGGTGGCGTGGGGACCGATGAGCATGCCGTAGCCGCCGCTTTCGTTGGCGGCCTTGACCACGAGATTTTCGAGGTTCTCGAGCACGAATTTACGCTCAGCTTCGTCGGAAGTGAGGTAGGTCTCGACGTTCGGCAGGATGGGTTCCTCGCCGAGGTAAAATTTAATCATGCGGGGCACGTAGTAATACGTGACCTTGTCGTCGGCCACGCCGGTACCGACGGCATTGGCGAGGTTGACGTTGCCTTTGCGATAGGCCTCGATAATGCCCGGCACGCCGAGCACCGAGTCCTTGCGGAAAACGGTGGGATCAATGAAGTCGTCATCAATGCGGCGATAGATAACGTCCACCTGCTTGAGGCCCTTGGTCGTCTTCATGAAAACGCGGGCGTCCTTCACGAGGAGATCGTTGCCGGTCACGATCTCGATGCCCATGGAACGGGCGAGAAAGGAATGCTCAAAGTAGGCGGAATTGAAGATGCCGGGCGAAAGAACCACCACTGTCGGGTCGTGTTTGCCATGCGGGGCGACGTAGCGCAGCGCGGCCAGGAGATCCTGGGCGTAGCGGTCCACCGGGCGCACCGGATATTTGGTGAAAAGTTTCGGAAAGACCCGCTTCATGGCCTGACGGTTCTCCAGCACGTAGGAGACGCCCGAAGGACAGCGGCCATTGTCCTCCAACACGGTGTAAACGCCGGTGCGGTCGCGGATGAGATCGGTGCCGCAGATGTGGATGTAGATGTTTTTAGGAACATCGAAACCGATCAACTCGGGGCGGAAATGTTTGGCACTCAGCACGATTTCCTTGGGGATGATCTTTTCCTTGAGGATGCGCTGATCGTGATAAATGTCGTGGAGGAAAAAATTGAGCGCAGTCAGGCGCTGGATGAGGCCGCGTTCGACGTGCGCCCATTCTTTGGAGGGAATGATGCGTGGAATCAGGTCGAACGGAAATATCCGCTCGGTCCCTTCGTCGCCGCTGTACACCGTGAAGGTGATGCCTTGATTGAGATAGGATTTTTCCGCCAGCAGGCACTTGCGGGCCAGTTCGCCATCCTCCATTTCCCCGAGACGCTGGGCCAGAAGTTCGTAGTGGGGGCGCACGTTGCCGGGTGCGGAAAACATCTCATCAAAAAAGTCCCCAACCTCGTAATCCTTCAACAACCCGTTCATCGAATGCGCAGTTCCTGCCAAAGAAACCCATCTTTGCAAAGCGCAAAGCGCGGGGCCGGGGGGACTTAGGGTGTGATTAAACGTGCAACAGGGAGCACAGGCTTCTTGCCTGTGTCGGTTTTCGTTCAGGCAGGATGCTTGCGCTTCCTGTAAGACCTCCCTCTGCGGGCTCTCTCTTTTACCTCACCCAGTTCTAATCCAGTTCTAATCACATCCGGGGGGACTCAGGCCGCTTGTTTCGCCGGGATATCGAAATCCATAGGCCACGGCGCGGCCGTGCCGCCGGATTTCGGGTAGATGAACCGTGCCGCGGCAGTTTTCTCCCGGGTGACGCCGTAAGCGCAGGTGAATCCTGCTTCCCGCAGGGTAGCCAGCGAGGCCTGCAAGAGCAGGCTGCCGAGGCCGCGGCTGCCGTATTCGTGCAAAATACACGGGCCGGTCGTGAGATGGTTCTCGGCCTCGTCATCGGTGCACAAAACCGAGGCACCGATGATTCTGGTGCCATGCAACAAAACCAAGCAGCGGCTTTTGGTGTCCTTCTCGAAAGCGAGGCTGACGTTTTTGCCCATCTTTTCGATGAGGAACTTCTGAATATCACCCCAGCCGGTGTCCATGCTGAAGGCGCTGGTGACCGTTTTTTGGATGGCGTCGGCCTCGTCGTTCTCTGCCAGGCGAAGGACATACGGCGCGGGGACCTCGGCTGCCGCGGCGGGAAGTTTTTTAAGATCCCAAGTGAATCTTAGCCAGGTAATTGTCATGATACGAGCCGTTGGATAAGTCAGGAAGCGCCCGAATCGTTCCGGCAAGCCCACCAAATGCCCCCGATGAGAACACTGGATAAAACCATGAAAGCCGAGAGTGTAAACATAATCGGGGCGGAGAATCCTCCATCCTCGCGGCAAGTCAACAGAATTTACGCGGCAGAGAGCAGGCGGGCGCATGACGCCAAAGTTGCCTGGGCGGAGGGGAATCCGGCGCGGGAGTCCGGCCTTTAGACTCCCCGCAAGGACATGCTAAAGCGAACTCCAACCATTTTCCCGTCATGCACCCGGAGCAACCGGCTCGATTCCGAAAAAATCGCGGAACACCGCCGCATAGACCGCGCGTTTCATCGGGGGAATTTTTTCAAAATCGAAAGCCGAAGGCGCCAGCCAGCGGGCGGCGCGAAATTCCCGGGTCCCGTCGAATCGCATCAATGCCTTCAGATTTACCAATTCTGCGAGAAAATACTGTTGCTCCTGGCCATCGAATCCCGCCTTTTTTTTCGTGTCCGCGAACAAGTACCGATACGGACCCTTGCTGGTGAGGACCCGGTAATCCCCGGGCCGGAGACCGAGTTCCTCCTCGACCTCGCGGTGGAGCGCCTCATGCAGCGTTTCCTTGTTCTTCACGCCTCCTTGGGGAAATTGCCAGCAGCCTGGCCAGTCGCTTCGCTCACAGACAAGAATCTCGCCCAGAGTGTTTCTCAAAATGAATGCGACATTCGGGCGGTAAGCGGGCATGTTCCTTGTATGAAACGAAAAGTGCCCGGCCGGCCAGCGCAGTTTTTGGGAAAGATGCCATGCTGGTAAACCGCACCGTGTTTCTCCGCGCCGGGGCTGGCATGTTGGTGATTCTTCTTTGCTGGCTGATCTTTGAATTCTCCCCGGACCGCCAACTGGACAACGCCTTCGCCCGACTGGTCACCGCCGCGGAAAATCGCGATTTCAAAACCCTGCGCAAACTCATGGCTACAGACTATCGGGATCAGTGGAAGATGGATCGCGAGCAGGCCCTCGACGCCGCCTCGGAGGCTTTGCGTCACTTTCTCACCCTCGAGATTGCCGTGGAAAACCTTTCCGGCACCCGCCAGGGCGGTGAAGCGCTTCTGGCCGCCCGCCTTCGCCTGAGCGGTCGCGCAAATGCCGTGGGCGAGGCCATCCTCCAGCAAGTCAATGTCCTGGAGGATGACTTCCAGTTTGCGTGGCGGAGAAAAAGCTGGAAACCTTGGGACTGGAAGCTGGTTTCCGTTAGCCAACCAGAAATTCAATTCGACCCGATGGAACTGCCATGAAAAACCTCCTCCTTCTTCTGCTGGGATTTTCCCTGACCGGTGCCATGGCCCAGGAAGCCTCACCCTCGCCCTCGCAGCGGGGCGGCAGGGATACTTGGGATGCGACTTTTCCCAGTGGCAAATACTACGTCCGCATCGGGGCCATCACCGCCGTCAGCATGCACGAATATATCGTCGATGCCGCCGCGCGCGTAACCGAGGTGAATGTTGATACCATGGGTTCGACGCTGGCGAGATTCTATTTCATTGAGCCCAACACTCCGCAGACACCGAACGGCATCGGGCAGAGCGCCGTGGAACTCCTGAAAGATAGAGCCCAGGAAGCCATTGCGCGGGGCGGGGGAGACGATGTCTGGTCGAAAGTCGTGAAAAATTATCCCGCCACCACCCACGCGCGCACGGTGGAATACCGGCTGGCTAGCAAGGAATCCCTGAAAAAACTTTTCGACAGCGTCCAGGATTCGTTCGTCAATAAAAAACCCGGCTCATTCAAACCTTGAATCCCGTGCACGAAAGCCGCATTTTCCCGCCTTCTTGCCGCGCGAATTGAAAACCAAACCCACGCACGAGTGCGGCGTCTTCGCCGTTTTCGGTCATCCCGACGCCGCCATGATTGCGTATTACGGGCTGTTTGCGCTCCAGCATCGCGGCCAGGAAAGCGCCGGCATTGTTTCAGCCAAGGGCTCGGACAGTCCGTTTTCCATGCACAAAAGCATGGGGCTCGTCGCCCAGGTCTTCCAACCCGGCGACTTGGAACGCCTCACCGGCACGCGCGCCATTGGCCATGTGCGCTACTCCACAACCGGCTCCAGCAACGTCAAAAACGCCCAGCCCTTTGTCGTCAGCACCGCCCGCGGCCAGCTCGCCATCGGACACAATGGCAACCTCGTCAATGCCGCCCAGCTCCGCGAGGAACTCGAGGCCAAGGGCTCCATTTTCCAAACCACCGTCGATAGCGAAATCATCCTGCATCTGCTGGCCCAGCCCTACGGCAACGGCGGCGTGCTTTCCGCCCTGCGCCGCATCGAGGGAGCGTTTTCCGTCGTGCTCATGGGCGAACGCGAGATCATCGGTTTTCGCGATCCCCACGGCTTTCGTCCGCTTTGCATCGGCAAAAAAGACGGTGCCTACATGCTCTCGTCCGAGAGCTGCGCCTTTGATCTCATCCAGGCCCAATTTGTCCGCGAGGTCGAACCTGGCGAAGTCGTCATCATTGATAACTCCGGCATCCGGTCTGAGTTTCCCTTCCGCACCGCTCGCAGCGCCTTCTGCATTTTCGAATACGTCTATTTTGCCCGGCCCGACAGCACCATCGGGGGCATCAATGTCAGCAAGGTACGCGTCGAAATGGGCCGCGAGCTCGCGCGCCAGCATCCGGTCGAGGCCGACCTCGTGGTGCCCGTGCCCGACTCCGGCATCTACGCCTCGCTTGGTTTTTCCGAGGAACTCGGCATTCCGTATTACCCGGCTTTCGTCCGCAATCACTACATCGGCCGCACCTTCATCCAGCCCAGCCAGCACATCCGCGACTTTAACGTCCGCGTAAAACTGAACCTGATCGGCGAAGCCGTGAAGGATAAACGCGTCGTCGTGGTGGACGACTCCATCGTGCGCGGCACCACCGCCCGCTCGCGTGTGGTCAACCTGCGCGAAGCCGGTGCCGCCGAGGTGCACATGCGCATCAGTTGCCCGCCGCACAAGCACGCCTGCTACTACGGCATCGATTTTCCCGATCCCGAGAAACTCCTCGCCAACCAATGCACTCTCGACGAGATCCGCAAATATCTCGGCGCGGACTCCATCGGCTACCTGGATCCCTCCGGCATGATCCGCGCCACTGGCCGGCCGGAGAAGGATTTCTGCACTGCCTGCTTCACTGGTGAATACCCCGTGCCCTACGACGAGAAATTCGATAAATACGTGATGGAAAAACGCGCCGGCCGCGCCCGCCTGCTCGATCGCGACGAACCCCGCCTGTTATGAGCTGCCAGGGAAAGAAACGATCCACAGATTACGCAGACTTACGCAGATTGCGAAATCCCTGCAGACCTGCGTTCCAAAAGATCTGTGAAAATCCGTGTGAATCTGTGGACCAAAATTCTCTGATCAGATGAAATCTCACAAAGTAAAAGCCTACACCCAAGCCGGGGTGGACGTTGACCTCGGCAACACCGTCAAGCGCGGCATCCAATCCATCGTCCGTTCCACCCACGGCCCGGAAGTCCTCGGCAAGATCGGCGGCTTCGGCGGTCTCTTCCGGGCCGACTTCAAGGGCATGCGCGACCCCGTCCTCGTCTCCAGCGTGGACGGCGTCGGCACAAAATTGAAGGTCGCCATCGCCGCGAACCGCCACGACACCGTCGGACAGGACCTCGTCAATCACTGCATTGACGACATCGCCGTGCTCGGCGCCCGTCCCCTCTTTTTCCTCGACTACATCGCGTCCGGAAAACTCGAACCCAAAGTTTTTACCGAACTCCTCACCGGTTTCGCCAAGGCCTGCAAAGCCGGCGGCTGCGCCCTCATCGGCGGCGAAACCGCCCAGATGCCCGGCATGTATCACCACGGCGAATACGATGTGGCCGGCACCATCGTCGGCGTGGTGGACCGTCCGAAAATGCTCGACGGTTCCCTCGTCAAACCCGGCGACGTCCTCATCGGCCTGCCCTCGAACGGTCTCCACACCAATGGCTATTCCCTCGCCCGCAAAGTCCTCTTCGGCACTCTCGGCTTGAAGGTTTCCTCCCGCCTGCCCGAACTCCGCCTCCCCCTCGGCGAGGAACTCCTCCGCGTCCACAAAAACTACCAGCCCCTCATGGCCTCCCTGCCCTCTGGACTGCTCCACGCCGCCGCTCACATCACCGGTGGAGGGTTGCTCGACAACCTGCCCCGCGTGCTGCCCAAAGGCTGCCAGGCCAACATCCGCCGCAAAGCCTGGACCATCCCGCCCCTCTTCCGCATCATCGAATCCGGCGGACGCATTGATCCTCTCGAGATGTATCAGGTTTTTAATATGGGCATCGGCATGGTACTCATCGTCTCGAAAAAACGCGCTGCCGAAGCGCAGAAATTGACCAAAGGCAAACCCATCGGCGAAATCGTCGAGGGCTCGCAAAGCGTCGTGCTGGTCTGATCCCGCGTCGCGGGCAAAAAGCCCTCAGAGCGCGTCGAAAAGGTTATCTTCAGCCACGGATGAACACGGATTTTCACGGATGAAGAAAAGCCATCGCCGCCGTCATCCGTGTTTCATCTGTGCCCATCCGTGGCTCAGTTTCTCTTTCGGTTGATTAGTGGACCGACTCTCAGGGTTTCCTGACGCGGTCTTTCAGCGCCAGGATGTGCTCGCGTTTGCGGCCATAATCCAAGGCGTGAAAAACGCGAATTTCCTCCACCCGGCGGCTGGCGGCCAGGCTTTCGAGAAAGCGGGTGTATTTTTTCGCCAGCAGGGTGGTTTCGGCATAGCGCGCCGCGATCGTGCTGTCCCGATTGCGAAATGGCCGCTGCTGTTGCGAATCAAACATGTGAAATCGCAACCAGCGCCGGTCCGCCCGCGCGACTTTTCCGGGCTTGCGGAAGAACGCCACGAAAAGCAGCAGCACAAGGTAGGTGTCCACTTGGGACTGCAACTCCAGATTGCGTGCGTATTCCTCACCTTGGACAGGAACCTCACCGTTGTGGAAACGAAGCGCACCATGCAGGGCGTGGTTGATTTCCTCCACGAAGGCGATGAGCGGATTGATGTTCGCATCACTCAAGCCCGCGCGCGGGTCGTGCTTTTCCAACTGCTCGATCAGCCAGCTCGAGTAGTAAATGCCAACGCGCAGGTGTCCATCCGCCGCGCGCAGAAACGTGCGGGCCAGCATGCTCAACTCCGCCGTCTGCGCCCCGGCCATGGCCGAGAGCTGACGACAGCGCTGCCGGTCGATCAGGCATTCCTCCAAATTGATGCCCACACTGGCATACGTGCGCTCGAAGAGATGCTGGATTTCGCTAAAGAGCGTGCTCATGCGGCAATGATCGGACCCGGAGGCGTTTCGAAATGCAACAAGCGATCCGCCAGGTCATTCAAGGCGATGCGCACCTCGTTGAAACCACCGGCCAGTTCCTCATAGACCGACTGGAGATTGAATTTTTTCGCCTCCCGATATTCCGAGGCGGCGCGGTAATTCATCTGCCCCATCGCCTCGTAAAACGCGACGCCGGGCGCGCCGCGGCGGCGGGTGACTTTTTCCAGATTGCCGGCAAAAATCCCGCTGACAAAAAGCGCGTAGTTCGCCGTGTGTGAGCGCAAAAGGAAAGCCTCGTGCGTGCCCGCCTTTGGCAGCGCCTGCATCATGTCCGAGATATAGCGCATGCTTCGCTGCCCGCCTTCATCTTCCAAACGCGCCGTGCGGGTGAATCCATCCAGCAGCGACGCGACATAGTCCGATGCTTCCCGGCTTTTCACCGGCGTGCCGCTCAGGACTTTCCGGCACAGGACATAAAAGTACAATTGCGGCGAGATTTTCATCAATCAGCGCCTCTATTTTAAATATATTCTAAGAGAGCGCTTCGTCGCGTGTCTTGATAGGGTGGAGGGTGGATTCGCCCCCCGTCCCATGACCGAACCCTTGATCTGCGCCTCCGAAAAGCCCCCCGATCCATCGGCACCGGTGACCTTTCCCCTGCCGGCCGGAAAGGAGACGCTGGCGGCGCTCTTTGAGGCCGAGGAGAGCGCCGTGCTGGGTTTTGCCATCGGGTTGGTGGGGCGGCGATCCGTCGCCGAAGAGCTGGTTCAGGAAGCGTTCCTGCGCCTGCACCAGCTCTGGGATCAGGTGGAAAACCCGCGGGCCTGGCTGTATCGCAGCCTGCGGAACCTGGCCCTGAATCACCTGCGCGATCATGCGCGGGAGACCATGGTCGAGGCGCCCGAGGGACCGGGAAATGAGACGCCCCCGGATGTCGCGCTGGGCCGCCTCGAGGCCGTCGGAATGGTGCGCCTGCTGCTGGCCGAACTCCCCGACGAGGATCAAAAGCTCATCCATCTCAAATACCATGACGATCTCAAATATCAGGATATCAGCCACGCCACCGGCCTCAGCGTGAGCAACGTGGGTTACAAACTGCACCATGTGCTCAAAGGCCTGGCCGACGCCCTGCGCCATGCCGGCATCGACGGAAGCTTGGAATAAACACCATGAACGACGACACAAAGAATCCCGAACCGCAGCCCTGGATCGACCCGGCCCTGGAAGCCCGCGTCGTGGCCGCCGTCTTGGGCGAAACGTCCTCCTTCGAGGCCTCGGAATTGGAACGCGCCGTGGCGGAAAACCCCGAGTTGTCCATCTTTCAACGCCGCATCCAAGCCGTCCACGCCTTGGTGGGCACGGCGGTCCGTTCCGAGAACCCGAAGATCCTGTTGTCGCCGGAACGCCGACGCAAGCTGCTGGAAACCATCGGCGTTCCCTCTGTCGTGCAGGAAGAGAAAGTCCAGGTAATCGCCCCGCGCCGTCCCGCTTGGTGGTCGCCCCATGTTCTCCTTCGCGTCGCCGCATGCCTTGTCGTGGGACTGATCGTCCTTTCTGTCGTCCCGATCGGCTATCGCTTCCGCGAATTACGGCACTCCGGTAGCGCCAGTCCTCAAGCACTGAGCAAAGCTGCGATTCAGAATCTCGCCAGTGAACTGGCTGCCCCTTCGAGAAGACGCTACGTGCAGTCTTGGGACGACGTGCAGACGCCGTCCTCCGCCGCCAGCCAAGATGGCGCAAAGCTCGCGACAGCGATTACTGCTTACGAGACCGAATATGGACGTCTACCAACCGACCAAGACAATGGAAAGGCATCGGACCTCGGGATCCTTCCTAAAGAGGGCGATGGATCAGTCCAATTGCGAAGTGATGCCCCGCAGCCCGCCAGCACTCCCGTGGATGGCAAGGATATGCCGGTCGCTACAGCAAGAGCGATTCGCGGTTTCACAGGAGGCTGGGGAAAGGGAAGCGGCAGCGCGGCCGGAACACGATCCACAGAGCAGGACTCGGTCGCCTCTCAACCAGCAAAGCCCGGCGAAACATCGAATCGCGAAGCGGATAGCGCGGAACTCCCGCAAGTGACGACGCGGAGCGGCCAGACTGAAATAGTTCAAACTGTCCGTGATTTTCCCTATCCTTCGGAGTTTGCTCCGCCACAAGTGGCCCAAGCTCAGGCTGCCCCTGCATGGAACGAAGAAGATAAAAAATCAATTGAAACGGTGGCAAAATTAGAAGTTCCCGCGATCAACCCAATCACTGATCAGAAATTCGACGGCCAAATTGATTACGGATCACCGATCAATCCCGGTATGGCCGACGCCTCAAGTGTGATCAACCAGCCAATTTTTACGACCCGACAGGTAGCAGGTGAGGTCGCTATCTTTGATGGCCAATCTATGGCGTCGGGAGGCGTGGTGAGAAACGACACCCAACAGGCTAATCAAGAGATTCTTGAAAAGGACAAGTCGGTAGAAGATCGCGAGCCCCTCCTAGGAGACGTTCCATTGGCGGGGCGGCTTTCCAGGCAAAGGCAAAACGCTCCGCTCTCACCGGCAAACGAAAATGTCGTCAACCAACCGGTTTTTTCCAGCCGGGATGGCAAGGTGGAGTTTGACGGGTTCATTAACTACGGGTCGCCGATTAACACTGTTCAAACGGTCGAGCAAAAGGAAGGCCAGGCCAAATACCTTCTCGACGAGGCTGAGAAATTCTCCGCCTCCGGCCGACAGGATCTTGCCTTTAAACGCTACGAGCAAACCCTAGAGGTCGATCCCAACAACATCGCCGCTCGAAGGGGGATGGGGCAGGTGAATGAGGAGAGGGCCAAGTCTGCCGCTATTGCTTACAACGAAGCACGGGGTGACTTGTTCCGTCAGGTCGACAAAGGCTGGGAAATGCCAGTTCGCCGATTTGAAGTCGGTGCCTCCACCATCATTGAACAGCCGCAGATCGACACTCGCGGCACGACGTTGATCAATCGCAAGTTGGACGAAATCACCATTCCCAGAATCGATTTCCAAGACGCTACGTTGCGTGAGGCCATCGACTTCCTCAAGCAACGCGCCGCCTCCTTGGACGCGGCCGAAACGGATCCAAGTCGGAAAGGAATTAACATCGTCCTAAAGTTGCCCCCGGAGGCTGATGAATCCAAAGCAAAACTCACTCTTGCCCTCACCGATATTCCTCTGCGACTCGCCATTGATTACGTGGCGAAGGCCGCCAATCTCAAACTCAAGATTGAGCCTTACGCCGTGGCTATCGTGCCCCTCGTCGATGCAACCCAAATCCCCCCCAAACCTCCCGCGCCCTCAGCGTTCCAATCCGAAATTCTCACCGCCAAGCAACCCTTCTCAACCTTCTCGCTCCATGTCAGCGACGTCTCGTTTCAACTGGCCAAGGACGCGCTGGCCAAGGGCACCGTGCCGGATCCGGCCCGCATCCGGGCCGAGGAATTTTACAATGCGTTTGATTACAATGATCCCTCTCCAGCCCCCGGCGAAGAAGTGGCCTGCCGGATTGAGCAAGCGGCTCATCCGTTTCTGCAACAACGCGATCTCGTCCGCATCGCCTTGAAGGTGGCGGCTGCGGGTCGCGCCGCCGGGCAGCCGCTGCGTTTGACCCTGCTTCTCGATACCTCGGGCTCGATGGAGCGGGAGGACCGCGCGGTCTCCGTGCGCCGGGCACTGGAAACGCTGGCAAACTTGCTGGGACCGCAGGACCGCGTGACCCTCATCGGTTTCGCCCGCACCCCGCGCCTGCTGGCGGAGCAGGTGCCCGGCGATCAGGCTGGCAAGCTCGTTGAGATTGCCGACCGCACGCCGTCCGAGGGCGGGACCAACCTCGAAGAAGCCCTCGCCCTTGCGTCCGAGATGGCCTTGAAACAAAAACTTCCCGCAGCGCAAAATCGCATCGTCCTGTTGACCGACGGCGCGGCCAATCTCGGCAATGCGAATCCCGTCCGACTCGCCCGGCAGATTGAAAAAACCCGCCAGCAGGGAATCTCCTTCGACGCCTGCGGCGTGGGGGCCAATGGCTTGAATGACGAGATGCTCGAAGCCCTGACCCGCAAGGGCGACGGTCGCTATTATTTTCTCAACAAACCCGAGAACGCCGACACGGATTTTGCCCGGCAGTTGGCCGGAGCGTTGCGTCCTGCGGCGGAGAACGTGAAGGTGCAGGTCGTCTTCAATCCGGCGCGGGTCAGCCAATACCGGCTCATTGGTTTTGAGAAACACCTCCTCGAGAAAGAAGATTTCCGCAACGACAAGGTCCAGGCAGCCGAACTCTCCGCCGAGGAAGCCGGCGTGGCCTTGTATCAGGTGCAAACCCTCCCCGAAGGCGAGGGCGACCTCGGGCAGGTCTTCGTCCGTTTCCGCGATCCCGCCAGCGGCTCGATGGTCGAGCGGTCCTGGACCATGCCCTACGATGCGCGGGCCCGCGCATTTGATCAGGCCTCCCCCTCCCTGCAACTGGCCGCCACCGCCGCCCTGCTGGCGGAAAAATTACGGGGCGATTCGCAACTCGACCTGACTGCGCTGGCTCCGGTGATCAATAACCTGCGCGGTCATTATCCCAACCAGGAACGGGTGGGAGAACTCATCCAGATGTTTGAACAAATGAGGCGCTGATCCGCCAGCGCATCACAGAAAACTTACACGCTTTTTACAACTCTCTGACACATCCCAACCCCGCCCGCCCAAATTAACACTCGTCCCATGAAAAACCTCCTCTCGCTCTTCTTCCTGTCCTGGCTTGCCCTGCCACCCTGCGCGGCCCTGGCCCAAAACGAAGCGCGGGCCGACCGCGCCAGCGTCTCCACCCAATTGACACCCGGCGAAGGACACCTCGTCGTGGAGGCGCGCGGCGTGCTGCCCAAGGCACCGCTTTTTTTCTCCGCCACGGCGGAAAACATCATTCGCCTCAATGCGGGCGAGATCACCAGCGAAATCAAGGTGGCAATCCGGATCGTGCAGGGACGCCCGGAGGTGATCACGCTTGGCCTGGGCGGCAGCGGAGAAGTGATCGCGGTCACGGGGGATGGACTGCGCGATTGGTCAGTTCGCCAAGCGGACGGGAAGCGGTTTCTTGATTTGCGGCCTGTGCTGGCGGAGGGCCAGCCCGCGTCTGCGAGCATGGATGTGAAGGTGATCTTGAAAATCGCCAAACCAAGCGTGCCCGGCACCGTCTTTCTACCGACGCTCTCGCCGGGTGAGGCCGTTGGGTTTTCCTCGCGCATTCAGATTCTCCCCGGTGACGCGGTGGACGTGCGCGTCACGCGGGCCGACGGCCTCGTTCCCCTCGGCCCGGACCCCAAGCCTCATGGGGACCAGCAGTTCACCAGCATCGGAGAATCGAATCTGGAAGTGATGCTCAGCCAGCGCGGGGCGGCGCTGGCGGAGGCCGATCTGGTCGGTGCCACGCTGACGGGAAAACTCGATGCCGCCGCCGGGTGTGTGAATTTCCAACTGCGCGGCGAAGCCCGGGTGCGCCAGGCCGAGGCGCGGCTGGCCTTGCTCTCCGGGCGGGCCGCCTTGTCCGGGGCGGCCTCGGGAGATTGCTGGCATGTCGAATTGAAAGACGATAGGATGGAATTGGTTTTTGATCGGGCCGGTGTCTTTCCGCTCGATCTTGCCTTTGTGGCGGCGGTGCAGGACGGCGAGTGGAAGGCCCTGGATTTTCGCATGCCGGCCGGGGCGGTGGTTCCCATGACGATCGAAGGCCTGCCGCAGGACGTCGCCTTCAATCCCAATGCGTCTGTTGTCCCCAACGCCGTGTCGCGCAAAGGGTTTCTGGCGGCCGATGGCAATGCCTCGGTGGGATGGCGGCAGACGCGCGAGTCGGGAGTCGGAACGTTGTCATTCACCAGCCACGAATGGAGCGATTTGCGCGTGGGAGCGGGGTTGCTGCGCCAGAGTTCGCAGATTGATTTCCGGGTTCTGCAAGGAAAACTGCCCGGCGTCCGGATCAAACTCGACGGACCCGGGGAAATTCTCGGCGTCGAGGGCACCAACGTGCTCAATTGGAAAGTCGTGCCCGACGGCAACCAGCGCGTGCTAGAAGTGCTCCTCAGCCGGCCCTTGGAAAAGAGCGGGTCGTTGGTCGTTCGCAGCCAGTCGCCCCTGGGGAATTTTCCCGTGCGGGCCGAACCGCTTCGGCTGACTCCCGAAGGCGGCGTGCGGCACTCGGGCTACGTGCGGGTGGCCAATGATGGCGCGGTGCGGCTCGAGGTGGCCGATGTCGCGGGCATGATGCAGCTCGCGCCCGCGCAATTCCCCGGTCCGGCGGTCGAGCCGGGCACGCGGCAGGTTTTTGTCTATCGGTTTCCCTCGCCCAATTACGCCTGCCGCATCGTGGCGAATCAAATTTTGCCCGAGGTCGGGGTCTCGCAAATCGTACTTTACCAATTGGCCGACACGGACCGCGTGATCACCGCCGACCTCGAACTCGACATCCGGGAAGCCCCTCTGCGTGATTGGTCGCTCGGCATCCCGGAAGACTACACCGTCGTGGCCGCCGGTGGCGGGGCGGTGGCGGACTACGTGGCGGAGACCGCGGCCAAGGATGGATTGCGGGTGCTGAAAATCCTTTTCAAGTCCGCCGTGGATGGGCGGCAGTTGATCCGTTTGCGGCTGGAAAAAAACCAGGCGGCTGCCGCGGGCGAATGGGCCCTGCCGCCGCTCTCGTTTCCCGGGGCCAAATCGGTTCGCGGCCACATCGGCGTGGTTTCCACCCCCGGCTTCCGCATCCTTCCAGGCAAAATGGAAAAGTTGGTGGAAACGCCGCTAAGCTTCTTTCCGACGCAAGTCGCCGGACTCCAACAGGCTTTTCGCCAGCGCGAAGCCAGTTGGTCTGCCACCCTCACGGTCGAGGCGCTGGGCCAAAGCGTGCAGGCCGATGTTTTTCATCTCTACTCGCTGAAGGAGGGCGTGGTTTTCGGCAGTGTGTTGATCAACTATTTCGTGGTCGGCGCCCCCGCCAATGAATGGCGGATCGAGGTGCCGGAATCCGCCGGCAACATTGATGTCGTCGGCCAGAACGTCCGTCGGGACTGGCGTCGCGAAGGCAATCAGGTGATTGTTTCCCTGCACCAGCCGGTGCTGGGCGCCGCGACATTGCTGATCACCTTTGAGCAACCGATGAGCGCCCGGGGCGGGATCATCAAGCCCGGCGAAGTCCGTCCGCTCGGCCTGCAGGGCGAACGCGGGTATGTGCAGGTGGTGAGTCCGCTGCAGGTGAAATCCCAAGTGCTCAAGGCCGAGGGAGCCTTGCTGAAACTGGAGCCGCTGGAACTGCCCGCCGAGTACCGCTTGCTCAGCAGTTCGCCGTCGCTGGCTGTCTATCAATACACCGCGCGCCCGTTCGGGCTGGAGATCGACATCAAATGGTATGCCCTGGCGGAAACGGTGGACCAACTGGTTGATTTCGCAAAACTTTCCAGCCGAATCTCCCGCGAAGGCCAGATCGTCACCGACGCCAGCTATTTCGTGAAAACGCGCGGTCGCAAGGCCCTGCGCATCGTGCTGCCCAAGGACGTGAAATTGTGGGAAGCACGAGCCGGCAACGAGATCGTCAACGCCCAACTCGATGGCGACCAGACGCTCATTCCGCTTCCACCCAGGCTGAATCCCAACGAGCCGGTCGAGGTCGTTCTTCGTCTGGGACAGACCGCCAAACACGCCCGGTCCCCGGTGCTGAGTTCTCCGAAAACTCAGGCCCCCACCGTCATCAGCGAATGGACGGTGACCGGCGATCCCGGCCAGCTACTGGTTCCGAAGGGCGGCACCGCGCAACTCACGGTGCCGGTCCTGACGGAAACCGGTTTCGAGTGGCTGTCCGCCCGCGCCGCCGGCGTCACCCTTGCGCTCCTGGCCGCCATGATTCTGGCGGCATTCTTGCTCCGCAGCGGCACCACCTGGAAATCCCTGCTCGGATTTCTCATCGCGGCGATTGTGATCGTGTGCGCGCTCAACCTGACCCAGTCAGCCCTGAAAAATCGCAGGCACAACGTGGCCAAACTGACCTACTCCGCCACCGTCGTCCCGGCGGGAGAAACCATCACGATTCCCCTGGCCAATGTCGGAGCCGGCGTGGCCATAAGTTCCCCTTGGGGTATTGTCGCGGCGACCGCAGGCCTCGGGCTGCTGGGATTCGCCGCGTTTCGGGTTTGGTGGAGTGCCGGTCGCGGCGGCTGGCAGGTTCCCGCCGGGGCGCTTTTGCTGACGCTGGGAATTCTGGCGCAGCGCGGAGGGGCGGCGGCATTTTTCCTTCTCCTCGCGTTCGCGGTGTTTGCGGTCCTGTTGCTGCCCACCTTCATTGGCTGGATGCGCCAATCGGGCCCGACGGAAGGGCCACCTCCGGTAGCCGCCACCCTGATCATGCTGCTTGGTTTTTCCCTGCTCGCACCAGCCCCGGCCAAGGCCCAGGAAAATCCGCCCGCGGAGTCCTTGGTTCAAACCTGGAAAATCCGCGACGGACGTCTGTTCGGGGAATGCGACGTGCAGGTGCGCGGGGCCGCCGGGGACAGCTTTCTCCTGCTGCGGCCGCCCGCGGTTCTGACCAGCTTCCAAGGCGACGGCGGCCTTCGGGTCACCAAGGCACAGCGGGGAGACCAAACCCTTTATTTTATCGCCCTCGAACGCGCGGGGGTCTTCCGCGCGCGGGCCAGTTTTGAAATGCCGACGGGCGATCTCAGCAAAGGGCTGCCCGTTGTCTCCGGACCCGCGGCCGTCCAGCGTGTCACCGTGCAACTCGACCAAGGCGGCTGGGAGTTCACCTCGCCCTCCGCCGTGAGTGTACAGGCGCTGGCCGGACTTCCGGAAACCGAAAGCGGAGCCACCCTGGTCCTTCGTCCTTCGGATTCCGCGGTCATAAACATCCGCACCCGGACGCGCGACACCGCGACCGAGAAACCCCGTTTTTTTGCCGAGGCGGCCAATCTCTTTGTGCCCGGGCCCGGCGTGGTCAACGGATACAGCCGCATCACGATTCGTCCCGTACAGGGCCAGGTCTCCTTCCTCGAACTCGAGATGCCCAAGGGCTTCACGGTCGGTGACGCGCGAGGCGGCGCGGTCAGTGCCTGGCGGTTTGATCCGAAGAGCCGCAAGCTGCGCGTCGAGATCGCACCGCCCCAGGCGGCGGCTTTTCACTTCGAGGTGGAAACCCAGCTTGGCACTGCGGATCTTCCGGTGGATCTCACCCTGGAGCCCATCCGCGTGCTCGGCGCGGAGGGCGAGGTCGGCATGATCGCCCTGGCCTTCGGCAGCGACGCGCAGCCGGAAAATGTGCGCGGTCTCTCCCCGGTCAATCTGGAGGATTTTGATGCCGGATTGATTCCGAAATCCAAGGATGGGCAACCCCTGGCCTTGCTCCAGCAGGCGTTTCGCTATGGGCGCGAGGGCGGAAGCGTGTCGCTCAAAGTTGCCGCCGTCGCCCCCGAGGTGCGGGTCGTGAGCAAGCAGGTACTTTCATTCGGCGACGACCGCCTGGTTCTGGCCGTCGATTTGAACGTGGCCATCACCCGCGCCGGACTTTTTAAACTCAGTTTCCTTCTGCCCGACGGCTTGGAAGTCGAAGCCCTCAGCGGCGCGGCTCTCAGCCAGTGGACCGAGGCCGCTGAAGACGGCAAACGCATCATCACCTTGCAGCTCAATGGCCGCACGATCGGCGATCAGACTTTTGCCCTCACCTTGGTGGGCTCCGCCCCGTCCGCGCAGGAGTCCTGGCCGGTTCCGCGGCTTTTGCTGCGCGAGGCCACCCGGCAGACCGGCGAGCTTCTTCTCGTGCCGGAAAAGGGAATCCGGCTTCGCGCGGTGAACCGCGAGAGCGTTTCCCAGGTGGATTCCCGCACGGTGGGAGAAACGCGCGCGGGAACCCTGGCGTTTCGGCTGCTCCAGGAGAACTGGAATTTGCAACTCGGCATCGAAACCCTGGAATCCTGGATCACGGTTCAGGCCCTGCAGGAAGTCACCGTGCGCGAGGGGCAGACCCTCACCCGCCTCGGCCTTCGCTACCGCGTGGATAATGCCGCCGTAAAACAGCTTCGGCTGCGCCTGCCCGGATTGAGCGAAAACCAGGTTCAAACCGTTCGCGCCACCGGCTCCGCCGTGAACGACCTGATCAAAATTCCGAATGAGAAAGATCTCTGGGAAATCCGTTTCCAGCGCGGCATTGCCGGCGAAACCGACGTGCAGATCGAATTTCAAGGTCAGGCTTCACGCGAGCAAGGTCAGGAAATAATCCAGCCCCCCGTTTTCGAATCCACCCGGCAGGTCACTCAATTTGTCTCCGTGCGCGGCAGCGGGCGCATCGAACTCGACGCCAAAGTCATTCCCCGCGGCTGGCAACGGGTGGATTGGAGCGCCGTCCCACCCAATCTTCAAGACCGCTCGGATCGCAGCGTGCCGGCTCTTTGTTACCGGGTGGCGGAACCAGAAGGCCCGCTCGCGGTCACGATCCAGCGCCACGACGTGGCCGATGCCCTCAAGCTTCGCGTCACTCAAGGCGATCTCACCACGCTCTTCTCACCGCTCGGACCCTCCCTCACCGCCGTCCAACTGACCGTCGAGGTCGTCGAGAAAAGCTCCCTGCGAGTCAACCTGCCCAAGGATGCGCGGCTCTTCAGCGCCATTGTGAATGACGAAAGCGTCAGCATCGTGCGCGAAGGCGATGCCTATCTTTTGAACGTTTCGCCGAATACCGGCGCGGACCGCTTCGCCCAAGTCCGGCTGGTTTATTCCGTTCCCGACACCCAACGCGGAACCATCGAACTTCTCGGTCCCAGCCTCAATGTCCCGCTGGTCAATGTCTCATGGCGGATCATTGTTCCGCCCGGCTATTCTGTCGCAAACTCCTCGGGCGGGCTGCGCCTTAAGGAGCAAAAAGCCGCCGGAATTTTCGGCCTCCAGGAATACGTCACCCTCGCTTCCGCCCAGCGGAACAATGAGGGGAAAAAGGCCGCTGCCTTGATGGACCAAGCCAATTCCCTCCTGCGCAAAGGCGAACAGCAACAGGCCGGCGAAGTCCTGAGCAAAGCGGCAAACACCTTTGCCCTCGACGAGGCCTCCAACGAAGACGCCCGGGTGCAATTAAAAACGCTCAAGACGCAGCAGGCCGTGGTCGGCCTCAACACCCGCCGCCAACGGCTTTACCTCGACAACAAAAATACCGGCACCACTCGCAACGAGCAGCTCGAGCAGGCGGCCAGTGCCAATCCGTTCATGCAGGGCGGAACAAATTTTGATCCCCAGCAGATGGATCAACTTCTCATGGGCAACACCGCCGAGGAAAACTCCGCGCTACAGGGCATTGCCGGCCGCATCGTCGAACAACAACTCGCCGCCGAACCCGCCCCTGGCGCCATTGACATCACTATCCCGGAAAGCGGCGAGGTCCTCACCTTCACCCGCAGCATCCAGGTCGATGGCGAAGCCCCGCTGAGCTTGCGGCTTAAGCTGGCCTCAACTCGCGGATCCAGCGGCTGGTTTGTCACTGTCCTGCTGCTCGCCGTCGCCCTCACCGCGACCATGACGTTTCCGCAGCGGATGGACGGCAAAGCGGAGTTAGGCGAGGACGACCTAGGTTAAGACAAACTTGGGAAAACTTATTCTTACTCCTGAACCTACTCCTACTCAATCCTCGCCGGAGGGTAAGGGCAGGTTCAAGAGTACGTGTAGGCACCCGGAGCTTCGAATCCGAGGCGAACTCACCCGAGGCGGTGATTTTTCCCGCGTCACCCAGCCGGAAATTAGACTCGGTGAGAAAAAATGTCGCCCCCTGGATGCGCGAGCCAAAGCTGGTGATGGACAGCGCCGGACGGGAGGGAATCGTCAGCGTGCCGCCGTTGCCATCAATGGCCCAACCATTGCCTTCCGGGCGGACTTGCAGTGCGGAATTTTGCATGGCCAGAGCTTCCTGGCCATCCTTGCCACGGAAACCGACGCGGGCTTGGGCAATATTCAACTCTCCCAGTTCGAAGCGCTGGGGCAAAAAGGACGCCAGACCACGGGTGGGAGCGGATTTGGAGTCGTCCGCATCCGTCCCCTCGCCATCCGGCGAACCGGGGCGCAAAGTGCCCTCGAAACTCACAACGTCAATCCGCTCCACCCGCCACGCACCCTCCCAAATCGCGCGCCAATTGACCTCCGCGCGAATCTGATCCGCCTGAAGGCCTTGCACGATCGAGCCGGGATTTATAATTAAGCAAAACGCGTGCCAACTTGCGAGCACCATTTTGTCACCGCGGCACTTTGCTGGTTGCGCCACCCTACGGGATGTCCTGCGGACAGGCTCTCTGCGCTTTGGCTTCGCGTGTTGCGGTGTCCCGCAAACGCCCCGCCGAGTGGGGCTACCACAATTTGCTACGTCGGCTTGGCGGCTAGTTCGCGATCGAGCGGCATTTCCGCCTCGACCGGCATGCCGACGATTTTGCCATCCGGGGGTTCTTCATCCTGCTGATCTTCCGTGATGGCGGTGTAAGCCAGGCAGTTGATTTCTTCGAGGGAAGTAATTCCTGCCAGAACCTGCTGGAGACCCTCTTGATAAAGAGTGAGCATGCCCTTCTTAATGGCAACCCGCCGCATTTCCGTCTGCGGGGCACTGTGGGAAATCAGGTCGGCGAGGTTGTGGTCGGAGGGACACAATTCCATTAAAGCCGCGCGTCCCGAGTAGCCGGTATCTCCACATTCGGGGCAGCCCTGCCTGACGTAGAGGGCCGCCAAATCGGCGGGAATGGGGATGCGATTGGCCTTGAAGATTCGTCGCATTTCCGGGGAAAGTGTCGCCGGCTTTTTGCAAAAGGTACAAAGCTTTCTAACCAGCCGCTGGGCCTGCGAGAGGGCAAGCGAATCTGCCAGCAGATAGGGCGGAACACCCATCGATACCAAACGGCTGACCGCCCGCAGGCAGTCATTGGCATGGAGAGTCGTAAGCACCAGATGGCCGGTGAGCGCGGCATTGATGGCGGCGCTGGCGGTTTCCGCATCACGACATTCGCCGATGAGAATGACATCGGGATCTGCGCGCATGAGACGGCGGAGCCCTTCGGAAAATCCGATGTCGTTGTGCGGATCGGTCTGCGTCTGATTCATCCCCTCGATCTCGTACTCGATCGGGTCCTCGATGGTGTGAATGTTGATGCTGTCGGCGTTGATGCTATTTAGCAGGGCATAAAGTGTGGTGGTCTTGCCGCTGCCGGTCGGACCGGTGACGAGTACGAGACCCTGATCGCGTCCCATTGCCTCGGTGAAGAGGGTGGTCTGGCGTTCGGAGAGATTGAGATCGGTGAATTTCTTCACGCCATCCTGTTTGTCCAGAAAGCGGATGGTGATTTTTTGCAGGTCCTTGCGGCAAGGAATGGCAGAGACGCGGCAATCGACGCGACGCTTGCCGAGGATGAGGGAAAACCGCGCATCCTGGGCATCCTGCCGGCGCTGGCCCATGTTGGCGTAGTTCTTGATCAGGCTGATGAAGCGCGGGAGCATTTCCTCGCCGCAGGAATGGATGACCTTGAGTTCGCCATCAATGCGGGCGCGGAAGCGCGCGGTGTTGTAGAATTTCTCGATGTGGAGATCGCTGCCGCGGCCCGTGATGGCGCGGTAGAGGACCCAGTGCACGATTTGCTCCGGGGTGGCGTTGATGCTGGCGGGATTAATGCGCTGCACATCCTGCAGATCGATGTCCACCAGGTTGGCGACATCGGAAAAAGTGAGATCGCCCGTCTGGGCCACCGAGGTGGAGGCGGCGGTGCGGCCGCGTTCGCGGGCGATGACGGCGAGAATGGCCTCTTTTTCGGCCAGAACGGTGCGGAAATCGAAGGGATCATTTCCACCGGAAAGCCATTCATCCTCGAAGGCGAAATTGTTTTTTTCACTTGAGAGAAGATAAATAACCTTGTGCCCGCAATACATGGGGTAAACGCCATGCTTCTCCAGCATGGCCTCGGGAAAGAGGGTCTGCGAGGGGGCAAACTCGGCGTTGAAACAGAATTCGCCGGTGGAGAGATGATAAAGACACAGGCCAAGGCCACGGGTCAGAGTTTTTAAGGCATAAAGATCGGCCGGCATGCTGTTCGTAACCTGCCGGACCTCATCCTCCAAGCGGGACACCATATCCGGCTCCTCGAAGGGATATTGCTTCAACAGCCAGTTGAGCACATTCTGAAGTCCCTCATTGCGGGGGAGCGGTTCGGAAAGCTCCCGCGGTGGCCGGGATTCCAGAGGAATGAACTCGAGCCGCTCTTTGATGTCCTTGCGCAGCACGTCATATTTGGATCGAGGAACAAGAACCGGAACCAAAAACTCAATGGGAATCTGCCAAAGCGCCGCGGAGGCGGGGTTGTAGTGGGCGCAAATCAAAAGCGGACCGACGCTGCCCAACGGCATCCAGGCTTCCTCATCCTCGCAACCCGGGGTCGCCACCCTTCGGAAAATCGCCTCGGCTCGGGTGGAGCAGGCTGTGCGCGGAGTGTCGAGGGGAAGAATTTGAAAGACCCCCGCCAGCCATTCCAGCGCCTCATCCTGGGGAATGCCGTTGGCATAAGCCAGGAAAAGATGGAGTTCCTGATTTTGATCGGGCGGGTCGCCGGCTTCGTAGCCCGCACCTTCAAGCGCTTCTTTGAGCCATTTCCAATCTTTGTCTGTCATGGGTGCATGGAAAGAAGGTCCAAACCGGTGCCCGTGCTTCCGGGCGAAATCATCTGAAACATCCGCCCGTTCCAAAAAGCACGGTAGGCGGTTTCGGAGCTCGACGCATTGACTACGTATTGCGGACCCAGGAAAGGAGAACCGAATACCTTGGCATCACGGCCTTGCAGGGAGGAAAACACGGTTTGTTCATCGGCCACATCGCCGGCAATTTCTGCCGTGGTGAGTTCCTCGCTGGCCGAATTGTATTTTAAGACGGCTTGGTTGAGACGCTCCAGATTGGCTTCCGCCGTCCCCACTTGGGAGGCTGGTACGACTCCTGTGATCGCGGGTATCATGATGGCCACGATCACTGCGAGCAATCCCATCACAATCATCACCTCAACGAACGACATGCCGCGCTCATGACGCGCAAAAAACCGCCGCCTGCAGCACTGGCCAGCCCGTCTTGTCATGTCAATAGGGAACGGTGCCCGACGGTCCGGTCAAGGTGGCCTTGGTCAAAGGCGTGATCGCGCTGGGCAACGTCACGCTGTATCCTCCCGGCAGATAATCATTCACATCGGTAGGAGCAAAAGCCACATAGCGGGTCAGCAAGGCGTAGCGTGCGGCGTTATCAGAGGCCCCATTCCATTCGGCCGTGGCATTGGCTTCGCCGCCAGCCTGAAGATAGGAAGCCATCGCCATGTTCAAGGTTTCCGCCCGCGACATGGCGAGATTGCGCTCCCCGTCCTCCTTGATGCGCAAGAGATTCGGGATGGCCAGAAACGTGATGATGCCGATGATGGCAATGGCGGCGAGGACTTCAACGAGGGAAAATCCCCGGCGAAGAGAGTAGAAGCGGCCTTCGGCCGCTTTCGAGACTTCTAAAAGCGGCCGGAGACCGCTTTTAATTTGCTGAGGGATTTTCATAGGGTGAGAGCTCATTCGGCCACCATGTTGACGCGGGGGTAGCTGTTGGTGGTCCAAGCGGTGAACGTGAGATACAGCCCCTCTTTCGCCAACGCTTCGCTTTGGATTTTAGCTGCGTCCGCCGTATTCTCAGTCATGTGCGCATAGCTGGAGGGATCCAGGTAGTTTTGCACCAGCACCAGCCGGTTGGTGGCATTGTTGTAAAGGGTTCTGGCGTCCTGCAGGCTGTTTGTTCCGCTGGATTGAGAAACGATCCAGGCATTGAGAGACTCTTGGAGAACAGCCTGCTGCTGCCGTCCGATGACGAGACGGGTGTCGCCGGCGGAGTTGGAAATAGCCGACACGATGAGCGCGCTCATGATCCCGATGACGGCAATCACCAGCAAAAGTTCGATGAGGGTAAAGGCACCGGCCCGTCCGCCATTCTTCATAGCGTGTTCCATATTACAAAGAATAGCGGCGATTCCCTCACATTCAAATATAAATACTGCCTGCAAAAAGAAGGGAGGTCCCTTTCGGCACCTCCCTTCTTTGAAAAAACCGCGAAAATGCGGTTGGCGTTTAGTTTCAGGGATTGTAGTTCACCCCACCGTTTGTATCGGAATTATCGAGCAAATAGGCTTGGGCCGCTGTGATCTCATCAGCGCTCATCGTCGAAACGCTGAAGCTCATCCCTGTCGCATTGGTCACGGGAGTTTGCAGAGTGGTGGCCGCTGCGGTTGTGTTCAGCGCGGCCGCGACTCCAGCCGCTTTGGCCGCCGAGGCCACTGAGGCGATGTTCTGGGCATTGCGCTGGCTCTTTGCGACGGTCGCTTGAGCTGTGATGTTGGCGATGTTGGGAATCGCGATGGCCGCAATGATGGCGATAACCGCGATGACAACGAGTAACTCAACAAGGCTGAAGCCCCGTTGACCCGATAGGTTGGATTTGTTTTTCATAACGCTGTCAACATGCGGGGCAAACCCGCTGAATGCAATTTGAGGGAGTGCGTAAATTGGGCGAGGGAAAACCTGTAGGGAATTGACGCAACGTTGCACGGGCTGTCACGGTTCGATAATATGATTGCGAATCGCATACCGCACAAGTTCGCTGATGGAATGCAGCCCGAGTTTGCGCATCACGGCAGCGCGATGGGTCTCGGCGGTCTTCACACTGATGCCCAGCGTGGTGGCGACTTCCTTGTTGCTTTTGCCCTCGGCCAGAAGCTGGATGATTTCCCGTTCGCGTCCGCTGGGCTTTTGTTGGCTGTCGGCGGGAAGGTGCGGGACATCCTTTCTAAGGAAGCTTTCGAAAATCACCTCCGAGAGTTTTGAGCTGAAATAATGCGCCCCGGAGGCGACGGTGCGGATGGCGGCGACGAGATGCCGTCCCGCATCGGACTTGAGCAAATAGCCGTGCGCCCCGGCATTGAAGACCTCATGCACGAGTTGTTCGGCCTCGTGCATGGTGAACATGAGGATTTTCGTCTTCGGCTGGGCTTTTAAAATCTGGCGCGCCGCCTCGATCCCGTTGAGACCGGGCATGCTGATGTCCAGAATGGCCACATCGGGTTTATGTTTCGTCACAAGATCCACCGCATCGCGGCCAATCGTCGCCTCGCCGCAAAACTCCATATCGGATTCATTCGCCAGGAGATTTTTCACCCCCTGACGGACGATCTCATGATCGTCGGCAATCACGATCTTAATGGGGTTGGCCGACATGGAAGGTGAAACTTTACAAAAAGAGAGATGGAAACGAAGAAATTTTAACCGCGGATAGGGCGGATTGAGCGGATGGGATTTTCTTTTATCCGCGCCATCCGCGTAATCAGCGGTTATAAATGCTTCTCCTTATGCTTCACGAAGAACTCAGCGGTCAGATCATTGGGGCGGCCATGCAGGTGCTAAATACCCTCAAGCCAGGCCTCGATGAAAAAAATTACGAGAATGCGCTGAAATTGAAATTACAAGCGGGAGGACACGACATCCAACAACAGAAGCGATATCCCGTCTTTTACCGCGAAACGAATGTGGGCACTTTGGTTCCGGATTTGATCGTGGACGAAACAGTCATCATTGATCCCAAAGTCGTCACGGCATTCACCGGAACTCACATGTCCCAAATGACCGGCTACCTTGCCATCACGGGCCTGCAACTGGCCCTGCTGATAAACTTCAAGAATGCAAAACTCGAGTGGAAGCGTGTGGTAAGGGAGAGGCAGGACTCTTGATCGCAGCGTGGAGTGCGCGGAAAAAATTTCCATCCGCCTAATCCGAAAAATCCGCGGTTAAAAGGCTTTTTCCTCCGGCTTTTCCTCCCAGTCTTTGATCCCGCCGAGGTCGAGGCGAACAGTGATGGTGACGCCCAGCGGGGAATTTTCGATGTCGAGTTTTCCTCCGAGATTCGCCAGCCGTTCCCGCATCCCGGCCAGGCCGACCCCGGGACGAATCTCCGGCGTGATGACCACGCCTCCTTCATCCCGCACGATCTCCCCCTCAAATCCGCGGCCATTGTCCCGGATTTCCAAATTTACCAACCGCCCGTCGCACTGCAGAGTCACCCAAGCGTGATCGGCACCCGAGTGACGATAAATATTGGTCATGGCTTCCTGCACGACGCGGAAGAGGGGCATCTCGATGTCGCGGTCGAGGCGGGGGAAATCCCCTTCGATTTCCACCGTGGCGGCGATGCCGGTCCTTTTGGCAAAACCGTCGGCGAACCACTTGATGGCAAAAGCCAGTCCCACCTCGTCAATCAAGGGAGGATGCAGCAGATAGGAAATATTGCGCAGCTCGCGCAAACATTCCCCGGCAATTTGCCGGGTCTCCGCCACGATCTGCGCCGCTTTGGGATGTGAGTTCCCCAGCATGGGCTCGAGCAGGCTCAGGTTCATTTCCAAAGCGGAAAGATTTTGCGCGGTGGAATCGTGCAATTCGCGGGCAATGCGCCGACGCTCCTCATCCTGCAAGCGCAGAAGCTTGGCGGAAAGTTTGCGCAATTCCCGCTCGCCTTGCACCCGCTCGCTGATATTGCGAAAATTGAGCTGGATGAAGTGCCCGTCTGCCACGTGGTAACCCGAACACCTCAGCTCAATGAAGAGAGCGGATCCATCGGCGCGTTCGAGGCGACATTCATTGCGAAATGAGCTGGGAAAGCCTTCAGAGCCATCCGACTGACGGTAAGAATTCACCATGTCGAGACAGGGGGAAAACACCGTCAATTGATCGAACACCCGCCCGAGAACTTCCGAGCCGGCCAGCATGAGCATGCGGCACAGGCTGGGATTGATGTCTGAAATCACCAGCCTTTCCCGCTTGACCAGCAGGATGCCGTCGGAGGCGGTTTCAAAAAGCCGCCGGAACCGCCGCTCCGTCTCGAGCATCTGCATCTGTGCCTCGATCTGCGCGGTAATGTCCGCCGCCACCCACTGCCCGCCCTGGCTTTCCCCCCCGGCCGAAAAATTCCTGCGTAATGTGCTGCGGAACCACAGCGATTTCCCTGAGGAAAAACTTACCTCGTGCGTGTAAGTCGCCAGCGATTTTTCCACATCAAGCTGGCGAAACCGGGCAAAAAAATCCTCCGTGGCCACCGGCGGAAGGATGTCTCCCAAAACCAGCTTGGTCGGCGGCGAATCCTCCAAGCCAAACATGCGGGCAAATACCTGGTTGGCGAACGACAATTTCCCCTCGTTGTCGAATCGACAGATCATTTCGGTCTGGTCCTCCACCACGGCGCGATACTGGGATTGCGTGCTCTGCAGAAGAACCGCCAGACCTTCGATGCTGTTCGCCAGGGTGGCCAGTTCATCATCCCCCTTGAAATCCAGGCGCACTGGCAGCCGGCCCGAGCGCTTTTCTGCGTCCAGCTTCCTGGTTAGATCTTTGATCCGGGCCAGAATGGTGCGGTCGAGCAATACCCAGACCACCAACACAAGAGCCCCGCCGCCCAGACAAATGCCGGTGAGAAAAATCTGAATGGCGCGAAACCCCTGCTGGCGCAGCGGCCGGGGCTGGGAAATGCTGATGAACCCAAGGGGACTTCCGCTCAGGCCCTTAATCAATCGATATCCCGTGATCTGGCTGCTGTCTTCCGCCTCAATGACAATCTCCTGGTCGTTCAACAAATTCATGATGTCGCGGCCGGTGGCTTCGTTGACCTCCGTGTTTTGGAACGCTTGGAATTTGATGGTCGCGGAAAAAAGGCCTTCCATAAACCCCCAGGTGTCCTGTCCCAGCAGCTTTCCCCCCACCAGAGTCCCGCGGAAAGTTTCCCGCGAGGCGGATTTCACCGGAAAGATTGCCAGCGTACAGAGCTGATCTCCCAGCAACACATAACCCGTTCTGTTGCGGGGGCTGGCGACAACAACCTCCAGCGCCTCGATAATGCGGGCTCGGAGTTGCACCTGCCGGGCATCCGTGGCTTCGGGCAGAACAAGACGAACCAGCGCTCCCTCTTCATCGCTGAGCACGACGAAATCGATCTTCAACTCCTTCAAGATCGTCGGCGTTATTTTTCCCAAATTCGCCTCCTCAGCCGGATCGTCCAAAACTTCTCCGAGCAAGGGAGATCTCGACCATTCCCCGACGCTGACCTCCAGAGGTTTCGCCTCCCGGGCCAAGACCGTCGCAAACCGCTGCAACATGGCCTTCATCTCGCGTTGCTCGCTGAGGTTAAACTCGCGGAAAATAACCAGTTGGGTCAAGGCGACCACTGCACCCAAGAGCAACAAGGAGGCCGCCAGGAAAATGGCGAGCGCCTTGGAGTAAACCGTGCCGCTGAGGAAGTTCACCGTTACTGGCGGGCCACTGGAACAGCTCCGCCCGGCTTCTTCGGCAGGATCACCTTGCTCAAGTTGAAGATCGGGCCGTAAATCGCATAAACCAGAAACCCGACAATCACCGCCAGAAAGACGATCACCACGGGCTCAAGAATTTTGTCGATCTGGCCGGCGATGAGGTCAAGGTCCTCTTCGTAATCGACCGCAATTTCGTCGAGCATTTCATTGACGCCGCCTGTCTCCCCGGCCATCTGCACCACCGAGGCGATGGTGCGGCCATCCGGTCCCAGACGGTGGGACTCCATCAGAAAACTCTCCGGCAGGGAAAGCCCGTCAATGACATGATCGCGCACCGACAGAAAGAAGCGCTCAAACTCGACATGATTCGAACTCTTGGCCGAGATTTCCAACGCGATCACGATGCGGACATTGGCCTGCAAAAGCAGCGAAAGACAGCGAAAGCTCACCATCGCGGCAGACTTGCGGATAATGTTTCCCACCGTGGGCACCCGGGTGAGAAAAATCTGCACCCGCGGAATACGGTAAATTCGCGGCCAGTAACGGAACAAGGTCATGATGGCGATGAAGGGAATCGCCGCGAGATAGGGCTGATGCAGCAGCATGTCGGAAAACTTCATCATGACCACGGTCGGAAGCGGCAAGGTGGCGTTCATCGCGCCGTAGAGTTTCGAGATGGCAGGAACCAGCGTGAAACTCATCACAATGGTGACCGTGACGGCCAGCACCAGCACGATGGCGGGATAAATCAGGCCGGACTTCAGCTTCTTCAACACCCGTTGGGATTTGCGCTGGGTGTTGGCGATCTGGCGAAATATCTGGTGAATCAAACCGGATTCCTCCCCCGCGCGGATGAGCGCCAGCACATCCTCGGTGAATAAATCCGGGTGCATGGCAAAGCAGTCGCTCAACTTGTCACCATTAATGATGTGATGGGAAATGTCCGCCACCGCCCCGCGGTAGCGCGGGGTCTTCAAGCGACTGGTCAGCAATTCCAGGCTTTTGACCGTGGAAAGATTGCGTTCCAGACAGCGAGCCAATCCGCTGAAAAAGGCCGCCGATTCGTCCGTGCTCGGCTTTTTGCCTGTCAGCCGATATACGGCCTCGTCCAACCCGCCAAGGTCTGTCACCGCCACCGTTTCGTTAGGGGCTTTGCCCGCTCCCAGAATCGCCTTCGCGTCATCGTCGGTATCGACCACCACCTCCAGGGACTTGGAAGTGTGAATATTGGTCAGGATGACTTTTTTAAGCATGAAGTGGTGCGGGACCTCTATTCTACCACAGAGAACACGGAGAGCACAGAGGAAAACTCCTTCAACAAGTCGTCCCCGCTTGGCTCGTGCTGCTCTGCCGGAGATGGCCTGCGGTCAATTGTGTGGGTGGTGAAACCCTTTGTGAGCGCAGGCTGAAGTTTGCACTTCAACCCCGGCTCAACCCTTTTGCCGATCCCGGATGGCTTCGAGTTCCAGCACAGCGTGGAGATCTCGTGGACGCCCCATGGCGCGCTCGGCGGCGATGAGGGCTGCGAGGGTCAGAACCCGGATGGCGAGGCCTCGGCCCTTTGGGTGGCGGTGAGACCGTCATCCGTGCGCCAGAATTTCTCCAGCTCGGCCGGCAGGGGAATATCAGCGTCCATCCTGGAAAAATGAAGGAAACAGGTGCCGGTGTCGAGAAGCAGGAAGCAAGTCGCCCACCTGCAACGAACGCAGTGAGGCCAGGCTTTCAAAAGAACGCAAAGAAAACAAAAGCTCTAATTCTCTGGGGGAGGCTGCCCCCCGGTATTCTGAAAGGCTCGCATGAACGCGGGTTTGCCCTCGTTCAGGTAAAAAATGACCAGCAGGTCGCGCGTCACTCCGGACTGGCGCAAGGGAACGGTGATTTGTTGGCCGGCGGCCTCCGCCTGATAAGTGAAGAAAACAGGCTGCTCGACGAACTCGACGGAATCGCCGGGCAAAATGTTCCGCGTGTCGGTTCCGGCGGTAAACTTCAGACTAATGGCCGGCATGCCATTGATGACGCGCAAACGCACAAAGCCGTCGTTCAGATTTTTCGTATGGTTGTAGACCCTGAAGATCACGTTAGGGGGATAGGATTTGGCGGGTTTTTCCGGCGACGGGCCGGGCTGGGGCAAATTTCCCGGTGGAGTCGTGGTGGAAAAATCCCCCACGATGACGAGCGACTGGTTGGCATCGGCTTGGAATTTGATGACCTCCGACTCGGCCCGCATGCCAGTTTCTCTGTCGACGGCCAGATAGCGGGAGTCAAGGAGAAGAATGGGGGCATCCGAGCTCAGGATGGCTTGAGGGAAATTGGGATAGCTATTGCTGCCATTGATATTGAGCGAAATCGCTGGAACCGAGGTTGCGTTGACGATCTGTACACTCGTCATCGGCGGCGGGGTGGGTGTTGGGGTTTGCGCGTTCACGTGGCCCCATAGTCCGAGGGTGACAAGGAGAGCGCGGGGTACAAGTCTCGGCATGTTAATTTTCCTCACGTTGATAAGTGATTATCGGGGTCATCGTTCCGCCGGAGTCCTGGATCTTCACGGAGGCCTCAACCGCGACCTGACCCTGGCGCTTGAGGTTCGGTCCCAAGGACTGGCCAACGATGAAAATACGGAAGGAACGCGACTGGACGGTGCACAATTCCACGAGCTTTCCCAGCGCCTCTTCGCGTGCCCGGTCAAAGACGGGTGCTTGGGGATAGAGATTGGCACTGTTGGTCGCGAGATTCGTGCCGAGGGCTGGCGAGTAGTTCGTGGCGTTGATCAAACCGGGGGTGATCTTGTAGATGTCGGATAGCTTGTTAAAGGGTCGGTTGGTGATGATGGACTGAGCCAATGTCGAAATATTGGTGATGACGGAGTTTGAGTACAAATTATCTGAACTAAGCGTAATCCCGTAAAACAAAGCCTCAAGCACGGCCTGCGGCGCTGTGTTCATGTTAATCCGCCCCTGCACCACCGGATAATTGGTTGAGATGGCGTTTGTGGTATTGACCGTGAAGAGATCAAGGAGCTCGACAGCTCTCTTTCCGTTGGTACTCCAAGAAACGTTGGCATTCGAGGAAACGAACTCCGGTTGGCCGATGCGAAGGGTGCGTCCCCCCCCTGAACTAAAAGGCGAACCGGGAGTGCCGATGTTAGGCGGTGCATTCAAATCATCGGCTACCTGCGCTTCATCATAAACATTACCCAACTCACCGATCGACTGCATGGGGGAATTACGAATTACTGAAACGGCATCTCCTGCATTACTCGTCGCGTAAGACGAAACGACGGCGGAAGGCAAAACACTGGCCGACAATGGAGCGTTGCCAGATGGAGGCGGGGTTCGAACGAAGTCGCGATTTCGCCAGCTTGTTTGAAACTCCTGCCAGCGAGCAGAAGTCGCTTGCTGGCGGCCTTGCCAACGGGTGCCGCTCGCATAGTTAGCGTCGGATGCAACGTTGACCCAGTCGTAATTCGAGAGAAAATTTAAACGAGGATCTCCTACAAAGCGCAAGATGGCTGGGCTCGGAGTCTGAGCAAAAAAACATTCCCAGTGCATATTCAGGTCGGTGATGCCTTTGGAAGCATAAGCAAGGCCGCTTACATAATAGTCATCCGTAGGAGCGCGTCGGTTTTGGTCCACCACCTGGGCGTTGATGAAAAATCTAAAATAGGGCCAAGTGCCATCAACGGTATCGGCACTTCCTGGAAACTGCACTCCTAATGGGGCAGCGTCCGGGCTCGATCCCGACCATGAGCCGACTGCATTCGGAAATGTCAGTACAACCATTTCATTCGGGCGAACGGTGACGCTCGCCGCATTTGTTCTGTCGTAATTGGGAATAGGAAACTTAAGAGCGGTGCCGAACGTGGGCTGGATTTGATTATGGATCACCAGACGCGTGTTGGTAATCGTGACAGGAGCGGTATAGGGGTTCCACACCTGCACAAAGAATTGGCTGTCAAGAGTAGCTGACGCCGGAGCGTTCGTTACTAAAGAAGTTAGCTGAAGCCGGTGGGCAATCGCGGTAACTAGAGGAAATAAATCGCGGCCGGCCGGCTCGCCTCCATTGACTGTGGTAATTTCAGAATCCGAATCAATATAATCGACAATGCATGCCCCAAGGCGCCGGAGGTATTTGATTTGGTTCGTACCGGCTAGGCTTGGATCACGCGCTTTGAAATTCGTCAGGTTGCTGTTGATGATGTCGGCGATTCTATTCGCCCGAGCCTCCGGCGTTCCATACGTGGAGTTGGTGGAAAGATCATTAATGTTGTATTTTGGTTTTCCACCCTCGGGCAGGCCAGCGGGGATGACATCTGGGCTCCAGGCTTCGTTCAAGGTCAGGAGGTGCTTTCTGGCATCGTAGGCGGTGCGACTGGCAAAAGCTTGTCCGACGGTAAGGGGAGTTAACGGGGACGGCGAAGTGTTTGTAGCGACGTTTCGCGCGGCGGCGGCTTCGGCTGTGCTAAGGAGGTTTGTTCCGCCAGAGTAAAGAGGTAAAACGCCGACGCCAGGAAACCAATTTGTCGAATTGCTACGCGAGAGGTTGGTGTCTCCGTGATAGCGGGGGTTCACCCGTGCCCACTCATCCAAGACAATATAAGCATAGCGTCCATTTGTAGTTCCATCAGAGTTGGTAAGATAAGTCCACGGCGCGCGATATTTATTTGTGTCGGAAGTGACTTCAATCAGGGTATTCCTCAGATTGACATTGATGCTGCTTGAAGACGCAGTATTCGTCCGGGCATTGATATAAGCAGTAACCGCGTTGGAACTGGCCGAGGGAGAGCCACTGAGAGACGCTAAATTGCCGGACATCAGGGGCATTAACTGCGAGGAATTGGTCAAATTTGTCTGGCCGATGACAAGCACGGGTCCAAAGTTCGCGACGTCATTCGTCTGCCCGACGATGTAAGCCTGATTGCTATTTACCCCAAGGGCGATCTGGCGAATAGCGGCCCTCATGCCAGCCTCGGCGACAAGCTTTGCCCTATAGCTGTTCCCGATTATTTTTGCCGTCTTGCGCTCGATGGACATGCTCTGCATGAAGGCGACGACAATGGTGCTGAGGACCACGATGACCAGGAGTGTCACGATCAGCGAAGAGGCCCGCTTTCTGAAGCGACGCGAGAAAATGTGCTTCATAATTTATCCTTCAAACGCAGACGCGTGGTGAAGGTTTGTTCCACTTCTTGTATAATATTGGTTAAAGGTCCCGAAGAATTTGTCCAATCTGAAGCGGAATCCATTTTGCGGGCGGTATCCTGATTTAACGCAGTAACTGAGATTTCCACCAGATCGGGCATGGCAGCGTTCGTGGCCGGATTGTAGGCGATGCGGTTGTTGCTGGCATCAATCTGATAGGGGGTGATGCGGAAGGATTTCACGTTCCTGGCCAAAAGGTCTGTATGCGCTCCCGTGATGGTGACATTGCTGAAAAGTGATGCCGAACCGCTGAGAAGATTGGAAAACGTGTTATTACTGCTGCGAAAATAGCGATAAAGCCCCATGGATTTGTTGTTGGTTGAGCCGGCCGGCGCAATCGAGGTATTTCCATACGCTAGGAAATAGCCGACTTCGCAGACGTCGCTTTTATTGCCACTGAGATCCTGCGCGGCAGCGGGTTGTGCGGAGAGAAAGAAGATGGCTCCGGCAGTATTGGTGTTTTTTTGAACGTCTGCTTCCTGAAGTTTGGCAAAAGCCGGGGTGTTGATGAGAATGTAATTGGTATTATTGGCCGCGATTGCGTTGTTGAGATCGCGAGCCATCATGCCGAGAGCCGCACGGGCTTCCCGGTAGGCATCCACGCGGTTTTCATTTTCCCGCCAGAGCTTGGTGGCCCCGTCCACCATGCCCATGAGGAGGACGATAAGGAGGGAAAACACCGCCATGGCCACGAGCAACTCGAGCATGGTGAAGGCGTTTGCTTGGACTTTTTGGACAGAATTTACCGAATTTACAGAATGGAGATCTACGGACTGCGGGTTGCGGAATTTCTTTTTGTATTCGAGGCGTGGGGAGCCAAAGTTGAGCAAGAGTCCGGTATCAAGGCCCGTGGCCGTCAGGTAGTTGACCAATTGGACTTCATGGGCGGTGATCAGTGCTTGGTTCGCTTTAAGTTCAATAATCAATTGGTCCTCAATGAGAAGGTCGCAGAGGAAATCACCGACAACTTTCCCCCGATAGCTGACGGCAAGCGGTTTCTGGCGTTCGAAAGCAATGCCCGACTCCTCCAGTTCCAAAACAAGGGCATTTTCATAGACCGATTCCAGAAAGCCGGGGCCCAAGGCAGAATGAACCTTCATGGCCAAGCCTATGACTCGCCCGGCCAAGTCAAATTCTTTCTCCATTTGGTCAATTCTGATCATTCTGTCAAAAAGCTCATTGCTGCTTCATCAGGGTGACGAAGCTGTATTTCGAGCGGTTGCTGGAATTGGCCAAAGCCGGCGTCTCGATGGTGGCCTGCACGTGGGAAAGGCCTGCCACCGGCACATTGGGCACTACCGTGACAGCGGCGAGATAGATCGCCTCGGTGTTTGTGCCCTGGCCAAGTGGAAGGCCGTCCTGTGCGTAAGAAATCACATTGGAACTCGCATTGGCTAGGTTGACGGAGAGCTGGGAGGTCAGGATGTTGGTATTGATCGCAACAAAGGTGTTCGTCGGTGACATGGCATGAAGATCACTGAAAATCTGCTGGGCGATCTGGGCGGCGCGGGTTTCGCGCTGGCTTTCCTGGGCGGATTTCATGGCCACGGGAAGAAGACCCATGATGCCGACGAGGGCGAAGGAGATGATGCCGAGGGCGAGGACGATCTCGATAAGGGAGAAGGCGGTGCGGACAGGATTAACAAGATTTACAGGATTACGGAAAAGGGTGCTCGTAAGGTTTGCTCCCCTTCCCGTCTTTGAAATCTTGTTCATCTTGTAGGTCCTGTTCAAAATTCCGGTTATTGGACGGTAGTAACGTCGAGTTGGCTGCGGCCGGTGTAACGGGATAACGAAATGATTTCGAAGCCGCCGCTTCCTCTAGTGCCGACCAAAGTTTCCGTTCCACTAGAGTCCCGAACGCCTTCGGCGATGATCAACTTTCGATAAGCCTTATCGGATGGGAATGAGATCCCTCCAGCTTCGTTAAAGGTCAGGACTTTCAAGGGTCGGTCATCGGAGGCAAGGAGGGGAGGATTTGGCACCCGGCTGACATCAAACTCGTCTGTGGCTAACAGATTGTCGCTTACCATGCTTTCGCCAGCGCCGGGCTTGTGGAGAAGGATGGTCTTCGGCAACTTGATCCATTTGGTCAGTTGCTCGTACTTCCAGTCTGCTACGGTCGTGTCTTCGGGCTGACGAAAGACCATGATGGCATCAGGTTCAGGAAAGGTGCGTCTGCGGAAAACCACATAAACCGGCCTGCCCGCTTCCAGCGCCGCCACGCGGGACTGCTCAAAAGTGTTCATCAGAGTCGTGACCGCGCCGCGGCGTCCGGCTGTGCTGCTAAAACCGGTGATGGAGGGGAGGAGCATGGTGAGCATGATTGCCATGACCGCCATCACGAGGAGGAGCTTGATGAGGGTGAAAGCTTGCGGAGCGCGGAGCGCGGTGCGGAGAGATGGAGGGTGGAAAATGGAGGATGGAAGATGGTTGGTGGAAAATCTCCAACAGCGACGGGAGGCCTGTGCGCGCTGTGGTCTCGGAATCGCCTTCATCGTGTTCTTGGGGAGAACCTTGCTCCACTTTCCAGCGGCGCTCAAAGAGGCTATTGTGACAAAATTATTACAACAAACGGCGAAAGATAGCCACAATCTCATCCGAGTACTAAGCATATACAGTGTCTTTACACCAGTTACGCGATATTCGCGCCAAGTTTATGGGAAGCGGGAGGATCCAGGATGGCCTTGAGGCCCGCTTGGTGTTGGCTTGTTCCGTCCCCGATTACCATTATTGTAGCTACCTCTCCGATCTTGCGGTGGATCGAAGATCGTGCTTGCAGCAACTAACTCCTCGGGCACCCTAGGGCCGGAAAAGATGCAGGCCGCCGCAACGAAAGCTGCGACGGCCTGCTGTTCCCCCCAGAACGCGGTTAAGTTCCCACAACGCGGAAATAGCGCAAGGGATTTTTCTAAAAATTTTCGCCACCGTCCTGCCGGGTGGGTTTTTCCACGCTAAATCAGCGTCCGGCGGATTGCTGCAGTTCCTTTTTCTTTTTATCGAGCTCGGCTTGCTGGCGTTCGATCTCAGCCAGCTTTGCGGCGTTGTCGGCCGAGGCTTTCGGGGCGGCCTGTTTGTCGGGCGCCGGCGGGCAGGGTTTTTTTTCCCAGAGCTTGAGCTTCGCCGCGAGTTCGCCCCGCTTGTGGCAGGCTTCCCCGGCGTTCTCACGATATTTTTCGGCCATGCGGATCTGGTTTTTTTCCCAGGCTTCGCAGCTCTTCTCCAAGAGGGCGGCTTCCTCCACGGTGAGCGTGAGATATTTTTTCTCGTCGGCGGACAGCGTGCGCCCTTCCTTCTGAGCACTGGTTTCAAAATGGATGGCTTCCTGGCGCAGCTGTATGACGGACTTGCGAGCTTCCTTGGCAAGGAGGGCCGGGTCTTTTTTGGTCCAGTCCTCCGCCACGGCGGGCAAAGCGATTAGGACTAACGCGGTGAGGGGGAGGAGGCGGGGAAACATCTTCATGGACGTTGTGTATCGCAAAGGGCGGCCCGCGTCATGCGCTTTTTCGCAGGAAGAATTTTTCCGGTGGTGCTGCCGACGGATCGGTCGGGGAATGCGATGTTGGAGTCCAGCTTCAGGCTGCTCCGAAGGGAACACGCCAATGCGTGAACTCCAACACAGTAGTTGAAACAACTATGGCTCGCCGCCTTTGCCGCGTGCAGGGGACTTCAACGCAACGCGCCGGCGTCGCGGAGCACGCGCTCCATGTCTGCTTTTGTGCCGCGAAAGGCGAGGAGAAAGCAGATTCCGCTTTCCTCCCGAATGGCCAGCACGGTGCGGTCCGCCTCGGTGATGCGCCAGGATTTTTCGGGGGTCACATTGATGCCGAACGGCCCTGCGGCGAACGAGTAGAAATACATCGTGTTCTCCGGCACGGCGGCCTGGGCAACGGGCTCGTTTTCGACTTTGAAATTGCGCACCCCGGCGACGACAAAAAGCTCGAAACCCGGCGGCACGCGAAAGTTGTCGAATCCTTTCAGCATGAACCAATCCTGCAAGTCCCCGGCTTTGTTTTCGACGACATCAAACTGGTCGGGGGTCGCTTTGGCTCCGTCGGTGGCAATTTTTATGGCCTCTTCCGGGAACACGCCGGCCCTACCGAGCAGGTGCCAGGTGAGGAGCGCGACGAGCAGCAGGAAGCCCAGACCAACCGCGATGGTGGCCGGGTTGCGGGCGGAGAGGTGGTGTCCGCCATGCCGGGCCGCGAGGGTTTCCGCGCTTTCCTGGATTTGGTGGAGATCGGCATCGCCCAACGGAAGCGAGTGGATCCCGTTCGTGACAGCGGCGTCGGATTGCTTGGCGAGGTCGGCCACGCCCCGGGGATCCAGACCGAGCAGATGGGGAAGGCTTTCCTGCGGAAGTTCGTCGAGAGAGAGCAACACCATCGCGCTGCGGACGGGTTCAATCTGGCGGTGCAGAGGCGCAAGGGCATCGGGGAGTTCGCAGCGGGCGGGAAATTTCAGGCTGCGCTTGCGCACGATGCCGAAAATGAGAGGCCGGGCGCGATCCGGTTCGTCGGCATCGGGATGCCGCCGGAGTTCCTCGACCGAGTCCCGAAAAACCCTGGCCGCCCCGTCATGGCATCCAGTCAGCACATGGGCGAAACGCCACGCGCTTTTCAGAAAGCTCCACTCGCCGGGGAAGTTGCTCATAGGGCGCATGGGTTCTTAGCGGTGGGAGGCGAGACTCACAAGGTTATTTACGACCCCTACTGGGCGGGCGGGAAGAGAGCAGAAAGGGCAAGGAGGGGATCCGACAAAAAGAAGATCAGGCCTTTTTGCGAGACCACACTACCAAATACCATCGCCCGCAACTTCTTTTTCGAGCACCACGGCGGAAACTTTACGGCGTCCTCACCTGCCCGCGGTCGGGAGTGGTGGATTTGGCTGGAGACGAAAGGGATTTTTTGGTCTTCATGGAATGTTCGATTGAAAGATTTCATCAGACTTTGAACGAGGCGTTCAAACTGAGATAGATATTGGAGGAAAATGAAGGCTCAGGAAAATCAAAAACCCCGCCCGAAGGCGGGGTTTTGACGTGAGACAAAATCTCTTGCGCGCTACGAAGAAACGTTTGTTACTTGTCCTATGATATTTGTGTTATCAGACTGTTTTGGAAGCAATACTTGTCCATCACCCGATCTACGGAAAACAACAAAGCCTTTGCCACCGTAGGGTTTGGCGGTGCTGGTTGCAAAGGTCGCAGGGTCGACGTAATTCGTCCAATTGCCCGTGCTAAGCATTACCATATCCCCCGCGCTTTCCTCTAATACTTCATAAGAGACGACCGCATTGGTGTTACCACCGGGCAAGGCACCTGGAGTTGTGATCTTACCTGCCCCCGAAACAAGCTTGCAAAAATCATTGGTCCCCAAATAAGCCGGCACCAAATTGGACGCCCAAGCGGCAAAAGAGTTTGAGCCAGGGAATCCGAGGAGCGTCGCATCACCAGTTGTCGTTGCATCCAAGGCCGCCTGCTGAGATGCAAGGTGAAGCTGCTTCATATTGCTGAGTGTCTGAGTCATCTGGCCTTTCACGAGCGCGCTCGTGATGGCAGGAAGAGCTAGGGCGGCGAGAATTCCGATGATCGAGATGACGACCAAGAGTTCAATGAGGGTGAAGGCGGAGGGTTTTTTCTGAGGCTTCATAATTGTTTGGTTAACGGGAGGTTCGTCGATCCACCGCAGCAATGTCAAGCGCTTTTTCGGTGAATTTTTAAAAAGCTCGATCTGGACGACCTGAAAAAATTCCAGGCTGTTCGCTGCACCCCGTGGTGATCGCGCAGCGCGGATGGGCAGATAGCACTCTTAATTCTGGTATTTTTCTTGAACCATTGTCTGGTTGCCGACAAAAGCGACCTCCAGGTGGTGGCTTGAATCCTTTTTCATGAGGGCTTCCGCCCGGAGTGCTTTAATGCGGTGACGGAGAGAGGGGGAAGATCCACCAAAATTGAGCAGGGTTTTCCCTGCCAGCTCCCGGGCTCCGCCTGACGACCGCCCAAATTCCCGACGTTGCTTCCCCCGTAGGTCTGCGCATCGGTGTTGAGCACCTCTTGGTACCATCCCGGGGCGTTCACTCCCACCCGATACCCTCCGCGCACGACTGGCGTTGCATTCACGATGAAGACCAGCGTGGACGGAGGTGGGGCCCCGTCGCCTGGCTGGCCGGCGCGGCTTTTGCGCATGAAGGACCAGACGCTGTTGTCACTGTCGTTAAAATCGATCCACTCGAAGCCGTCGTAGTTGTCATCCAGTTCGTAAAGCGCCGGTTCGCTGACGTAGAGCGCGTTGAGGTGCTGGATGAGACGCCGCAGGCCGTCGTGGGGCCCGAACTGGTTGAGGTGCCAGTCGAGGCTCTGGTTGTGATTCCATTCTGCCCATTGCCCAAACTCGATACCTTGAAAAATGAGCTTCTTGCCGGGATGGGCCCACATCCAGGCGAGGAACATCCGCACGTTGGCAAATTTCTGCCAGGTGTCGCCAGGCATTTTGTTGAGGAGCGAGCCCTTGCCGTGCACCACTTCGTCGTGGCTGAGCACGAGAATAAAGTGTTCGTGAAATGCATAAAGCATGGAGAACGTGATCTCGCCTTGGTGATAGCGGCGAAAAATGGGCTCAAGGCTGATGTAGCGCAGGCTGTCGTTCATCCAGCCCATGTTCCATTTGAAGCCAAAACCGAGCCCGCCTGTGTAAGTGGGACGCGAAACGCCGGGCCATGAAGTGGATTCCTCCGCAATGGTGGCAATGCCGGGAAAACGCTCGTAGCAGACCTCGTTGCAACGCTTGAGAAAATTGATGGCGTCAAGATTTTCGCGTCCGCCGAAGCAATTTGGCACCCACTCACCCGGCTCGCGGGAGTAGTCGAGATACAGCATCGAGGCCACGGCATCCACCCGCAGACCGTCAAGATGGTATTCGTCCAGCCAGAAGAGGGCGTTACCGATGAGGAAATTCTTCACCTCATTGCGGCCGTAGTTGAAAATCAGGGTGCCCCATTCCTTGTGTTCGCCCAGGCGAGGATCCTCGTGCTCGTAGAGACATGTCCCATCGAAGCGGGCCAGACCATGGGCGTCCTTGGGAAAATGCCCCGGCACCCAGTCGAGAATCACGCCGATGCCTTCCTGGTGGCAACGATCCACGAAATTGCGAAACTCATCCGGGTTTCCGAAGCGGCTGGTGGGCGCGTAGTAGTTCACCACCTGATAGCCCCAGGAGCCGTCGAAGGGATGTTCCATCACCGGCATCAACTCGATGTGGGTGAACCCCATTTCCTTCACGTAGGGAATGAGCCGGTCGCCAAATTCGATGTAGCTCATGAAGCGGTTGCCCTCTTCCGCCACCCGCTGCCAGGAGCCCAGATGCACCTCGTAGATACTCATGGGCGAATTGTAGGGATCGCGTTCCGCGCGTTTTTTCATCCAGTCCGCATCGTCCCATTGGTAGCGGTCGATATCGTAAACCATGCAGCCGGTTTGGGTGCCATGCTGGGCGAAGAAGGCCATCGGATCGGTCTTCAAAAAGACATCCCCGTTCGCCCCGCGGAGCTCGAATTTGTAATGCGATCCCTCGGGAATCTCTGGAATAAAAATCTCCCAGATGCCGGCCGGAACCATTTTCCGCATCAGGTGAATGCGGCCATCCCAGCGATTGAAATCCCCCACCACGCTGACCCGTTGGGCATTGGGTGCCCAGACCGCGAAATGCGTTCCCCGCACGCCGCCAAAATCCATCAGGTGGGCTCCGAGTTTTTTATAAACTTCGTAATGAGTCCCCTCATTGAACAGGTAGATGTCCATCTCTCCGAGCACCGGCCCGAAGGAATAAACATCCTTTTCGCACCACGTCTCCCCCGCGTGGCTTTTCAGCTCCAGCATGTAACCGAACGGCTGGTCCACCCCCCGCAGGACCGCCTCGAAAAATCCATCCGGATGGATTTTAATCAGGGGAAAACGCCGTTTGACATCCGCCGCATCCACAAGGGTGACCTCCGCCGCGTCGGGTCGCCAAGCCCGCCCGAATAAACTCCCCTGAAATTCCCGGACGCCGAGAATTTTGAAAGGATCACCGTGCCGCGCCTCAATCAGCGGGTAAAAATCATCGTCAGGCAGGGTCGAGGGATTCATCCGGCGAGTCTAGTGTCCAATGTCCAAAGTCCAAGGTCGAAAATACCTCCTCCGCTGGAGGGTGGGCGTCCCACCCGCCGATGGCGCCAAGATGGCCGCCCTCCCTACTTATGCCAATGGAACACCAGCAATCAGCGCTCGTCGATGGCCACAAATTTCTTCCCGACCTCCGGCCCGACATATTCGCTGAGCGGGCGGTAGAGGCGGTTGTCGGCCAGTTGTTCGAGCACATGTCCAGTCCATCCGCTGGTGCGGGCGATGGCGAAAATCGGGGTGAACATATCCGTCGGAACGCCGAGCGAATAATAAACCGTGGCGGAATAAAAATCCACGTTCGCATTTAAGCCCTTCTTCTCCTTCATCAGCGTCGCGATGCGCTCGCTCATGTGGATCCATTTCGGCTCGCCGAGTTGCTCGCACAACTGAATTGCCATGGCCCGCAGATGCGGCGCGCGGGGATCCAGCACCTTGTAAACCCGGTGGCCGATGCCCATGATTTTCTTCTTCTGCGCCAGTTGCTCCTCCACCCAGGCGTCCACTTTATCCTCGCTGCCGATTTCCTGCAGCATGTGAATCACGCCCTCGTTGGCCCCACCGTGCAGAGGCCCCTTCAAGGTGCCGATGGCCGAGGTGACGGCTGAATAAATGTCACTCAACGTGGCGATGGTCACGCGGGCGCTGAAGGTCGAGGCGTTCATGCCATGGTCGGCATGCAGCACGTAGGCGACATCCAGCGTCTTGGCCGCATCGGCAGACGGCTCCTTGCCATTCAACAAATAGAGAAAATGCGCGGCCTCATCGAGATCCTTTCGCACCGGCGGCAACTCGAGTCCCTGGCGCGAACGGTGAAAATACGCCGCGATCACGCCGATCTTGGCCGTGATGCTCACGGCGCGGCGTTTGTTAGCCGCCTCGGCCTGACCCTCGATATCCTTCTCGTCGTCGTAGAGCCCGAGCATGGAAACGGCCGTGCGCATCACATCCATCGGGTTCGCTTTCACGGGCGCCGTGCGGATAAAATCCATCACCCCTTTGGGCAATTCGCGCTGACTGCGCAGACTGGTTTTGAGTTCGTCCAGTTGTTGGCGGTTGGGCAATTGCCCGTGCCAGAGAAGATAAACCACCTCTTCGTAAGTGGCTTGGCCGGCTAGCTCATTAATATTGTAGCCGGAGTAAATGAGAACCCCTTCCTGCCCAAGCACGTCGCTCAAGCTGGTGGAGTTGGCGATGATTCCTTCAAGTCCTTTGGCGGTAACTGGCATGGGAATATTAGTTTCCCTACTTTATGCCGAATTGGGCAACCTCCGCCAACCAAAACTGCCCGCAGCGCAAAAAAAGCAGTCTTTCCTTCACAATCCACCACGCAGATAACGAAAGTCGACCACATGAGCGCCTTCCACGTAATGACCAAGCCCATCGGGCCGCTTTGCAATCTCGACTGCAAATACTGCTTTTACCTCGAGAAGGAAAAACTCTTCCCCGCCAACGAGAACTTCAAAATGAGCGACGCGGTGCTGGAGACCTACATCCGGCAATACATCGAACAGCAAAGCGTCCCCGAGATCAGTTTCGCCTGGCAGGGCGGCGAACCCACCCTCCTCGGTGTCGATTTTTTCCGCAAAGTCGTCGCTCTGCAAAAAAAACACGCCGCCGGCAAAACCATCTCCAATGCCCTCCAAACCAACGGCACTCTCCTCAACGACGAATGGTGCGCCTTCCTGGCCGAAAACCATTTCCTCGTTGGCCTCAGCCTCGACGGCCCCGCCCGACTCCATGATGCCTATCGCGTGGACAAAAAAGGCGGCGCCACCTACCAGCGCGTCATCGCCGGCCTCCGCCTGCTGAAAAAACACCAGGTCGAATTCAACACCCTCACCGTGGTCAACCGGGTCAACTCTCAGAAGCCCCTCGAAGTTTACCGCTTCCTCCGCGATATCGGCTCCGGCTTCATCCAATTCATCCCCCTGGTCGAACGCCTGGCCGATACCGAAGCCAAAAAACTCGGCCTCGACCTCGCCACCCCACCCCGCTCCGACGAGGAAGTCCGCATGCCCGTCACCGACTGGAGCGTCGAACCCAAACAATATGGCGAATTTCTCTGCACCATCTTCGACGAATGGGTCCAACGTGACGTCGGCCGCACTTACGTGCAAATCTTCGATGTCACCTTGGGCAACACGGTCGGACAGGGCGGCGGCCTCTGCATTTTCAGCGAAAAATGCGGCACCGCCCTCGCCATGGAACACAACGGGGACGTCTATTCCTGCGACCACTACGTTTACCCCCAATACCAACTCGGCAACATCCTCAACACGACCCTCGGCCAGATGGTCGCCTCCGACTCCCAGCGTCAGTTCGGCCAGGACAAAGCCGCCAGCCTCCCCCGCTATTGCCGTGAATGCGATGTGCGGCAGCTCTGCCACGGCGAGTGCCCGAAACACCGTTTCATCCGCACCCCCGACGGCGAACCCGGCCTCAACTACCTCTGCCGCGCCTACAAACGCTTCTTCACCCACACCGCCCCCGCCATGCGCCAGATGGGCCAACTCCTCGACCACGGCCGCGCCCCGGCCGAAATCATGCGGCAAAGGCGCTAAACTCACAAAGGCAACGCCTACCCCGCGCTCGCCGCCATTTTCCGCTGGCGAGCGTCGAAAGTGAGAAACCTTCGCTCCCTAAGTGGAACGCCGTCGCCACGCGCAAGATGTCAAGCGGGTGGTAACCAATCCCGCCGTGTCGTCGGAATCGCCCTTCTTGCAAACAAGCCACCGCATCACTCCACCCTGCAAATTATTTGTGCAACCATTCCCCTCCGCCGGTGTTCCATCCACTCAGACAATAACTCCTATCATGAAAAAACTCCTGTTTACCTTCACCGCCATCCTCTTCACCGCAGCCCTTGCCGCCACCTCCTTCGCCGAAGACAAGGAGGCCAAAGCCGAAGGTGCCTTTAAGGGCAAAGTCTCCGCCGTTGCGGACGGGACCGTCACCGTCGCCAACCAGAAAAAAGGCGACCAAACCTTCAAAACCAGCGCCGAAACCAAAATCATCAAAGCCGATGGCACCGACGGAGCCGCCAGTGACCTCACTGTTGGCTCGATGGTGAAAGTGACCCCCGGCACCACCCCCGACCAGGCCGCAAAGATCACTTTCGTCGAACCCAAGAAAAAGCCCGACGCCAAGCCCGACGCCAAGCCCAAAGCTCCCAAGACCGAAGAATAATTTCACCCCCACGTAAAAAAAGGCGGCTCCCCGGAGCCGCCTTTTTTATTTCCTCGGGCCGTTAGTAACCGTTAACGCCATGGCCGTATTGCGGGGAGCTTCGCTTCTCGGCCTGACAGCCTAGGCTCAATCAAAACGGCCTGATGAATCGCCGCGCATTTTTCGTTCACCACTTCCCCGGTTTCCGGCGGGACTCCGCCTCTTGGCTTTGTGCGGGCTTATTGATCGCGCTGGGCACGCTCGTTAGAGGATTCACTCGTTAGGTGACTCGGGCTTTCGGAGTAAGCCGCTCATTTTCACCCTCTCAACCCTCAACTATCAACTCCACTTTGAGGCTAAGCGGCTATTTCCCCCAGCGTGCAATCAGCGTCTCCGCCATTTCGGCGGGCGTGGGCGACACGGCGATACCGGCGTCCAACATGGCTTCGATCTTCGCCGCCGCCGTGCCTTTGCCGCCGCTGACGATGGCTCCGGCGTGACCCATGCGTCGGCCGGGAGGCGCGGTGGCTCCGGCGATGAACGCGGCGATGGGTTTTTGGCAATATTCCTTGGCCCAGGCGGCGGCTTCTTCCTCGGCGGTGCCGCCGATTTCACCGATCATGACGATGGCCTCCGTTTCCGGATCGTCGTTGAACATTTTCAAGACGTCCAGGTGCGAAGTGCCATTGACCGGATCGCCGCCGATGCCAACGCAGGTCGATTGGCCGTAGCCGCGTGTGGTGAGTTGCCAGACGGCTTCGTAGGTGAGCGTGCCGCTGCGCGAGACGACGCCGACGTTGCCTTTTTTGTGAATGTATCCGGGTGCTATCCCGATGCGGCAGCCGCCGTGGGAATCCTTGCCCGTGCCGGGCGTGACCAGGCCGGGGCAGTTCGGGCCGATCAGGCGGGTCTTGCACCCGCTGGTGCTCGTTTGACCCAACATGGCGTGCTTCACTTTCACCATGTCGTTGACCGGGATGCCTTCGGTGATGGCGACGACGAGTTCGAGTCCGGCGTCAACGCCTTCCAGAATGGCATCGGCGGCGAAGGGGGGCGGAACGAAGATGACGGAAACGGTCGCGCCGGTTTCCTTCACGGCCTGATCCACCGTGTCGAAAATCGGGACGACGCCGGAAAAAAGTTGCCCGCCTTTGCCCGGGGTGACGCCGGCGACGACTTTCGTGCCGTAGTCGAGGCTGAGTTGGGCGTGGCGCGCACCGAAGCTGCCGGTAATGCCCTGGACGAGAATTTTGGTACCGGGAGTGACGAGAATGGACATGGGAAAAATGACTAATGACGATTGACGAAGGACAAAACCATCAGGCCGCTTTCTTGACCTCAGCGACAATTTTCTGTGCGGCGTCGAGGATGTTGTCGCCGGTGATGAGGGCAAGGCCGCTCTCGGCGAGAGTCTTTTTGCCCGCTTCCACATTGTTGCCTTCGAGGCGCACGACGAGCGGAATCTTCAGGCCGATCTCCCGGGCGGCTTCCACGATGCCGGTGGCGATGATGTTGCAGTCCATGATGCCGCCGAAGATATTGACCAGAATGCCCTTCACGTTTTTGTCGCCGAGGATGATCTGGAAGGCCGCGAAGACCTGTTCCTTGGTCGCTCCACCACCCACGTCGAGAAAGTTTGCCGGGCTGCCGCCCGCGTATTGGATGATGTCCATGGTGGCCATGGCCAGGCCGGCTCCGTTGACCAGACAGGCGATATTGCCGTCGAGGCCGATGTAGTTGAGCGAAAATTCCGAGGCCGCGACTTCGCGCGGGTCTTCCTCGGTTTTGTCCCGCATGGCCAGGATTTCGGGCTGGCGATAAAGCGCGTTGTCGTCGAAACCGAACTTGGCATCGAGCGCGAGGAGTTCGCCCTTGCCGGTCACCACCAGAGGATTGATCTCCACCATGGAGCAATCGCATTCGATGAAGAGCTGGTAGAGATTGGTGAAAAGTTTGCCCGCCTGGTTCATCAGCTTGCCGGTGAGCCCGAGCATGGCAGCGATCTGGCGGGTCTGATACGGCATGAGGCCCCGGGCGGGATTCACACCCAGGCGGAGGATTTTTTCCGGGGTGTGTTCGGCCACGGATTCGATGTCCACCCCGCCCTCGGTGCTGGCGATGACGATGGGCGCGGAGGTCGCGCGATCGAGCAGAATGGCAAAATACAACTCGCGGGCGATGTCCACCGCTTCACCCACAAAAATCTTCGCCACTTCCTTGCCTTCGGGACCGGTCTGGTGGGTGACGAGCACCTGGCCAAGCATTTGGGCCGCGATGTCCTTGGCTTCAGCGGCTGTGTCGCAGAGATGCACGCCGCCTTTGTAGCCGTTTTTGAACGTTCCCTTGCCGCGTCCGCCCGCATGGATCTGCGCTTTCACGACGATCTTGCCGCCGAGTTGTGCCGCCACTTTTTCGGCGTCATCGGGGGTGAAAGCCACACTTCCGGGCTGGGTGGCAACGGCAAATTTGGCGAAAAGCTCCCGGGCTTGGTATTCGTGTATGTTCATCGAATGGGAAATGGGAATTAATCCCTCAGGGCGTGTTTGCCAACGGAATATTGTTTTTTTTGCACCAGTCGATGGCGGGCTTGTTTCCGGCTTGGGCCGCCTTGACATACCATGCACGCGCCTCGACGGGATTTTTCGGAATGGTCACCCCACCCTCCAGGCACATGGCGTAAAAAAACATGCAGGGCGGGTTGTTTTTTTCCGCCCCGTCGCGGAACAGCTCAACCGCCAACTTCTCGTCCTTGGGCACGCCCTGTCCGTTCATGTAGAGCACACCCAGATTCCCCTGCGCGTCGAGGAAACCCATTTCCTTCGCCTGCGAAAAAAGCCGCAGCGACTCCGCCAGATTCGGCTCGATCAAACCCGGAACCCCCCGGCGGTAAACATCGCCCAGCAGGTTCATGGCCACGGGGTTGTTCAAGGCGGAGGAGGCCGCCAGCAATTCCACCGCGCGCTTGGGATCCTTCTCCACGCCCTTACCCAAGAGGTAACACTCCGCCAGCGCGTACATGCCCTCAGGGTCCCCCAGATCCGCCGCCTGGGAAAATAACGCCACCGCCCCGGCAAAGTCCGGCGCATCCACCCCGCGACCCCGCGCCATCATCTCCCCTGCATACACCATCGCCTCGGTCTGCCCCAGATTCGCAGCCGATCGGAACCACTTGAGCGCGGCCGGCGGATCGCTCAGCCGCAACATCTCTCCCAGCATCACTTGGGCGGACACGACATCAAACGCAGCAGCCTGCTCCAGCGCGGGGCGCAGGATGGCAAGATTTCCCGGGGGCGTTTTGGGCGAACGCGCCCGCAGACTCGCCGTCAGCATTTCCATGGCGGCGCGCGGTTGTTTTTCCTCGGGAAACTTCGCCGCCACCGCCGCGTAGGTCGTCAGGGCCCCCGGGAAATCATCCTGCTTCTGCAGCGTCTCCGCCACCGCAAACGCTTCTTCGTACGCCAACCGGCGGAGATCAGGCGTAGCGACCGACTCCGGCGCGGGTGTCGCTTCCGGCAACTCGGGAGCCGGACTGGGAGGCGGCACATCGGTCTTCGTCATCGGGGTGGATGCTTTGATGCGTTGAACGAAAACCACCCCGCGCCAAACCGCCAAACCCCCGACCGCCAGCAACACCGCCGCCACCACCGCGACCAGCGGCAGCAGGGAGCGTTTCTTTTTTTGTTCCGGCAAAGGCGGTGGAGTCAGCGCAACGGGGCGAACCGGCGGAGCCGACAGAGCCACCGCATCGTCAAGCTCGGCCACAAAGGCCGATGCGTGGGCAAATCCCTGCCCCGGATTCAACGCCTGGCGCAGTGCCGCATTCCCCTCTTCCGACAACCCCGGGATCGGCACATAGCTCCCCATCGAACTGCCCGTCCGCACCCCGCCCAGCATTTCATACGCCAGCGAACCGACCGCAAAAACATACGCATTCGCCGGATTTCCCGCGAAGGCCCCGCTCGCCTTCATCATGGCAAACGACGACGCCACCATCGTCGCGTCCGGTGCGAGCGTACGCGAACCCGCCCCCGTCAGCGGCAGAAACTTTGGTCCGTCCATCTTCCCGCCGGTCAGCAAAATCTCATGCACCGCGATGTCTGGACAACTCAACCCTGCTGCGGACAGTTCGTCGAAAGCCTCTGCCAGCGGTGCCAGCAACACCTTGGCCTCTCCCGCCGGCAAGGCCCGCCGCACCCGCAGCACATCGAGCAGCGCCGGCCCCTCGATCCATTCCAACACAAGGAACGTGTGATGATTGGCATGCTCCAGCGAAAGAATCCGCTGAAACGCAGGATGCTTCAGTTTCTGCAAACTCTCCACCTCCTGCTCCAGCCGCGTGAACGCCTCCGACGTCGCCATCAACCCCGAATGCAAGAGCAAAACCGCCACCACCGCATTATCCTCCACCGCCTGCGCACGAAACACCCGGCCGTGATCCGATGCCGTCACCTCGTCCAGCAGCCGGAACCTCTCCGCCAGCAAAACCCCCGAGGCCAGCTCCACCGCGCTGCCCTCCTGCGGCATCATGGTCGTTTCAAACGCATCCCCGCTCACCTCCCGCCGCGCCGCCTGCGGACCCGCCTCCACCTGCTCGAGGCACGCTTCGATTTCCGCCCGCAATTCCGCCGGGGTCTGCGGACGATCCGCCGCATCCTTCGCCATCATATGCCGCAGCAATTTCACCACCGCGGGTGGCTGACCCTCCAGCGTTTCAAACGGCGGCTCGCGGTGTAAATGCTGGCTCATCACCTGCGCCAGCGACCCGCTAAAGGGCGTCTTTCCCGCCAGCATGAACCACAGCGTCACCCCCAGTGAATAAATGTCGGACCGCACATCGATCTCGCGTTCCTCCAGTTGCTCCGGGCTGGCAAAATGCGGCGTTCCCAGAAAACCACCCGCCGTCAGCGTGGCCGAATCCTCCCCGCCCGCCGCCGCACTTTTGGCCAGGCCGAAATCGATCACCTTCACCGTGAAATCCTCCCCGCCATCCTCGCGCACAAACATCAGGTTTGAAGGCTTGATATCGCGATGCACCAAGCCTTGTTTTTGCGCCGCACCCAGTGCGCGGCTGACCTGTGACGCGATCTCGAGCGCCATCGCCGGCGGCACCGCCCCCTCGCGTTTCATGAAGGCCTCGACCGTGTCCCCGTCGATGAACTCCATCGCGTAGAAATAATTGCCATCCTCACTCCCGAGGTGAAACACCGTCGCCACATTCGGATGCCTCAACGCCGCCGCCGCCCGCGCCTCGCGCAGAAACCGTTGCCGCGCCACCTCGCTGTTGAGATACGCCGCATTGATCACTTTTAACGCCACATGACACCGCAAACTGGTGTCGAAGGCCTTGTAGGTGATGCCCATGGCCCCCCGCCCCAGTTCATATAGCGAACCGTCGTCCTTTTTCAGGACCTCAAAATGTTGGAACCGAACCGTCTCCGCCATGCGTCCGCTTGATCTATTCGAGAGTCCGGAAAATGACAACCCCCGCCTCCCTCATCTCCCCAACTAAAGAAAAAAGCCTCCGGCCCCCGCCTCAAACCACCCCCCGCTTGCACATCAACGCTTCCAGCCGCGGCACAATCGCGTCGTCTTCCTTCAACTCCGCCAAAGGGCGAAGCTCCGCAAAAATCTGGTTCGTCATCAGCTTCGATCCCTGTCGCTGCAAAATGTTTTCCACATCGATCCAATCCTTTTCCCGCGCGGCGAAAGCCTTGTGCACGATCAAATCCTCCGCCGAACAAGTGCGCAGCGAACGCCCCTCCGGCAATGTCCAATCCGTGGCCCGTTGCGCCGCCCGCACTTCAAAGTCGAAAGCCCCCAGAGCCACGTCCAGATTCACTCCGTTGCCAGCCCGCATTAATACCACGCGGTATTGCAAGGCAAACGCCAGTCCGTCGGCCTGCCGGGAGGTGAAACGGGAAAGCAAAAACTCCGCCACCCGCTCATCGCGCTCGACCGCATTGACGACCGTGGCATCCGCATCCTGCGTAAATCGCAGTTCACCCCACCGCTGCAAAGCCAGCCCATCGATGAAGCAAAAAGGACAGGCGAGTTCTTCCAGCGCGCCCTGCAATTCAAGTGCAGCCGTGAAAACGCGATGCATCGCCATGAGCCTTGGAAAAAATCCTCTGCTGTTCGACCAGACCGCTGGAATTTACCCGCTCTTCCGGGGTCCAAAGCAAGGCCTCGGGCAAATCCATGCAATTGAACTGGCGCGCCGCCTCCTCCTCCGTCAGCGCCCGCAACTCCTCCGTCTTCAGGCGGTCCATTTCCTCACTCACCACCTTCCACTTCTCCACCCATTGGCGAACCAGTTCCTTTTCGGATTTGTGCGCGGACATGGAAAATATCCTAGCATGCGCGGCCCCGTTGGGCACAGCTTTGTTTGCCAAAGGCTGCTTGAATTGTTACTTGCTGCGCCAAACTTTCCGCAGTTGGGTCCGAGCCCTTTACTTTTTTCAGCACAGCGCGATGACTTTCCGCAGAAAAGCATTATCCGACGAAGAATACGTCGAAAAGGTTCGCAAGGGCGACCGAACCATACGGCGTATTCGCTGGATTTGGCCGCTTTTGTTTATTGGTTTGATCTGCTGCTTGTTCGCCTTTCTTGAGTTGATTCCGAGATTGGCCGCGCAGACCGATAAGGTGACCGGCGATGGCAGTTTTTATGGCGGATTGGCGTTGGGAGCGATGTTCGGCCTTCTCTTTGTTTTTACTGCCGCGCAAGCCGGACACGCTATCAAGGAATGGCTGGATGCCCGCCGAGGATTCAGGACCGAGAGACTGATGCTACGATATCACGACGAGTTGCAAGGCAAAGAAGGTCCCAACGTTGTGCCGCGGTCCAGAGACGAAGGCACCAGCCCCTAGATTTGCCTGCCAACATCCGGCCTACGACTTGACCCGCTTGAACGTGGCACGGAAAGCCACCGCAGGGTCGCCCGGCATCACGAAGACCACCTGCATCTCATCCGCGCTGGTGAGTTTCGCCTGGATGTGCGTGATTTGGCCGTGATCGGCGAAATGCAGCGTTTTGCCATCGAATCCGACCACTCCCGCGAAGGCCACCTGATCGACTTTTTTCTTCGGCGCGGCTCCGTCTTTCTTGGCCGGGGTAAAATCCGTGCGGGTCCATTCCCTCACCCCCCGGAAACCCTCCCCTTTCTGCGACTCAAAAATCAAAGTCTGTTTCGAGCTGCCCGTGCCGTGATGAAAATGAACCGGGTATTCCGAGACCCATTTTCCCTTTAGATCCGGGATAGGGTCCGCCGCCGGGGCCGGGCTGACCAAAAAAGCTGCAAGGGCGAGGATGAGGATGAGGGGATTTTTCATAGATGGTCAGCTTGGGGCAAGACGGCGGGATGACCAGATATTTCCATGTGCCCACTCTCTGTGACCGCCTTATCACGCGAGAAACCTCCGCCGGTGCCATGTCACAGACCTTGCTCTTGCGTTTGCTAAAATCAGAGGATCTCGGACCTCTCGATTTCGGGACCGCCCATGCGAGATCGGCCTCCTCAAACTGCGGAACTCGGGTTTCTCTGTTACAGAGTCTACTTGATCTCGCGTAATTTTCCCCCGGTCGAGCGGAAGATGGACCCCGCCTCCGAACGGTCCTCCGGCTTCATCTCAAAGCCGATGAAGTTGATCTTGCACCCCCCTCCGATTTGCAGCGGCCCCTTGGCGATACTTTTGATTTCCTCCCAGGGAATGGTGCCGATTGATCCGGGGGCTTTCCACTGAAAGCTGCCGTCGGAAATCAGAAAAATCACATCCGGCTCCATTTTGGCCGCCAGTTCCAGCACCCCAACCAGCCCTCTGGGATTTGACGTCACCTTGCGCGAGGCCGCCATCATGCCGGTTTCGACCCATTCATTCTGAATCCACTGGCTGGCCGCCTCACGGTTGGGGTCGGTCGCTGGCAGCAACTCTGTCTTGAAGGCCTTGTAGTTTTGCGTGAACTGGATCAGTCCGAAGCGGGAGCTGATGGGGAGTTGACCGAGCAGGGTGAGCGTCTCCTCCCTGATCTTGGACAGTGGAACGCCGCTCTTGGACGCCTTGTTGAGCACGCTGGTGGACACGTCGAAAATCAGCAGGATGCGTTTGCCGGTGGATTGGATGCCCATGAAACTAAAGCCGGTGCCCGTGCCTCCAAGTCCGCCCGCCCCGGTGCCGCCACCTCCCTGACCCGCCGTCCCGACCAGGCTGGAAACCTGATCGGAAACGATGGCGCTCGGGTCGAGTGGCAACGTCTGGTCCATGGGCAGTTTGGGCAACTCGGGCAAGGCAAACGCGGCGGGCCGCAGGCTTTGCATCTTGTCGTTAAAAGTCGGCTTGGGCGTCATGGCATCAAAGGCCGCCATGTTCATTTTGTGCTCGCGCTGTTTGGCCGGCAGGCGGATGTCTTTTTTCACCACAAACGTGGCGGGTGGCGGGAAGATGTATTTGGCTATGACCAAAATGCCTGCGACCACCCCAATGCCCACATGCAACACGACGACGGCGATCAGGATCGTAATAAAAAGGTTGCGGCGGCGTTTCTTCGCCGCGGCCCCTTCATCCAGCAGGGTGGATACTCCAGCCATGGCTCAGCCCTCCTCCTCGCTGCTGTCGGCAAATGTCACACCCGTGATTTTCGCCTTCGCGCACACATTGAGCACCTCGACAATGCGTTGATGAGTGGAACCATCCTCCGCGTCGATGGTGATGAGGGCTTCGCTTTTGTTGGATTCCGCGCTTTCCTTGAATCGCTTGAGGGTGGCGAGAAGGGATGGCAATTCCGCACTGGCCGGGGAGTCCATCGGCTGTTCATTGAGAATCACCTGGCCGCCGTTTTTGATCGTGATGCGCTGCTCGTCGGGGATATCGACAGTTTCCTCCTGGGCTACGGTGCCGGGCAATCCGATGTTGATATCGCTCTCCTGCTTGACCGGTTTGGCTGTAACCATGAAGAACACCAGCAGCAGAAAAACCATGTCGATCATGGGTCCCATCTGGATCTCAACGGTCTGGACGTCTTTGCGTTTGAGTTGCATGGGATCAGGAACGCAAAGGGGCTAAGGAGGCAGGGGCCGCAGAGAGGGAGGCGGGAAAATTATTTACTATCCGATGTATGCCATTTTTCAGCACTGCTTCATGGAAGTTAAACAGCAAGCCAAGGGAAAGTCCGGTGGCGCGCAAATAGGAAAGAAGCTGCGGTTTGTCCGATGGAGCGAGTTCCACTTTCGCCTTGCACTCGACGATCACGCAATTCTCCACCAATAGATCGAGCCGCAATCTATCACTGAGTAGGTTCCCTTTGTAGACAACCGGAACCGGCTTCTGACATTCCACTGAGACTCCCGCCTGCCGCAGTTCCCAAGCTAATGCTTCCTCACAGAGCGATTCCAGCAAACCCGGCCTCATGACCCGATGTACCTCAATGGCACAACCAATAATTTCTTTTGACAATCCATTGAGCCGCTCCGCGTCCTCCTCCGCTCTTTTCCTCTCTGCGTTCATCTCAGTCTTGATAAGTTCCGAAGATTACGTTGATGGCTCCGGCTTCGCTGGCGATTTTCATCAGTTCCTTGATTTGCTTGCCGGGGGTGTTTTTGTCAGCGCGGACGTAAAGGCGCAGGGGGGGATAGTTTTTGAAACGCTCCTTGAGGTAGGCAGTGAGCTGCTTCTTATCCATGGGGGTCTGACCCGAAAAATAGCGGCCCTCTCCGTCTATGCTGACAATATCGCGATCGGAAAGATCGCTGGGAATGACGGCGTTGCTGGCGGTGGGCAGCTTGATATCCAGCTTGACCTGTTCCTTGGAAATCTTCGTGGTGACCATAAAGAAGATCAGCAGCAGGAAGGTCATGTCGATCATCGGGGCCAGTTGGAACCCGACTTCGTCCTCCGATTTTTTCGCCAGTCGCATGAATTAGAAATCAGGTCTGCGCGGGCTGTTGTTCGTATTCGGTGCTGGCGCCCTGAAGCTTCAATTCGCCGGAGAGCAGATCCAGCATGAAGGTGACCCGCTTCTGGATCTCGGCCATCTGAATGGCCAGCGCATTGCGGAAATAGAAATAGAAGAACATGGCGGGAATGCCGACGAAGAGGCCGCCGGCCGTCGTGATCATGGCCTCGCCGATGCCGCCGGCGAGATCGGACGGTTCGGATTTTCCGGCCGCCAGCATGTCGAAGCTCGCGATCATGCCGGTGACAGTGCCGAGCAGTCCGAGCATGGGGCCGATGGTGGCGAAGACGTTGAGGTAATTGACCCAGAGGTTAAGTTTGGTTTCCTCGTTGGAGAGAGTTTCGCCCGCGGCCTGTTCCATGGAGGCCTTATTGGCATTTTCCTTGTCGAAGTTCACCTTGAGTAGGGCGGCGGCCATGGTGCTGCCGAAAACGCTGGGTGTGTTGTGGCAGAGGGTGTAGGCGCTGGCTGCGTCGCGCGCCTGCATGTATTGACCGACGGATTCCACCTGCGCCTTGGGCATCATTTTGTTGCCGTTGATGTGGAGAAAACAATAGACGGCCACGGCCACGGTGCCGATGGAGCAAAACAGCAGCGGCCACATCAACGCCCCGCCGGCGTTGAAGGCGTCCAGCAGGGTTTTGTCCTTGGGTGGCTTCTTGGCCGGGGCCTCGGCGGCAGGGGGCGCGGCCGGTTCCTGGGCAGGGAGTGGCGCGGCCAGGCCGAGGCCGGCTGCGATCAAACAGAGGGCGATGAGTTTATTTTTCATTGGGTTTGGGTGAGTCTGAATTTTCCTCGCGGGCTTCTTTTTCGTTGTCCTGATTTTTGAACTCGGGCGGAAGGCCGTCGAGGAATTTCTGGGCGAGAGCGGCGTATGTCGTGCCGGGGTAAATGGTGACCAGATCGCGGGAAACCTCGGCGGCATGAGCCGTCTCGCCGGTGAATTGATAGATGCCCGCCGCACCCCACAAGCCGCGGGCGGCGGGCTCGATCTCGGAGCCGAAGAAGAGATAGGGATTCAGGTAGAGATCGAGGGCTTCATTGTAGAGGCGGTGACGCTCGGGAATCACATAAATATCCTCCTCCCAGCGCGGGTTCTCCTCCAACAATTTGCGCAAGTCCTTGTCCGCCGCCTCGGCCAGGATGTAATTCGCCTCGATCAGCACCGTGGGGTCCTCCGAGATTTTCGCCAGGGCAGTAGCCTCGACCACGGCCTCTTTCGCGCTGCCGGTGGCGACCATGGCGCGCAGGCGCCCTTGTTTAGCCAATACGGTGTCCGTCTCGTCCCAGGATTCTTTTTCGATCCTGGCAAAGAGGGCAAGGGCTTTTTGCGCATTGGCCGGATCACCGCTGCGCAGGAGCAGATCGCCATAGACCACTCCGATATCACCGGCGGGGGACTTCGCGATGGGCAACCAGGGTTCGAACTGCTTCCAGAGCGCCTCGATCTCGGTGAGCTGGGCGGGAGTGGCTTCCTTCAATTTTTTATCCCGATCTTCATCGGGCCCGAACTCGATATGAACGACGTTCACGCGCGGAATCGTGACGGTGGCAAAAATGGGCGCAGCCCCTGCCGGGGCTCCGGGCAGAGGAGACAGGGATTTTTGCAGACGATAAATTTGCGCATCGAAACCCGCCAGCTTGCCCACGGATTTTTCCCCGCTGGCCATAAACAACGTGTCCAGACCCAGCGGGGTCTGCGCATGCGAATCAGCCATCAGCAAAAACCAATGACCAAGAACCAATGACCACTGACTAAGTGTTCTCATCCTTGCGCGGGGGTTGGTTCCTCCTTCGGCAGCGGACCGCCGAGGGCGTTAAGGCGTTCGCGGGCTTTGCCGGTTTCCTGGAAGGAGGCGAAGTCCTCTTTTTCGGTCAGTTCCTGATAAGTTTTGCGGGCGCTGAGCTGGTCCTGCAATTTTTCAAAGGCCTCGCCACTACGCAGATAGGCGCGCGCCACCCAGTCACGCCAGCGGCCATGCATCACGTAGATCCGCTGAAAATACGGGACCGCAAGCTGCGGCTTGCCTTCCTTCATGTAAATTTCCCCGATCAAATAAAGCGCCTCGGCTTTTTCCGGTCCGCTGGAATATTGATTGGCCAGCAGGGCTTCGAGCGACTTGCGGGCTCCGGCATACTGGTCACGGGTTTCCTCCAGCCGGGCCTTGGCCAGCAGGATTTTTCCGTAAAGCATCGAGCCCAGCGTTTCCTTCTCAAAACGGTCAAACCAGCCCAACGCCGCCTTTTCATTTCCGCGTTGCAATTCCATCAGCCCAAGCGCGGCGAAGGCACGGTCTTTTTGGGGGGCGCGTGGATTCCATTTCACCAGGTCGCGCCACATTTTCAGGCCCTCGTCCTCCTTGCCCGAGGCCACCAAGGCGTCCGCGATATCCGCCAGCAGGAGCGGGTTGGTCGTTTGCACATGGGCCAGCGCGGCGGCTTCAGTCAATAGCTGACGCGAACGCTCGGGATCGGACTTTTTCAAGGCGGCGGCCTGCGCCCACAAGGCGCGCAGGGCCAGTGTCTGCTTGCTGGCCGCCCTCGCCTCTTCCTCCAGATCGCCCAGTCGCGCCTGATATTGCGCGGACTGTTCCGGGCCTTTGTAAAGCTTCGACAGGGCGGGAAAAAGATCATCAACCGAACGAATCTCCGGATCGTTGCCGTATTCGGTAATGGCCTGCCAGTAAATGTCGCGGGCCTTGTCGGCGTCCCCCGCCTGACGGTCCACCCAGCCGATATTGTATATCGCCTCGGCCACTCGCGGACTGCGCGGGCTGCCATCCTTGAAGTCCACCATATGGTCGCGCAGCTTGTCGTATTCCTCCATCAGCTTGTAGGCCTTGCCGACTTTGAAAACCCCTTCCTCGTAAAACCGCACGTCGTCTTTGGAGATGCCGGCGTAGGACGCGATCCCTTCGTCCATCCGACCCTCGTTCATCAGCGCATCACCGAGCAAGACCCGCGCCTCGCTGTTTCGTTCGTGGCCGGGATGTTGCCGCATGAAGGCGTAGAGCTCCTTGATGCTGGTCTGGTAATCCTCCATCTGCTGGGCGCAATAGGCCTTGCGGAAGGCCGCCTCGCCCCGGTATTGCCCGTCCTTGTATTTTTCCAGATAGTCATCCATCACCTCGCGGCTGCGGGCGAATTGCTTGTCGAGCGAGTATCCCATGCCGCGCCAATGCGCGGCGGATTCCGCCATTTCATGCTGGGGATGTTTTTTGGAAAACTCCTCGAAGGCCGCAATCGCCTCGGCATTGCGTTCGGCCAGCAGGAGGGAAAATCCCTTCATGAACTGGGCCCGTGGGGCGAAATCCGACTTCGGATATTTTTTTGTGAGCGCGTCAAAAGTCGCGATGGCCGCATGGTAATCGAGGTTCTTCTGCTCCGCCGTGCCCTGCAGATACAACACGAGCGGCACGCTGGGCGATTGGGGAAACTTGTCCACAAAGGTTTGCGCCGCCGAGATCGCCTTGGGCCAGCGTTCGATTTCGTTCCAGCTCTGCACCAGATTGACCGAGGCCGACTCCACAATCGGATCCGGCGGCATCTCGTTCAGCATCGCCTCCATGATCAGGGCCGATTCGCGATAGCGCTTCATGCCCTGATAAGCCGTGGCCAGACGCAAGCGCAGGGCGGAGTCAAAATTCGCGATTTTTTGGAAATTCTCGATCTCCCGCTTCACCTTGGAAACCATCTGACCGTAGAGAAATTTGGTGTAGGGATCGCCCAGCGGATTGGCCTCGGCGGCCTGAAGTTTCGACTCCAAATCGGCCAACCTGGCCTCCTGATGTTTGAGTAAACGTCCCGCACTCCAGATGCGCTGGAGGCAAATGATGGCCTTGCGCAGTTCTTTTTTTTCCAAATATCGCGACCCAAGTTCCAGCGTGAGGGTTTGAAAAGTAACCAGCTGTAACAAATCGCCCATGCGCGGAAATTCCGCCATGACCAACTCCATCGCCTTGTCCTCTGCGCCGGCTTCGAGCAGCGCGTACAACTCCAACACGGTCGCCCGCCCGCGATTGACCGGCACAAGACCCGCCTTGATTCCGGCATAATACTCCGCCGCCTCCTTGAATTTTTCGTCCAGCAGCAGACAGGTCCCGATCAGGAGCCTGGCCTCAGGCACCTTCTGAATGGCGGGAAATTGTTTCGCGTAATTCGGGTTGCGCTCCGAGCCCGGCGGAAAAAGGGTCAGAAATTCTTCCAGCGTCTTGCGCGCCGCCTCATATTCCTTGTCGTTCATCTCGCAGACGCCCTTCCAGAAAATCAGTTCCTGACGCAACTGCTGATCGACCGGCGGGTTGGTGGCCAGCGCGTCCGCAATGGCCTCCTTCGCCTCGGCAAACTTTCGCATCTGCACATAACACATCGCCAGCGGATAGCGCATCCCCCGCACCGCCGCCTGAGCTTCGGGGGCCTTGCCATAATCGGAAATAAACTTCTGATACTGGGCGGCCGCATCGGCGTATTTGCCTTGGGTGTAAAGCGAGCGGGCATTGACGGAAAGTTCGTCCGCCGTCAGGTTCTGATCATGGGCCGAGACGGTGGGGACGGTGCTGATTCGCGGCGAAGTGTTGGGGGCCGGGGGCTTCTGAGCCGATGCACAAACGACGGAAGCGCCGAGAGCCGCAAGAAAACAAAGTTGTGCCCGGAACCAATGCATCAAACAAATTTCCTTACTTGGAAAACAAGCAAACCGTGTGTGACAATTTTGTCATAATGCCATGACAGAGCAGAAATTGAGCCAGTCTGGGGACCTGGCAAGGATCGAGAAAAAGATTCTCGCATTTCTCCGCCAAGGAGAAGGTTTTTTTGACGAATTAATTCTCGAACTCCACGCCGTCCAGCGAGAAGGCTGCGCCCCTTATGGCGCGTATTGCGCGTCGTTGCCGCAACCATCCTCCTGGAGGGAAATTCCCGCCCTGCCGCTGTCCGCTTTTCGCCAGACCGCCATCCGCACCGTTCCGGAATCGCAAATAGTCCGCACCTTCCGCACCAGCGGAACCACCGGCGAAGGCTATGGCGAACACCATTTTCACACGCTGAACCTCTATCGCGCCGCCGCGCTCGGCGGATGGAGGCGGGCAAACCTACCCGAAACGAACGTCTTCTGCCTCACGCCCACCCCGGAAAGCACACCTCATTCGTCCCTCGCTTGCATGGCCGGTTGGCTTGCCCCCAGAGGAAATTTCTTTCTGGGAAACTGGCCTGATCTTTGCGTCAACGTCACGGCGACAGGTGGCCCGCTGACACTTTTCGGCACCGCCCTGGCCTTTCTCGACTTTTTCGAGTGGCTGGGCGACCGCACTCTCCCCCTTCCCCCCGGATGCCAAGCCGTTGAAACCGGCGGGTACAAGGGCACCCGCCGCGACCTTCCCAAGGCGGATCTCTACGCGCTTTTTGAGAAAAACCTCGGCCTCCCCGCCTCCCAGATCTGGAACGAATACGGTATGACCGAACTCAGCTCGCAATTTTACACCCTGGGC